>NZ_OY781884.1:2972500-3572500 GCF_963677155.1 uncultured Draconibacterium sp. | reverse complement strand
ACCTAACGTTAAGTGTGGCCTGAATGTTTTTTCCTCGCGATCAAAACCACAGGTAACCACTTGCTCCTCGATTTCCGGCACCAGTTGCAACAACTCTTCCGATTTGTTGAGCTTAATAAACAAAACAGTTGGCTGGCTTTTGCTTTTAAAATAGCCAACTCCTTTTAAGGTGATTTCAAATCTTGGTTTATCAGAAAATAAATCCTCCAATCGGTCAACCAATTCATACAGTTGTTCGCGTGTTGTGTTGCCTATAAAACGCAAGGTTAAATGAAAATTATTGGGATCAACCCAGTTTATTCGGTCGTTGGGAAACCGAGTTTTTAAATGCTGAAGCAACTTAATTACGTCCTTGTTCGGAGTTATTTTTATGCCAATAAAAGTTCGGATGTGTTCCCGCATTTTAATAATATCCTAATTCAATTAAAGTAACAATTTCTTCCAGCACCTGGTCTTCTTCATCAGGATCGTAACCGGCTTTCAAATCATTTCTGAAAAGCCGGGCAATGCCCTGCCAAAAGGTAGCACTAAATCCTCCCCTGAAATCTTTAATCAAACTATATGGTGTTCTTTTTGTTTCGCGGTTGATCAGCTTTAACAAAATCCGCCCATCCGAGATCGACCACTTTTTCAATTCATTTTTGTGTCTGTCCAATAGTTCTTTTTCAAGGTGCTTCATCAAACTCCGCTGCTCTTTTCTCGTTTCCAAAGCATTATATTCCGGTTCGTATTCTTTGAGTAATTCGCGTGCTTTCACCGCCAGCGGATAAACTTTTTTTACTTTTTGTATGTAACGTGTATAACGCCGGTATTCTCGTTTGTTTTTAAACTCACGATCCGGGAAAACAGGAATCTCTTTAATGTTCTTGAAAATAATGGTATCGCCATCCTGAACATAGCCCATATTTACCTCAGAAGAATCGTTTTCCTGCCCTTCGGCAAGCCACGCTCCCATCAGTAAAACTATTATAAAGACAAACCTTTTCATCAAAACATTTTTAGCAACATAAAAGTAGAACGAAACGAGTATAACAAAAAGTCTGTCCGAATACACATAATCTGAGATAATTTTTCACATAACGACGAACGATTATAATCGTACGGGTTACATCTGTTGCCATAAAAATAGACAATTAAAAACAGATGAAAGTCGCATGGGAAAATTTCAAAGAAAAAGACATAATTTAGGTGAGCCTTCCATGTGATACCTCAGAAAATAAACAATTCTAATCACATGAAATATTCGTTTATCAATTACAGACCATACAAAGTTTATATCTTTGGTTTCGAAAACATGAGATTATACGCAATTATGCAAACATCGGTTCATTCAGAAATTGGCCAACTGGAAGGCGTAATTATCCACACTCCGGGTTCGGAAGTTGAAAACATGACACCGGCAAATGCCGAGCGTGCTTTGTACAGCGACATTTTAAATTTATCGATTGCCTCAACCGAATATGCCCAGTTTGAAGGTGTGTTAAAAAAGGTATCAAAGGTTTACCAGGTGAAAGATCTTTTGGCCGATATTCTGGCTATTGATAAAGTAAAAAAAGAACTGCTGAATGAAATCTGCATGACCGAATACATCGACTCGTGCCAGCAAATGTTGGACACCGATGCGAAGATGCTGGCAACAATGCTGATTGAAGGAGTGGTACTGGAGAAAAACAACCTAACCAATTACCTGAGTAATGAGCGTTTTTTGCTACGTCCTTTACACAACCTGTTTTTCACGCGCGACTCGGCAATGGCAATGAACAACGATATGCTTATTGGCAAAATGGCCAATCCTGTTCGCGAGCGGGAATCGGTTATTATGGAGGCCATTTATAAGTACCACCCGGAGATTGAAACCCACGTTTTGAACCCTGCCAAACCCGAATCGAACATTATGGTGAACCGAAAATCGATGGTGGAAGGAGGCGATGTACAAATTGCGCGCGACGATATTTTTGTAATAGGTACCGGCGTAAGAACCAGCACACAGGGAATTGATTTTATCATCGAAAACATTAAAAAGCACAAAAAAGAAAAACAACATATTATCATTCAAGAACTGCCCGAAACACCCGAATCGTTTATTCACCTCGACATGGTTTTCACTTTCTTGAATACTGATGAATGCATGGTTTATCCGCCTGTAATTTTTGGAATGAGCCGTTTTAAAACCATTCACATTGAGATTGAAAACGGCGAAGTAAACCGGATTGAAGAAATGCCCAACCTGCCAAAAGCGTTAAAAAAACTGGGAATGGATTTAAAACCAATTTCGTGTGGTGGCAACAGCGATGAGTGGATACAGGAGCGCGAACAATGGCACAGTGGTGCTAACTTTTTAGCTTTTGCTCCGGGAAAAATAATTGGCTACCAGCGCAACGTACACACCATTGAAGAGCTGAACAATAACGGCTACGAGGTAGTTGCAGCCACCGATATCATTTCGGGGAAAAGATCGGTTGATGATTACAAAAAATGTGTAGTAACCATTGCAGGATCGGAACTGGCACGCGGAGGAGGCGGTGCGCGTTGTATGTCGCAACCATTCAGAAGAGCCGCAGTGAACTGGTAGAATATTATTAATAAGAAAAAATTTATGCGCAAACTCAGAAATATAGAACTTGGCCGTTTAAGCGTTGAAGAATACAAACAATCGACAAAAACACCTATTGTTGTGGTGCTCGATAATATCAGAAGCTGCAACAACATCGGTTCGGTATTCCGCACTTCGGATGCCTTGCTGATTAATAAAATTTACCTGTGCGGAATTACAGCTACACCTCCCAACAACGAAATCAGGAAAACCGCGCTCGACGCCGAAAAATCGGTTGACTGGGAATATTTTGAGCACACCGAAGAAGTGGTAAAAAAATTGCAACAAGAAGGGTTTAAAGTTTATGCCATTGAACAAGTTGAAAACAGCATTATGCTGCCCGATTTTCAACCTGCCAACAACGAAAAAGTTGCCTTGGTTTTTGGCAACGAAGTAAAAGGCGTAAAACAAAGTGTGGTGGATCTTTGCGACGGTAGTATTGAAATTCCGCAATACGGCACCAAACATTCTTTCAACATTTCGGTAAGCGCAGGAATTGTTTTGTGGGATATTTTCCAGAAAATTTCAAATTAAACAAAGAAGAAGAAAGAACGCCCCCCAGTAGTGAACTTGAAGAATATTACACCGAAAATAGTGACAGCCAGAACCGGAGTAAGACCATCAATCGCCAATATCTCAAACATTTTCCTTATTTTTAAGGGAAACTAAAATATTCCCAAATGGCTAACTCACAAGATATGCCCGAAGAATTTCTTCAATACATTTGGCAAAACCGGCTTTTTACAACAAATCAGTTACAAACTGATGAAGGCGATCAAGTGGAGATTATCGATCAGGGACGAAAAAATACCGACTCCGGTCCCGATTTTTTTAATGCAAAAATCAAATTAAACGAAACGATCTGGGCCGGTAATATCGAAATCCATAAATCAGCTTCCGACTGGGACAAACACAATCACTCGAACGACAAAGCCTACGACAATGTAATTCTGCACGTGGTTAAAACAGCCGATATAACAATCGCAAGAAGTAATGGCGAAATTATTCCAACTTTGATTTTGAATTACCCGGAACAACTAAAACACAACTACCAAAAGCTGATAAATGCACAAACCTGGATTGCCTGCGAAAACCAGTTTCACAAAGTTGATCCAATACTCCTGCAGTTGGGTTTTAACCGACTGATGATTGAGCGGCTGGAAACCAAAACTCAGGCAATTGTAGATCAGCTTGAGCAAAATAACAACAACTGGGAAGAGACATTTTTTCAACTACTGGCACGAATGTTTGGTTTTAAAGTAAATGCTGTTCCCTTTGAATTGCTGGCAAAATCGCTCTCAATCCAAACGCTGCTTAAACACAAAAACAGCCTTTTTCAATTGGAAGCATTATTGTTTGGAAATTCAGGATTACTAAACCAGCAACTTTTAGGCGACGATTATTTTATCCGGCTTCGCGATGAATATTCTTTTCTGTACAAAAAGTACAACCTGAAAGGAATTGAAGGCCATTTGTGGAAATTTATGCGTTTGCGTCCGTCTAATTTCCCAACCATTCGCATTTCGCAACTGGCGAAACTTATTTATCAGACGGAAGGACTGTTTTCAAAAATTCTGGAAATTGAATCCGCTGAAAAACTGAAACAATTGTTTAAGGTAAAAGCCTCGGAATACTGGAATACCCACTACAACTTCAATAAATTATCGAAAAATACCCAACCCAAGGAACTGGGTGATACAGCAGCCCACATTCTGATAATCAATGTTATTGTTCCTTTCTTGTTTGTATACGGCGAAAAACAAAACAAACACCAGTTAAAAAACCGCGCGCTCGGTTTTCTCGAAAACCTTCCGGCCGAAAGCAATTCTATCATTTCAAAATGGGCAGATCTGGGTGTTCAGGCCCGCTCTGCTTTTGATTCGCAAGCTTTACTTCAACTAAAAAACTATTACTGCGAATCAAAAAAATGTTTAAATTGCCAATTAGGGGTGAAATTAGTTTCATCAGTATAAAATCAGGACGACTAACATGCCAACAAGTAGCCAACAGTTTAATAAATTTCAAGCGGTTTCGAGCAAAACCGTTAAAATCGGAATAGGTCTGCTTTTCTCGATTTTAATTTTTGGCTCAATGGGATATTATTACATCGAGGGGATGAACCTGCTCGACAGTGTGTACATGACCGTGATTACCATTTCAACTGTTGGGTTTAAAGAGGTTGGTTCGCATCCCTTAACCCCCGATGGAAAAATATTTACCATTGGCTTAATTATTATGAGCCTGGGTAGTTTAGCGTATGTAGGCTCAAATATGGCGCGTTTTGTTTTCGACGGAGAATTGGCTAACTATATAAAAACGTACAGGGTGGATAAAAAAATTGCAAAATTAAAAGACCACGTAATTATTGTGGGATATGGCCGAAATGGAGAACAGGCAGCCATGGAACTGGCCGAAAATGAGGTGAAGTTTGTTATCCTTGATAAACGCGACAATGTTATATCCCGAATTCGGGAGAACGAAAACCTTTTGTATATAAAGGGTGATGCAACGCACGAAGAAACGCTGGAACAAGCCGGTATTAACAGGGCACGTGCGTTAATTGCCACTACTCCAAACGATGCAGATAACGTTTTTGTAGTGCTTACTGCCCGAAGCATGAACCCGGGACTTACCGTTATAAGCCGCGCTTCGGAACTGGAAAGCCAGATGAAATTAAAACGTGCCGGTGCGACCAATGTAATTATGCCTGAACGCATTGGAGGCCAGCGGATGGCAAAGCTGGTTCACCAACCCGATGTTGTTGAGTTTATCGAATATATTTTGCTGCAAAAATCGCAGGATGTTACACTGGAAGAAGTACCATGTAAGAACCTGGCACAACGTTTTGTGGGCAAATCAATTGCCGAACTTAAAGTTCGAGAAACAACAGGTGCCAACATTATTGGCATAAAAATAAGTGGAGCTCGTTACGTTTTTAATCCCGATCCGCAAATGATACTTTCGCGCAACGATCAGCTTTTTGTTTTGGGAAATCCGACACAAATAAAACGCCTGAAAGAAGTAATGGAAAGCGAAGCTCCCATATAATTACCGAATGCTATTGATTCTTTTTTTCTTTTATGAATAAGATAAAGTTTGAATATCGTATTACACTGCTTTACCTCATTATTGGAGGACTTTGGGTCATTTTTTCCGATAATTTTTTGTTGTCGATAACCGGCGATCACCTGCTACTTACCAAACTACAAACCTACAAAGGATGGTTTTATGTTGCAGCCACATCAGCTCTTCTATTTTTTCTACTAAAATCGCACATGAGAAAAATACGCCAGGCCGAGTCGGAGGCAAAAAGAAGCAACGATTTGAAAACAGCATTTCTGCAAAATATTTCGCACGAAATAAGAACTCCGATGAATAGCATCGTTGGCTTTTCTGATATTTTGAACGCCCATAATCTTAACGAAGAAGAAGTAAAAAGGTACCTTGCCATCATTCGCAACAGCTCAAATCAGTTACTATATATCGTCAATCAGCTACTCGATATTTCAATGATTGAATCGGGAAATGTAAAAGTATCCAACAACACTTTTTCCCTAAACAATATGATTGATGAAATAAATACAGCTTTTCCCTCCATAATAAAAGATTCGATAAAGTTTGTAGTAGAAAAAGGACTGAGCGATGAAAAAAGCAACATTATTACTGATGCCGGAAAACTTCAGAAGGTGATCATGAATTTGCTCAACAACGCCAATAAATATACAGAAACAGGCACCATAAAATTAGGGTATGAGCTTGAAAATAATAAATTAAAATTTACAATTGAAGACTCGGGAATTGGCATTGCACCCGAGAAACAACAATACATTTTTAACCGTTTTCAAAAGGTACATAACGAACACAAAGAGCTTTACGATGGCGTTGGACTGGGACTTTCAATCTGTAAAGGCAACATCGAATTATTAAAAGGAGATATAAGCTTTACCTCAACAGTCGATAAAGGAAGTGTATTCTATTTTCGTATTCCCTACACTCCGGCTACGCAGTAAGCAAATCTCCCTCAAACAAATCTATTAACATAGTTTAGTTTTTTTTCAGTTACCTTAAAACAAGTATTTACGACTTTTGTACTGAAAACTAAACAAAAATGAAACAAGCATGCAAAGTATTGCCTCCAACAGGGTTATTAAAACGCGTTCGAGTTACATACTATACCGCTAAAAGCAAACAACTTTAATAGTATGAAACGAGCATGAGAAAGTTTCCACACCTAGTCGAATCATTAAATTCATGCGAGTTCCATCTTATTCCTTAGAAAACGAACAACTTTAATTAGATGAAAACATTAACCATTCTGTTAACCCTCACCTGCTGTATTAATGTTTATGCGCAGGACTCCTCCACATTCATTATCGAAGGAAAAACAGTAACCAACGAAGGGCTTCCAATTGCCGATGTATATGTAATTAACCCACGAACTTTAGAAAAAGACATTACGAGATCCAATGGAGTTTTTAAACTTGCTGTATGTGCTCAGGATTCGTTGATATTCTCGCACATCTCCTATTTCCGAATATCGGTTCAGGTGTATAATCTGATGCAAAATCCCATTGTGAAGATGGAATCAGAAGATGTACAAATTCCCGAGGTACTGGTTAGCCCGAAGCAAAAAACAAAATTGGAACGCGCCCAGAAAAATCTTGATTTTTTAAAAGATTTCCAACCTCTTAAGTATAACAAAATGAAACCGGAGAGCGATCCAACCACAACGATGATGACCGAACACAACCGGCTTATGCGAACGGAAGCAGCCTCGATTAGTTTATTACCCATTTTGGGTGTTCCGCTGAAAGCCATAGAGAAGGCTGTGCAAAAACGAAAAAGACGTAAAATGTACCACACAGATTATTATTCTACCCGAAAGGTTGTTAAACCACCAATACAGGAAGAAGAAACTGAAGAAGAACCAAACGAAGACAATTAACCTTCCGGCTCAGCATCGAATCGTTCGATAAAATCGGTTGACAGAACCCGAAACTCAGTTCGTCGGTTAATCCCACGGGCAATTTCCTGCTGTGCTTCTGGCAATTTCATGATAAACTCTTCTGTTAGCTCATCGCCACGTTTTAAAAAATCGTATTGATTAGCCAATTTCCTATTTACAGTTTTGGGCCAGGTTTCGCCATAACCTTTTGCAACCAAACGATCCGGGTTTATTCCTTTTTCAATTAGGTAATCCACCACACTTTGTGCACGTTTTTGCGACAAATCGAAGTTAAACTGATCGCTGCCAACATAATCGGTATGCGCCATCAACTCAATGGTAATAGTTGGGTTAAAAACCAATATCTGAACCAGAGTATCGAGTGCAGTTTTCGAGCTTTCGAGTAATTCCCAGCTACCAAATTCGTAGTTAATATTGTCAACTTTTATCGGCGCATCGGTTGGGGTAAGGTTCATCGTAAAGCGAAAATCTTTACTGTCTTCCAGTCCAATGGTATTTACTGCCGCTTTATCGCGCAAATAACCATCTTTAAACGCCGCAAAAACATATTCAGTTTCGGGCTTCAATTTCATTTTAAACTTGCCGCCGCGGGCACGCACTTTCAGGTTGGTACCGTCAGTCCCAATAACACGCATGGTTGATCCATCCAAATGCGAAGCCGTTTCTTTATTAAAAACATCAATTTCTATTTGGTAAACTTTCGGAGGAACAACAAATGAGTAAATATCATCGCCACGCGATCCTTTCCGGTTGGAAGTAAACATACCTTTGTTTTCGCCGGTTACAAATGCAATTCCAAAATCGTCGGAAGGCGAATTCATTGGCGACCCCATATTTTCAACCACCAATATTCCATCGTCGTTTTTGTATGCATGAAAAAGATCAAAACCTCCCTGCCCAATGTGCCCATTCGAGGCAAAATAAAGATCTCCGTTATCGCGAACAAAAGGGAACATCTCGTCTTCCGAAGTATTTACCGCAGGACCAAGATTTACCGGTTTTCCAAAAGACCCGCCGTTAACCGATGCTTTCCAAATGTCTTTTCCCCCCTGTCCTCCGGCCATGTCCGAAACAAAATAAATCTCCGTTCCATCGGGGCTAAGTGCGGGATGAGCAGCAATAATGCTATCGCCAACAATTTGCAATTTTATCGGACTCGACCACGAACCACGCGACTGCGAAGTGGAGTATAATTCAGCTCCCATGGGCTCCGATTTATCGTAACGGCAACGCGTAAATATCATTTCTTCACCGCTTGAACTTAAGGTAACAGCACCTTCTTCATCTCCGGTATTAATAATCATACTCTCATCCAGCAACTTTGGCTTCTCCCACTTCTGACGTTGAATACCAAAGGTTGCACGATAAATATCGGTATATTTTTGCCCGGTAATCATACTCTCCTTCTTGCCGGTAGAAGCTTCTCTTGATGAAGTAAAAAGTATTTCGTTATCGCGACCACCAACAAAAACAGGAGCAAAATCGCTTTCGCGAGAGTTAATTTCTTTTATCGGGTTAATGATGTGCCGTGTAGGATTGGCCACCCACTCCTGCGTTTTTCGCATGGCTTCAACACCATCTAAAGCACGCTGGTCGCCCGGAACGGAATCAAGGTAAGTGCGGTAAGTTTCGTAAGCTTCCTCGTATTTTTGAGTAATACGCAACATATCAGCGTAATGCAACAATGCTTCCGTGTCATCATACCCCAAACGAATGGCAAATTTGTAATTCTGGGCTGCATAATCATACAAACCGATTGCCCGGTAACATTCTGCCAATTCATACGCATATTCAATACGTTTCTGCCTGTTCTTCTCCTTTTTTCTGGCCTTACGGTATTTTTCAATGGCTTTGTAATATTCGCCAATATCATGCGAAAGTGTAGCATCACGCCCGTATCTGGTAGAGCTGCAACCACTTAAAAATATGATTATAACAATAAAAACGGCTAGTTTAACCTGCTTCATACCCATTCAATTTCGGGGAATAAAAGTAAAATTTTTTTACCGACTATTTCAAAAATAGTGTTTTGTCTTTTATCAAACGAATTATTAGTTACTTAAGTATAACGTCAACAAAAAAAGACTTCCCGAAAATCAGGAAGTCTTTTATGTTGCATTGTAAAATTCTTCTTATCGAACAAAAAGCAGCTCGCGATACTTTGGCAACGGCCATTTTTCGTTGTCAACAATCAACTCAAGCCGGTCGATATGATCCCGAATTTCGTCCAGGAAAGGACGCACTTTTTTATCGTATTCTTTTGATCGCTCAACCACATCTTCAACCTTATTCGCTTTTGCACGGGCAGCAATCATTTCTTTGCGTTTGGCTTTAATAGCAGAAATATGGCCTCCCACTTCCCTTATCAGTTCTAACCTGCCACCCGCCAGCGACTGAAATTCTTCTTCCGGGAATACTTCTTTCAGATTTTTTACATTCTCGAGCAACATAGTTTGATACTCAACTGCAGTTGGCACGATGTGATTGATCGCAATATCGGCCAGAACACGCGATTCAATCTGCACTTTCATGATGAATTTCTCGTATTCAACCTCTACCCTTCCTTCAATTTCAGCTTTATTGAAAATTCCGTTTCGTTTGAACAGGTCGATATAATCTTCGCGCAGATAAGCTGCCAAAGAGTCCGGCACATTTCCGATATTGGTTAAACCTCTTTTTTCGGCTTCTTTTACCCAATCTTCGCTGTAACCATCGCCGTTAAAACGAATTGGTTTAGTATCGATAATCAGCATTTTCAATACCTGGAAAATTGCCTCATCTTTTTTCACCCCTTTTTCAATCAGGGCATCTACTTCAATTTTAAACTTTTTCAGCTGATCAGCAACTGCCGCATTCAACACAATTAAAGCAGAAGCGTTGTTGGCCATCGATCCTACGGCGCGGAACTCAAAGCGGTTTCCGGTAAAAGCAAATGGCGACGTGCGGTTTCGGTCGGTATTATCGAGAATAATTTCAGGAATACGACCAATATTCAGTTTTAAAGCTGTTTTTTCATCCGGGGTCATTTTACGGTCAACCACAGCTTCTTCCATTAAATCGAGCATAGTTGACACTTCTGATCCCAGGAAGACCGAAATAATTGAAGGAGGAGCTTCGTTGGCTCCCAAGCGGTGCTGGTTCGACGCCGTTAAAATACTGGCACGGAGCAAATCCTGATTATCATAGACAGCTTTTAATGTATTAATTACAAAGGTTAAAAACTGTAGGTTCGATTTCGGATTTTTACCCGGCGAATACAAATTCACACCGGTATCGGTTGATAACGACCAGTTGTTGTGTTTTCCCGATCCGTTGATTCCGGCAAATGGTTTTTCGTGGAAAAGAATACGAAATTTATGACGGCGTGCAATCTTCTGCATAATATCCATGCACAACTGGTTATGGTCGTTGGCAAGGTTGGCCTCTTCGTAAATCGGGGCCAGCTCAAACTGGTTTGGCGCCACCTCGTTATGACGTGTTTTAACCGGAATACCAAGTTTGTAGGCTTCATTCTCAACATCCTGCATAAATTTGTTTACGCGCGTTGGAATGGATGAGAAATAGTGGTCGTCCAGCTGCTGATCTTTTGATGATGCGTGTCCCATCAACGTTCGCCCAGTTAATACAAGGTCGGGACGCGCCATATACAAAGCCTCATCAATTAAGAAATATTCCTGTTCCCATCCCAGGTTAGCTGTTACGCGCGACACATTTTTATCAAAATACTGGCACACGCTGGTAGCAGCTTTGTCTATTGTATTTAAAGCACGCAGCAAAGGTGTTTTATAATCGAGTGCTTCCCCCGTATACGAGATAAAAATAGTAGGAATTGTCAGAGTGGTTTCGCTTATAAATGCCGGAGAAGAAGGATCCCATGCTGTATAACCTCTGGCTTCGAAAGTTTGCCGAATTCCGCCACTTGGAAACGACGAAGCATCAGGTTCCTGCTGTGCCAATAATTTACCAGAGAATGATTCGATCACACCTCCGTCGGCACCATGAACAATAAATGCATCGTGTTTTTCGGCGGTACCATCTGTTAACGGATGAAACCAGTGCGTGTAGTGGGTAGCTCCATTTTCAATCGCCCAGGCTTTCATTCCCTGAGCTACCTGATCAGCCATTTTTCGGTCAACTATTGTTCCCCGTTCAACCGCATCGGTAACCGCTTTGTAAGCTTCGCGCGACAAATACTTTTTCATCTTTGCCTGATCGAAAACCAACATCCCGTAATAATCAGAAACCAGATTATCTTCGCGTTCGATTTCTACCGGCTTACGGTTAAGCACCTCATCAAGTGCCTTAAATCTAAATTGTGCCATGATTAATTTTATTTAAGTCTGTTGTTTTTGTCTGTCCTGTAAAAATAACATTTTCCCTGCGCAATACTGATATTTATCATGCTAGTTGCACAATTTTTAAGAAGAAATTTAACAAAACCGCATTAAAAAAGGGGTATTTCTGGAAAATTTCCATTTTTCCCCAACATCAACCTCTAGTTTTAATACCACAAATAACAAAAAGTAGTAAAGCGTAATTTGTTATTTCCTCAAACATCGTTTATTTTAAATCAAATTTGATGCTAGCAATGGAAAAGCAAGAGATACTGACCAAAATAAAGGAACGAGATTTCACAAAAATAAAGTTTGCCGTAGCAGATATCGACGGGATTTTGCGGGGCAAATACATACATAAAGATAAGTTTTTGAGTGCTCTGGAAAGCGGGCTGGGATTTTGCGATGTAATATTTGGCTGGGACTGCGCCGACAAATGTTACGAAAACAGCCAGCTCACAGGATGGCATACCGGCTACCCCGATGCCAAGGCCAGTATTGCCACCGAAACTTACCGCCAGATTCCGTGGGAAGACAACACACCCTTTTTGTTAGGCGATTTTAGCAACGACCCGAAGTATGCCGATGCCGCTTGTTCGCGTAGTTTGTTAAAACGTATTGCTGCCCAAAGCGAAGAAATGGGTTTTAAACCTATCTTCTCGCAAGAGTTTGAGTGGTTTAACTTTATGGGGACGCCCAACGAAATTGCCGAAGCAGATTATAAAAATTTATGCCCGATAACTCCGGGAATGTTTGGTTATTCAATTTTAAGAACTTCGCTTAACCAACCCTTTTTTAACGATCTGTTCGAGCTGCTTCAGCAGTTTGACATTCCGCTAGAAGGTATGCACACCGAAACTGGCCCCGGCGTTGTGGAGGCCACTGTTATTCACGATGAAATTCTGTCTGCAGCCGACAAAGCCTTGCTGTTTAAATCGGCGGTGAAAGAAATTGCCTACAAACACAATTTTGTGGCAACTTTTATGGCCAAATGGAGTGAAAAATTTCCAGGTTGCGGCGGGCACATCCACCAAAGTTTGTGGGACTTAGACAAAAAGCAGAATTTATTTTTCGAGGCAAATTCGGGAAATGGCATAAGTACAACCATGCAACATTATATTGCCGGTCTGTTAAAATGTTTGCCTGAAATACTGCCCATGGTTGCGCCTAATCCGAATAGTTATAAACGCCTGAGTGGTGGCGACTGGGCCCCCCGTACACTTACCTGGGGAATTGACAACCGTACTTGTGCAGTTCGTGCCATTCCGGGAAGCGAAAAATCTACCCGGATCGAATTACGCGTTCCAGGATCGGACACCAATGCCTACCTGGCACTTGGAGCCTCACTGGCCGCCGGACTTTACGGCATAAAAAATAAGTTACCACTGGAAATTGCCCCCACCAGCGGAAATGGTTATCTGGAAACCGGGAATGGCATTTTGCCCGGTTCGCTGGAAAAAGCAACAAAAAAGATGGCCGAATCGGAAATCGCCAACGAACTGTTTGGCGAAGAGTTTGTAAAACATTTCACGCTAACCCGCGAATGGGAATGCCAGCAAATCGACAACAGCGATCCACAGGGGGAGTTGAAAAGGTATTTCGAAATAATTTAAAACAACACGAAGAGCGCAAAGCAAAACCAACTAACTTTGACACAAACAAGAAAAAGATGATGCAGAAACTGGATTATGGAGAAATAATCAAATTTGCCTGGAAGGAATTTGATGGCGAAAGACACGAGATAAAAGGTGTTTTTGATGTAAGTGCCAAAGTTTCCACCAATCATGTATATAAATTATCGTTTTACAAACGCGAGCCTGTTTTTGCCAAAATATCGGAATACGGAAATTTCGAAGACTTCAGAGAAGACCACATTATCATAAATAACCTGGCAAACAACCTCGAATTCCCGTATCAAATGTTTTTGGCACAATCGCTGGTAAAACGCAACGAACTTTATATATACCGCTACCACGAACGCAATCGTAGTGCCTGGGTGGTATTCTACAATCCCATTCAAATACGCAATAAACTCCCCCGCCGGCTGGAAGAAAAACACATAAAAAAACTGGGGCGCGAGCTGGCAAGTTTTCATAAAGCGTGCACCAACGTGTCGAACCAGTTGCCACATTCCTCAAAAAATGTAATTACTGATATTCAGAAGCTAAAACGCTCGATACATAAGAAAGAAATAGATATGTACGAGTCGCACAAAGATCTGATTCTTCGTCATGCCGACCACTTTCTGGAAAATGCAGACCGCGTAAACTACAATACCGAAATTGAAACCATACCCGTTTTGGTTGACTGGAATATTGGCAATTTTTCGATAACCGGCGATGGGAAGTTTTATTCGCGCTGGGATTACGACTGGTTCCGAATGTCGTCGCGTGTAATGGACTTTTACTTTTTTAGCCGCGTGGTTTCCGATGTTGGCGACCGCACCGTTTTCAGCTACAAGGTCGACACCCTGATGGAAGATCGTTTTATGCTTTTTCTGAAAGAATATCACAAAGTTTTTCCGCTAACACCACCCGAAGTATATTTAATTAAAGAAGTTTATCGCTTTTTTATTTTAAACTATGTAATTAAAGACGGGCCATACTTTTTCAGAAAATACTATTCTACCAAGCTGATTAAAGAAGCCTACGATACTTATTTCCCTGCCATGGAAGCCAAATACCGGGTAGAGAAAATTTTGAAAACATTAAAACTCTGATGCTGCAATAATATGAGAACAAAAAGTTTTAAAAGTGTAGTGCAAAACTACCGAGCCGTGTTTTTTGATGCCTTTGGTGTATTAAAAAACCATTCTGGCCTTATTCCGGGAATTGAACAGACCTTTGCCTACCTGGAAAAGAAAGGCATTCCATATTACATATTAACCAACGACTCGTCACGAAGTCCTGATGAACTGGCGCGGTGGTACCAGGATAGAGGAATGCTGAATATTACTACCGATAAAATTCTTTCGTCGGGGATGTTGGCTATGGAATTTTTTAAAACCAAATTGGCAAACGGTAAAGTAGTAGCCTATCTGGGAACAAAAAAATCAGCGCACTATCTTGAAATAGCCGGCCAAAATACAATTGCCATTAGCGATGTCGATTTGAATGATCTGGAACACATTAAATCTTTTGCCTTTTTAGACGACGAAGGTTTTGACTGGAACAAAGACATTGACAAAACCATTAACCTGCTTCGCCATAAAAACATGACCGTAATTGTTGCTAATACCGATAAAAATTATCCGGTTAACAAAAACGATATTTCCGTGGCTGTTGGTGGATTAGCTGATCTGGTGGAGCAAATTCTTGGCAAAAAATTTATTCGCTTCGGAAAGCCAGATGCCCAAATGTTTTTACTGGCTTACGAACGTGCAATGGTTGATGTACCAGACATTAAACGAAAAGAAATTTTAATGGTTGGCGACACGCTGTTTACCGATATTATCGGGGGAAACAAATTTGGTCTCGACACCGCACTTGTGCTCTCGGGAAATACGCTGCCCGACAATGCAAAAATAAAAATTGGTAGCTCGGGAATTATTCCTACTTACATTTGCGACTCGGCAGCTATTCATTTTTAACGAGTATTTAGGGACTAAATACCGGATGTACTAAACTCGTAACATGTAGAAAGATATTGCTTTCCTGCCTGTAAATGAATAAAGATAACTCCTCATACACGAACGGGCAAAAGCTGCGAAATCATATTTTGGAGATCATTTTCCGCGAAAAAAGAAGCAAAAGCAAGTTGCGAACGCATTTTCGCGGAAAATGAATTGAAAAACTATTTTGTGAAGCTTTTTTCAAGGAAAATGAGGTGAAAAACTATTTTGTGAGGCCTTTTTCAAGGAAAATGATGCGCCGATTCATTTTTTGATGGCATTTGCGACGAAAAAAGAATGAAAAACTATTTCGTGAAGCTTTTTGCAGCGAAAATGAAGTGCCCACCTGTTTTTTCATGTCATTTTCATTGCAAAAAAGCAAAAAAATGATTTTCCGCCCATTTTCACCGAAAACAACATCTGGCAACAAATTTTCTTTTCTAAGACAACTGACTACTACTACTATAAACTAAAAGTTCACTTTATAACTCTTCCGCAACCGTTTTCAGCGCATGAATTAGCAACTGATCTTTATCACGCCCTTTTGATGCAATTCGGATGTGTTTATTATCGAGCCCGATTTTATTGGAACAATCGCGCACGTACACGCCAAAATCCTGTAGCAATTTCATTTGCAAATCGTATGCGCTCATCTCAAACTTTATTTTCAGCAAAATAAAATTACTGTTTGACGGGTACACCTCGTATCCTTCAATTTTACACAAATCAACGTGTAGTTTCCGCACGTCTGAAATAACATGTTTGCGAGCCTTGTGATATTCAACATCGGTATACTTTAGCTGCGTTAAAAAGTACTCGGCCAGCGTGTTTATGTTCCAAACAGGCAATGCATTTTTTATTTGCTTAAGGTAATATTCGTTGGCGGTGCAGCAATAACCCAATCGCAACCCCGGCACACCACAATGTTTACTCATGCTGCGCACAATTATCAAGTTATCAAACTGTTCAACCACAGGCATGAGACTTGGAATTTCTTCGCCTGCAAAATCAATAAACGACTCATCAAGCAATACCAGTTTTAAATGCTTCATGCGGTTTAAAAAGTTGGTTATTTTTTCAACCGAAAGCAACTGCCCCGTTGGATTTCCGGGATTAATAATTAGTGCCGAAGAAATTTTTTCGTCAACCAGCCAATCGGCATATTCTTCCAAATTCAGCTGATACTGTTTATCAGCAGGTAACTGAAATAATTTCACCTTTTCCAGGTTCTGAATCTTATCGATGTATTCGCTAAAAGTAGGAACAGGAATTCCCATATCCTCAACAAAATTGTTTTGAATAATCGTGATCAGTTCGGTGGCACCATTTCCTAAAACCAGGTAGTCGGGTTTCACATGCAAAACGGCAGCTAAATCCTGCTGCGCAAGTTTCGGATTGCTCGAAGGATAAGCTTTTATTACTTCGGGTAATTTATCCTGAAGCTTCTGTAGGAGGGCCTCTCCGGGGAAATAAGGATTTTCAATGAAACAAAAGTCCACTACATCGTCCAGCTGTTCTTCACCAACAATATCAATTAACGATGGCGAATGCGAAGTCTCCTCAAACAAGTGATGTTTTATTTCAATTTGTTTCTCAAGCATCGGTTAAAATTTTGCGACGACAAATTTGAGCAAAAAAAAACTGCCCTACAATAAGGACAGTTTCTTTTTTATTTTGCAATTATATCTTAAACTTTTGCAGCATGAACAGT
Organism: uncultured Draconibacterium sp.; assembly: GCF_963677155.1. Lineage (NCBI taxonomy): Bacteria > Pseudomonadati > Bacteroidota > Bacteroidia > Marinilabiliales > Prolixibacteraceae > Draconibacterium > uncultured Draconibacterium sp. The sequence continues at coordinate 3,555,286 of NZ_OY781884.1, read as the reverse complement.
TTTAATAATTCTTGCTCCAATTTTATAAGGATCACCATTTGAAGAAGGACGACGGTCTTCCAAACGACCTTTCCAGCCATCTTCTACAGTTCCTACAGGAATACGGATAGAAGCACCACGGTCTGAAACACCATAGCTAAATTCATGAATTGATTGAGTTTCGTGCAAACCAGTCAGTCGCTGATCGTTGTATGCACCGTAAACATCGATATGCTCTTTAATGTTTTTACCGAATTCTTCGCAAATTGCAGTAAATACTTTTTCGTCGCCACAAGTTCTCATCAAACCGTTAGAGAAGTTTGCGTGCATACCTGAACCGTTCCAGTCAAGGTCTTTTCCAAGAGGTTTTGGATGCCACTCAACATCAACACCATATTTTTCAGCAGTACGCTCTAAAAGGAAACGAGCCATCCAAATTTGGTCACCAGCGTTGTGTGCACCTTTAGCAAAAATCTGGAATTCCCACTGTCCGGCAGCAACCTCAGCGTTAATACCTTCAACATTCAAACCAGCTTCCAAACAAAGATCGAAATGCTCTTCAACAATTGCACGACCGAAAGCTTTAGAACCACCTACACCACAGTAGTAAGGTCCTTGTGGCTCAGGAAAACCTCCTGCAGGGAAACCTAAAGGCAAACGAGTTTGTGGATCATAAAGGAAATACTCTTGCTCGTAACCAAACCAGAAATCTTCATCTTCTTCTTCGATATGAGCGCGACCATTGGTTTCGTGAGCTGTTCCATCAGGATTTAGAACTTCAGTTAAAACAAGGTAAGCATTTTTACGGTCCGGATCAGGACAAATGAAAACAGGCTTCAAAAGAAGGTCAGAAGCACCGCCACCAGCCTGGTTAGTTGAAGATCCATCGAAAGACCATACTGGACAGTCTTCCAGTTTACCGCTAAAATTATCTGCTACACGTGTTTTAGCTCTAAGCTGCTGAGTTGGTACACTTCCGTCCAACCAAATGTATTCCAATTTTGATTTCATGATGTAATAAATTTTATTTTAAAAAAGATTTTTTCTAACTGTCTCCCACAAAAATATGCTTAAATGAAACTTACTGAAGCATATTTATAACAAAATGTAATAAATTAATACAAAATTTACATTGAATATAGATTTTTGTCAAACACCCCAAAATTAACGATACCCCCACAAAATTTCTTCATGTTTAATAAAAAATGTATTAATTATTAACACCCCCCTCTCTGAAATTTCCATTTTTTCGCCATGAAGCCCCCAAATCGAATACTCACCCCCATGTTTATCACTTTTCATCGTTCCCTATTGGAGATGTTAATAAGGAAATGTAATTTTAGTGGCTCAAGCACTACCAATTGATTGGGAAAAGCAAAAACGACATTTAAAAATTGAAAATCAATACATGCACTATGAAAATTGCCAGACGTGATTTTATTAAAACAAGTGGTATGTTTGCAGCGGGAAGTATGGTTTTACCTCCCTTTGTGCAATCGTGCCAAAACGTACAAATTTCAGCAAACGTGAAAAGTTATTTAGATCATTTTGAAGTGACTACCGAAATGTTGCAAAAAGTTATTGCAACAGCTATGAGCAAAGGCGGCGATTATGCCGACTTATTTTTTGAACACAAAATTTCCAACAGCCTGGCGCTTGAAGACGGAAAAGTAAACCGCGCATATTCCAACATCGACTTTGGAGTTGGTATTCGGGTGCTAAAAGGCGACCAAACCGGTTTTGCCTATTCCGAAAATATTACCCTCGAAGACATGCTAAATGCCGCGAAAATGGCAGCCAACATTGCCAACAGCAGCCCCAGTTTTAATGCTGCCGATTACAACGAAAAACTACCCGCCAACTATTACAAAATTTCGAAAAAGTGGGAAGATGTTTCGGTGAAAGACAAAGTGCCTTTTGTACAAAAGGTAAACGATGAAATATTTGGCCTCGACGAAAAGGTAATAAAAGTAAATGCAGGAATGAGCGACGAAAGCAGTTACGTAATGTTTTACAACTCGGAAGGGCGCTTTACTTACGATTACCGACCAATGGTCAGCTTTTATGCAGTTTGCGTTATGCAAGAGGGTGAACAAATCGAGAATGCTTATTCTGCACGATCGGTTCGCCGTGGTTTTGAATGGCTCTCCGACGACTTGGTTGAAGAACTGGCTAACGAAGCCGTTGAAAAAACCAATCTGCTGTTTAAAGCCGGAAAACCCAAAGCCGGTGAAATGCCTGTAGTTTTAGGAGCCGGAGGTTCGGGAATCTTACTTCACGAAGCCATTGGCCATACCTTTGAAGCCGATTTCAACCGAAAAGGAACATCTATTTTTAGCGACAAACTGAACAAAAAAGTTGCCGAGAATTTTATCAATATCATCGATGATGGTACGCTGCCAAACGACCGCGGTGCCATTAACATCGACGATGAAGGAAACGATGTGCAAAAAACCTACATGGTAAAAGACGGTGTTTTAAACAGCTACCTGCACGACCGAATCAGTGCCAAATATTATGGTGTTGAACCAACAGGTAACGGACGTCGCGAATCGTTCCGTCACATGCCAATTCCACGAATGCGATCAACCTACATGGAAAATGGTCCGCACACCACCGAAGAGATTTTTGCTGCGGTTGACTACGGTGTTTATGTCGACAATTTCAGCAATGGCGAGGTTAAAATCGGTGCCGGCGACTTTACCTTCTTTGTAAAATCGGGTTACATTATCGAAAACGGCAAACTCACCACTCCTATCAAAGACATTAATATTGTTGGTAACGGGCCTCAGGCTTTGGCCGATATTTCGATGGCTGCCAACGACTACAAAAACGACAGCGGCACCTGGACCTGTGGAAAAGACGGACAATCGGTTCCGGTAACACTTGGCCTGCCAACTGTTTTGGTGAAGAAGATGACCGTTGGAGGAACAAATGCATAGCGCATTCAGAGTTTAATGTTTAAATTTTAAAACAATGACAAAAGAAGAAAAATATACATTGGCAAAATGGGCTATGAATCATGCATTGGAGAACGGAGCCCAGGAGGTAAGCGTAAACATATCGAACAACCAAAGTAGCAGTGTTGAAGTGCGCGAAGAAAAAATTGACAAACTGGAACAGGCGCTGCAAAGCAACTTGTCTATTCGTTTGTTTGTCGACAATAAATACTCATCGCACTCCACCAGCCGCCTAAATAAAGAAGACCTGGCACGGTTTATTGAAGAAGCTATCGAAGGCACAAAATACCTTTCGGAAGATGAATTCAGAACACTACCCGATCCTGAATTGTATTACAAAGGTAACGGACAAGATTTGGGGTCGTTAGATGAAAATTTTGGGAACGTTGATCCGGAAGAAAAAATACAGGCTGCCTTTGCTGCCGAGAAAGAAATTCTGGGAAGTAACGAGCGTATTATATCGGTATCCAGTAGTTACTACGATGGCTTGAACGAGCGCGTAATGGTAAACAGCAATGGTTTCGAGGGAGACACAGCCAACTCGTACTTTGGCATATACACCAACGTTTCAGTAAAAGGCGATGGCGATGCCCGCCCTGAATTTGGCTGGGGAGAAACTTCGATAAAATACAATGACCTGAAAAAAACAGGAACCGGAACAACCGCACTAAAACGAGCACTTGATAAAATTGGTGCTGAAAAAATTGAATCGGGAACTATGCCGATGATCGTTGAAAATCGTGTGGTAAGTCGAATTTTCAGCCCGCTGATGAATGCACTTGACGGGTCGGCTATCCAGCAAAAAAATTCATTCCTTATCGATAAACTCGGAGAAAAAGTAGCTTCGGAGAAATTAACACTAACCGACGATCCGTTTATTATCGGAGGCCGTGGTTCGCGCCTGTTCGATGGCGAAGGTATTGCCACCAAAAAGAGTAAGGTTTTTGAAAAAGGCGTTTTGAAAAGATACTACATCGACACCTATTACGGCAAAAAACTGGGAATGGATCCTAATAGCGGCTCTACAACCAACCTCGTTTTTGAAGCCGGCGATAAAGACCTCGACGCATTAATTGCCTCGGTTAAAAAAGGAATTTTTGTTACCGGTTTTAACGGTGGTAACAGCAATGGATCAACCGGTGATTTCTCGTATGGTATTGAAGGATTTTTAGTCGAGAATGGCAAGCTTGTTAAACCGGTTACAGAAATGAACATTACCGGAAACATGAAAACCTTATGGGCAAACATTGGAGAAATTGGGAACGATGTGCGGGAAGATTCTTCATGGCGCACACCGTCGATTCTGTTCAACGATGTTGAGTTTAGTGGATTGTAATCATTTAATACTTACAGCATAAAAAAACAGGAGCCTTTCGGTTCCTGTTTTTTTTACTACGAAAAATTCACTCTGTTATACCATCGGATATTTTTTGAAAATATCTTCCGATTTTGTTAGTATATCCACATATTGTGCCCGTTGATATGCAAACGGGTCTTTCATACTTTTGCGCGACAGTTTTCCTCTGAAATCATCAAGCGATTTGTATCCTTTGTCGTCCATCCATTTATTAATATCCATGAGAATATCAGAAACTACTGATGGTGAATTACGATAAATAGTACTTACCATTTGTACCACATCGGCTCCGGCAAGTAGCATTTTTATTACATCGTTCGCATCGTAAATGCCACGGCTAATACAAACACTTCCCTCAACATTTCCATACAACAAACCTGCATAACGCAAACCAACCATGTGATCTTTTGGATTGCTCAATTCCCACGGATAGAAATATTCTTCTTTTTCAATATCTATTTCTGGTTGGAAAAAGCGGTTAAACAGCACATAACCATCAGCACCCGCTTCGTCAACCTTTTTAATAAAGTTCAATGGATTGGTGTAAAACAAACTCATCTTCACACTTACAGGTATCTTTACCACTTGCTTAATAGCCTTTACAATTTGCACTTGTTTGTCCTCTATCGATTCACCTGTAACCTCAAAGTAACCAGGTATTGCATATAAATTTATTTCCAAACCTGCTACACCAGTTTTCTCCAGCTCCTGAGCATACTCAACCCATGTAGGTTCGTAAATAGCATTTAAACTTGCAAATACAGGAACATCAACACTTTTTACCAATTTCTCCACATTATATAAATGCTCTTTTGGTCCGGCGTGTTTTAGCCCCGGAAAAAGATCGGTCATTTCTGCATTACGCTCTTCATATTCGCTAAGAAGTTCATCCATTTGAAGGCTTTCCAACTGAATTTGCTCTTCAAAAAGTGAACGATATACGATTGCACCAATTCCGGCTTCTTCAATTTGTTTAATTACATCGGGTTTTGATACTAAGTTACTTGCTCCAAGTATGAGTGGATTTTTTAGCTCTACACCCATATAAGTTGTTGTAAGATTTGCCATGGTAGTATTTTAAATGATTAGAATTTACGTTTTCTAAATGTAACTGATTTTACAATTAATTTGTTCAATTATGAAGTTAAATTTTGTTTATGTGCGATAGACATGTAATAAGTTTAAGAAGAGCATTCTTTTTGAATTAAAACATAAAAAAACCACCTGTCTCCCGACAGATGGTTTTGTATATAAGCGTTACAGATTTGTTTACAGCAAACTTAAAGTTACAGTTAAACCGGCCATTACAACCGAGACCATAGTCATCAGTTTAATCAAAATATTCAACGAAGGACCTGAAGTATCTTTAAAAGGATCGCCAACGGTATCGCCAACAACACCGGCATGGTGAGCTTCACTTCCTTTTCCACCGTAGTTTCCTTTTTCAATGTACTTTTTAGCGTTATCCCAGGCACCACCAGCGTTGTTCATAAACACAGCTAATGTAAAACCGGCAGTTAAACCACCAGCCAATAAACCAATAACACCGGCAACACCCATTGTAGCTCCAACAATAACAGGAACTATAATTGCTACTAATGAAGGTACCAACATTTCTTTCTGTGCTCCTTTAGTTGAAATTTCAACACATTTTGCATATTCAGGTGTAGCTGTTCCTTCAAGAATTCCCTTAATATCGCGGAACTGGCGGCGAACTTCATCAACCATTGCTCCCGCTGCACGACCAACAGCTTTCATTGTCATTGCACTAAACAAAAATGCCATCATTGAACCTAAGAAAAGACCACCTAAAAACAGGGGATTAAAAAGAGTAACGTCGTAAGCAGCCGTAAAATCTTTTACAGATGCAGTTGAAATCTTAATTGCCTGCATTCCATCATGCGCAGCCGGAGCAACATCATTATAGAATATATATGATCCTTTGGTAACAAAACCTTCGCCGGCTTTAGCTATTTTTCCAAACCACAATCTTATTTCTTCCATATAGGCCGAAATAAGAGCCATAGCAGTTAATGCGGCAGAACCAATAGCAAAACCTTTACCGGTTGCAGCCGTAGTGTTTCCGAGCATATCCAAAGCATCAGTACGTTCACGTACTTCTGGTGGCAGTTCAGCCATTTCAGCGTTACCTCCTGCGTTATCAGCAATAGGTCCGAATGCATCGGTAGCCAACGTAATACCCAGTGTAGATAACATACCTACAGCAGCAAAACCAATTCCGTAAACACCCATCGCAAAGTGTTCTGCTCCACCTGCTGCCCAGAATGATCCCATAATACCAAGTACAATGGTTACAACCGGTATCCAGGTTGAGTACATACCAACAGCTAAACCGTCAATAATAGTAGTTGCAGGTCCTTGCTGCGCTTGTTCAGCAATACCTTTTGTAGGTTTATATTCATCAGAAGTAAAATATTCAGTAGCCTGCCCGATAATAACACCGGCAGCCAATCCAATAATCACAGCCCAGAAAACTCCCCAGGTTACCCAACCAAGGTAAGCCATTCCGGCCATTGCAAGAAGAATCAAAAATGAACTTCCTCCGGTACCAATCAACAGCGCATTCAATAAGTTCTTTTGTGTAGCAGATTCTTTGGTCCGAACCATAAAGATTCCCACAATGGAAAGGATAATTCCAATGGCAGCAACAATCATAGGAGCTGTAACAGCTTTAATCGGATCGATACCTGTATCGGAAAGAACCACTACAGGAAGAGCGGCACCAAGAGCAGCAGTTGCCAAAATAGAGCCTGCGTATGATTCGTAAAGGTCGGCTCCCATACCAGCAACGTCACCAACATTATCACCAACGTTATCGGCAATAGTTGCAGGGTTACGCGGATCGTCTTCCGGAATACCAGCTTCCACTTTTCCAACAAGGTCAGCACCTACATCGGCAGCTTTAGTATAAATACCTCCACCAACACGAGCAAATAATGCCTGGGTAGAAGCTCCCATACCAAAGGTTAACATGGTAACTGTTATCTCAATTAATTTTTCTCTTTGACCTACGGCATTTATTACACCATTGGTTACATAATCGGCACTTCCGTGAACAAAATGAAGCCCTAAGAATTCAGCACCATTCGCCATATGCTCGGGTGTAAATACAACTTCACTTAAAAAAAAGTACCAGGCTGCGATATCTAACAATGCAAATCCTACAACGATTAACCCCATCACTGCGCCACTTCGGAAAGCAACCTGTAAACCTTTGTTTAACGATTTAGATGCTCCGTGTGCTGTACGTGCCGAAGCAAATGTTGCCGTTTTCATTCCCAAAAATCCACAAAGGCCAGAGAAAAAACCACCAGTTAGAAATGCGATGGGCACAAATGGATTTTGAACGCCAAAATATGCCATAATTGTTAGTAGAATAAAGAGTATTACAAATACAATTCCTACAACCTTGTACTGTCTCTTCAGATAAGCCATTGCACCTTCGCGAACGTATTGTGCAATTTCTTTCATCCGGTCAGTACCTTCTGAATTCTTCATCATTGATTTGAAGAATATCCAGGCAAATACCAATGCCAAAATAGAGGCAAATGGCACTATTATAAATATGCTGCTCATAATTTGATAATTTTTAGTGTAGCTTTTAGCTACCGTTTAGTATTAAATTGAAAACTGTTCTTCTTTTGGTTCCCGGTACGGTTTTGCAAAAAAGTTTTTGCAGTAGACAAAGATAAATTTCTAAACGAAATGAGGAATTTTAGCTTAAGTATTTGGCAACAGGTTGAAAATTTCTTAACATCTGAAATTCAGAGCTTTTCGTATTTTATTTCAAGCAAATTATTTCGTATCAATCAAACATAAGATGCATACTTGAAACCAACCTTCCGGGAAGAGAATAAAGAAATACATCGGGTTGCAGCTATTAAAATCACCCCTCTTATCGCCTTCTTCTTTTATAACTGCTTTTGCTTTATGGAAGTAATTATTTGTGCCGCCAGATAACATGCAGAATTAGCTCCGGGTTACGAACTTCTGTATTGGAAAATAGAAACAGAACCCAAAACTACCTGAGCAGTACTGCAATATCAGGAAATGGAATAAAAAAATCCCTGCAACCATTGGCTGCAGGGACGTAAAAAAATACATTTCAACTATGATTACTATAGCGTTACGCCGGTTTTAAAGATAGCAATTTCTTTAAAACCTGTTTTTTCGTGATTTAATTGTTTGCCACTGGCAACTTCAATTATAAACTGAACAAAGTCTTCAAGCACTTCGTCCATGGTTTTGCCTTCGAGCAAAGTTCCAGCGTTAAAATCTATCCAGTTTTTCTTTTTGTTGAACAAATCAGAATTGGTAGAAATTTTCATGGTAGGCACAAAACTACCAAACGGTGTTCCACGACCGGTGGTAAACAATACCATCTGGCAACCGCTAAATCCGAGTGCCGATGCAGCCACCAAATCGTTTCCGGGTGCCGACAACAAATTCAATCCTTTTGTTTTTAAAGGCTCGGCATATTTTAACACATCAACCACTGTTGCAGTACCTCCTTTTTGGGTACATCCCAGCGATTTATCTTCGAGGGTTGAAATACCACCCTTTTTATTTCCCGGCGATGGATTTTCGTAAACAGGCAAATTATGTTGCAGATAATAAGCCTTAAAATCGTTGATCAGACTCACCGTTTTATCAAAAACTTCCTTGTTTTGAGCACGCTCCATCAGCAAGGTTTCGGCACCAAACATTTCAGGAACTTCGGTAAGAATAGTTGTTCCACCCTGCGCCACCAGAAAATCGGAGAAAGCTCCCACCAACGGGTTGGCAGTAATTCCTGAAAAACCATCCGAACCTCCACATTTTAATCCAATATTCAACTCCGACAACGGAACCGCTTCTCGCTTATCGGTGTGCATCACTTCATAGATTTCTTTCAAAATCTCCAGTCCGGTTTCCACTTCATCCTCTACATCCTGCGATGCTAAAAAGCGAACACGGCTTTCGTCGAAATCGCCGATAAACTTTTTCAGGTGATCGATCTGGTTATTCTCGCAGCCCAGCCCCAACACAAAAACACCACCGGCATTCGGATGATTGATCACATCTGCCAGTGCTTTCTGCGTGTTCACATGATCGTCGCCCAGTTGCGAGCAACCATAGCTGTGTTTAAACACTTCTACCCCATCAATATCGGTAGGATTTACTTCCTGCTTAAACAAATCGATGATCTGCTGCGCCTGTCCATTTACACAACCAACTGTTGGTACAATCCACAGTTCGTTACGGATTCCCACCTTGCCATTACTACGTTTGTAGCCCTCGAAAGTAAGCTCTCGTTCAGCAACCGCCAGTTCGTTTAATTTCTGATCGAACGAATAATTGATGGTGCCCGAAAGATTTGTTTTCAGATTCTGAACATGTATGTGTTCTCCGGCTTCGATGGCTTGTGTAGCATGACCAATCGGCGCACCATACTTAATAATATCCTCGTTTTCGGCAATAGCAGTAAGTGCAATTTTGTGCCCTTTCGGAACATCACCAACAACCGTAAGTTTCTGTTCGTCAACCTCAATGATTTCACCTGCCGAAAAATCTTTTAAGGCGATCATCACATTGTCGGTTGGATTTATTTTTATGAAGTCTGCCATTTCTGTTTTTTATTTCTCGCAGATTTCGCTGATTTCGCTGAAATTAATTGCTTAATAGCTGCGTTATCTGCGCCATCTGCAAGGAAAACATTGTTTAATTGTTCATTTTATCAATGGGAATCTGCATCAGTGGGTTGTCTTCGCACAACACCGCTTTAACCGCTTTTTTCATGCCCACCTGCGTAATCAGGAACAGGTAGTGGCTAACGGTAATCGTCAGGTTTGGAATATCATTCAGGTTTTGTTTCCAAACTTTATCAAGGCTCAATACTTTTTCGCACAAATTGTAGATTGAAATCGGACGACCATCGCATTCAGCCCAGGCTTCTTTGTAAAAATCAACAATCCACTCATCATCCTGAACCTTGTAGGCTTCGCCATTGGCTTCTCCTTTAAAATAAGCGATCATGGCAGCCAGCGAGAACACCAATTTTTGTGGCAACATTCCGTGTTTTTGTTCGAAGTTTATCAGCGAAGGCAGGTTTCGCGTTTCCCATTTCGACATGGCATTTAAAGCAATACTTTGCCACTGGTGACGAATAAACGGATTGGCAAAACGCTCCAGAATTTTGTTGGCAAATTTCTTCAGTTCCTTTTCTGTTCCATCCAGAACCGGCAACACCTCGTCGTAAACAAGTTCCTTCATAAAACTACCTACCTCAAGGTTTTCGTAGGCTTCGCGAACAGTTTCAATTCCGCTCAGGTACGACACCGCATAACTTCCGGTGTGGCAACCATTCAGCACCTGCACTTTTTGCTCGCGGAAACGTTTCATGTCTTTTACAAATTTCACTTCCAAACCGGCTTTTTCAGCAGGAAACTCATCCTGCACCCATTCCGGAGCTTCAATTACCCACAGGTGAAAATATTCGCCAACTACAACCAGGTTATCTTCGTAACCCAGCTCTTCCTGAATTTCTTTGATCTCGTCGCGAGGAAAGCCCGGTACAATACGGTCGACCAATGTGCTGCAAAAACAACAGGCTTCGTTCACCCAGCTGATAAAATCGTTGCCAAGATTCCATTTTTCGGCATGTTGCAGTACGAATTTCTTGAGCATATCGCCATTACGGTCGATCAGCTCGCAGGCAAAAAAGATCAAACCTTTTGATTTGTCGCCATCAAATTCGTTGTAGCGCATGTACAACATTGCCGCCACTTTTGCCGGAAACGAATTCTGAGGAGCCATATCCAGCGTATCGTTTTCCTCCCAGCTGATACCGGCTTCGGTAGTATTCGAAAACACAAAACGAAGATCGGGATTCAGGATACTTTTTTTGTACGATTCAAATTCGCTGTATGGATTAATACCTTTATTTATACAGTCAATCAGCGAAAATTCGGTAACCGGCTTCCCGTTTTTAATCCCTTTCAGGTAAACGTGGTAAAGCCCATCCTGATCGTTCAGCATGTCAACCATACCGTTTGGCAGTGGCTGAACCACATCAACACCGGCGTTAAAACCGATCTCTTTGTTCATTTTATTTACGATCCAGTCGGTAAAAGCGCGTAAAAAATTTCCTTCACCAAACTGAAGTATGCGTGTTGGGTAATTACTTGTTTCAGTTGCATTCGTACGATTTAATTTCTTCATCTTCTAAGATCTATAACCTTTTACAGGCGTGATTAGCACTTCTTTTCTTTTGAGTGGGCAAATATAAGCTTTTTAAGCATTCCGTTAACGTTAACGGAATGCATCATTTTAACTCATTTTTATAAAAAAACACCAGATGAATTCACCGGAAGTGCCTGTTTTCAGGAGGTCTGAGAATTATTTATAATCATTAAAAAGTTTATCTGATTTGTTGGCGGGTTAACTGAATGTTAATCGCGGTAAAAAAGAGCATAAAAAAAGGGACGTGCACATGGCAACATCCCCTTTTAATCCTTTAAATCAAAATTTATTAACTAATCCTCCGAATCACCTTTGTTCCAGCGTTTGCGGACAGCGTTGTTATTGTCGGCAATAATTTTAGCAACTGTGGCGGCAAATGCACCGTAGGTTTCGGCCTGAAAACGTTCGGCAGAACGCAAAAATACCACCAAGTTGTCGTTTATCAGGGCAGCTACTTCTTTCTTTAATGTAGTGGCATTTAACTGATTGTTTTCTTCGGCCAGCTCTTCGGCATATTGGGTTTGTGTGTTCTCAAAATCGGTTTGTGCAGCCTGCAGGCTGGCAATATTTTCGGCTACCCCCGACAACAGCGCAATGGCCTCCTGAACTTTTGGTGCCGCAAAGTCGCCCAGCATCGATACCAGGAGCGACGACTCGGTAACATAACTTTCGTCGATTACCGCAAAGCCATATTTATTAAAAACGGCATCAACTACTAGTGCTGCATTACGGATCGTTTCGTCGGGGTGGTAAGTGTAACCTTTAATGAGATGCCCCACCGCCCGGTCGGCAGCATCGCGGATATCATCTTTTTCGGAAAGTAAACTCTGTGCTTTCGAGCGGTCGATGGCATTGCCAAGAGCGGTGTTTTGCTCGGTAATAGCGTTAAACATTGATATAAGCGTTCTTTCTGCGGTTAATCCCGACTTTAGGTAGGCATTAATAAGTAAACGTGTAGTTCCATGAATCTCGGTTGTGCGACTATTAACAATAATTTTTTCGATCATGGTTTTAGATTTTGCATTAGTAATTGTATTATTTGGGCTGCTTGCAGAGGCATTAATTAAAATTATTTTTTGAGTTACCCGGGCAATTAGCACTACCAATTTACGGCAACAAGAACTAAAAATCAAGACCTTACACATATGTTATTGAACATATGAAACGAATTTCGCTAATTACCGGTAAGTTTTAAGCCCCCGGAATTAACTTTTAAGCCATAAACTAAAGTTTAAAGCCCAAAAGGAACACCCGACAAGGTTTAAACAAACTTTTAAGCCCCGAGAGGAACGCCCGAGAGCGTTTAAACTTAAGTTTAAATGCCAAAAGGAAGATCGGAAGCCAATAAATAAACTTTTAAGTGCTCACCGGAGCTCCGCCAGTGTTTAAACAAAAGTTTAAGCCTCAGAAATTGTTTTTTGTTTTAAACTTTTGTTTAAGCCACCAAACCACTTTTCAAACTATTACAAAAAAACAATTATATTTAATCCATTAAAAACCAAAGGCCGTTGAATACACACTTGCAAATAATAGGACTTTCGCAAAAAGTTGGTTTATATACCCAAATTGGTATTATAACCCAAAGTGTTAATAGGGAAATAACCCAAAGTATTGGGTTATGCGTACGTTATAAGCAATTGTAAAAAAGAAACCTACATGAAAAAAACATTTATAATAATCATATTTCTTTTCTACTCATTGATTGGATTTTCTCAACAAAACTTAGTTGGACAAAAAGCTCCAAAAATTGAAATTGAGAACTGGATTTATCCAAAAATTCAAGTTGCAGATTGGCAAACCAAACAAATTCCGAAAGATTTAAGTGGAAAAATCATTGTACTTGACTTTTGGTTCACAAAATGCGCACCCTGTGTTGCTTCGATACCCGAGTTAAACCATTTAGTCAAACAATTTCCAGAGACAGTATTTTTATCTGTAACATTTGATAAACAAGAGTTAATTGACAAGTTTTTGGATAAAATGGTAATGTACTATCCAATAGGTTCAGACCCAGAGCAAAAAACTATTCGTGCTTATGGAGTTTCTTCATTTCCAGAGACTTTTTTGATTGACGAAAATGGAATAATAAAATGGCAGGGCAGTCCTTTTCATTTGGACAAAAAACTTTTAAATAGTGTACTTGGAAGAGAACAGGAAACAACAACTATTAACCTAAATAACTCAGAAATTCCATTTGATAATTCAGCATATTCTTTTTCAATTCAAAAGAATAATCTTGGAATGGGACAATCTTCATATTACCATTTCAATCCCTTTGATATTAATGTATTCAACAAAGATTTAGAAAACATGCTTAAAGTATTTTATGGCATAAATAAATCACGAATTCTAAAAAAAGATTCAGTGCTATTAAAAACAACTTATGATGTAACATTAAAAGCTGACAAGGAAATTACCACTCAAGCTAATTGCGTTGATATGCTAAAATATCTATTGCCAGAACAAATGGATTTTAAGCTAAAAGAATTACCCAAAGACACACTTGTTGGCTTATTACAAATTGAAAATGATTCATTATTAAATGTTCATAATTCTAGTTCACAACATTTTGGAACTTCTCTGCGATATGACAATTGGGAAAGTAAAGGAGCAACAATTGAAAATCTGAAAGACTTTCTTGAAGATAACTACTCAATACTTTTAGAAGTTAAAAAACCAGACGACAGAAAATTTGATTTTATAATTTCTGCAAATGATTTAGAGAAAGCAAAAGCAACGCTTGAAAACGAATATGGATTAATAATAAAAATGGAGAATCAAGAAATAAATTTTTGGGAAATAATAAAATGAAGAATAAACAACTGTTTATAACACGGTACATATTGCAGGCCGGAGTTTGGTGGTACGCCAACTGCGGATTCTCGCATCGCAGTTCCGTGTCCTTCGGACAGGAACGCTCCCAGAAATCCACCCCGACAACATGTACCAACCGTTAACGGTAATCTTAAACCAAATGAGAAAAGCTCAAATATTTAAAATATTACTAATAATTTTTTTAATTGGGGATTTAACATATTCATTCCTACAATTTTATCACACTCCTCTCTACGGAGACATGGAAGGAGGTATTGTACCTGCAAAAGATGTTCAGGAAATATTTAACGACCCGACAGGTATAAAAGCAGTAATTACAAATGAAAAACATGTAAATCCAAATCGTTTTTTCTCGCATTACTTTTTTATGGAATATTTTAGAAATGTGCCGATTCTTCTTCAACGTTTCTTTGAGCCAATAACGTCTGTTTATTTTTCATGTGCATTGGCGAAGATACTTGTTCAAGCTTTTTTAATTTACCTCTTAACGATAACTATTAGTAACGTAAAAAATATTTTAAATCATCAATTTCTAATAGTAGCTGCTTTGGTTACACCATTATTTCAAACCCATGGATATTGGAGTCGAATGGGAATAATAGATGTATCAACGGCTTATACTTTTTTCTATGCAGTTCCACTTGTGTTATTGGTAATATTTATAAAATCCTTCTATGATAGATTATACAACCTTGACCACAAACCTTTTGGTAAAAGATTATTCTATTTAATTCCTTTAGTTTTTATTTTACCGTTAAGTGGTCCACTTATTCCTGGTGTAATTTTAATATTTTCTACCCTTCTCTTTTTTCATTACATCATTGATTTTAAAAAACATAGTTCTAACTCGATTTTTTCGTTTATTAAACAAATCCCGAAAGATGTATTATCTCTAATTTTACCAATAAGTTTTTTTAGCTTGTACTCATTATTCCTTGGATTTTATGATTCAAATTACGACTCAGAATCAATTCCATTAATCGAACGATATTTGAAATTACCCGTTGGTATTTTTTCTCAAATTACACATTCATTTGGATTCCCATTAATGCTTACAATAATTGGAATTAATCTATTCATAATTCATAAAAAAATTAAAACCAAAGAAGCAGAAAAAATAATTCGGACTGTAAAATGGATAGGAGTATTTTCGGCAATCTATATTTTATTACTGCCTTTAGGTGGCTACAGACCTTACAGACCAAATATTATACGATATGATACATTTATGCCCGTAACCATTAGTTTGTTTTTTGCTTTGGGAGCAACAACATATTTTTTATATGGAAAAATGAAATCTAAAAAATATTGGATTTTTATTATTGCATCAATGCTCGTTTACACTTTCGCAGACATTTCAAAATTGGACGAAAATAAATGTGAAATACAAGCATTAAACAATATTTTTAATTCACCTGAGAAAGTGGTTGAATTATCTGACGATTGCAATATCATGTCGTGGGGAAAAACGACAAATTATAAAAACTCAGAATTAAAATCAGAATTATTGCTTCTTTGGAATATAACGAATGAAAAAAAATTATTTTATCAAAAAGACTACCGCTAACACGGTACATATTGCAGGGCGGGGGTCGTTGGTACGCCAACTGCGGATTCTCGCATGGCAGTTCCATGTCCTTCAGACAGGAACAATCTCCGAAATCCGCCCCGACAACATGTGCCAACCATTATGCATATTGAGCCATCCGTTAATCACAAATTAAAAATCGACAACAAATGAAGAACGTAGTTTTAATACTCACAACAGTTATTGCTTTAGCTTGTAGTACTCAAAAACAAAATGATTTATCAAATGACAAAGCAATCAGAGCGTATTTTAACGAAAATGAGATCCAGAATTTAACGAAAATTCAACGCTTTTTTGACAAAAGTATCGGAGTGACAGATTATACTAATGAGGAAGAAATTAGTTCAAAATACTCAGACTTTTTTAAATTAAACTCAGAAATTGGAATGGTTTCAGAAATTAAGATTCCATTTTCCATGGGCGCTCAAAATGATTTAAATAAGCGACTTGACAAAGCCTTCTTCAATAACATTTGGATATTTAAAGAGTTAAAAAGTAACACCACTGCAGCCATAGTAACCACTATGGAATTAAATCCTAATGGAAAATTTGTAAAGTTCATAGAGAAACAAGGACGACAGAACAAAAAATTTGAGAATTATTACAATACAATTAGAGTTGCTGGGGGTATCACCCCTTCATTGGTTTTTAATATTGCAAAAAATTTCAATGACTATAACATTAGAGATCCCCAAACAAGATTGTTAATCGCAATTCATTATTTAACTATAAATGACAACGTGAATAAAAAATAATAAATCTGTGGTTAACAAATTGCATTACGGGTGCAGTGGTGTGCGTTGTCGTTGTAGCGCACTATGAAACAGACTAATATGAAATTAATAATTCATTTTCCAGTGATATTATCACTAATAATAACATCATGTAGCGATAATAATAACTATGCCATTATCAAAGGAAAAGTTGAAGAAAAAATGTAAACAGAGTTTATTTCAAAGATTTAACTGATAATCCATTTGACATCAATGGAGATAATTATACTGCTAAAGTAAATGAAGATAAGTGCTTTGAAATTAAAATTTCTATTAGAAGATTGACTATCGAAAATATTAAAGCAGGTTCAACAGGTTATGACATAGCTCTACTTCCGAAAGACAAAATAAATATAAAGGTTTCTGGAGAAAAAATGTCGTATACTGGCAAAGGAGCAGGAAAAAACATCTTTCTTTTTCAGACGGCACAAGAAAATACCTTAAGGCAATACCAGTTAGCTAAAAATAATAGAGAAATGCCTCCTAATGATTTTCTTAAATATGCAAAGGAGTTCAGAACAAACTCTTATAAAAATTCCCCTTTTAAAGAAGAGTTTATTTTGATTATTGATTTTTAAAAAATAGTTTTGATAACGAGAATGAGCCAGTTCGAAGCTTGGTGTTTAAAATGGTGTAAAGGTTGTAAGATCAACCCACTCAGAATTCTGGATAAGGGATTTTATGTTCGAAAAACGAGAAATCAGACCAAATAGAAGGTTTTCGTTATATATAATTTTGAATTGAGCAACGCTATTTAATAGATGGTCAAATATAATTTACAGGCAGAACAATCATAACACACTGATATACTAAACAATTACCCAACATGTCGGGTAAAAGTCGGGAATAATACAGTTTATATTTTTGGAGATTTTTTAGTTGAATACAATATTGTTTCAAATTTCAGTCTGAATGAAAAACCAAGATTTCAGAGAAAAACTTATCGAAGTTAGAAAAGCACGAGGCTTAACACAAGAGGATGTTGCTAAAATGTGCAAGGTGACAGTACGCACAATTCAGCGACTTGAATCTGGGAGTGTAAAGCCCAGAGCTTTCACGATTAAGGCTATATCTGATAATTTAGGAATTTGCTTTTTTGAGACATCAAATGGTGATGAAAAAAATGAGGAGCAACAGTCAAACCGTAAAGACCAATCTATTTATTGGTATGCAAAAGATTTATTCAACTTAAAAACAAACACAATGCAAAAGATTTCAGTTTTATCGACACCATTTTTAATTATCGGATTTACGCTGTTCTTTGTTCTTGATTCTGAAACAAATGCCCAAACCAATGATGACAGTAGTTCTTTGAATAATTATTCGTTTGATTTATATCATCAAACAAAGGTCGAAAGGGAAAACCTTTTTCTATCTCCATTAAGTACCTATTATGCCCTACTAATAGCTCATGAAGGTTCAAAAAAGAAAACAAAAAAAGAATTTGAAAAAGTACTATATCTAAATAAATCAACCTCTTTGTATAATGACTATTTATATAGTATTGCAAGGAAATCAGATAGTTATTCATACTTAAAAATTTCAAATGCTATCTGGTTAGATAATAGTCTTGTTGTAGAAGGGGAATATAGTAAATCTGTGTCTGACAAATATTTCTCAGATTTTGAGCAGACTGAATTTGCCAACAGGAAAAAGGCTATTGAAGATATCAATGGTTGGGTTTCAGAAAAAACAAATCATAAAATAGAAGAGATTATAAAAGACTCAGATTTAACGCCAGATACTAAATTGTTGATTTCTAATGCCGTTTATTTTAAAGGAGAGTGGCTTATGAAATTTAGCAAGCACAAGACAATTGCTGCACCCTTTTTTACAACTGCAGAAAATCAATATAAAGTTGATTTCATGAATATGACCGAAAGTCTTCAATATTTTGAAAATAGTGAATATCAATTTATATCAAAACCATACCGAAATTCTGAGTTGTCGTTTTGCGTCATTCTTCCAAAAGAACTATTTGGTATTGAAGAAATTGAAAAAAAAATGAAAAATGATTTTCTAAATGCAATATTAGATAGTACATTTTATACAAAAACAGCACTTTCCATACCAAAAATAAAACTGGAATCAAGTTATGATTTGAGCGAAGCACTAAAAAGAGCAGGTCTAAATGCTGCTTTTACCCAAGAGGCGAATTTCTCGGAAATAACAAAGGATGAGCCTATTCAGCTCTTTAAGGTATTGCATAAAACTTGTATCGAATTGGATGAAGAAAAAACGGAAGCTGCTGCAGCGACCGCGACTACTATGAGAATTACAGGAAGCCGCCTCTCATACAAGATTTTTAAAGCTGACCATCCATTTGTCTTTTTCGTAATTGACAATCAGTCTAAAGCAATTTTATTTATGGGTAGGTATTTTAAACCTACGAAAGGTGAAATGATTGCAAAAGAAAGGTTATTGGATAATCTGGATAAGAGAAAACAAGAAAAATTCGCTATTAGAAATGGAGTCTTGTTTATAGTTGACGAAAAGATTGTTTCACAAGATGAACTTCAATCTATTAATCCAGAAGATATTGAATCAATAAATGTATACAAAGATAATGAAGAAATTGCCAAATACTCGTCAAAAGATTATGATGGAGTGATTGTTATAACGCTAAAAAAGAAGCGAAGAAATGAAAGATAAAACCAATAAAATATATTAAAATTCAAACTTAGGAAGTACATATTGCAGGGCGGGGGGCGTTGGTACGCCAACTGCGGATTCTCGCATGGCAGTTCCATGTCCTTCGGACAGGAACAATCTCCGAAATCTGCCCCGACAACATGTCCCAACCGTTGCAATGCTCATGAAAAACCACAAAAAGAAACAATATGAAAAAAATTATTTTTATAGTATTTATAATCTTGACTTTAAATTCATTCTCTCAAACTGGAGAGAAAAATTTCATCGATCAGAATTATATTGAAGTGACAGGAAAGGCTGAAATGGAAATTGTTCCAAATGAAATTTATTTGAAGATTATCGTTAACGAGAAAGATTTAAAAGGCAAACAAGAACTCCAAGAGGTAGAAAAATCAATGATTGAAAAACTTTCTGAAATTGGGATTGATATCTCAAAACAACTTGCAATTAGAGATATAGCAAGCAATTTTCAAAAGTATTGGTTAAAAGGCTCTGAAATCAACTCAGTAAAAGAGTACCAGTTAAAAGTAGGAAATGCAAAAATAGCCGGACAAGTTATTCGAGAACTTGAATCATTGGGACTATCAAATATCTCAATCGAGAAAATTGAACATTCAGAAATTCAAAAATTCAGAACAGAGGTAAAAATAATGGCAATGAAAGCGGCCAAAGAAAAAGCAATTTCATTGACAAATGCAATTGACCAAAATATTGGAAAAGCAATTTACATCCAAGAAATGAATAATCAAGTTTATAATGCACTTCAAGGACGTGTTGCAGGATTATCAAATATTGTAGTAAGGGGATATGGTTACTCTGACAAATCAAAAATGGAACAAACTGAAATTGAATTTGAAAAAATAAAACTAGAATATTCAATTTTAGCACGATTTGAAATTGAATAAAAGTACAGCTTACAACACAGGACATTTTGCAGGGCAGGTTAGATGGTACGCCAACTGCAGATTCTCGCATCGCAGTTCCGTGTCCTTCGGACAGGAACGCTCTTCGAGATACCCCCACCAACATGTACCAACCGCTGGGACGCATTTGGAGACCCCGTAAATAATACGCAAGAATAGTAAAAAAATAGATTGACAATATGGCGATTGACCTAGAACAGATAAAAGAGAATTATGCGAATTTTGATGACTTCAAATTAGAACATCTAGCAAAAAATGAAGCTGGAAGTTTAGAACCAGAAGTAATTGCAATACTTACAGCAGAAATTAAAAAACGCGGATTAGATTCAAACTTAGAAAAAGGAATTGAAGCACAAACGAAAGAGTTGACTGAAAATGAACTCAATGAATTAAAAAATAAAATTGCGAACTCAACTTGTCCAGAATGCAGACAAAAAAACGGACAATTAGTAGGAACATTAATTAGAACAGTAAAAAGCTTTATAGTCCTTACATCTTATAAAAAAGTTCCTGTCATAACTTGTAAATCATGTGCAGATAAGAAAAGGAAAAATGCAATGACTTCGACAGCACTTCTTGGTTGGTGGGGAATTCCATTTGGACTTTTTAGAACTCCGATTGCTTTAATTGCCACACTGACTGATAAGAATAAATCTGAAGAAATTAGTGAAGATATAATAACTGGATTTGCAATTGAGAATATTGGAGAAATTAGAACTAATTGGAATAAAGAAGATGAATTAGTTGAGTTTATAAAACACGTCAACAATCAGAATTAGAAAAATGAATGAAAACAAGATTCAAAATATTATTAATACTATTTACAATACTGATTAATTATGGTGTTGTTCACGGACAAAGCCAATAATTTTCAAAAAACAGTATTAAGATAGGACTTGGATTAGGTGCATCAATGGATAATAATACCATGGAGGTGGGTTTTTGTTTATACGATCGGATATCAAAGAAAGATTTGGAAAGAGAGGTTACGTTTAAATCCAGATTTTAGCATAGGACATTATAGTTCAAAATTCATTATGGATGCTCGTGACCAATATTTTAATTCTATAAACATTTTTGAGAATGAATAATTTGCAGTACTCAACATTGTGACCGAAATAATAGTAAATCCTTAATAAAGATAATAAGAACAAAGTTTATAATTTTAAGGATTAGAGCTTTTATTGCTGAAGATAGAAACAGACTTGTAAAATAAAATTATGGAAACAAAAAGACTAGCCGATTTAAGCGATAAAGAGCTAATAAAGAAAGCAAAGAAAATAAAGAGTGATAAAATAACAGCAGCAGTAATTATCGGATTTACTGTTGGAGTTGCAATTTATAGTGCCTTAAAAAACGGGATAGACTTTTTTACTTTCTTCCCTTTATTTTTAGCCTATATCATAATTAAGAACTCTTCAAATAATAAGCTGCTGGAAAAAGAAATAGAAAAAGAGATTGAACACAGAAACTTAAAATAAAACTGTCTTATACTGAAATGAAAAGCCTGACATGATTAAAAAGTATGATTTTCATAAAACTAAATATGGCTCTGAATTATTAGTTGATTTGATTAGACTTGAAACATTGGAGAAATACATCAACAGCGACAGGTCTCATTTTTTGACCTATTATGACATAACATTGATTCAAGATGGACAGGGCAGCTTACTTTTAGATAATAATGTAGTTAATATTCAGAAAAACAGGATAATCTGTTCATCTCCAATGCAAATTCGACAATGGAAAATAAATGCAATGCCAAAAGGATTGGTGTTAATATTCGAGGATGAGTTTTTGTCAACATTTTTTAATGACGCGGAGTTTGTTAAAAGACTGAATTTTTTTCATATTATAGCAGCCGAACCAATACTTTCATTAACTGATTCAAAGAATTCCTATATAGAAAACTTACTATTGAATATAGAAAAGGAAATATTGCATTTTAACAATAGGAATAAACACATTTTGAGAGCATTGCTATATCAAGCTCTTGCATGGCTGGATAGAGAATACACAAAACATAAAAACATTAATACAGTCGCTGATAACAATAACACTGTACTGAAATTTAAAAATTTGGTAACTGAATTTTATAAACAGGAACATTCTGTAAATTTTTACGCCGAAAAATTGAATATTAGCCCAGGATATTTAAACGACTTGATAAAAAGAGAAATAAATATCTCAGCAAAACAATTTATTCAGAACAGAGTAATCCTTGAAGCTAAAAGACTGTTAAGAAATACTCCTTTATCAATATCTGAGATTGCCTGGAAATTGAACTTCAATGATGTTTCATATTTCATTCGAGCTTTTAAAAATAAAACGGGCCTTACTCCCAAGCTTTATCGCAACATAAAGGATTCTTAAAAAGTGCCATTAATACCTTGATTATTGAATGAATTGAAATATACATGCAAGTTAACTTTGTCGTATGTTAAACATTAAAAATTATAATTATGACAAAAGGTTATTTTAAATGTGTGTTCTTGTTTCTTGCAATATTATTGACTT
This sequence comes from uncultured Draconibacterium sp., assembly GCF_963677155.1. NCBI lineage: Bacteria > Pseudomonadati > Bacteroidota > Bacteroidia > Marinilabiliales > Prolixibacteraceae > Draconibacterium > uncultured Draconibacterium sp. The sequence goes on along the minus strand of NZ_OY781884.1, from coordinate 3,532,460 downwards.
TGAATAGTTATCAAAGCTTTGGTCAAGATTATACTAGTGAATCAAAAATTATTTTAGAAACAGAAAAACAAGCATTGAATGAATGGGGTAACCGAAATGTTTGGGGTTACCTTAATCTTTTCGCATCAGATGCAACGTATTTTGACACATCCACAAAAATGAAACTAACTGGCTACGAAGCTATAAAATCATATACCGCCCCATGGAACGGTAGTATATATGTTCCCAGACATGAAATGATAAATGTTGATATTAAAGTCGTTGGTAATGTTGGAGTATTAAGCTACAACCTATATAATTTTAATGAATCAAATGACACAACTGCACTTTGGAATAGTTCTGAGATTTATGAGAAAATTGATGGGAATTGGAAAATTATTCACTCACATTGGTCATTGGTTGCTTTAAAAAAGTGAAACAATAATATTGCCTACCACTAACAAAAAATATATGTAATGCAGGGTGATGTAGCACTTAAAATAAAAAGATAATACATCTGTTCAAAATTGTAACAGTTTGATAAGTTGGAGCTTTAAAATCCCGCATTACATATATTCGTGCCGTTAACAATGAATCAAAACACGTCGGTCTCGCCCATTCATTAAAATAGTAAGTGGTTTATCAAAGTGCACGTGTTTTATAAATTCGGTTTCACGAAGCACCGGCTGTTTTTTCAACGCCTCCATTTTTAGCTTTGTATTTCGCGAATTATGCGGCACCGAAAAGTAGCCCACATTCATTGATGTTACATTGTGGAAAAAGTGCGATCCCAGCGAAGCATCAAGCGGAAAATCGGGCAAGCCCATTTCTACAACTATTTTGGCTTTTGAGATATTTGCCCACAACACCGGGATTCCGGTATACGGATCGCGCGAGCCCCAGCGCCCCGGCCCGATAAGAATATACGATCGGTCTTCTTTTTCAAACCAATCGTTTAATTGACTAATCTCTTGCGCCATTTGCCGTGTTTTCATTTTGTCGAACTTAGCCGGATCGACATAAACCACATCGTGAATATCTTCAATTCTACCATTGCCCATTCCCTGCTCGGCATACATAAAAACTTTGTCCTCATCCACCATTTCAATATCCACTTCCACCTCTTCCTCGATGCGGATAAGTGGTTTTATTTGCAATAAATAAAGCGTTGGTTTGCCGTTTTCTGCCGGCTCAAGATCCAGGGTATATTCAATTTCCACCGGCGATCCCATGGCTTCCTTAAACAATTTCAGCAGCAACTGCAGCACATCGGCAAGCGGCAAATAACTGTACTTTAATATGTTGGCAAAATCAATCACCTTTGGTCCAGGCCCCTGAATTCCCGGTATCAAATCGTCATTTTCAATCAAATACGTGGATGCTGAATGCTCCAGTGTTCCATCTTTTTCAGCTTCTTTTATGCGGTATTTCTTAATGGCTGCATCTTCGCCATCGCTCGCTAAATCAAAATCAGGATTTGACAGATCGATGGCATAAAACTTCTTCTGCGTATCGCGCAACTGATCTTTTAACGACGATGCATTCAGGTTCGGATATTTCGGACAAAAACGGAACGAATTTTCGCCACCAACAACATACATTCCAAGCCCAACGGCAGCAACCGAAAAACCATCTTCAGGTTCCATGTAGGCAATGGGGTAATAATTGTACGACTGTGCCACGCCCGAAAGTGTGGGGTAATATTTACCGTTGTATTCATGGCCAATTACTTCCTGAATGACCACCGCCATTTTTTCCTCTTCAATTTTGTAGTTTACCGCATCGAAATAAGCTTGTGCCGATTCGGTAAAAATACTTGAATAAACCAGTTTGATAGCCGTTTCCAGGTGCTGGTAACGCACCATCAGATCGGGATGATTGTTTGGAATGAGGTACGTGGCATAAACACCCGAAAAAGGTTGCAGCAACGAATCTTCGAACAATCCCGACGAGCGCACAGCCAGTGGCCTTTTAATCTTTTTAAGGTATTCCATCAGCCTTTTCCTGATCTTATCATCGAACTCCGACTCAAGGAAATGTTTCCGAATTGCACTGTAATCGTTGAAGGAATAAATATCGTCGTAAAGGTTATTGGTCTCAATAAACTTATCAAACTCCAGCGCACCAATTATTGATGTTGACGGAATACGAATGTTCATTTCAGGGATGAGTTTCGAAAAGTCGATGTTCTCGATAAAATTGCAGATAAAAGCAATTCCTCTCCCCTTTCCGCCCAGCGAACCTTTTGCCATACGCACAATAAACCGGCTTGACGACACAAACTCCGAATCGAAATTTACAATAGTACCCCGCAAACGTTCAAAGCGAACCTTTCTGAAACTATCAAGGCAAAACTGTCGCAGCTCTTCAGGAGAATCAAAATCCGACATTTGAATCGGCATCAGCAATTCAGCCAGATTAATTTCGCCGCGCGCCATTAGCCAGGTGGAAAATGAGTTCCGGCTTCCGTGGTATTGCAACGATTCTTCGGGAATATCTCTGAATTTCTCCTGAAACTCCACCAGGTTTTTTGCCTGTGCAATGGGCAAACCATCCATGCCTTTAAAAACAAAGTTTCCAAACCCCAAGCGCCGATACAGGAAGTTGAAAATATCCATGGACAAACTCTCCGAGTTTTTATTGATAAAATCAGCCCCCACCTCTTTGGCGCGTTGTGCATTGGAAATATCGTGCGATTGCAGCAATAAGGGAATAGGAAATTTTCGCGTGGATTGGGTAAATTTCAGCAGATCGATACCGGCATCTTCGTCTTCTACGCCATTCTTTTCAAATTTCACATCAGAAATTACACACAGCATATAACGCCGATAACTGTTTATAAATTTCACTGCCTCCTCGTAGTTGTCAACCAAAATTACTTTTGGACGCGCCCGCATTCGTAATATTTTATGCAGTTCATCAGTGGCATCCTCGTTCACCAACACCTGTGTCTGCGTCATTACTGTTGTAAAAAGCATCGGCAGGTACCGCGAGTAGTATTGAATGCTGTCCTCAACCAACAAAATTATTCGTACACTACCGTTTTGTGTATCGCGGGCCACGTTGCTTTTGTCTTCGATGTATTTAATCATCGCCATAAAAACATTGGAGTTACCGTTCCACACAAAAATACGGTCGATAAAATCAAGCTTTCGGCGCTCGGCCTGAAAGAAACGCAGATCGGCATTATTATTCACCAACAACAGCAACGGCACTTTTGGTCGTACATTCCGGATAGCACGGGCTGTTTCAACCGGCGTATTCTTGTCCATGCCGGCCATCACAATGATCAAATCGAAATCGCGATGTTGCAAAATCAATAAAGCCTCTTCTTTGGTATGCACACTGGTAAAACGCGGTGCTGCGTAAAGGTTTAACTGCAGGTATTCGCCAAATATCTTATCGCTGAACTGCCCCTCGCGCACAATGGAATACGAGTCGTAAAGCGTTGCCACCAACAGCACTTCTTTTACTTTAGTGGGCATTAACTCCTGAAAAATATCGCGGTCGTTTTTGCGCTTTTTGTAAATGGTAGTTAGAGATGTATTGTCGATGTCCATTGCTGATCTTATTTAGCTTTTGAAGTTAGGGAATTTTTGGTGTTTGAAGAATGACAGGCATAAAAAAATCCCGATCTGTCGAGTGACAAACCGGGATATAATATTGTCGAATCATCAGCTCACTGTTAGCAATAACTTATAGTGAGCAGATAAGCTGAAAAGTTTAATCTAACTTATGAATCACCAACCCCGAGCGTAATTTGGGCTCAAACCAGGTTGTTTTTGGTGGCATAATGTTTCCGCTGTCGGCAATGTTAATCAGTTGCTGCATAGAAACCGGGTAAAGTGCAAAAGCAGCTTTCATTTCGCCAGAGTCAACACGGCGTTTCAGCTCTTCCAAACCACGAATACCTCCAATAAAATCGATACGTTTTGAAGTACGCAAATCTTTGATATCAAGGATCGGATCGAGCACTTGGTTAGAAAGAATGGTTACATCCAGAATTCCAATCGGGTCAGAGTCATCGTAAGTCCCTTCTTTAGCCGTTAATTTGTACCAACTTCCGGCCATGTATAAGCTAAACTCGTGCAATGCCGATGGTTTAAAAATTTCAGCTCCCATGTTTTCTACATCAAAACCTTTCGATAGCTCAGCAAGGAAATCGATTTCCGATAAACCGTTCAAATCGGTAACTACGCGGTTGTAATCGATAATCTGCAATTGGTTATCCGGGAAATGAACCGCCATAAAATAGTTGTATTCCTCATCTCCTTTATGATTTGGATTCTGCGATGTTTTCTCCGCACCAATTCGCGCAGCGGCAGCAGTTCTGTGATGACCATCGGCCACATAGGTAAACGGAACTTTCTCGTCAAAAAGTTGCTCCAGTTTAACATTTGTTTCGGCATCATCAATGGTCCAGAAATGGTGACCAAATCCATCTTCAGCCGTAAAATCGTAATCGGCTGCTTTGCCTTTTACAATGCTGTCTACAATCGCATCGATTTCAGCAACTGCCTTGTAGGCAAAAAATACCGGCTCAATGTTGGCATTCAAATAACGTGTTAACACCATACGGTCTTCCTCTTTCTCCGGACGCGTAAGTTCGTGCTTTTTGATAATGCCGTTTTCGTAATCGGCACAAGCAGCAGCACCTACAATTCCGTACTGGGTAACACCATTCATGGTTTGTGCATAAATATAATATTTGGCTTCGGCATCGCTCTGCAGCCAACCTTTTTCCTGAAAAGCTTTAAAGTTTTCAACGGCTTTGTTATACACCGTTTCGGAGTGAATATCTTCCACTCCCGGGCATTCAATTTCGGCTTTTGTAATACGAAGTAACGATTTCTCTTTTCCTTCAGCCATTACAGCTGCTTCCTCCGAATTCATCACATCATAAGGAAGACATGCCAGTTCTTCAACAATTTCTTTTTGAGGACGAAGTCCTTTGAATGGTTTTATTATCGCCATTATTTTGATTTTAAATTTATAGACAACCAGATTTTTAGATTACCAAAAATATAAATCCGGTTTCTAATTGTAACATTTATTTTAAGAAATAATTTATTGTGCAACTTTGACTTAACGTAACATCCTGCTCACGAAATTTAATCACAAAGTTCCACAAAACAAGCTATTTATTTACCTGATGCGTTGTATCGTCGTTTTCAAAGAAATCGACAATTTGCTGTGCAGCTGCCAACCCTGCATTTAAATTGGCTTCGGCTGTTTGTGCACCGGCTTTTTTAGGTGTAAAGAAAAATCTTCCGGGGAATTTCTCTTCAAACTCAGCTTCACAATCCGGTGTAAGATCCGACATATATTTTATTCCCGGTTTTTCTTCCATACAAGCTACCAAATCCGGTTCGTTGATAACTTCTTTTCGAGCGGTGTTCACCAAAATACTGCCATCTTTTAAATGCGAGAGAACTTCGGCACTTACTGATTTTATGTGTTCGCCACGCGCCGGAACATGAATGGAAACGATATCGCTTTTTTCGTACAGATCTTCCAGCGATTTGGCAACTTTTAGTCCGATTGCAGCGGCAGCGCCTTTACTGTAGCGGGTGTATACAATAACTTTCATTCCCATAGCACGGGCAATGCGGAAAACGTTCCGGGCAACGTAACCAAAACCATGCAGTCCAAGTGTGCGTCCGTGCATTTCGCCACCAGGTTTTCCGGAGAATTGTTCGCGTAATCCCATAATGGCCAATCCAATGGCTAATTCGGCAACCGCATTTGCGTTTTGTCCGGGAGTGTTCATTACCACGATGTTGTTGGCTGTAGCAGCATCAAGATCAACATTATCGTAACCGGCACCTGCCCGCACCACAATTTTTAGTTTTTTACCGGCGTTTAGTACTTCCTCATCAAACTTATCGCTTCGAATAATGGCTGCGTCAGCATCGGCAATGACTTGCAACAGTTCTTGTTTATCGGTGTACTTCTCAAGCAACTGAAGCTCGTAACCGGCTTTTTCAAAAATTTTCCTGATTTTTTTTACAGCAACCGGAGCAAATGGTTTTTCTGTAGCTATTAAGATTTTTCTCATCACTCATAAAGTTTAGATTCACCCCCGGCAACTTGAAAAACCGCAGGTGAAAAAAATGCAGGACTCCCGCCCTGCATTTTATCTGTTTATAGTTGTTTTTTATTTAAGGCAACAGATGGAACTCGCATTATAAGCATTTACCTATGGCAAGAAATATTTATCATGCTCGTTTCATTTGATTATTGTTTGTTTACTTCATTTTTTCAAACTCCTGCATGGCATCCACCAAAGCCTGAATACTTTCAACAGGCATTGCATTGTAAATTGAAGCCCTGAAACCACCAACTGAGCGGTGTCCTTTTATTCCCAACATACCTTTTGCAGTTGCGAATTCCAGAAACTCTTTCTCAAATTCAGCGTACTCCGGAGTCATTACAAAAGTTACGTTCATTAACGAACGGTCTTCTTCGGCCGTTACGGTACACTGGAATAGTTTATTACGATCGATTTCATCGTAAAGAACTTTTGCTTTTTCAATGTTCTTTTGCTCTATAGCTTCTACTCCGCCATTCTCTTTCAACCAAATCAAGGTTTGTAAACAGGCGAAAACAGGAAGCGTTGAAGGAGTATTAAACATTGATCCTGCATTAATGTGGGTAGTGTAATCCAACATGGTTGGAATTGCACGCTCTACTTTTCCAAGTGCAGCATCTTTCACAATTACCAAAGTTGCTCCCGATGGGCCAAGGTTTTTCTGTGCACCTGCGTAAATCAAATCGTATTTTGAAATATCGATAGGGCGACTGAAAATATCAGAAGACATATCTGCTACCAACGGCACATCAACTTCCGGAGTAGGAATTTGTGTTCCATAAATAGTATTATTTGATGTATAGTGGAAATAACTAACATCCGATGGTACTTCGTAACCTTTTGGGATGTAGTTGTAAATGGTGTCGGCCGATGAAGCAACTTCAACAACCTCGCCAAAAAACTTAGCTTCTTTAATAGCTTTTTTCGACCATGCACCTGTATTTAAATAGGCTGCTTTTTTATCCATTAAGTTATATGGAGCCATTAAAAATTGTGTGCTGGCACCACCTTGCAAGAAAAGAACCGAATATCCTTCCGGCACTTTAAGTAATTCTTTTACCAAAGCAACTGCCTCGTCCATAACGGCAACAAACTCTTTACTACGGTGCGAAACTTCCATTACAGAAAGTCCGGTTCCGGCAAAGTTCATCGCAGCTTCAGCAGTTTTTTCCTTTGTAAATTCGGGCAGAATTGAAGGTCCTGCGTAAAAATTGTGCTTCTTCATATAATACAACAATTAAGGTGAGTAATTAAATTTTTTACCTTTTAAACACCACTATAAAGGTCTTAAATAGCGATTGTTTAGCCGATGAGAAAAATCAAGTTTATTTTATTTTTATGAGTTTTAAAACACTGATTAACAACACAAAAACAGATGACGAATATCATTTCTCCTGTCTCTACCATGTTAACTTTTTCGGTATCAATCTGTTATTTCATACAAAAATATCTTATTCCGGGCAACAAAACCATGTTTTGCTCAATAAATGATTTTTTCAGTGTAATATTTAAAAAGAATTTAAATAGAACTTCAAAATTAGAATTCGTCTATCTAAACTATTTCAGGGTAATATGTTTTTTGAAACCTAAGTTTCTCGAACAAAAAAGCCGCCTGTAAAATACAGACGGCTAAGTTTTGTTCAATTTGTTTTATTGTTTAGATAAATGGAAATTTCACAATTTCTGCAGGAATTACTTTATTACGGATTTTTACAAAAATACTGGTACCAAAAGCCGAGTACTCTTTGGCAACGTATCCCATTCCAATTCCTTTATTTAAAACCGGCGACATGGTTCCCGAGGTTACGTTTCCAATTGTTTCACCCTCTGAATTTACCAGTTCGTATCCATGGCGCGGAATTCCTCTTCCGGTAAGCACAAAACCACGCAACCTGCGGGTAAGACCTTCGTTCTTTTGCATGGTTAAAAATTCGCGGTCGATAAATTTACGACCGTTATTGAATTTGGTAATCCATCCCAACCCGGCTTCCAATGGCGATGTAGTGTCGTCAATATCGTTTCCGTAAAGGCAATACCCCATTTCCAAACGAAGTGTATCGCGGGCTGCCAAACCAATTGGCTTAATACCGGCTTCGGCACCAGCCTCAAAAATGGCCTCCCAGATTTGTTCGGCCACATCGTTTCTGAAGTATAACTCGAAACCACCGGCTCCGGTGTAACCTGTTGCTGAAATAATCACCTCATCAACGCCGGCAAATTTACCGGTAACGAAAGTGTAGAATTTTATTTCTGAAAGATTTACATCGGTCAATTTTTGGAGTATCTCGGTAGCTTTAGGCCCTTGAATAGCCAACTGGCTAATTTCATCTGAAGCATTTTCCAATTCTGCACCAATTTCCTCATTCTGTTGAACCACCCAATTCCAGTCTTTTTCAATATTGGCAGCGTTAACTACCAACATATATTTTTCCGGCTCGTAGTAATACACCAACAGGTCGTCTACAATTCCGCCTTTACCGTTCGGAAAACAGCTGTATTGTGCTTGCCCAAGTGTAAGAAATCGTGGATCGTTTGATGTAATTTTGGCTACCAGGTCAAGAGCTTTTGGTCCTTTTACCCAAAATTCGCCCATGTGAGATACATCAAAAACACCAACGCTTTCGCGCACGGTCATGTGTTCATCTTTAATGCCACTATATTCAATAGGCATTTCGTACCCGGCGAACTCCACCAATTTGGCGCCTAATTTTTTGTGTATCGAATTAAATGCAGTTGTCTTCATTCTAATTTTTCAGTTATTAACGGATTCAATATGTTTCGCAAACCGTTATTCTTCGAAGTATGATATCGTTAAGCAAAACTATGTATTCAAAAACGGTACAAATATGAATTTTATCAGCAACAGCACAAAATGCTTTCCCAAATATTTTACTAAATTGCTGGCCGCAATCTGAAAAAAATGAACAATACATTTCAATACATCGATATATCTCAACTAGAAACACTTGCTAGTGGCGACAATGAATTCATTAAAGAAATGGCAGAAATTTTTCTGGAACAAATTGATGAGTTCGTGACGAACATGAGTTCATACCTGCAAGAAAAAGACTGGGAAAAACTGGCACGCGAGGCACACACCGCAAAATCTTCGGCAATGACGTTTGGCATGGATAATACAGGAAACTTACTGAAGAAAATCCAGCTGGAATGCGAGGCAGGTAATCTGAATGATGTTCCGAAAATGGTTGAGGATGCAATCAGTCAATTAGAGGCTGCCACTCCTGAAGTGAAGAAACTAAAGTAAAAAAAAAAACGGCTCCCTAGCGAGAGCCGTCTTGAATATATAGGACAGTATTTTAATTGGTAAAAATCAACGAGTCATTTTCATAATCGATTACAATCGGCTTTGCCTTATCAACTTTGTCGGAAAGAATCCGTTTCGACAATTCATTCAAAACGTATTTCTGAAGTACTCGTTTTACCGGACGTGCTCCAAAATGCGGATCGTATCCAACACCCGACAACCACTCGTTTGCTTTTTCGCTTAACTCAATTTTCAGCTCACTTGCCGACAAACGTTTTACAATTTGGTCAAACTGCACACGTACGATCTTTTTTATGTCTTCTTTCGATAGCGGTGTAAATACAATAGTTTCATCAATACGGTTCAAAAACTCCGGGCGGATGGTTTTTCGCAACATTTCCAGCAACTGGTTGCGCGTTTTTTCCAACACCTGAAATTCATTCGAGTCATTCATGGTTTCGTAATTCTCCTGAATAATCTGCGATCCCAAATTTGAAGTCATTATAATAATTGTATTCTTAAAATTTACAGTGCGCCCTTTATTATCGGTCAAACGGCCATCATCCAAAACCTGAAGTAACACATTATATACGTCAGGGTGTGCTTTCTCAATCTCATCAAAAAGCACTACCGAATAAGGTTTGTGTCGCACAGCTTCTGTTAACTGGCCGCCTTCGTCATATCCCACATATCCCGGAGGCGAACCAATTAAACGGGTTACCGAGAATTTTTCCTGGTATTCCGACATGTCGATACGCGTAATCATGTTTTCGTCGTTAAACAAGTATTCGGCCAAAGCTTTTGCCAGCTCCGTTTTTCCAACACCGGTTGTTCCCAAAAAGATGAACGATCCGATTGGGCGTTTCTCGTCCTGCAACCCTGCACGACTACGGCGCACTGCATCAGAAACAGCAACAATAGCTTCGTCCTGACCAATTACGCGGTTATGCAGCTCGTCTTCCATATGCAGCAACTTTTCACGTTCGCTTTGCAACATTTTCGACACAGGAATACCGGTCCAGCGGGCCACAACTTCGGCAATATCCTCTGTATCCACCTCTTCCTTTATCAGATTTTCACCTTTTTTCATTTCCTCCAGCTCGGACTGCAGCTTTTCAATCCCGGCCTCCACTTCTTTTACCTTACCGTAGCGTAACTCGGCCACTCGTCCATAATCTCCCTCACGCTCGGCTTGTTCTGCTTCAAACTTGTAAGATTCAATCTCTTCTTTCTTCTTCTGAATGGCTTCAATCACCGATTTTTCGGATTGCCACTTGGCACGAAGCTGCGATTGTTCCTCTTTCAAATTCGAAATTTCTTCGTTCAGCGAATTAAGTTTTCGAGTATCATTCTCACGTTTTATCGCCTCTCGTTCAATCTCCAGCTGTTTTACCCGGCGCTGAATTTCGTCCAGTTCCTCAGGAACAGAATCAATTTCCAGACGCAGTTTTGCAGCAGCTTCATCCATTAAATCGATAGCTTTATCAGGCAAAAACCGATCGGAAATATAACGCTGCGACAGTTCTACCGACGCAATAATGGCATCGTCTTTTATCTGCACTTTATGGTGATTTTCGTACTTCTCTTTAATACCACGCAAAATTGAAATGGCACTTAAAGTGTCCGGCTCATCAACGTGTACAATCTGGAAACGGCGCTCCAACGCTTTGTCTTTTTCAAAATATTTCTGGTACTCGGCCAGCGTTGTTGCACCAACCGCACGCAACTCGCCACGAGCAAGTGCAGGTTTTAAGATGTTGGCTGCATCCATTGCTCCTTCTCCTTTTCCTGCTCCTACCAGTGTGTGAATCTCGTCGATAAACAGAATTACCTCATCATTCGATTGCACCACTTCATTTACCACAGCTTTTAATCGTTCTTCGAATTCTCCTTTATATTTTGCCCCGGCAACCAAAGCTCCCATATCAAGCGAAAATACCTGTTTTGATTTCAGGTTTTCGGGCACATCACCACGCACAATACGGTGTGCCAATCCTTCTGCAATTGCTGTTTTTCCGGTTCCCGGTTCGCCTAGCAAAATCGGGTTGTTTTTTGTGCGACGCGAAAGAATCTGCAAAATCCGGCGAATTTCATCATCTCGCCCGATCACCGGATCGAGTTTACCCGAGCGGGCGCGTTCGTTCAGATTTATCGCAAAACGATTTAAAGAATTGAATTTGTCTTCTGCCGTCTGGCTATCAACTTTCGATCCTTTCCGTAACTCTTCTACAGCCAGTTTTAGCTCTTTTTTGGCAATGCCGTTGTCCTTCATCAAACGACTGGTATTGTCTTTTACTTCGAGTAATGCTATTAAAATGTGCTCAACAGAAACATACTGATCTCCCATTTCCTGTGCCAAACCAAGTGCTTTTTGCAATACCTGATTCGCACCCGATGAAAGATACTGTTCTGCTCCGGAAACTTTCGGATACGACTGAATAATCTGATCGAGTGCCTGTGTAAAAACAGGAAGATTAACATCCAGTTTTTTTAGTAAAAACCCGGTAACATTCTCGGCAGAATGAAGTACTCCGCGAAGAATATGACCAGTTTCAATTGCCTGCTGGTTGTTTCCCTGGGCAATTTGAAAAGCCTGTTGAATGGCTTCCTGCGATTTTATGGTGAAATTGTTAAAATTGATGGCTTTATGTATTTAAATTCGTCGTTAACGAAACAATTTTCAAACCATAAATAATTGACAGACAGAATGTCACAACAATATAGAAATATACAGAAACAATTTCAGGAAAGTGATTTTCAATCTGAAAAAGTGGCAGATTTGAGTATAAAAAAACAGAGACAATCAATATTATCTCTGTTTCCTAACCTAACCAAATCTATTTCTATGAAAAACACTTAAACTATTCAAATTCTATGCTTCAAAAATACGGCGGATTTTAGTTAACTCGTACAAACGGAAGTTAAAGAATGTTATAGATAAAAAATAGCACAAGCAGAAAGAAGAATTTTATTCGGTAAAATGATTGCTCATTCAAAAAATGAGCATAAAAAAACAGAGACGTTTTAAACTCATCTCTGTTTCCTAACCTAACCAAATCTATTCTCTATGAAAAAACACTTAAACTATTCAAATTCTATGCTTCAAAAATACGGCGGATTTTAGTTAACTCGTACAAACGGAAGTTAAAGAATGTTATAAATAAAAAATAGCACGAGCAGAAAGAAGAATTTTATTCGGTAAAATGATTGCTCATCCAAAAAATAAGCATAAAAAAACAGAGACGTTTTAAACTCATCTCTGTTTCCTAACCTAACCAAATCTATTCTCTATGAAAAAAACACTTAAACTATTCAAATTCTATGCTTCAAAAATACGGCGGATTTTAGTTAACTCGTACAAACGGAAGTTAAAGAATGTTATAAATAAAAAATAGCACAAGCAGAAAGAAGAATTTTATTCAGTAAAATGATTGCTCATTCAAAAAATAAGCATAAAAAAAACAGAGACGTTTTAAACTCATCTCTGTTTCCTAACCTAACCAAATCTATTCTCTATGAAAAAACACTTAAACTATTCAAATTCTATACTTCAAAAATACGGCGGATTTTAGTTAACTCGTATCAACGGAAGTTAAAGAATGTTAACAGTTAGTTTTCAACGAATAAACATGCAGCTAAAGATGTAAACAAAAGAAATTTTCGTACGTTCGGGGAAAAAGTACAGAAACTAAATAAAAAGACATTAGCGCTAAAAAACAATATACATTCAAACATTTTGCTATTAAAGCAAATCTAACATATACAAATAACAGCATATTTAAATACATTACGATACACGCCTCAGAAACAGGCTTTAAAGCAGTTTAAAAACTTTCTAAAGTGGAAAAATAAAGTTACATTAGCGTCCTTTCAATAATGAATCTAATTCTATTTTTATTATAACTAAAATTTTAATTATATGACAAAACATGTATATACTTTCGGAGCCGGACAGGCAGAAGGTAAAGCAGACATGAAAAATCTTCTTGGAGGCAAAGGTGCCAATCTTGCAGAGATGAACCTAATCGGTGTACCTGTTCCTCCCGGATTTACAATTACAACAGAGGTTTGTACGATGTACAACGAAAAAGGTCAGCAAGCAACGTTCGACCTGATAAAACCAGAAGTTGAGGCCGCAGTGGCACTGGTTGAAAAACTTACAGAAACAGAATTTGGAAGCAAAGAAAATCCCTGTTTGGTTTCAGTTCGTTCAGGAGCAAGAGCTTCTATGCCAGGTATGATGGATACCGTTCTTAACCTGGGGATGAACGAAGATGCTGTTGTAGGAATCGCGAAAAAATCGGGCAACGAACGTTTTGCCTGGGACTCATACCGTCGATTTGTTCAAATGTATGGCGACGTAGTTATGGATATGAAACCTGCAAGCAAGGAAGAGCACGACCCGTTTGAAGAAATCATTGATCAGCTAAAAGAAGAAAAGGGTATTGCACTAGATACACAATTCACTACTGAAGACCTACAGGAGCTTGTTAACCGATTTAAAGCTGCTGTTAAGAAAGTTACCGGTAAAGATTTCCCTACTGATCCGTGGGAACAACTTTGGGGAGCTGTTGCCGCAGTATTTGGTAGTTGGAATAACCCAAGAGCTATTTATTACCGCCGAATGGAGCAAATTCCTGACGAGTGGGGAACTGCTGTAAACGTTCAGGCAATGGTATTTGGGAACATGGGCGAAAGTTCGGCAACGGGAGTTGCATTTACCCGCGATGCTGCAACCGGAGAAGATGTATTTAATGGTGAATACCTTATTAATGCTCAGGGCGAGGATGTAGTTGCCGGTATTCGCACACCACAGGAAATAACCAAAGCTGGTTCGTTAAAATGGGCCGCTCTTCAGGGTATTTCCGAAGAAGAACGTGCATCAAAATTTCCATCGCTGGAAGAAACAATGCCCGAATTATACGCTCAATTAAACGAAACACAGCAAAAACTGGAAGATCATTACAGCGACATGCAAGATCTTGAGTTTACCATTCAGGAAGGCAAATTGTGGTTACTGCAAACCCGTAACGGGAAACGTACAGGTGCGGCAATGGTAAAAATTGCTGTTGATATGCTGGAAGAAGGTAGAATTGATGAAAAAACAGCACTTCTGCGAGTTGACGCCGCGAAACTGGATGAATTACTTCACCCTGTTTTTGATACAGCCGCAATGAAAGCTGCAAATGTTTTGGCTAAAGGTTTGCCAGCATCACCAGGTGCTGCAACCGGACAAGTTGTATTCTTTGCAGATGAAGCTAACAAATATCCGGAAGCCGTTTTGGTACGTGTTGAAACATCGCCCGAAGATTTGGAAGGGATGAACATTGCCAAAGGTATTTTAACTGCTCGCGGAGGAATGACATCGCACGCTGCGGTTGTTGCACGAGGAATGGGAAAATGTTGTGTATCGGGTGCAGGTAATGTGAAAATCAATTACAAAACCCGCGTAATGACCATAGACGGGAAAGATTTTAAAGAAGGCGACTGGATTTCGTTAAATGGATCTACCGGTGAAGTTTACGATGGCAAAGTGGCTACAATGGATCCCGAATTGAGCGGTAACTTCGCAAAAATTATGGATCTGTCCGACAAGTTCACCCGCATGACAGTTCGCACGAATGCCGACTCTCCTGCCGATGCGAAAGTTGCACGCGACTTCGGAGCTCAGGGAATTGGCCTTTGCCGTACCGAGCACATGTTCTTCGAAGGAGAACGAATTAAAGTTATGCGCGAAATGATTTTGTCCAAAACCGAAGTTGATCGTCGCAAAGCACTAGATAAATTGTTGCCTTACCAACGTGAAGATTTCGAGGGAATTCTGGAAGCGATGGCCGGATACGGAGTAACTATTCGCTTGCTTGATCCACCATTACACGAATTTGTTCCCCACGAAGAAGCAAACCAAAAAGAGATGGCCGATGAAATGGGCATTTCTGTAGAAGAGGTAAAAGCGCTGGTTGAAGATCTTCACGAATTCAACCCAATGTTAGGGCACCGTGGATGTCGTTTGGGAAATACCTATCCTGAAATTACTGAAATGCAGGCACGTGCCATTATTGAAGCTGCAGTTAACCTGAAGCAAAAAGGTGTTGACGCACGTCCTGAGATTATGGTTCCACTTATTGGTACCGTAAAAGAATTAAAACTTCAGGCCGACATTATTCATGCTACTGCTAAAAAAGTTTTTGAAGAAAAAGGTTATGAATGCGATTATATGGTAGGAACAATGATTGAGATTCCTCGTGCTGCTGTAACTGCCGATAAAGTAGCAGAGGTTGCTGAATTCTTCTCGTTTGGGACAAACGACCTTACGCAGATGACTTTTGGTTACTCACGCGACGATGCCGGTAAATTTTTACCAATTTACATTGAGAAAGGTATTCTTAAAAATGATCCGTTCCAGGTACTCGATCAGGAAGGTGTTGGACAAGTTGTAAAAATGGGTGTTGAGAAAGGCCGTAGCACAAAACCAGATTTGAAAGTTGGTATTTGTGGCGAGCACGGAGGAGAACCGTCATCAGTAATGTTCTGCGACAGCGTTGGAATGAACTACGTAAGTTGTTCTCCGTACCGTGTACCTATTGCACGTGTAGCTGCTGCACAAGCTAATATAAAATAGAAACAATTGAGGTAAAATAATTAGGAGCTGCTCTTCGGAGTGGCTCTTTTTTTTGACCTATTTTTCAAATCCAAGTAAAATTACCTGGTTAAAATCGAGTAATTCTACGCTATTTTTTTTAATTCTTCTCACCTAACTTTGTCTCAACAACAAAAGGCTCCATCAATGGAAATAAAGCGTAAAATAAATTCACATTCGTTAGACACATTCACATCACAAACGCGGAACTGTATTTCCTCTCCTCTTTCTAATTATTTTTTATCCATCAACTTTCATCACATTTCACGAAACACCTACTGTCCCATTTCCCTGAGTCACTGTGATAAAAAATAAAATGATGGAATCTGGAAAGGAGCACATAATTTGTGCTCCTTTCATATTTTATAGATATTATTTTTAATGGCAAAAATTACAAGGCCTGCTATATTTTTTGTATCAGTTTTATCGAGCAGGTTATACTTGTGGCCTTCTATGGTACGTGCGCTAAGCCCAAGTTTTTCACCAATTTCGGTGGCTGTTAGCTCTTCGCAAATTAGCTTCAAAACCTCTTGCTCACGTTTTGTAAGTGTTAGTTGTAAACTAGAATCTTTCGAGGTATTTTTCTTTAATCCCTGCAAAACTACTCCCGATAAACTACCCGAAAAATAAAAATCGTTTTTTATTACTTTTTTTATGGCCAGTTCCAACTCATCAGGCTCGGCATTTTTTAATAAGTAACCGTTTACCCCTTCGCTTATCAGATGAGCAACCAACTGCGGAGCTTCTTCCATACTAAGTATTAAAATTCGAATTCCCGGATAATCTCTTCGTAGATGCCCTGTTACTTCAACGCCATCCATTTCAGGCATATTAATATCGAGCAAAACCAAGTCTGGTCTTTTATCCAACTTGCCTAGCAACTCTAATAACTCAACTCCATTACCGGCTTCATAAATATCCTCAACAATATCAAAATCGCCTAACAAGCCAACCATACCTTTTCTGAAAAGCTTATGGTCGTCAGTAACTACAATATTTATTTTTTGCTCACTCATTAGCCTGCAATACTATAATTGCCCGGGTTCCTCGTTCCGGCAACGATTTCAATTTCAATTTTGCATTTGCCATTTCCGACCGGCTTTCAAGATTTCTTAAACCAAGTCCCGTTTGCATTTTTTCTTCCAGTAAAAATCCTTTTCCATCATCGCCAACAACAACTGCTACACATTGTTTTGTAAATCGAATATCTATCGAAATGCGCGATGCCGCGGCGTGTTTAATGGCATTATTAACCAGTTCCTGTACAATACGAAAAACCGCTAATTCCTGTTTACTATCAAAACGAAATTGTTCTCCGCTTTTCCAACAATCAATAGCCAACTGATCTGATTTATTCACCCAGTCTGCCAGCTCTTCAAGCGCAAAATACAATCCTAGCTTTTCAAGCGACGGAGGTAATAACGACCGAGAAATACGGCGAACCTGAAGAATAACATCGTCGAGATAAGTTTTGGTTTCGGAGGCCAGCTCTTTTGTTTTACCCGATTCTATTTTTTTTTCAATCCTCCCAACAGTGAGTTTTACTACCGAAAGCATAGCACCAACCTCATCGTGCAAATCACGTGCTATACGTTTGCGTTCATTCTCCTGAGCCTGGATGGTGTTTTTAATTATTTCTTCTTGCTGATTTTGAACCATTCGATTTAATTCCAACTGCTTCTGAAGTAATTTTTTCTGATAGGCAATAAAGAAGAAAAAGATGCCACCAGCCAATAAAAGCATGCCAATGGTACCAATTAAGTAGACCATCAATATTTCCGAAGTCCCTGCTCCCTCCACAATTCACATTTTAGTCCATGCTAAAATAGTTAACAAAATTGAACTTCTTGTAAAATCACAAAAATATTCGAACGATACCTAATCCGAGAATTTTTAATGCCCATGAAATATATCTCTTTAAATCAATAGAGACTACTGGCCTGATTTCCCAAAGCCTATAGCGACAAGAACATAAAACAATGTATTTAGTGCCGCGAAATAGTCGACTGTGAGTTTCGAAAATTCTCTTGAATAGTCAAGAATAAGGTTAAACAACAACGAATGAAACAGATTGCCGGAATAATATATAAGAACTGCAAGGTTAATATATATAAGTGGTTCTTTCCACAAATTCAGCACCTTGGCCTCTGTCATTATTTTGTAAAAAAAAAGTATTGAAAAACTCACAATAAAGATCTTACTAATTGATAGCGGCAATGCCGGATATTCAAATACAGATTGAAAAAATAGAGCATTCACGATACTGTACAGTTCAACCAAAGCGATAATGGTTATAACTATCCTTTTGCGAAGTACTCCTTTTAGAACTACAGAATAAAATAGTCCGAGAATAAAGAATTCAGCAATTAAGTATAAATGCGAAAAAGGCATGGTGTTGTCACCTCCCATGGAAATAAATATACGAGTAACAATCTCGTTAATAGTTCCATAAACCACAAAATAAAAAAACAGGCGCAAACTTTTATCAAGATTTTTAAAACGATAAGCACCAAGAAAGAAGGGTATCAAAATTGATACCCAGTTAATCATTACAAAACTCAAAACTTATTTCTTAAGGGTTATAAATACTTCGTTCGTCGCAATACGGAGGACAAAGCCCAGTGTTGTTGAATTCTTCAGGTTCAGGGCTGTTTACATCCCCTTCCGATCTTGGCAACTTGTCAACAACAGCACTAACCATTACATCCATCGTTTTTTTAATTCCAAATTCAATCTTTATTCTATCGTGATTTTGTGAATTAAACAACTCGTGCAGTTCGAATTTTGTAAGCAAATAAGCATTTGGATAAATGTACTGACGAAAAACTGCGCCTTCGTGTTCCGCTTCAATTTCGCCAGCCCGCCATTTGCGGTATAAATTTATACTTGAGATTACGACATCAGTATTATCAGAATAATCCTCGTTTACTTCACTAAGTTTGTACACAGGTGTTTCATAGTCAGCATAAACATCGCCACTACCCAAAAGAAAAGAGGATACTGCATAGCCACAAAGGACATACTTATCACCATCTTTTTGGGCCTCCAGTCCCAGATATACGCGTACCCGATTTTCATTATCCCCAATCAACGATTTATAGGTTTCTTTTTGCAGAATGATTGGTGACAATTTTAGATTGAACGTTTTTTCGGCTTCTTCGTCGAAGTTAATTCTCCAGTTTTCTACTTTTTCTGCTGGAAGTTGATCTCTTTTTAATTTTTTTTCCATAATTTTTTTGTATTTGGACAACTAAAAATAAACAAAATGTTTGACATAAAAATAGGTTTCATAACATATTAAACACAAGCACCTCAATAATTTGATTATGCACCAAAAACTGCCCGCCAAACTTTAGCTGACGGACAGTGCTGTTAGAAACAGTATAAATCTAAAGGTCTAGCCTGCTTCGTAATAGTAACTCTAGCTTCTTTTAATATGGCTCGTAATAATAATCATCACCATACCCTTCGTTGTAGTAATCGTCCTTATAAGCGTAATACCTATCGGGATAGTGTACCAGGCTAAAGCCTAATGCCGACGATTCGAAGAATAAATTACCAACCCGGAAATACAGGTAGCCGTTTATATGAACTTGTTCGTAGCCGTAAGGTAAACGTTCGAAAGAAAATCCAAATGGCAGATTAACCAGCACATAACCAATCCCCCGGTGATAACGGAAAAAGTGTCCGTCGTAACAATAGTAGCGATTATGGTTGTGAACAAACACGGTTGGGCGATAAACAAACTTGCGAATTACATGCCCGTAGTGATTGTTGTAATAATAATATTTGTGATAACGATATGAGTATGGATTGTATCCTCCGTAATAATCGCGCCAGCTGTTATGGTTCCAACGATAGTGCTCCCAACGACGATCCCAGTGCCTGTTTTTATGATAATTATAGTTTGAATAATATTTCCTATCGCGATGGTTGTAATTCATTGCTTTCGGGCGGTTTCTGCTACTCCACTGCCGACTACTTCCCCGGTAACTTTTATTCGGAGTAAACCGCTTGTCATTTCTATCGACATTGTGGGATCTGCGTGTATCGGAAACCGAATTTCGGCTTGTTCCCCTTCTGTTTGCAACTCCCGGATCTGACCTCCGTGAGTTGGTATAAGTCCGCGATGGCTGTCTGGGTGCCTCTCGCCCCCGATACTGATCGGCTCTTTGTGGTTGACCTTTTCGGGAAACATCAGCTGAAGACCTGGTTGTTCCTTTTTGCGATTTATAGTTTTTGTTAGAACTATTTTCACGGTGAACATCTCTATTTGTCGAACGAGAATCATTATATTTTTTGTTACTTGAACGAACATTTGCACTGTTTCGACTAGTAGTTGTTCTGTTTGACGACCGAACGCTTCTATCCGATCTTTGTGGAGTTGATTGCCTATAAGTTTTTGAGGCACTTTTTGTTTTCACCTCGCTTCTACTACTTCTTTTCGGAGCTTCCCTTTTCTCTGCTCCCCGTTCTCCTCCCCTGCGCTGAGCCTGGGCCGGAACTGTTGTTGTAATTGTAATTGCCGCCAGAGTAATTATCGTGGCAAACAATTTAAATGTTGTTGCTTTCATGACAATAGAATTTAAAATTCAACAATTTGTTTGCTATGCTCTGTTGGCGCCAAAATAAAAATTGATATCTGCCTCTGTAAATGCAAAGCCTGTGCCAAAAAAGCCACTCTCAGTTGTGACAAAAGTTACATCTCCTAAACAGCAGGCATTTAACAACTTTTTTTTCTAAGTAATTCTCTCTACTTTTGCGGCGATTTAATTATAGCATGGCCCGGATATTAGCAATAGATTACGGAAAAAAACGAATAGGATTGGCAGTTACCGATCCGGGGCATATTATTGCCAATCGTTTAACAACAGTTCCAACGCATACCATTTGGGATTTTTTGAAAGATTATTTCGAAAAAGAAAAGGTGGAAACAGTAGTTGTGGGATATCCCAAACAAATGAACAACCAGGCATCCGAGTCTGTTAGATTTATCAATCCGTTTTTGAAAAAGTTTCAGCTGAAGTATCCGGAAATGAATTTGGAGATTTACGACGAACGTTTTACATCGAAAATGGCGTTTCAAACCATGATTGACGGAGGACTGAAAAAACAAAAACGGCAAGACAAAGCATTGATTGATGCCATAAGTGCAACCATTATTTTACAGAATTATTTAGAACAGAAACGCAACTCATTACGATAATAAAGCCAGGGAAACAAAATTCCCAAAAGGTAAAAAGAGTTGCTATTGATATAAAAATATAAAGAATGAAATACCCGGTAACAGTATACGGAGACCTTTTATTACGAAAGAAAGCCAAAACAATTGAAAAAGATCATCCAAAACTTGATGAGATAATTGAGAATATGTGGGAAACCATGTACTACTCTGATGGTGTTGGTTTGGCTGCACCGCAGGTTGGACTGTCGATTCGTTTGTTTGTAATTGATGCCTCATCGGGTGCTGATGAAGAGCCAGAACTGGAAGGTTTTAAAAAGGTTTTTATCAATCCTGAGATTATTGAAACCAAAGGAGATGAGTGGACAATGAACGAAGGATGTTTGAGTTTGCCCGAAATAAGGGAAGATGTAAATCGCCCCGACGAGGTGACCATTAAATACCTCGACGAAAATTTTGAGGAACATACTGAAACCTACAAAGGATTTGCCGGCCGCGTTATCCAACACGAATATGACCATTTGGAGGGCATTTTATTTGTCGATCATTTATCGCCATTGCGCAAACGTTTATTAAAAAGTAAACTTATTGCCATTTCAAAAGGTAAAGTTCGGCCGCACTACCGAATAAAAATTCCAAAATAATGTAACCATTTTCCAAAACCTACGTTTAAAGGCTATTCCTTCAAGCGTTGGTTTTGGAAAATATATTTAAAAATATACCTTTCTTACGAATAGCAATTGCTTTTGCTACTGGTATTTTCCTTGATTCAATATTTGAAGTAACCACCACAGTCCTGATCTATGTGGCTATTATCTTTTGTGGGATCTTAATTCTCCTCCACAAGCGCTTCAACTTTTATCTCGCTCCGCTTTTTGGAGGAACAACTTTTATTCTACTCGTTTTATTCGGAGCGATCACTTACCATCAATACAACCATCTACCTCTTCCCGAAACAAAAGGATTAATGGCTGCCACGGTGCTTGAAACGCCTCAGGAAAAAACCAATTCATACAAAAGCCTGCTTCTTATACATTCGGTAAAAACAGAAGATACAGTGATTGGTACGCGAGAAAAAGTGCTGGTTTATTTTGAAAAAGGCGAAGACATAAAACGGTTAAAGCCAGGCAATCAGATTATTTTTGAGCAGTCGCCCCAAATAATTAAGAACCGCAGAAATCCTTACGAATTTGATTACCAAAAATACCTCGAAAAGAAACACATCTTTAGGCAGGTTTATTTAAAAACCGGGAACTGGCATTTAACCGGATATCGCAACAACACTCTGCTTTTACGGGCCGAAACAATTCGCGACAAACTGCTAAAAATATATCGCGACCAGGAAATCGGGGCACAAGAAACGGAGATTCTTTCAGCGCTTACACTCGGCTACAAGCGCGAACTCGACCGCGAAACAAAAAGGATATTTTCATCAGCCGGAGCTATGCATGTGCTGGCTGTTTCGGGATTACATGTCGGGATACTCTTCTTTGCTTTTACATTCTGTTTTGGTTTTCTGCAGAAACAAAAAATTGGCCGGTTCATTTACGTGGTGCTTTCCATTAGTTTGTTGTGGTGTTATGCATTTATTACCGGTCTTTCGCCTTCAGTCTTACGAGCCTGCACGATGTTTAGCCTGATTATCATTGCCGGAAACATCAACCGCAGAGCAAATATTTACAACACGCTCGCGGCTTCAGCTTTTCTGCTTTTATTGGTGAATCCCAACAACCTCTTCGAGGTGGGTTTTCAACTCTCGTATATGGCTGTTTTTGGTATTGTTTATCTACAACCACGAATTGCCGGATTATGGCAGGTAAAAAACAAGGTGGCTTTGTTTTTCTGGAATTTAATATGCGTTTCAATTGCTGCTCAAATAGCTACCTTCCCGCTTTCGGCTTATTATTTTAATCAATTCCCCACCTATTTTTTGCTGAGCAACATAGTAGTAATTCCTGCCGCCATGCTCCTTATTCCCCTCGGACTGGGCTTATTAGCCTTTTCAAAAATACCGCTGCTGGCGACTTCAATCGCTTTCGTTGTAAAATGGATTATAAAAAGCGTATACTTTTTACTTTCCGCTTTTGAATCATTTCCCCACTCAACACCCGATGTTGTGCTTCACTTACCCGAACTGCTTTTCGTGTTGGGCATACTGTTTTCCATCTTCCTTTTTCTGAATTCACACCGAGCTGTTTTTCTAAAGTCGGCACTTTCGTTTGCAGTGGTCCTTGCTACATTTATTCTGTTTTCAGCTTACAAACAAATCAACCAGCACGAAATAATTGTGCTAAACTCACAAGAACAGGTAACTTGCCTTATTTATGCGAACAAAATGTATGTCATTTCAGCAGACACACTTTCGGTTGACGATTACAATTATAGCGCAGTGCAAGATATAAAACGACAGAAACGAATAAAAAATGCTATTTTCCTAACTTCCGATTCAACATTCAACGATGATTTGCTATTTCTCAACAAAGGACTAGCCGTATTCGAAGGGGAAAAAGTTCTACTGGAACAAAAGCGAAAACCAGTAACAAACACCATTTCGCCCGACATAATCATAAGTACCAAAACTTCTTTACCCGCCGAATTCATTTCAGAAAATTGTTGTGTTATTACATACTATTCCAACCGTAAAAAGTCCACTTCTCAAACAAAACATCACATTCTCTCTGTACAAGGAGCATTTACGACCACATGGTAGCCGAATATTTCACATAAAATGCCCCATTCATTATCGCTCATTTGGTTGAAAAATATTTTGGTAAATTCCTGTAAATTACACAGTCCATTTTGTAATTTAGAATGTTAATTTAATGTTGGAAGCGGAAAATTAAAAAGCTTTTTCCGTGGAGTTTAAAAACAGAATGCATTATTTTGCTTCATAGAATAATACAGACAGGTGAAACGAGCATCTAAAAATTATGCTTACAGCTAAAAGCGCGTTACATCAAATACTTTTGTGAATTAACACATATAATGAAATGAAAGTTGTTATAGCAGGTGCCGGCGAAGTAGGAACACATTTGGCGAGAATGTTAACCAATGAAAATCACGACATTACCTTACTGGATGATTCTCCTGAAAAACTGGCAAATATCAGTAGTGAAGTAGACCTGATGACAATTGCAGGTTCTGCACATTCATTTCAGGATTTAAAAAGCACAGACCTGGCAAAATCCGATTTGTTTATTGCTGTTACTCCTTTTGAAGAACGTAACGTGTTAGCCTGCTCAATGGCGTCGTACCTTGGGGTTAACCGTACAATTGCACGAATAAACAACTCTGAGTATCTTCAGGAAAGATACCGCGAGAAGCTCAATAACCTGGGGATAAACGAATTGATATACCCAGAGAGTCTTGCAGCAAAAGAAATTATTGCATCGGTAAAACAAACGGCAACGCGTCAGTTAATCGAGTTTTCGGGCGGGAAACTGATTATGATGGGAATTAAAGTGCGCGAAAATGCTCCGATTCTGAATAAAACGTTTGAAGAACTATCGCAGGAAAACCCACATTTGTTGGTAGTGGCAATTAATCGCGACAATGAAACGATCATTCCGAATGGTCACGATTTTATTAAAAACGGTGACATCGTATTTTTTGTAACCACCCCGGCCGAGCAAAATAATGTTTATGAATTAACCGGAAAAACACTTTTCGAGGTTAAAAACATTATGTTTTTGGGAGGTAGTCGAATTGCCCAGAAAGCCATTGAAAAGCTAGGCGAAAATTACCGAATAAAAGTTATTGAAGGCGACCGTAAAAAATGCGAAAAGATTGCCGACAAGTACGAAAATGTACTGGTGATTAACGGCGATGGACGAAATCTGAATTTATTACGCGAAGAGGGAATTGAAAAAATGGATGCTTTTGTGGCAACCACCGGAAATTCGGAAACCAATATACTAGGCTGTCACCTGGCAAAAACATTTGGTGTTCGCCGAACGGTTGCCGAGGTTGAAAACCTTGCTTACATGAACCTTGCAGATAATATGGATATCGGTAGTATTTTTAATAAAAAACTGATTGCTGCAGGTTACATTTATCGTTTTACGCTAAATGCCGAAATCTCGAAAGTAAAATGTTTAACAGCCTCCGATGCCGAAGTTTTTGAGTTTATTGCCAAGCCCGGAGCGAAAATCACACAAAAATCGATAAAAGATCTTGACTTCCCCGACGAAGCAAAAATTGGAGGAGTGATTCGTGGCAATATGGGGTACATTGCCCACGGCTACACCCAAATTCAGGAAGGCGATAAAGTAGTTGTATTCACCCTTCCATCCGGCATTAAAAAGCTGGAGAAATTCTTTAAGTAAGCGCAAACTACCGGAACATGAATCTTAAAATCATATTCAGAGTACTTGGTTTTTTATTGTTTGTAGAGGGAATTGCCATGGGCATCGCTCTTTTGGTTGCTCTGATTTATGGTGAACCCGATAGCAGCGCTTTCCTTATATCGGCCGGAATAAACCTGACCATTGGCGGACTGATCGTTGCTACCACATCGAAAGCAAAAAAAGATATTGGCAAACGCGAAGGCTTCATTATCGTTTCGATGGTATGGATTGTTTTCTCTTTTTTTGGAAGCTTACCTTATGTAATAAGTAGCTCCATTCCCAGTTTTACCGATGCGTTTTTCGAAACCATGTCGGGTTTTACGACAACCGGCTCATCAATTTTAAACGATATTGAGGCACTTCCGCACGGCATTTTATTCTGGCGCAGCATTACCCAGTGGCTTGGTGGTATGGGAATTATCGTTTTATCACTGGCGATTTTGCCAGTATTTGGAATTGGTGGTATGCAGTTGTTTATGGCAGAAGTTCCGGGACCAACACCCGATAAAATCAGCCCCCGAATAAAACAAACCGCAAAAACACTTTGGGTAATTTACCTCACATTTACGGTTGCCGAAACGCTGCTATTATGGGTTGGAGGAATGACCTTTTTCGACTCTATTTGTCACTCGTTTACCACCATGGCTACCGGAGGTTTTTCAACCAAACAGGCAAGTATTGCACACTGGCCATCGCCATTTATTCAGTATGTAATTATTGTTTTTATGTTTCTGGCCGGAACAAACTTTACGCTCTCCTATTTTGCAATAAAAGGAAAATTCTCAGTAGCATTTAAAGACGAAGAGTTTAAATATTACAGCTTTTTTACACTCGGATTTACGGCCCTTATTTTTATAGGCCTTTTAGTTTCTACCGAGTTTGGTGTTGAAAAAGCATTTCGCGACTCCCTGTTTCAGGTTGTTACAATAATTACAACCACAGGATATGCCACGGCCGATTATCTTACCTGGCCACCGGTGTTAACCATGCTCATCTTTTTGCTTTTCTTTTTTGGCGGTTCAGCCGGATCAACAGGCGGAGGAATAAAGATTATGCGAATTGTTGTGTTGCTTAAAAACGGGTATTACGAGCTAAAACGGTTGGTTCATCCTAATGCTATTATTCCTGTACGTTTTAATAAGCACTCAGTTGATGCAAAAATCGTTACCAACGTGCTGGCATTTTTTATAATCTACTTTGTAATTTTTGCAATCAGCACCGTTATTTTTACACTGATTGAACCAGATATGGAATCGTCGATGGGAGCTGTAGCTACCTGTTTGGGAAATATTGGGCCGGGCTTAGGAACTGTTGGTCCGTCGGAAAATTTCTACCACATTAGCCCAATCGGGAAATGGTTTCTATCATTTCTAATGCTGCTTGGCCGACTGGAGTTGTTTACTGTTTTGGTGCTCTTCTCTCCATCGTTCTGGAAAGAATAAATGGGTTAAAATTCCAATTCCCCTTTTCCCTGGCGCACCAAAATTGGTTCGTCCGATGTGCAATCAACAATGGTTGAAGGTACTAATTCGCCAAAACCACCATCAATAACCATATCAGCCAGTTCTGCGAATTTCTCATGGATCAATTCCGGATCAGTTGTATATTCCAAAATCTCGTCGTCGTCATGCACCGACGATGAAAGGATTGGATTTCCCAGTTCACTTACTATTTCACGAATAATATTGTTATCGGGAATTCGGATTCCTACCGTTTTCTTCTTTCCTTTAAAATACCTTGGCACATTGTTGTTCGCATTGAGAATAAAGGTAAACGGACCGGGAAGATTTTTGCGAATGAGCTTAAAAATATGACTCGAAATTGGCTTGGTATAATCCGACAAGTGGCTAAAATCGCTACATATAAATGAAAAGTTGCTCTTCTCAACCTGAATGCCTTTAAAACGCGCCACCTTTTCAACTGCTTTTTGGTTGGTAATGTCGCAACCAATTCCATAAACCGTATCGGTTGGATACACAATTACTCCCCCTCCGCGCAAAACCTCTACAACTTTTCTTACGTCGCGGGGATTTGGATTCTCATTATACAAGCGTAGCAACATAGTTTTTCCTATTTTTGGCCGATAAAATTAGTTTTTTATGTTATACAAGGTGCTTTTTTGCTGTTTTTTAGTTTAATGCTAATTGCACAACATAAGATTTTAGAAAATTCGAAAGCCATGCAAAGACAAATTATAAATACCGAAGACGGATCAAAAACGCTGTTTATTCCTGAGATGAACGAACAATACCATTCGGTAAACGGTGCACTAACCGAATCGGAATATGTGTATCTCGACAAAGGTTATCGGCACAATCAATCGACAGAGCCGGTAATTCTTGAAATTGGTTTTGGAACAGGATTGAATGCCCTGTTAACGGCCCTTGAAGCAGAAAATAAAAAGCGAAAAACCACTTATATTTCTATAGAAAAATACCCAATTGAACCGACGGAAATAGAGCAGCTCAACTATGGAAGTTTAATTTCGAAACAAGCGGAAGAGCTTTTTTCAGCGCTACACAATTCTAAGTGGAACCAAAAAACGAACATTTCATCGCATTTCGATTTATTAAAATTGGAAACCGATCTCACACAGTTTTCTTTTGATACTATGCCAACAGTCGATGTAATTTACTTTGATGCATTTGGCCCCGATAAACAACCAGAAATGTGGAATGAAGAGATCTTCAGAAAACTATTTAGCATTAGCAACACAAATGCCAACCTTGTTACCTATAGCGCCAAGGGAGAAATTCGACGCCGAATGGAAAGATCGGGCTATATTTCGGAGCGACTTCCCGGTCCTCCGGGTAAAAGACAAATGCTTCGGGCAACACACCCATAATAGACAAAATGCTCCCCAAAAACACCTACACAGCAACATAAAAAACTAAATATCAAATCATTACACACTCTACCAAAAGATTATTTGACAAGCCGAACAACAAACGCCAATGTTCGATTTTTCCTGACTTAAACTTTTTTAACATTTTTTAATTTCACCGATTCTGCGTCTCTATAGTCAATAACTATTTTGAGAAAAAAGTGCCAAAAAAGGTTAGAAACCAACATTTTGACATTTTGTCAAAAAATATCCAAACGTAAAAAAAAGACCATTTTAATAGATATTTTCAATTTCATCTGCATTTGAATTCTTGGATTTTGCAAAAATTCCTGTAAAATTTGAACTTCATTCAACGTGAAATTTATGATTTATCAATTTCAAATTGTTTCACAAGAGGCTCCAAACTTCCGATTGGAAGTTGCTCTGGATGAGAAACATTCATTTTTCGATTTTCATAGTATTATACAGAAAAGTGTTGGTTTTGAATCACACCAACTGGCATCTTTCTTCGTGTCCAATAAAAAATGGAGAAAGCTGGTTGAGATTTCAATGTTAGACTTAGGTATAAATGGTGCGGCATTTTACATTATGCAAAAAACAAAATTAGGCGACTTGCTGCAAGATAAGGGACAACACCTCGTTTATACATTCGATTTTTTGAACGACAGGTCTTTTTTTATAGAACTAACTGGAATAATTATGGAAAAAAATCTTAATGAGCCATTAGTCGCTTTAAAACAAGGCGATTCACCCGTTCAGGTTTTAGGAGAAGAAAAAATTGAACTTGAAACTGGGTTAAACCAGGAAGAAGAAGTTTATATGGATTTTGGCGAACTTGATGATTACACTGAAATCTTTGGCGAGATGGACGATTTCTGATCACGAAATACGACTGTTTAATCCATGTTTAAAAAGAATTCCAAGACTGTTCATTATTTTGAACAGTCTTTTTTTTGTCATTAATTTGCCAAAAATCATGCATTCATGACAAAA
This sequence comes from uncultured Draconibacterium sp., assembly GCF_963677155.1. NCBI lineage: Bacteria > Pseudomonadati > Bacteroidota > Bacteroidia > Marinilabiliales > Prolixibacteraceae > Draconibacterium > uncultured Draconibacterium sp. The sequence goes on along the minus strand of NZ_OY781884.1, from coordinate 3,503,119 downwards.
ACGCTTGTTGTAATTACCGGCCCAACCGGAATTGGGAAAACTGAAGTAAGCATAAAAGTTGCCCAACATTTTAATGCTGAAATTGTTTCGGCCGACTCCCGTCAAATTTTTAAAGAACTCTGTATCGGCACTGCAGTTCCGTCGGCAGAAGAGCTAACTGCGGTACCCCATCATTTTATCCAAAGCCATTCGGTTGAAGAAAATTACAATGCCAGCCGCTACGAAATGGAGGCACTGAAACTGATAGACAAGCTTTTTCAACAGAAGGACGTTCTATTACTGGTAGGCGGCTCTATGTTATATATTGATGCCATTTGTAAAGGCATTGATATTATGCCCGATGCTGATCCCGAAGTTCGAGCTACTCTGAAAAAGCAACTGGAAGTAGAAGGATTAGAAAGTTTGCGACTACAGTTAAAAACACTCGATCCGGAATACTATAAAAAAGTAGATCTGAAAAATCCGAACCGAATTATCCACGCCCTGGAGATTAGTATTCAAACCGGAAAGCCTTACTCATCATTCCGTTCCGACACGCCAAAGGAACGCCCTTTTAAAATACTGAAAATCGCCCTGAACTGCGATAGACAAGTGCTTCACAACCGCATTAATTTACGGGTAGACAAAATGATGAAAGCAGGGTTGGAAAAAGAAGCCCGGAGTGTATACCACAAAAAGCATTTGAACTCGCTAAATACAGTAGGTTACCAGGAATTGTTCGCTTATTTTAACGGAGAGATATCGCGCGAAAAAGCCATTGAGCTGATTAAACGAAACTCGCGGCGTTATGCGCGCAAGCAAATTACCTGGTTTCGCCGCGACGAAAGCGTAGAATGGTTTAAACCTACCGATTCTGAAGAAATAATCGCGTGGATAAATACACAAATCAATTAACATGGGGCAATTCACAATTCGGGTTTACGGACTGGTTATCAACAACAAGAAAGAAGTTTTGCTTTCGGATGAATTTATATTGAGCACCAAAATGACCAAGTTCCCGGGAGGAGGACTGGAATTTGGAGAAGGGCTGGTGAATGCTTTACAAAGAGAGTTTAAAGAAGAATGCGACGGACAGGAAATTGAAAATATCAGGCATTTTTACACCACCGACTTTTACCAAAAAGCATTATTTTTCAACGATGCTCAATTAATAAGCATATACTACCTCGTGGACCTGCAACAACCGTTAAAATTTAAGATATCAGAAAAAGCATTTGACTTTGAGATTGATAGCGACAAGACACAGAGCTTTCGCTGGGAAAAAATAAAAGACTTAAAAGACGACGATATTACTTTCCCAATTGATAAATTTGTTCTGAATAAATTAAAAGCAACTTTTTTTAAATAATACGCCACAGCAATCTCTAGCAGCCTTAGACAAAAACTTTTTTTTTGACTAAACAAAAGCAATTCGGCAGAAGCACGTCATCTGTAAAAGTTGACCTAACTATTCATTGCCCACATCATCATGAAATAGCAGGAAAAATGCAACTGCCGAAAACCCGAACCGGGAATGATTTTGCGAGCCATTCCGAAATTTGATATCGATCCTGTTAACTCAGTGTTGATCGGAGACAAAAAAAGAGATATTTTAGCAGGTTCGAGAACAGGGATAGGAAAGAATTTATATATTCAAAACTTATTACAGACAGATTTAAGTTAAGGATCAGACAAAAGCAAAGTGCAACATTTTACAAAAGCAGAAATAAGGCATATTGAAGACCGCTATCAGGATTTCCTAAAGGTCATTAAAGATAAGTTTGATGAAGGGCGGTTAGCGCGTATCGAGAAAGCATTTCGATTCTCGAACGCAGCGCATCATGGTATAAAACGCAAATCGGGCGAACCGTTTATTATTCACCCCATTGCAGTGGCGCGTATTGTTGCGGTAGACTTGGGACTGGGGGCCACATCGATTGTTGCAGCCTTATTACATGACGTTGTTGAAGATACCGATTACCGTTTGACTGACATTGAAAATATGTTTGGCACACGCGTGGCGCGAATTGTTGACGGGCTAACCAAACTGTCGGGCGACTTTGATGCCAAACATGCACTTACGCTGAAAAAAATGCTGATGACCCTTTCGGACGATGTGAGGGTTATTCTGATAAAAATTGCCGATCGTTTGCACAATATGCGAACACTTGATTCGATGCCGGCACACAAAAAAATAAAAATTGCCGGAGAAACACTTTTTCTTTATGTGCCACTGGCGCACCGACTGGGTTTACATGCTATAAAAAGCGATTTGGAGGATCTGAGCTTCAAGCATAAACATCCGGAGGAATATGAACAAATTCAATACCTGCTGCACAACCAGGAAGAAAAGCGCAACTACCTGGTAAACGAATTCACCAGCCCGATTATTGAAAAACTGAAGGAAGAAGGAATTGATTGCAAGGTAGAACACAGGCTAAAAACGAGTTACTCCATCTGGCAGAAGATGCAGAAAAAGGCGGTGGCCTTTAACGAAGTTTACGACATTCTCGCCATTCGCATCATTATCAACTCGAAAAAAGGAATATCAGAAAAACGGCAGTGTTTTGATGTCCTCTCGATAGTTACTGATATTTATAAGCCAAAACCCGACCGGATTCGCGACTGGATTACCATGCCAAAAGCAAATGGTTACGAATCGTTACATGTTACAGTAATGGGGCCACAGGGACATTGGGTTGAAATTCAGATAAGAACCGACAGAATGGACGACGTTGCAGAGCATGGTTTTGCCGCCCACTACCGTTACAAAGACATCCGAAACTTTGAAAACGAATTGGATCCATGGATCGAACGGATTCGCGAACTATTGCAAAGCCCCGATTCTGATGCTTTTGAATTTCTCGACGATTTTAAACTCAACCTTTTCTCTTCAGAAATAAATGTTTTTACTCCAAAAGGCGATATGTTTTCGTTGCCTCTGGGATCAACAGTTATCGATTTTGCCTACGAAATACACACCGAACTGGGCAATAAATGTATTGGCGCCAAAATAAACACCAAGCTGGTTCCTATCAGCCATGTTCTTGAAAACGGTGATCAAATTGAAATTTTAACCTCTGAAAACCAGACCCCAAAACTGGAATGGCTGAAGTTTTCGGCATCGCCAAAAGCAAGAGGAAAAATTAAAAATGTATTCCGACTCGAAAAAAGCAAACATACCGACAAAGGCAAGGAAATTATTGAGCAGCTTTTTAAAGACATAAATGCTCCGTTAACTTCAAATAACCTGAAAAAATTAACGGCACACTTTAACCTGAACAACAAAGAACAGCTGTATTCTGAAGTAGGTATGGGATTTCTGGAGCTGAATGATGTGAAAGACATTATCGGCAAAAAATCGGAAAGCAAGCTGGTAAAGTACTGGAACATTACGTTCGGATCGGGCAACAAAAACAAAGGAGAAGAAGAAGAAACACCTGAAAACCAAAAGATCGATAAGAAAAAACCATTTTTATTACGAGAAAACCAGGACAACATTAAATTCTCGCTGGCTAAATGTTGTAATCCAATTCCCGGCGAACCGGTTGTTGGCTACCTCACAACCGACGATCACGTTATTATTCATAAAGTAAAATGCCGCGAACTGGAAAAATTTATTGCCAACCAGGGCGAAAAGATCATCCAGGCCGAATGGACAAAATTCAAACGCCAGTCGTACCTTACCCGCTTACACCTACAGGGGTTCGATCGTATGGGAATTGTTAACGAGGTAACAACCCTCATTTCAAAGGGGCATAATATCAACATGCGCTCAGTAAAATTCGACACACACGATGGAATTTTTATGGGCGATCTTTTCTTATATATACACAATACTAACGATTTAGAGAACTTGATCAGCAAGCTAAGAACGATTAAAGGCATCGATAGTGTAAATCGTGTAGAAAACCTTGAGGATTAATTTATATTCATTCTAAAAGAATAATTTTTTTTCCTATTTTTGGCCTATTTAAAATTGGTTTAATTATGAATAACCAGAAAACCAGAGAAACTGTGCGCAACATGTTTACCGATTACCTTGAAAAGAATGGTCACCGGAAAACACCCGAAAGATTTGCAATTCTTGACGAGATTTATTGTCGCGAAGGACATTTCGATATTGAGTCGTTATACATTTCGATGAAGAACAATAACTACCGGGTAAGCCGCGCTACGCTATACAATACCATCGATTTATTACTTGATTGCAAATTGGTTGTAAAACACCAGTTCGGTAAAAACATCGCACAGTTCGAAAAGGCATTTGCAACACTTCAACACGATCACCTTATCGACACAACAAATGGTACCGTTGTTGAATTTTACGATCCTCGTATTCGCGAGATTATTGAAGATGCCTGCATCAAAAACGATTTTAAATTGTCGCATCACACGCTTTATATCTACGGCGAAAGCACGAAAAAAGAATAAAGCTGTTAATTCTTAATAGATTATAAATTAAGTGCAGGGTGCTGGTATTTTTATTGCAGAGCATAAAATATTTAGTACTTTTAACTGCTTAATTTGAAAGCCGTGAAAGGTTAATCTTGAACGATTAAGTTTTCGCGGTTTTGCATGTAAAATAAAAATCAAAATTCAAAATGAAGGTAGATGTATTGTTGGGCCTGCAATGGGGCGACGAGGGAAAAGGAAAAATTGTTGACGTATTTACTCCGGAGTACGATGTTATAGCTCGTTTTCAGGGAGGGCCAAACGCCGGTCACACTCTTGAATTCAACAATATCAAACATGTTTTACACACGATTCCTTCGGGCATTTTCCGCGAAAATAAAATCAATGTAATTGGGAACGGTGTTGTTATCGACCCAATCATTTTCAAAAAAGAAATTGAGTCGTTGAGTAAAATCGGTGTCGATATCTCGAAAAACCTATATATCTCGAAAAAGGCACACATGATTTTGCCAACTCATAAAATTTTGGATGCTGCATCGGAACAGAAAAAAGGTGACACTAAAATTGGTTCAACCTTAAAAGGTATCGGACCAACCTATAAAGATAAAATTGGCCGCGATGGTTTGCGTGTTGGAGATCTGGTTCACGGTTTTGAAGAAAAGTACACTGCACGAATCAACAACCATAAAGTAATGTTAAGCGAGTTCTTTAAGTACGACTACGAAAAGTTACTTAACGAATGTGAAAAAGAGTGGTTTGAAGGTGTTGAAGTGTTGAAATCGTTTAACCTGGTTGACACCGAGCATATGATTAACGATGCTTTAAAAGAAGGGAAATCAGTGTTAGCCGAAGGTGCTCAGGGAACGTTACTTGATATTGATTTTGGATCCTATCCTTTCGTTACCAGCTCAAACACGATTTGTGCCGGAGCCTGTACAGGGTTAGGACTTGCACCAAATGCCATTGGTAAAGTTTTCGGTATCTTTAAAGCGTACTGTACGCGCGTTGGAATGGGCCCTTTCCCAACAGAACTGTTCGATGAGACTGGCGAGAAACTGCGTAAAGCAGGTAATGAGTTCGGATCAACAACCGGTCGTCCGCGACGTTGTGGATGGCTCGATTTGGTAGCATTAAAATACACTTGTATGCTAAATGGCGTTACCGAATTAATTATGATGAAAGCCGATGTGCTGGATGATTTTGATACCATTAAAGTTTGTGTAGGTTACGAAATTGATGGCGAGGTGGTTGAATATTTCCCATTTGAATTAAACGACGATGTAAAACCAGTTTACGTTGAGTTGCCAGGATGGAAAACCGATTTGACCAAAATTAAAGACCAGAACGAATTCCCTGAAGAACTGAATAACTACATTAACTTTATTGAAGACGAAATGGGTATTCCAATTTCGCTTGCATCAGTTGGTCCGAACAGGGCACAAACAATTATGCTCGAAAAAGAATAAATAAAGATATTTTGGATTGAAAACGCTGTTCATTTAGTTGAGCAGCGTTTTTTTGTATTCTTAAATAGCTCTTCGATTTCAGAAGATTACCTGCAATTTCTACAACTATTTTTTCGATCAAATATCAAAAACAAGCTGACTTACTCTTCCCAATTTTTCTTCTGAACATAAACATTGAGTTAAATAATTTAAAGATCATTTAAAAACTTATAATTCTTAATTATCTTTAAGCATCTCACAGGGGAGAAAAATGGGATCAATATTTAAGGAAACATTAGGACTTTACACCGACTTTTATGAGCTGACTATGGCTCAGGGGTACTTTTTTTGTCAAAAAAAAGACCAGCACACTTCGTTCGACTATTATTTCAGAACCAATCCGTACAAAGGTGGTTACACCGTTTTTGCAGGGTTACAGGATTTTATTGATGCCCTGCAGGAATTTACTTATTCAAAATCAGACCTGGAATTTCTAAAAGCAAACGGATTCAAGGACGAGTTTCTGGAATACCTGCGCGACTTCAAATTCTCCGGAGATATTTACAGCGTAAAAGAAGGCGAAATTGTTTTTCCGAACGAGCCGCTACTATCGGTAGAAGGAAACATTATTGAATGCCAGCTGGTAGAAAGTATTTTGCTGAATATTCTGAATTTCGAATCGCTGATTGCCACAAAGGCTTTCCGTATCAAACATATTTCGGGACAAAAGTTATTTGCTGATTTTGGTCTGCGTCGTGCTCAGGATTTTGGGGCCATTCATGCCAGCCGCGCTGCCTGTATTGGCGGTGCTTCATCTACATCGAATACCCTGGCCGGGAAAATATATGATATTCCTGTTAGCGGAACGATGGCGCACAGCTGGGTACAAAGTTTTGATTCGGAGCTGGAAGCTTTCAGAGCTTTTTCTGAAACGAGTCCCGACAATACAATTTTGCTAGTTGACACTTACAACACCTTAAAATCGGGCGTGCCCAATGCCATTACCATTGGTCGTGAAATGGCTGCCAAAGGCAAAAAATTAAAGGCTATTCGGTTGGATAGCGGAGACCTGGCTTACCTTAGTAAAAAAGCCCGAAAACAATTGGACAACGCAGGCTTACATGATGTTCAGATTCTTGCATCGAACCAACTGAACGAATATGTTATTAAAACCTTGCTGCTGGATCAGAATGCTGCCATCGATGGTTTTGGGATCGGTACAGAAATGATTACCGGCAAAAGTGACGCTGCCCTGGACGGCGTTTACAAACTTACCGAAATTGACGGAGAACCAAAAATGAAATTCTCCGAAAATATCGAAAAAATTACACTGCCCGGAAAAAAGCAACTGGTAAGATACTTTGATGAAGAAGGCATGTTCTATCGCGATGGAATCCTCCTTCAAGATGAGAAACTGGAAGAGGTAGCTACCATCTATCACCGGATTTACCCCGTAAAGAATACAGAAGTTTCGAAACTAAAAATTGAACTTCTTCGCGAAAAAGTGGTTGAACAGGGAAACATTTTGCTTCAACACAAAAAGCCGGTAGAAATATACAAATACCTGAAAAGCCGGGCTGCATTATTGCCCGACGAACACAAACGTTTTATCAGCCCACACTTGTATAAAGTTGGCATTTCGAATAAATTAATGGCTACCCGCAATGCTCTAACGCAAAAACTAAAAACGTTACACTAAGTTATTTTATGACAGAAATTACACGACCTACACTAATTATTGACAAAGAAATTTGCCTGCAAAACATTGAACGGATGGTAAAGAGAGCCGAAAGCTATAATCTTCGGTTGCGCCCCCACTTCAAAACACATCAGGCAGCAAAGGTCGGTGAGTGGTATAAACGTTTCGGTATCAGCCAGATTACTGTTTCATCGGTATTAATGGCTGAATATTTTGCATCGAACGGATGGAATGATATTACGCTTGCTTTTCCTTTAAATGTATTGGAGATGAGCAGGATAAACCGTTTGGCAGATTCAATAAAACTGAATGTTCTGATTGAAAACAGAGACGCAGCAGAAATCCTGGCCAATAAAGCGACCAATAACATTGGGGTGTATCTAAAAATCGACACCGGCTACAACCGCACAGGAATTCCTGCAGGTAGAACAGGCCGCATCGATTCTATTCTTGATATTTTGCGCAAAAACAGCAAACTTAGTTTTAAAGGATTTCTTACACACACCGGACATACGTATACTGCACTATCTACAAACGAAATTTTCAGCAGCCATTTTGACGCCTTGCTTAAATTGAAAAAGCTTAAAAACAGGTATCATAAAAACTATCCGGGACTGGAACTGAGTATGGGCGACACACCATCGGCCAGCATTTGTGGAAATTTTGATGAGATAGACGAAATTCGTCCGGGTAATTTTGTTTTTTACGACCTGATACAACACAATCTGGGTGTTTGCAATATTGAGGATATTGCCGTAAAAGTTGTATGCCCGGTGGTAGCCAAACATGTTTCGAGAAATGAGATAGTGATTTACGGAGGTGCTGTTCATTTCTCGAAAGACACGCTACAAAATACCGATGGTAAAGAATTATATGGTAGAGTGATTATCAGCCAGGATGAAGAGAAAGTTCTGCTCGACACAAAGAATTACCTGTCGCGGCTTTCGCAGGAACACGGCGTAATTAAAGTTACACCCGCAAATTTCAAAAAAATAAAAGTGGGCGATTTGTTGGAGATTATTCCTGTGCATTCGTGCCTTACAGCAAATATGATGGGGCACATGATTACCACCGACGGAGAGTTTATTGAGATGATGCCAAAATATTAGTACGATGAAACGACCATGTAAAATAGTACACCCGGGAGGAATATCAAAATATATGCGAGTTCCATACTATACCGCTAAAAACAAACCATTTTAATAGTATGAAATTAAACGAACTGCCAAACATTGGAAAAACACTGGAGCAGAGGTTAACAGAAGCAGGTATTACAAGTCCGGAACAACTTAAGGAAACAGGTACCGAGAATGCTTTTTTAAGACTTGCTGTTGAAGATAAATCAGCCTGTTACAATATGCTTTGTGCGCTTGAGGGAGCCATTCAAGGCATTCGCTGGCATCAACTCTCAAAAGAAAGGAAGAATGAGCTTAAGGAATTTCTACGCTTGAAAAGCGTTTAACTCAATACAAAACATTTAATTCAATATCCAATGAAACCACGTTTAAACATTGTAACGCTTGGCGTAAAAGATCTGGGCCAATCAAAAGCATTTTATCAAAAAGCATTGGGCTGGGAGCCTACTAAAGACAGCGACGATAAAATCGTATTTTTTAATCACGGTGGAATTATTTTAGGCCTCTTCCCTATTGATAAGCTAGCCGAGGATGCTGAAATAAGTCCTGCCAGAAGTGGTTTTTCAGGAGTTACATTAGCCATCAACCTCGACACTAAAGAAGCCGTTCAGGAATTGTATGACACGGTAATTAAAAACGGAGGTAAATCACTGGTTGAACCACGCGAAACCTTTTGGGGTGGTTACGATGCTTATTTTGCCGATCCGGATGGAAACGCCTGGGAAATTGCATGGGCACCATTTTGGAAATATGACGAACAGGGCAGCCTCATTGTGGAATAAAAAAGATACCCTATGAGAGAATAGTGATAGTATGACTCAGCGTCATACTATCACTAATTTCATTTTAACTATCTATTTTTCAGGAATAGTTTCCAGTGTAGCCACCAAAAACTCCCAGAATTTTTTAACCGTTTCAATATTTACTTTTTCATCCGGCGAGTGCGGGAAACGAATGGTTGGCCCAAACGAAATCATATCCCAATGCGGATAGTTTTGCGCCAAAATACCACACTCCAAACCGGCGTGAATGGCCATAATCTTTGGCACTTTCCCCCATTTGTCGTTATACACGTTCTGCATGGTTTTTAAAATCGGTGATTCCATGTTTGGCTTCCAGCCCGGGTAAGCACCAGAGAAAGTAACTTCTGCACCAGCCAGTTCAAAAACAGCTTTTAAGCGTGTGCCTAGTTCCGTTTTTGAAGAATCAACCGAGCTTCGCATCAAACACCCGCCATTAATAGTTTTGCTTTCTGCGTCCGATTTCAGAATAGCCAGGTTGGTAGATGTTTCAACCAAACCTTCCATGCTGTCGCTCATGCGAATAACTCCGTTGGGACAGGCAACAACAGCCCTTGTTACGTTTTTCTGAGTAGCTGCATCGATCAAAGTTTCCGGTATTTCGGTTTGCTCAACGGCAATATCAATATCAGGTTCGGTAGCTGCAAGTTCTGCTTTTACAGCGTCGGCAATTTCATCAACCAAAGCAATAAAATCGGCCACTTTTGCTTCTTCAACTACAACTACACCAAAAGCTTCGCGTGGAATGGCATTTCTTAAACTTCCGCCATCGATACTGGCCAAACGAACACCCAGTTTTTCGGCTGCATGAATAATCCGGAAAAATGTTTTTATCGAATTTCCGCGGCCCAGAATAATATCCATTCCCGAGTGGCCACCTTTTAAACCGGTTACGCTTAATTGCAAAGCCACAAAACCAACCGGAGCTTCTTCTTCTGTATAATTGAAAGTAATGTTTACATCTTCTCCGCCGGCACAGCCTACGTACAATTCTCCCTCATCTTCCGAGTCGGTATTGATCAGTATTTCGGCATCGAGCATACCGGCTTTTAATCCGTTTGCTCCGTCCATTCCGGTTTCTTCGGTGGCAGTAAGTAGCACCTCAATGGGACCGTGTTTTAAAGTCGTTGACGCTAAAACAGCCATTGCTGCCGACGAGCCAATGCCATTATCGGCACCCAATGTTGTTCCATTGGCTGTTACCCAATCGCCATCCACAAATGCTTCAATCGGATCGTTTTGAAAATCGTGAACTTTATCGCTGTTCTTTTGCGGAACCATATCAAGGTGTCCTTGCAGCACCACTGTTTTGCGGTTTTCCATACCGGGAGTTGCCGGCTTTTTAATAATTACATTTCCGGCTTCGTCTTTAATGGTTTCCAATCCCAGTTTTTCACCAAAACTCACAGCCCAACTCTGAATCTGTTCTTCGTGGTTTGAAGGACGTGGAATTTGGGTCATTTCTGAGAATATCTCCCATACTGCTTTTGGTTCCAGGTTTTTAATTTCTACACTCATAATAATGCGTTTTTTACTTCAGGTTAAATACCTGCAATTTTATGTAACAAAGTAAGCAACAAATGAAAAAACATTTTGTGCATTTTCGGCTTAAAAGTCTTTAAAAGAGTATAAAATTAGGCAGAAGAACAGAAAAGCTGACATGTTTCACGGAATTCTTTGAAGATAATTGATATTTTAGCGAGCTTTAGAAAATAAAAGATAAAGATATTATGAGTAGAGATGCAAGTAAAGCCTTCTTTGGTCACCCGATCGGGCTTTCAACACTGTTTGCCAGTGAAATGTGGGAACGCTTTAGTTACTATGGAATGCGGGCCTTGCTGGTTCTTTTCCTTACAGCAACTTTTGCTTCGGGCGGATTTGAGATGGCAGAACTCGATGCCTTTACCATTTATGGTATTTTCACCGGTTTAGTTTATGTAACCCCGATTTTGGGCGGAATGCTGGCCGATAAAGTGCTGGGGCAGCGAAAATCGATTTACATTGGTGGTTTAACCATGGCCATTGGGCAGTTCTTGCTGGCCGGAAGTGCGTGGCTATACGGTACTGACGCAAGTATGGAACTCCGCCAAACCATTTTTTATTCCGGATTAGGAATTTTGATATTGGGTAACGGTTTCTTTAAACCCAACATTTCTACCATGGTTGGCGAGTTGTACGACAACAACGACCCACGCAAAGACGGTGGTTTTACCATCTTCTACATGGGGATTAACCTTGGAGCTTTCTTTTCGCCACTGGTAGCTGGTAAATTAGGTGAACAAGTAGCCTGGCAATATGGATTTTTGGCAGCCGGTGTTGGAATGTTTTTAGGAACGCTGTGGTTCTTTATTCGCAGCCACACTCTTGGACACATTGGAATGCCTCCGAAAGTAAAAGCAGAACGGGTTCGCTTAATAGTAAAAGACTGGTTAAGTATATTAATATATACCGTTGGTATTATTGCACTTATTTTTGCTGTAATTCTTCTTTGGAAAGTTATTCCGGCAATGGTTGGAACAATACTCATTTATGTAATTGCTGTTGGAGGTGTGATTGTTCTTGCCACCACAATATTCAAAGGTACCAGCGGTAAAACTGAATGGTCGCGTGTTGGAGTAATTCTAGTATTGGCTTTATTTAATATCCTGTTCTGGAGTGGTTTTGAACAAGCCGGAACAACCTTTAATATTTTTGCCCGCGATAATACGCAACGAATGATTGGTAACTGGGAAATCCCAGCCAGTTGGTTTCAAAGTATTAATGCATTCTGGATTGTAGCCTGTGCCCCACTATTTAGTGTGTTATGGATAAAACTCGATAAATACAAATTGAATCCGAACACACCTATGAAATTTGCCTGGGGATTAATCCTGCTTTCTTTTGGTTTTGTTATCATGGCTTTTGCTTACACCAGGTCAACAAGTGGCGATGCAATACGTTTAGTAAGCCCGTTATGGCTGATTGTTGTGTACCTGTTCCATACTTTCGGAGAACTTTGTTTGTCGCCAATTGGATTATCGATGGTTACCAAATTATCGCCACCAAAACTGGTATCTACAATGATGGGGATCTGGTTTGGATCAACGGCTGCTGGTAACTTTGTAGCATCGCAAATGAAAGCGATTTCAATACATCTGGAAAGTGCGCTGGGAAGAGAAATTCAGGTTTTTTGGCTAATCGCTATTCAGTCGGCAATTATTGCTTTGGTTGCAATTGCTCTTTCGCCATGGCTGAAAAAAATGATGCACGGAATAAAATAAGAAATACCGTATTTGAAAAAATATTGGAAGTACCCGGCTTTTTAAGTCGGGTATTTTTTTGCCCATAAATCAACCACCCCACCGCTGTAAACGCGGTCCTCCCTCCTAATTGAAAATCAACGAAGCTAAATTTCCATACGACTTACATTCTTTTCTATTTCTAAGCGAAAGTTTGTTAACGAAATTACCAATAGAAATAAAAGTAGTGCAAATTTTCTGCGAACTCTCCCTCATTCCCTCTCTTCGGGAAGCTACCCTTTATACACAAATATACGTTCTTTGATTTATTGTTGAGCTAACATTTTATTGTTGATAAAACATTGCCTAACTATCAGTAATACAGTGCTTTAATCTTGCAGGCTCTGACAATTATCACTATCTTAAAGTCGTGATAGTCAGAGAGTTTAAGAGGTTCTTCGATGGATTTCTCCCAGATATCCGAATCGAAAAACGAGCCAATAAAATTATGTCAGATATGCTTACCTTCGGTAAAGTTACTGTCAATAAATTTTGTACAACGAATACCGAAAAGATAGGAGCATATCGTATGTTTGGGAATAATAGTTTCAGCCATTTTGAATTAACAGAAGGTGTAGTTTCTAATTGTAAAGCCAACCAAGGTTCTACTCATCTTCTTTGTATCCAGGATACAACAGAGTTTAACTTTACCAGCCACCTACAACGGATTGGGAAAAAGGACAAGGATATTGGTCCGGTAACAAAAAATGATAATGCAGGTTTCTTTTGCCATCCGATGTTGGTGATAAACGAAAAGGATAAACTGCCTATCGGCTTGTCAAGCATTGATTTGTGGAACCGCAACTGGGACAAACAAGATAAATTTGAACGAAGTTATTGGAAACAAGATATCACAGAAAAGGAATCATACCGCTGGATTGAAAGCGCCCGAAAAACAAAATCTGTTTTAGACAAAGCACCAATGTTAACTGTTATCGGAGACAGGGAGTCTGATATTTTTAGTGAGTTTGTCCTTATCCCAGAAGAACGCACACACTTGCTCGTGCGTTCAAGAATAAACCGAAAATTGGCAGGAGAGGATGTGAAACTTTATGAAAAGTTATCGCAACAGGAACAAAAAGCTGTTTACGATTTAGAAATTAAAGGAAATAAAAAACGAAAAGCCCGGACAGCAAAAATGTCCTTAAAATATGTAAAGCTTAAAATAAAAAGGCCAGAAAAACTACATGATAAGAATCTTCCTGAATATGTTGAATTATGGGCTATTGAAGCCCGTGAACAGCCAAAGACAGTGCCCAGAGCAGAATCTCCAATAGTTTGGAGGTTATTGACTACGCACCCAATAACAGAGGTTGACCATGCAATGAAATGTTTGGAGTGGTACGGTAACAGGTGGTTTATTGAAGAACTCTTCAGAATAATGAAAAGTAAAGGCTTTGAGCTTGAAGCCTCACAGCTTGAAACCGGTGCTGCATTAAAGAAACAGGTTGTTATGGCACTTCAGGTTGCATTAACAATAATGGTGCTTAAATTATCGCTCAACAAGAAAGAAGCATTAAACGCTGAACTGATATTTAACCAACAGCAAATAGAGTTTATAGAGTTATTACTAAAAAATGAAATAGAAGGAAAAACGAAAAAACAACAAAACCCATATCCCTCCAGAAGTTTAGCATGGTGTGCATGGGCAATAGCCCGGCTTAGTGGCTGGAGCGGATATAAGTCTCATGGCCCACCAGGCTACATATCAATGAAAAATGGACTTGATACCTTTAATACTAAATATGAGGGATACCTTGTCGCAATGAAGTTCTTAAAAGATGTGTATAAAGGGTAGCTTCGGGAAGAGAAAGACGATTATGTCGTAGACACAATCAGGGTGAGTCTATAAAATTTGACGCAGATTTTGCTATTAAACGTTATTGAACTTTCACAAAAAAAGCCCGGCTAAACAACCAGGCTTCTCCATGATATATTTTTTAGAATACTATTTCATTTGAACTGATTTTATAGCTCCAGTTTCCGGGTGAAATTCAATGGAATAATCACCACCTAATAATTCTTCAGGAACCGGAGCAATAGTTCCAAACTGCGCAATAGTTGCACGTGCCGAGGCCAATTTATTTAGCTCGTAAATAATACTGATATTAGCCATTCCCGGCATGCGGTAGTAAACCCCCTCGTAACCGGCATTGGGGTTGTCCGACACGGCCTCTGCTTTATATTTATCCAATAAACCGGGCACCTGTTCAAACTCTACCATAACAGGTTTTCCTGAAAGATCGCTGGCAGGAACAACACCGTTTTCGTCCGAAATACGGAAGATAACCGCATTCTTTTCGTTGGCTGCCGGCACATAATCAAAACTGTAGGTTTCAGTTTTAGTTGTAGTTCGTCCCACAAACAGTTTTATGTAATTCTGCTCGGTACGTTTTAATTCCGCCAAGCTCACCTCATAGGCTTTACCATCAGGGTACTCACCGTCGATGCGGAGAGCCGCCAGATCGTACTGATTCATCCGGCAATCGAGCACACGTTGCGCCGCTTCTGCCGCTTTTTGCTCTACGCTCACAGCCGTTGGACGGAAATTATTGGTAGAATCTCCGGGAATCATGAACGGTGTATCCGAGAAATAATCAAAGGAAAAACCATCGTCAAGATCCGGTTTCTGGAAGGTTTTGTTTGACTGAGTCTGCAGCGGAACTGCAACTGTTCTGTTTGTATTTATTCCGGCCAAACAACCGTTGGGGGCCAAGCTGATCGTTGCGGCAATATCGCCCATTGCTTTATATACCTGTTGCGGATCGGGCTCCGAAAAAGTTTCGATTTTAACCGTCGATACCAGCCATTTCTCCGATGCTCTGGTACGCGCATTTTTTATTCCCAGTAGTTGTTGGGCATAGGCAGCGTAAGGTCCGGGTTCAAATTTTTCACGAATGGCTTCAACATGTACTTTAATTCCGGTGCGTGGCAAAGCGTAAGCAATTCCCTCCACATAAGCAGGAGCTGTTCCATCGTCGTCCTTCTTTTTGCGCTGCCCAAAGGTTGGAATCACCAATAGCACAGCAATTATCAAAGCGAAATACCTCATTGTTCAAATTGTTTTTGGTAAAACCCAAAAGTATTAAAATTATTTTGTGCCTTAAATTTATCGGCGTAAGAAAATAAATTCTCTTTAACCAATTCTAATTATTTTAAGGGCTAAACGAAAGTTCGTGAAACAAGCTGCCGGTTTCGTTAACAAGCACCTGATAACAAACCACTGCGTTTTATATTAAATTAACAAACCAGAGACAAGGCACCGACCATTAAAAAGAATTACTTTCTTTGTTTACAGATGTTGAAACGAGCCTGTAGATTATAGTTCCGATTAGGAGTAGAATTGAAAGCGAGTTCCATGAGTTCCATTAAAGGAAAACAATTGTAAACGAATGAAAAATGCAATCCATATTATTCTTGCAGCACTTGTCGCAAAGGCGATAAGCTGATAAGAGTATGGATTTCCAGAATATTTATTTAAGGCCATTCTCTTGCGGGAATGGCCTTTTTTATGGTAGAAAAAATCAATTCGATGAATAATTTGAGAACAGAACATAAAAATATTGCAGCAGCGGCAGTCATTATCCTCGTGAATTCCCCCACGTAGGACAAGGATGCTATTGCCTGAATAAAGCCCTTTCCTGCGTAAAACCGGGAAAGGGCTTTTTTTTGATTGAACCTACAAAAATTATAAAAACATGGAAAAACCATCATTTGAAAAAAAGTTATCGAAAAATTACCGCAACATTCCCCCCTCCTTTGTTCGAAATATTTTAAATGTTGCTGAAAACAAACAGTTTATTTCATTCGCCGGCGGACTGCCAAATCCCGAATTATTCCCGGCTAACGAAATTCGGGAATCAGCCAATGCGGTGTTAAAAGAGTCTGCCGGAAAGATTTTGCAATATGCGGGTTCGATGGGCTACTACCCGCTTCGCGATTGGATTGCCAAACGCTATTCCAACAAATACAACATGAATATTTCAGCCAATCAGGTGGTTATCACCAATGGATCGCAACAAGCCATTGATATTCTCGCTCGCTTGTTTATCGACCGCGGAGATGGTGTAGTAATTGAAAAACCCAGCTATTTAGGTGCCATTCAGGCTTTATCTGCATACCGACCAGAATTTTGTCAGGTTGATTTGGAAGAAGACGGTGCCAATCTTTGGCAAGTAGAAGACTGGTTCCTGAAAGATGATTTAAAGCTGATGTATGCCGTACCTAATGCTCAAAATCCTTCAGGTATTAGTTACTCCGCATCAAAAAGAAAACACCTGGCAGAGCTTTTAAAGACTTACGATAAGTTTCTGATCGAGGATGATCCATACAATGAAATATATTTCGAACACTGCTTTCCTGCTCCGGTAAAAAAATATGCCACTAACAACGTTGCATGGACCGGATCGTTTTCGAAAATGATTGCGCCGGGGTTACGAAACGGATGGGTAATTTTGCCCGATGAGCTGGTTCCACATTTCGACAAGGCTAAACAGTCGACCGATTTAAACCCGAACAATTTAACCCAGTTTGTCATTCAACACTATTTAACCAATAACGATCTGGAAAAACATTTGCAAGCGGTGCGAAAAAAGTATAATGAACAATACCAGGCTATGCAGGAGGCAATCAATCGCTTTTTCCCAGAGGATGTTTCCTGCACAACGCCATCCGGGGGAATGTTTATCTGGTTAACCTTACCGGCCGGAATTTCGTCGGTCGATCTTGTACAGGAAACCATGAAAAAAGGAGTGGTTTTTGTTCCCGGCAACTCGTTTTACACCGATGGAAGCGGACAGGAACACATCCGATTAAATTTTTCGAATGCCCACTTACAAGAAATTGAAAAAGGAATAAAAATTATAGCCTCTGAATTGAAGAAAATGATGGTTAGCGTTTGTTAAAAACAAGATACTGAGGAGGCAGGTGAGCCGGTCGTCCTCAGTATTTAACTGCTTAAATTGTATTTACATCAGATATGAAAAAGAAGGCCGGTTTCAATGTTTATATTTGCAGACATGATACAATTTCCCGATCCGAACCAGGCCGATGATGATGGATTGTTGGCACAAGGAGGCGAGCTTTCGCCCGAGTTTTTGCTGTCGGCCTACTGCCAGGGCATTTTCCCGTGGTTTTGCGAGGGCGAACCTATTTTATGGTGGTCGCCCAACCCGCGGATGGTGTTACTGCCGGCAGATTTTAAGTTGAAGAAAAGTCTGCGGCAGGTGCTTAACAAAGGGATTTTTGAATTGTGCATCGACACAGCTTTTCGCGAAGTAATTACGGCATGTAGTAAAACCAAACGCCGCCACGAAGATGAAACCTGGATTACCAACGACATTATCGACGGCTATGTACAACTGCATAAACTAGGTTATGCTCACTCCTTCGAAACCTGGTTTGAAGGTAAACTGGTAGGCGGATTGTATGGTCTTTCGCTAGGAAATTGTTTTTTTGGAGAATCGATGTTTTTTACCCTTACCGATGCCAGCAAATTTGCCTTTTTCCACCTGGTGCAGTTTGCCCTTAAAAACAACTTTGCTTTTATTGATGCGCAGCAACCCACCGATCACCTGGCCAGTTTAGGCGCTAAACCCATTCCGCGAAAAGACTTTCTGGAAATGCTGGAAAAAGCGTTGCAGCGTGATACTTTGCAAGGGAAGTGGACGGTGGATTAGAATATTTCTTAATCCCCCTTCGCCAAGGAGGACAGCGCATCGAAGCTCCGTCCTCCTTTTTTAAAGGAGGTGGCCGACGCAGTCGGTCGGAGGATTAGATATTTTTACCCGTTTTGCCAGATTGCTGTTCCAAACACTCAACAGCATAATAAATTTCTGTAGCAACTTCATCAATCCGGTAGATCACCATTGCTTCTGAAAAACGAATAATCTGATAGCCAAGATCTTCTAATTCTTTCTCGCGAACATAGTCTTCTTCTGACTTAACAAAATGTGAATAGCCATCAATTTCAATGATTAGTTTTAGTTCTCTGCACACAAAGTCGACGATGTAGTTTTTGATAATAAATTGCCGGTTAAACTGATGGCCTCTCATTTTTCGGGCTTTCAAAACATCGCGCCAAAGTATTGCTTCGCCTTTGGTGCCTTGTTTGCGAAGTTTCCGGGCAAATTGTTTTAGATTTTTGTTGTAGGAGGATGGCATAACGGCTTTTCTATTAAAAATACGAATTATTTTTCAATGATATTTTTCAATCCCCCTTAATCCCTCCCGATGTTGCAATCGGGACAGGCTCTTCGCCAAGGGGGACGGCGCAAAAAAAGATGCACCGTTTCCGATGCACCTTCCAGTTACAATCAACGTTCCCCTCGTCAATCCGCAAAATACTGTCCAAATGATTTAATGGTCAGGCTTCCTCTGTTACACTTTCGGGTGTACTGCGTTCAAAACGTTTGCCCAGGTCCTCAGCAATTGATTTGGCTCCCGGAACATCCATTTTAGCGGCCATTTTTACCGAATTATAATACATCAGTGCTGTTGTATAACTCTCGGCCCCCGCTTCCATCACGGTATCGTCGAGGTTATCCGATAAAATACGCACCTGACGTAATAGTGGCATCAGCTGATTGTACACGTTCATGTCGTCTTGCAGTCCTTCAACATTCATATACGGAGGAGCAAATTCCGGTACGCGACTCAGGTAATCGAGTGCTTTATCAACAAAAGGGAGCGTTTTATCGCTCATTTTGGGGAGTTCCTGACGCTCCTCGGGCGACAATGCCAGCAAATAAGGTCTTAGTGCTGAGGAAATGGTTACCAGTGCTTCATTGACTACTGTAATGGTTTCGGACGGAATGGTAAAATTGATTTTGTTATCCATAATCGTGTGTTTTTAATAGATTAAAAAATTTATTGTTTAACTATTACCCTAATTTACAACCACCGGTTAGCATATGCCAAATCATACGCCTTGTAGTTTTTATGCTATGCGACATATCACTGAATCACAACACAATACAATCATCGAGCGCACCCACATCAGAACTTTAATCCCCTACCTCTGAAGTACCTGCCCCCACCTCGGAGGTACCCCCTGTAACCTCTGAAGTACATCTTTGAAGCTCGGAGGTGCCATCCCCCACTACAGAGCTTATTATTTTTAGTTCGGAACTACAACTATTAAGCTCGGAACTCAAATGTTTAGGCTTTGAGGTGCTTATTTAAAGCTTTGAGCTACCTACAGGAAGCTTCGAACTACAAGTTTTTAGCTCCGGGCTGCCTGATTGAAGTTAAGAGCTACCTGATTGAGGCTCGGAACTAGCTGCTTGAAGCTCAGAGCTCCGAGATTTTACTTCAGAGGAATACAATTTAAGCTATAAGGTAAGGTGTTGGAGGTAAAAGCCGGATAATTTTAATTCAGAGCCCGAGGCTATTCATCGGTTTCGGGGTTTTCGGTATCTTTTTCCCCGTTGGTGTACGTCCGGTAGAAACGCTTGCGCAAATCATCATAAATTGTTTTGGCGCCGGGTACATCCATGCGGCTTCCTAATTTTGCCAGGTTGTAATAGGTTAAAGCATTATTGAAACAACCTGATCCGATTTTCATCGAAGTATCATCGAGGCCCGAAGTTAGCTGACGCGACAGGCGCAGAAGCGGTATTAACTGGTTATATACTTCAAAATCAACATTCAACTGTTCTACATTCATAAATGCCGGAGCAAACTGTGGTGCCGATTCGCAATAAGCAATTGTTTTTTCTACAAAAGGGAGTGTTTTATCACTCATCTTCGACATATCGCGCCGCTCTATGGGCCTTAAAGCAATAAGGTAAGGTTTTAAAACTATTAGTGCATTGGTTAGCAATTGGGTAGCCTCGTTAATAACAGGCTCGGGAATTCCTGTAGGTGTTTTGGTTGCCATAATCGGTGATTTTTAGTAGTTTCTAAGTTAACACGTTGAGGTATTGGGTTAATAAGTATACAAGTTATGGTAAATTGTGGGCTTTTGCAAATTTTGTTTTGAATTGTGGATGGATGATGTGGAATTGAAACGAAAGTCAGAAATAATCCATAATACTATTCCAATTGTTGAAACTAAAGTCTCGCCATAGCCATTTAGTTAAGATTCAATAAGGATTTTAACTTTTCTTCATTCAGTATTTCATCTAAAATAGTGGTTGGTTTTTCTTCGAAAGGGAGTTTTTGAAAGAGTCGAGTGTGATATTCTGCATTTATATCATCCAGTTTATCTGACTTTTCTACTAAATTATCAAAAATTGTTTTTTTGAAATTGTTGTTAAACTTTAAACTTTCAGGATTTACATAGCCAAGTTTTATAAATCCTTTTGTTTTCTTACTGCAAGTGCAAGGATTGTTTTTGTTCACTAAACTACAATTGTTATTCATAAAATTAAACAAGTCTTTTCTTGCTCTCGATAGTTTTTGTCGGTAATTGTCTATACTAACATCAAAAATTTCACTACCTACTTTATGGTCAATTTTAAATATATCGCCCATTACGTAAATTAATCGTTGCTCTCTATCTAAGCACATTAACATTCCGGACATACAACTAAATTTTGCTTCTTCAATAGCGTCTTTCAGTATTATTTTTTCTTCCCCGTTTAATTCTTGATTTTTAATACTTGCAAGATTTTCGGCATACCCATCAAATCCTTTTGTTATTTCATTTTCGATACTTTTCTTTTTCAAGTCTAGAATGTGATTAACGGCAATTCGATACAACCAGGTTGTGAAGGCACTCTCAAAATGAAATTTCTTTAATCGTGTAATAATCTTAATCCAGATTTCTTGATTTACATCTTCTGCGTCTTGATGACTATACAACATTTTCAGGCAAACATTAAACGTAAAAGAATAATGCTTACCAATCAACTGGTTTAAAGCAACCTTGTCGCCAGACAAAGTTGCTTTAATTAATTCAAAATCTATTTCTTTGGTTTCCTTCTTCATAAATTTACGCTAGTAGATACCAAAAGTCTAAATTCATTGTCTTGGAATTGAACATATTTAACATTTTCATTCCCGGTTTAATGCCAAAATATCCATAGCAAATTTCTCTTGTTTTTCCGAGTGTTTTTCCAAATGCTATTTCAGAATATCGTTCATTGTTTATTTTACCTACAAAATGACCTAAACTGTTTTCAAATGTGTTGAGATATTGTTTTTCTATTTGGTCGGAAACTACGATTAAGTCATTTTCTATAAAATCAATTTCTTCTTTTGGTGCAAATGTGCCATGTTCAAAACAAGCAAAGTTTTCAGGAACTTGAAAATTTTCTTTCAATATTTCGTGATGATAAATTTTTACAGTTTTCGGATTTATGTTGCCCATAAAATTATTTGATGCTTCATTGTCCATAAATCCACGCTCAATTTCTTTGAGCGTATTCATACTGTCAGCAAATAATAAATTTGCATATTCACCTTTTAAATTTCTCACCAAACAATGAAATACAATTCCTTTTTTAGTGCTTAAATACTCTTTTTCAAACTTCATTACTGATGTAATAAAATCTTCATTGGTTACATTTTCTGCTTTTTCAAATTTTGTGAATTCCATCACGTTTGCTTGACTTTCTTGTAATCTAATCATTGTAATTTCCTTTTTTAAATTATTAAATTTGGTTACTTCTGATTAGACGATATTTTTTATTGGTGTGACAAAAGCTTCATTTTTGGCATTAGCACAACGGTAAATTATATGTTGTCGTAGCGGATTACGAGAGCTTGCCTGTCCGCATACCACTAAATGTATTACGAATAACTGAAGTTGGCAAACCGACTGAGCCGCAATGCAATAAACAAAATGTTAGGGCACGTAATTTATCTAGGTCAAAGTAACTGAATAAATAGCAAAGATTATTAGTGCACAAATCGATAGGATTAATAATCTTTTAGTTTTTCTATTTTCATTTTTAAGAATATTGAAACTGTGATTAGTTTGTATTTCAGTCTGTTTAATACTCTCTTGAATGTCGCTATTGAATTTGTTAATTGTTTGTAAAAGCGAAGCATGTGATTTATCAATTCTGTCTGACAAGGTTGCAAAATCGTGCTTCAATTGCTGATTCTCTTTTTTTATGTGATTGATTTTATCATCTAAACTATTTTCGAGATTGCATATTTGATTTTTAATATTGGAACTAAGGTCATTAATTGCGCTTTTTGCCCTTGTTTCCAAGGCTTTTAATTCTGCAGATGTTTTGTTTAGTTCTTGTTTGTTGGATTGTTCTAACATAACAACCTTTTCATATTCTTTTTGCAATTCTTCACTAGCTTCAATTGATTTAATTGATTCACTTGCCAATGAGTGGAAATTGTCTGCAGTTTCATGTTGCAATTTGTGTACAGATAAAATTAAATTGGCAACATCTAATTGTGTCGCTTTTTTTGACAACAGTCTTTCTCTATTTTCAATTATATGTTCATTCATTAGCTCGATTATTTTTAATTCTTGTTTGCTTAATTTATCTCTTCTTGCGTTTTCTTCTTTTAATTCCAATAATCTAAGTTTGGCTAAATAGTATTTTGAAAATGTAATATTTTCAGTCAGGTCAAGTACTTTTGAGTTGTCAATATCCTCAAGCTTTTCAATGGATTTATTAAGCTCTTTTGACTTTTTAACTCCTTTAATAGTTTTTATTATAGCTCCAAAAATTCCCATGGAATTATATTTCGTTATCAGATTTAAGTGATTTATAGAGTTTAAAAGATTGTTCGACAGGAACATCTTTTTGTAATGCATTTAGGAAGCTCATTTTGGGTGATATATTTTTTGCAAGCTCTTGGATTCTATCACTTTTCTTTTTGTGACGTTTTTTGAAAATATAACCTACGCCAACAGATGCAGCGGCGCCTAATAGAAATGTGATTGGTTCAAACGAAGATAACAAGTCTATTCCATCTGCTGCATTATCAACCAAATCAATTCCATCTGCAACATCTTCAAGTCCAACCAAATCTGATGCATCTAAACCCAGGTCAGAAACTCCAATTGGTAACGTGTCATGGTTAATCCCCTCAAAGCTTATTACATTATTCATACTTCCATCAGAAATTGCGTTTAGTGTTTCCGTTGATGAGTCTTCATTTAGAAAAGGAGCGAATACTTCTTTTGCATGTTCTGAGTGTTCTGGAATGAATAAGTTTGCATTTGCTATCTCCTCATTTGCACTAATATTTTCTTTTAATTTATCAATTCCTTTAAGAGTTATATCATGAATGTCTTTGGGTGAAAATATCTTTTCTCCAAAATCGATTACAGTTTGAAAATCATCTGAAAATTTTTCAAAATCAAATAAATCATCAAACTTTGACCATTTTATGTTTGGGATTTTTGGCATACTCTACTGCTTGTATTTCTTCTCTTGGTTTTATGTGCCCTAACATATGTGTATGTGTATTACACTTATATCTCTTATAGCAACAGGCAATCTTTTTTCTATAAACAACTTGTTATCAACAACATATCCATTCACAAGCATTTATAAACGCTTATAAACATTTACAAACGGATAAATATCAGTTTTCCAAGGGTCTGTCCAACGCTACGAATCTTCTCTGTGACCGGGTAAGGAAGCCCTAAAGTAACATTTGTTTACATAAAATACAACAAGTGATAAGGAAAAAGTAGAAAGGAAGAAAGAAGTTACAAATAGCAGGCAGTTGGCAAAATAGCAATGGGCAATAACCCCAGATTACTTCGCTACGCTCGTAATGACACGTAAATAGAATAGAATCAGCTCATCGGATAACAACGAATCGTGCCCGGACTATAAAGATCATTGTACGGGGGCGTAAAGAGCGGTGAAGGAAACAACTTCTACGCATTAAAATCATGACCACAATTAAAACAGTGCGTTTTTTTACGGATTAACGGAAAAGGAGTGGCTATTAGCAGCGACAAGACCAGGTATAACACATCCCATTTATAATCAATTGCAAATCCATATATAGTGTTATCTGATTTACAGTTGGGACAAATCACCACATTTTCGGTGTCGGGATGAGAATTATAACGATCTACCAGCTCTTTTTCCAGATAATATTCAACCGGCCGGATGCGCAAATACTTAAAAAGATCCCGGTCGAAATCGAACAATTCGTAGAAGAAATCTTTCCAGACGAAATCCAGTTTCTTGCTTGCCTGGATTTGAAATTCCTTTTCTTCTATAACAATTTCAGCTACTTCACCGGGGGTTAATAGCGACGTTTCCAGTTCGGCAGGCTTATCCAGCAAAGCCGGATTATTACAAATTACCGATTTGATTCTTAAAACTTCTTGTTGCCGTTCATATTCCGCCTGAAGGATTTCGCTGATTTTGTATTGCCCCTTTTCATCCACAAAACGGCCTTTTTTCAGGTGTTCGATTATTGCAACTGCCGGCTCCAACTGGTGCGATGGTACTTTTAACTTAACTCCTCCAACAGCAAGCGCTCTAAAGGGATGAACCCAGACAATATGCTCGTCAAAAACAAAACAATCTATACCTTCTGTTTCGAGACGGCCTTTTAATATATGGCAGTCCACCGGAATGTTTGAGCGAACTAGTGTTTCGAGTTTAATCATCTGCACTTATCGGTTTTTAAGATTGTACTCAATTCCCCTGCTCACTAATGGGTTGTTCGCTGGCAGTGATTTATAAATATAACAACCGAATGTACCACCATATCGTGAATGGCTCTTCCCTTCTTATTGCTGCTTACGGTTATTAAGGATAGCCAGCCCAGCAATGCTTTTACAAGGTAACGGACCACGGCAAGCGGGAAAATTAGATTCTTCTCCGGATTGTTGGCACGTTTTACACGGATACCAAACAAAAAATGCCCGATTGTTCCGCCAAAGCTGCTGGTAAAAAGCGGGTCGTACAACAGGAAAATAAATACAAAAGCGGCTATGCGTGTAAAATCGGGAACATTATCGAACCGGTCGAACAAAGCCACAATGCCCAACATTAATAACAGAAGCAGTACCGAATCGGTAATTACTGCTTTTACTCTTAGAAATACACCTGGGTAGTTTTGATTTTCCATTTTTTACTTATTGGTAGTTATTTAGCAGAACTAATTACAATTTATGTCGGCAAAAGCATTTTGCTTTTCTCTTGTTTCAAGCGAAGCCGCGATTGCCAATTGGAGTTGGCAGGGGTTAAATAGTTGTATTGTTGATGGTTGAGTTGTTTAGCACCGACGGTAAATTATATGTTGTCGTAGCGGATTGCGGGTGATTGTCTGTCCGACAGGACTATGACAATCAGGCGGGAATCCAAGCTACGCATGCCACAGAACCCGCTATGCAACATATAAAATGTTGGCGGTAGTTTTTATTAAAAAAAAGACTTTTAAGAAAACTAAATGATTAAAAAATCATTTAAAACAGAAATCGGTGAGAATGTATAAATAAATATTCGCAAACTAATCAATTAGCTCCAAAATATTATTTACAAATTGTCTGTGGGCTTCTTCATTAGCAATTCTTGGGGAATGCACTTTTACTTTGCTACGTGGATCAACAACTGTTTTTTCTTTACTTAGTACTACACCAAAATTAGTGTTTCCTTTTATTTTGTTTATCCTTAGATTATTTTTGTCTTTGGATACTCTTATAGTAATCCTTGCCATCTTCCTAATTTTTACGCAATTTCACAATAATCATCATATAAAGCAAATAAATTGTACAATAAATCGGCATAGGCTTTTAATGGTTCCTGTGCCTGTATTGTTTCAAAGCCACCTTTAAAATTGTC
Organism: uncultured Draconibacterium sp.; assembly: GCF_963677155.1. Classification (NCBI taxonomy): domain Bacteria; kingdom Pseudomonadati; phylum Bacteroidota; class Bacteroidia; order Marinilabiliales; family Prolixibacteraceae; genus Draconibacterium; species uncultured Draconibacterium sp. Next base: position 3,476,639 of record NZ_OY781884.1, on the reverse strand, counting down.
CACAGTTATAAATCCGATGTATGAATGTTCATCAGAATCATCAATAGCAATTCGAATTGGAACAGAGATACAAGCATTATAATGTTTATTCCATCCATCATACCAATCACTAAAAATAGCATTTTTACAATCATTACAATAATATATTGTTTCTGGAGTCGTGTTTAAAATTGATTTAAATGGGGTGAAATCAGAATGTAGATATTCTGGAATTCTTTGGTCACATGCATGTCTTAAGACATAAGAATTTGGATCTCTATAATAAGTTTTAATTTTAAATCGTTCTCCAAATGTTTCGGTTATAATAGAAATATAAACAGAACAATTGTCTTTTGTTAACATGTTGTAATAACTACGTATGTTTGATACAAAAAACTGTAAGAATTGCAGGAAATCGCTTTTCATTTTTTGTACGGATGAATCACTGTTATCTCCCTCAAACATTGCACTATAGAATTTGTCAAACAAATATCTAAATTCATGATTGAGGCTGTGCATAAGTTTAGAACTATCTTCTAGTGTTTTGTTCAGATGTTCAACTTTCTTTTCTTCTTGTCTAATTTGATCTTCGTGAAATTTCAAAGAGTTAATAATACTCTCATGCTTTCGAGTTAAATATAATGCATAGAAAACTAAAGTGATATTTACTAAAACAATTGCAATTACCGTTGTTATTAAAATAGTTTCTAAGCTACTATTTTCCTCTGTTTTTTTGAAATATGCAATAAAAAAGAATACTAATTGAATTGCTGTTAAGACAAATCCCAAAAAACTCGCATATCCAAAGACTTTATCAAGTCTCGGAGCATTGTTATTGTTTTTTCCCATAATTATATAAGTTTAGTTTTTAAAATTCGTGATCGTTTTTTCACATTACTGCTAACGTATGTGTATTACACTTATATCTCTTATAGTAACAGGCAATCTCTTTTTTTATAAACAACTCGTTCTCTGCAGTATATCCACACAAGCATTTATAAACGCTTAGAAACATTTATAAACGGATAAATATCAGTTTTCCAAGGGTCTGTCCAACAACTACGAATCTTCTCTGTGACCGGGTAAGGAAGCCCTAAAGTAACAAAGGTTTACATAAAATACAACAAGTGATAAGGAAAAAGTAGAAAGTAAGAAGGAGGAAAGAAGCCGCAAGTTACAAGTAGCAGGCAGTTGGCAAAATGGCAATGGGCAGAAAATAAAGCGATGGGCTTTGGTTTAGGTTGCTTCCCTATTCGTTTTACCCATCGGGATCACAATGACAGACTAAGTACAGATTCAAGGCAGCGGACAACAAACAATCGTGCCGGGACGAACGATTCATTGTCCACTGCCGGATATCCAAACTATTTCTACTTATACAAAAGCAACAAACAGGAAATAAAAGTAAGTACAACATTTACAGTCCTGAAACTCGTTATTGGTAGTACTTTGTTAAGACGTTTTCCTATTATAGTGCCTGCCAATAAAATAGGAGTAAATAACAATGAAAGTTTTAATGCCTGATTGGTGAGCAATCCTAAATGGAAATAACCAATAATGGCAATAGTTGCTGTAACAATACTAAACCATGCAAATATCTCCCGAAACTTCTCGTTATTGATTTTCGCTTTATTTAGGAAAAGAGCCAGAGGTGGCCCACTAATTGAAACTGTTCCTGTTATAAGCCCAATAACTGCTCCAACAACAGGATAGACATACATTGGTATAGTTCCTTTTTCTTTTTTATTATTTATTAACGACAGAATAGTAAGTACAATAAATAGTATTCCCGAAAAATGAATTAACCAATCAGCTTTTATATATTTCAAAACAACAACGCCCAAAATGGTAAATAAACCTCCTGCAATTATTAAAGCTATTGATGGTTTATCAAGTAGTTTACTTTCTTTTTTCTGCAAGATGATGAATAAGGAAGCAATTAAATTACAAATCATCAGAACGGGAATTATTTCTTTTGGTTCGTACCAGGTTAAAAGTATTGGCAGCGATAATAGTGCAAATCCAAATCCGGTTATTCCCTTTATAAAACTGGAAGCAACAATGGTTAGTATGATATAAATATTTGGCATACTTTAACGGGTTAAAAGAAATAATGAACCAACCGAGATTATTGCCCATAAGGCAATTCCTAGTGCAAAACTCCTGACTCCGGATTGTTTGATTTGGTCAATTGAGATGTTTGATCCAATTAGAAACAGAGCGATAACCATTCCGCGTTTTCCTAACCAGGCAAAATGTGAATAGCTGGTCTGAAAACCGGGAAATAGATTAGCAAATACGATGGCAACTACAAATATCAATATAAACCATGGAAGTTTAATTTTCTTTTTCTCGTCACTTTTATTAAGAAAAGCAATAACCAATGACAATGGGATAATCCACAAAGCACGTATAAGTTTTACGGTTGTTGCAACTTGTAATGCTTTTTCGCCATAACTTGCCCCCGCACCAACAACCGAGCTGGTATCGTGAATGGCAATAGCTGCCCAGTTACCAAAAGTTTCCTGGCTTAACCCTAACTTATGACCAATTAAGGGAAACAAAAACAACGCAACTGCATTTAACACAAATACTACAATAAGTGCAAACGAGTTTTGATAATTTTTACTGTTTAAAATAGGCGCAACTGCTGCAATGGCACTTCCTCCACAAATAGCCGTACCTGTTGCGATTAGAAGCGATATGTTTTTTTCAACCTTTAAAAGCTTGCCTAATAAGATACCACAAATCATTACACAGGAAACAGAAACTACAGTTTCGAGGAAACCACTTTTTGAAGCGGCAAGTACATCGCTTAGGTTCATACCAAAACCCAATAAAACAATAGAGAGTTGTAAAATACGCGATGTGTATTTATGAATATTTTTGTGCCTAATCCCGATAAGAGAAAGCACTAAACCTATAAATAAAGCAATTGCCGGAGATACAAACGGTAGAAAACAAAAACTGATAATTATTACATACAGCAAGTTAAAGTTTTCAAACTTTGTACTGTTATTCGCTAGGCTTTTAATTGTCATAATTCCTTTCATACTTTTTGGTTCAAAAGTACTATCGAATTATAATCAAATCAAATACTAAATACTTATGCAGCATAACTAATAGTTATACCGAAGCAGGAAATTTTCAAATAATTCAACCTGCCGGCTTATATGTCCGATTTTGTAGGCAATACGAAATTTGCGGGGAATACTAAAACCTGCTACCTTAATTTCTACCAGTTTTTTCAGATTCAGTTCAGTTATTACAGCTTGTTTTGATACAATTGCTAAACCGTCAAAATCGAGAAGAAAATTCTTTATGGCTTCGGTTCCTCCCAAATGAATAGGCACATTTAGATTCTCGAAATCAAGGTTTTGTCTTAAAAAAGCTTCTTTTATTACTTCCAGTGTGCCTGAGCCCTTTTCTCTTAATACAATCGGAATTTGAAGTAAATCGTTTTTGTTAATATTCTTTCGTTTTGTGAAAACACTATTTTCTCCGCTTACAAAAATCAGCTCGTCATCAAGGAAATTTTTATACCTGATACCCGATTGAGATGCGTGATTTTCTACCAGTGCCATGTCAATTTTGCTATCGAGTAAAAGTTGCTCTATTTCAAACGAATTGCCATTGATTAGGTGCATATTTACTTTCGGGAAACGTTTATGAAATGAGGCAATTATTTTAGGAATAACGTACTGCGATATGGTGGAGCTGGCTCCAATTATAAAATCTCCTGAAATGCTATTGTTTAACTGACCTATTTCAAAATCGAGTTCCCTGTAATATTGCTCAATTTGCTTGAATTTATTATACACAATTTTCCCCTTATCGGTAAGGTAAATTTTGTTCCCTATACGTTCGAACAAACTAGAATTAAATTTAATTTCTAATTCCTTTATATGATTAGTTACTGCCGGTTGACTTATATGCAAATCAGCAGCAGCTTTTGAGAAGCTAAGATTTTCAGCAACAGCAATAAATACAATATCTCTATAATCCATCTTTTAGGTTATTTATGTCTTAACTGGCTGCTATAACGAATGGCGGTATGAAACATTGCGTATTTTGAAACACAAAATTATCAACACGCTTAACCGTTGATTAAATATTATTTCGTTTAAATATCGCACTATCTGCACAATGTTTTATGACCGCGTGTTGTAGCCAGTACTTTTATTGTGTTTGAATCCCAATACTTCCAGTCTTTTGCCAATTGTTATCTATCAGTTTATAGTAATTAATAATATCCATACCATAAAATGGTTTTGAAAATCCACAACTCAACATTGCCTCCGTACTATCAGAATTAAATCCTATCCGAGATACTGTCCATAGTCCCTGGGAATCTGGATACTTATCAAAAAATGGCTCCCAACTATAATTAAACTCAGGATTACTAATAAGGTAATCTCTTTCTTCAAGTGAAATTAGTTTCATATTGTTTTTTAAAATCATAGAAGAATCAAGATTATAGCTCAATTTGTTATTATCCACATAGTTTAAATAGGCGTTACTGTCCAGATCATTAATCGACTGTTTAATTGTAGAATATGAAGCTACCCAAAAATCTGTTGCTTGTTGCACTATTATACTATCAAAAACTTGACAAATCAAGTCATATTCTTTTTGGGCAATTAAATCAGGTGTATCAAGAGAAAATAATTTGTTTTTTGTAATATCAAGAAAAATCATAGTGCAGGAATCTTTAAATACAGTAAAATCTCCAGTCCACGATTTTGTAACATTAGTTGCTTGACATTTAGTATCCATTGCAGAAAATGAATAGTCTCCTATGTCCATTTTACTAAAAAATCCAATTCCCGAGGAGTTCTCGCAATTACAATCAGCTGCTGTATATGTCGAACTTGCATCCAATAATCCAATCTTTTTACCATCAATTGTAATATCAATCGAGAATATACAATTCATCATGTGTGCATTAGTGCAGAATAAAACACCTCCTTTTTCTGAAGCACCATTTAAATCCTCAGATTTATCACAGGAGATAGTCCAAATAATTATTAAAACAATCCAAAAATTTCTTAGCATTCTCATATCTTTTTATCAATAGATGCAATATCAAGCAGTTCGGTTGCCTAGTATTCGCTACAACGGAAAGTTATAAGTTATGTGGCGGATTGCTTGGTAATTCCCTGTCAAACTACATGAAAGCTGGAGCGGGCTATAACCCTTGAATTCACAACTATCCCGGCTATTATTTTTATACATTGTTGTGCAACGTTAATACTTAAATTCAAAATCAAATGTATCTACACGGTTTACATAAATATTTGTATCAATTATTATATAGTTCTCCCAGCTATTTTCATTATACAATCTAAACGATAAATTTATATATTCGTCAGGAATTGATTTATAATATACAATCTCATTGTCGGTGAAAATTGAATCATAAATCAAAATACCACGCGAATCATCACCTATCAGAATATTCTCGTATAAATCACTATTTTTTATCAAGTCAATTTTTAATCGGTTAAATTGTTTAACTCTTAAATCAACATCATTTTTTTTGTCAATTTGTAATAAAATATCTTCAAATCCAGCATAATCTGTATTGGCAATATATCAATTGATAGTGATAGCCAGATATATTTTCAAAGGAGTAAAAAAAGTTTCCTTGATTATCGCTTATTATTGTATCTACTATGTTTTCTTGCGTAAAGAATGATAGTTTTTTTTGTTGGGTTAAAGCTATATAGTACCCCGAAACTGATTCAGTTGAGTAGAAATCAGTCACTTTGCCAGTAATGGTAGTTAATTCTCCCTCCTTATCACATGAACACAAATGTAATATCAAAATCAAGAATCCAATTTTTTTAATAATTTTCATTTGCTAATTCATAATTGCTTTATACAAAAAAAATGACTTGTCGACAGTCGCAGCCTAATGTTACACAACGATCACTTGTAAGTTGTCGGGGCGGATTCTCGTTTCGCAGTTCCGCCCCCCTCCCAGCAATATGTACCGTGTTGTATGCCGTATTTTTCTATTAATCATTATTTTTAAAATCAATAGTCAATTTGTTAGAATTGAATGAATATTCGTAAGAGTCAAGTTTATAAGGTCTTCCTGGTATCCACATTCCACTAATTTCACATTTTAAAATTGAGTCACAATGTACTTTGGGTAAATATAAAATCTCGTTGTATTTATCGAAAGTTATTTTAAGAGTGTCATTTTCTATGAAAAACCTTCCAGTCAAATCAAAGCTAACAGCTTCTCCTTGTTGAAGTTTTACTAAATATTTCTCCGTCCTATCGGGCTCTTTTTTATGAATTGGTGTCTGCGCATGTTGAATTTGTGAGCCACAATACCATGAACACCAAATCTGTAAAGACGCATTTAAATCATTAAAGAATGTCGATTCTTTTATTTTGGAATCTGGATTTTTCAAAGTTAAGGTCATAGTAAATTCATCTCCTTCTGTCAAAACTTTTTTGTCAATTGTAGAGGTTCTATCGACATCTTCAAAATCGTCATTTTTGCTTAAACCACATGATGTAAGCATTAATAGTATCCAGAAAATATGCTTAGTCATTTGTCTCATTTTGTTTTGTTCCTCAATATGGCATACAACGGCAGTCTCTCTAAAAAGAAAAATTAAGCCCTTAAGCTTTCATCTTTTTTAAAGCCAGCTATCCAAATAATTCTTCCACGGAAAGAGTTTTTTTATACAGTTTGACGGGAAATTGTATAAGTGGCAGATTCGCGGTAGTTTCTTGTCAAACCACTATGTAATTCAACCGAACTTACCCCCTACTATTTAGAATCTTGAATGCCGTTACTAATATAAAATATTACCAGCTGCTTTTTCAATTTCAAGGTATTCAATATCTCTTTCTTCTTTAGAAAATATAAGCCCCTGATTCTCTAAATCTTTAATTATTTCTTCTGTCGTATATTTATCATTATTTAGAATGCTATATTCTATTTGATATTTGCTGTTTTCAAAATCGCCAGAAAGAATTGGTATTTCTATGTTCTGTTCAATTTTACCTAAAATATCATCTAATTTCGCCTTATCCGAATAGAACCATCTGGTTGTATCACTATTTGCTGAAACGTCGTATTCATATTTACTTCTTTTTGATAATTTCTTTAGACTATTTTCTTCGGTTGGAATTATATCTTTTAAAACTAAAGTTGTAACTTTCTTCTTTTGCACTCTGGACCTAAGACCAAACTCATTATCAATTCTTTTGTGAAGATCATCGGTGAAAGTTTTGGCTCTTTTCTCCCGATTGTCAACAACCATTTGCCAAATCATTGGTGCAAAAGGACTTTTAGTTTTATAATAAACACAATATTTGTCCGAATTAGATTGACCATTTAAATCACTGTTTGTTAAATTAATTATTCTATACTTTGGGATGTTGAAAGCTATTCTATAAATGGTCTTAATTGATAAATTTTTACAATCAATATAGTTCATTGACCAAGTCGCTGTACTCTTAAAATTTTCGTTATAGTTAGTAACTTGGAAGGTTAAGTTATTTACATTTTTTATACCATCTTGATGTATATTTTCTTCGAATAATAACTCGTCATAAAGAGGTTTGGGAATAGCTTTATTTTTAACCAATAAATTTATAACACTATCGGTTTGGCCTAATTGATAACCATAAGCCTTTAGAACATTGTTTTTATCTAGAATGACTAAATGAGAAGAATGGTGATGTTTAAAACGTTTTTCTTCCGCTCTTCCACTACCTTTACAGATGTTGAAATTCGGCAAATGCAAATTTGTAAAAAAATCCAAACTTTGGATAGATTGATTTGTGATTATAAATATCTCCAATGAATCAGGAAATTGCCTTGCGATATTTTTAATCTGTGGAAACCATGAAGCTGAAGAAGGACAACCCGAGTGCCAATAAATGAGCTTTACTTTTCCATTATATTCATCCATTCGGTGGCTGGAAGAATTCTTAACATTTACCACATAATCATTATGTACTGACTCTAAAAACGGATGAGTTACATCTGTTTGACGATAATATTTTCGATATCTAACAATTGACGTTATTATATCCAACATAACTAAACCGATAATTAATATCAGTATAATTTTAAAGAGAATTCGAAATATTCTTTTAAGCATTTTTATCATTGTGTATTGAGCATTTTAAATTGCGCGTTAATTATTTGGTGATGCGGAGTGCGGGTTTTCAAAGCACTTCTCTTTCAGGTTTCCACAGCGCCAATTCGTTTATAAGCATTTACAAACGAATAAATAGCAATTTCCCAATGGCCTATCCAACGCTACGAATCTTCTCTGTTACCGGGTAAGGAAGCCCTAAAATAACATTTGTTGGCATAAACAAAAACATAACATAGGAAAAGCTGAATGAAAGAGGCATTGGTTCGCTTATCCGTTACGTTTATTACCCAAATGGCCTCAGCCAAAGCCATATAAATACGTAAAGACTGAACATATTCATAAAATGGATCCGATCCTACATCAGGGGATTGAAATTTAGATTTGAGAAACGCTTAATCATTAGTGTGCACCGTTTGTTTTAAACACTCAAAGACCGGGGCTATATGATTTTAACACCATAAAGCACCGGTCTTTCCTTCAGCAACAAGGCAGCATAAATAAAAATTCTACTGCATTCCAGTAGTATCAGCTGCAGCTAAAACATTATTCATTCTTGTGGTTAGCTTATCCATTTCCAGTGGACGCACAACTGACTCTTCCGGGAATACATGATGAATTTGCTCTACATGCATACTTTGTTTCCAAAGCATGTAATTTATCTTACTAATCTCTTTTGAACATATTTCCTGAGTTCGTGAACCATGCTCAAAAGTAGCGTTGACTCGATAATAATGATTCGTTTTTTTTTCTTTATTAATCGCTTCCAACTCCTTTTTCCACACCTTTAAATCGTGCTCAAATTCATCCAGATTTTCGTAGGTTTTGTTACCAAAAACAATCGTACCATCGTAGCGCACCAACATTTCCATTGGCTTGGGTTCGGGCGAAGGTTTATCCTGAAAAGGTAACCAGGTGCTTGTTCTGGGATTTTTTGGTGTTTCGTACGAAAACCGGATAGGAACAACCTTGTTTACCATCTTCTGTTTCTCTTCACCCAGATCGAAATATTTCTTTCCGAACAATATAAATGCTTTTGCGTCCCTGGCTTCGAGGTAAACCTCCCCTATTTGACGTAAAGTAAAGTTTATCGCTTCTCTCGACGATTCAATATCATGGCGATAGGAGATCCAGCCTTCAGAAACTTTTACTGTGCCAATTCCCGGAATTTCTTTTTCAACAAGGTCAGGAGCTTTACTGCCATCAATACTCGATCCTCTCAAAAAAACAGGCAATATCATTTTTAAACTTTCTCTCGAAGCTCTTTTATTTTCGATCAGGTAATCATCCTTAATATTCATAAGAATCATCAGAACGTTATTCTCCTTTTCCGACAATTGATCGCGTTCAATTCCAGGATCGAAAATTCCATCGCCAATGTTATCGATGTTCCATTTTGCGAGCCACTGCTCTACCTTATTTTCCGTATAACGCACCGGAATAAAATCTGCTGATTTTGTAATCAAATCGGGTCGTGAAAATGCTTGTAAAAGCACTATTAGTAGGGGCACAAAGAGAATCATCTTCACCATGCCCCATTTCTGACGTTTTGTTTTTGTCATCATTTTTAATCGTTTTACAATGGGTTTTTGAGTAAAATGGTTGGCCATGGCAAAACGTCTTTCACCAACAGCCTTCTCCAATACCAGCAACTGGTATTTTTGTGCATCGATGCCTTTATTTAATACAGCCTCATCAGCCTGGTATTCGTGTACTAATTTTAAATCGCGGCGCAACAACCACATAAACGGGTTAAACCAGTAAAGGGCGGTAAACAGCTCACAGATCATAAGGTCAACGGTATGTTTGTGTTGAATGTGGGCGTATTCGTGGGCAAGTACAATATCCTTATTTTCGGTAAAATCCTTTTCCGACAAAATAATGTGTTGCAAAAAGGAAAAGGGTTGAATAAGATCTTTAACAATGGCCAGGATCACATCCCGGAAGTGTTGTTTCTCGGCCCGGCGAATGATCTGCAGCACCCGTGCCACCGAAAAGGCCAGACGAATAACGAGCAGTCCGATCACAGTCAGGTAAAACAGTAACCACGGGTTAACTGAAAAGGACGAAACTTCGTTTATGGCCTCAATACTTTCATTATGAATGGGAGCCGCTGTAATTTGCGGTGTCGTTACAAATTCGTGAATAACCTCGAATTGCGGAATCACCTGCGTTTTGCTAAAAACCGGAATATCGGCAAAAGGAAGAATTACCGAAGTCAGCAAAATTCCGATCAAAACAAAGCGGTTGGCCGTGTGCATTTTATCGCGGCTAAGGCTAAGTTTAAACACCACATAAAGTAGTGCCAAACTTATACTCGATTTTAAGAGGTAGGCCAAAAACGGATTCATCACTTCTGATTTTTATTGTTTTCAATCTCTGCAATCAGTTTTTTTAAATCCTCAACAGAGAGGTTTTGTTCCTCAACCAAGGCCGATACAACACTCTTATACGAATTGTTGAAATACTTTTTTACCACATTTCCTAACGACAGGTTGCTGTAATCTTCTTTTGATACTGCAGCAAAATACCGATAAGTATTTCCAAACTTCTCGTGCGTAATGAATCCTTTTTCTTCCATGGCTCTAACCATAGTTGAAAGCGTGTTGTAGTGCAGTTTCTGATCTGAATATAACTCCTTCAATTCTTTCACAAACATGGGGCCTTTCTCCCAAAATAAACTCAGTATCTCTTCTTCTTTCGGCGTAAGTTTTTTCATTATTCAGACTTTTAATTTGAAACGAGTATAACACTCTCGGCACATTACAAAACAAATGTAACTATATTTTTTAGTTTCACAACTATAATTCATAGTTTTTCAACTATTTTATTTAGTTGAGATTTAAAAACAAGAACGTTATATAGAAGAAGCCGAACTACAAAATGCTAAGATTATCGCGAAAAAAACCAAATACTAATAAGCTTCAGGATTAATAAAAATTCGTATGAAACACCCAATAAATACACCTTGATCAAGCTCTACAAGGATTAAAACTATTTTGAATTGTATAAATTAAACTTATAGTCGTTCAGGTAGTCAGAAACAGATAACAGTGATAAAAAATGAAAAAACATAAAGCCCTCCGCTGTTTCAGCCTGAATTACTTCTGTTTAAATCCAAACAGATAAATAGTATATTAGTAAGCCGAAAAAATACGTACCGAAAAATAACCCGGAATAAAAAATCACTTTTTATGAAACGAACATGAACTTTTTAAATCATAGATTCACAAACAAACATGATTAAATAAGTTTATGTGAGAGCGGAGCGGTTACATCCGTTCTCAAATTTTAAAATAATTTATTGGAAACTTGAAAATTTTAAACGGATGAAAAAACTTATTACCTCTCTATTGCTATTCGCTTTTATCGCAGGTGCTGTCGTGCAGGCACAAACACCCAACATGCCAGGCAACAAAACCACAGGAATTAAAATTGTAGACAAACTGCAACAACCGGCTTCAGCCCAAAATTTTAATACGAAAGACCTTGCCGGCTATTTGCTGGTATACTTTAAAGACCAAACACAAAGCGCGTATATGGCTGTTAGCAGCGACGGCTATACGTTTACCGATCTGAACAATGGTGAGCCCATTTTTGATGGAACAAAACTGGCCGAGCAAAAAGGCGTTCGCGATCCGCACATTACCCGTGGCCCTGATGGCGCCTTTTATCTGGTCATGACTGACCTGCATATTTTCGGGAAACGTGCCGGCTACCGCGACACCCAATGGCAACGCCCCGAAGAAAAATACGGCTGGGGAAATAACCGCGCCATTGTGCTGATGAAATCCTACGACCTGATCCACTGGACACATTCCGATTTTCGGGTTGATAAGGCTTTCCCCGAACTGGGCGACATCGATTGTTCATGGGCACCGGAAACCGTTTACGATCCAAAGGAGAAAAAAATGATGGTGTACTTTACCATTAGGTACAACAATGCTAATGCAAACATGTACTATTCGTATGCAAACGATGAATTTACCAGGCTTGAAACCACTCCAAAAATGATTACTGAGCTAGGCGGAATAGACGGCGATATTACACAACTTGGCCACACCTACCACATGCATTATGTTTCAGGAGCAAAAATTTTGCACGCTGTTTCGGATAAAATAAATGAAGACTATGTTACTGAAACACGGCGCATCGACCCCGAAAGTAAACCTACCGAAGCTCCTAATGTTTTCAAACGTTTGGGGACTGACACCTATGTGCTGATGTATGATGTGTATGGCGGCCGCCCCAACAATATGGGTTTTAGCGAAACCAAAGACTTTGTTTCGTATACTGATATTGGCCATTTTAACGAAGGAGTAATGAAAACCATTGGTTTTGAACGCCCCAAACACGGTGCAGTTAGCTATCTTACCCGCAAGGAATTAAAAGCTATTACGGACTATTGGGGTGTAGATATTGATACGAAATAAGCAGTATTATTCAGTAGGTTCGCAAATCGACCTGTTTCCTTTCGAATTTTGTAAAAAAAAGATGCCATCCGAAACTGTATAACTCAGTAGGATGGCATCTTTTATTTTAATCCCTAACTTTCTAATCCTCCGTCCCGATTGAAGCATCGGGACACCTCCTTTAAAAAAGGAGGATGAGCTTCGAAGCTCGTGACTCTTTTACTCTTTCCATTCCGGCAAACGTCCCGGAGTCCATGGTGCATTCATTTTGTTGAGTTCGGCTTCCAGCGCCGGAACTTTATTTTCAACAATATTTTTCAATGCATCCAACACCGGCGGGAATTCTGCTTTAAGAATTTCGTACGCTTGTTTTTCGGTGGTGGTAATTCCCGTTGTCGATCCCATGTGCGTATAAGTAATAATACTCAACCGGTTGTTCAACGGCACTTGTGCAGGAGGAATTTCTTCCCAGCTTGCTTTAGCCGGCACACCATTCATTTTAAAGTTCAGTGCTTCCAGCTCCACACCAATTGCACGGGCTTTATCCATTAACTCCTGGCTAGCTCCCGGAGTCGCATAAATGGCTTGTTTTATCTTCTCTACTTTTGCAGTGGTTTCGCCAATCATTCGGTTGGTTCCGACAACTGCCAGTGCCAGTTTATTCACCTTTTTGGCAAACTCAACATTCTCGTTATAGTCTTCGGCAGGCAACACCGTGTTATATAATTTTTTGCAAGTAAACGAAACCGGCTCAACCAATTCGGTTAACTCGCCTTCGTGCCACAATTTCATACCCACTTTATAAGTCCCGGGCATTACCATTATACCACGACCAGCACTTGTAATTGGGTTGTATTTATCGCTAATACGAGCATTTGCAGTAGCTGCATAAGTCATATTCCAGTTCACGCGGTTCACGCCTTTTGAAGGAGCTTTTGTAAACTGATCGATCACATTCCCGTCGTTATCATAAATGGTAAATATCAGATGTGTTTTTTCCTGCTTTCCTTCCAGTTGCAATTCCCTCCAGGTAGGTTGCGGAATCGGTTTTCCTTCTTTAAACAACTCTTTCTCTTCCTCTTTACGAATTTGCTCTTTTGTTTTTGGGACTTCTTTCAGGTAATAGGTAAATGTTGCTCCGTATTCCGGATTCTTCGCTGTAAAATAGGTACTTCCCTGGTTGCTTTTTCCCCTGGGTTGTGTAAACATCAGCGCATCTTTTATCGGGAAAATCTCCGCTTTTGTATTTTCCAGCTCGGCTGAAATTTCGCGCAACGGGCTGTAATCGTCCATGATGTAGAAACCACGGCCAAATGTAGCTGCAACCAAGTCGCTTTCGCGCTCCTGAATGGCAATATCGAATACCGCGATGGTTGGCATTCCTGATTTTAGCTGCACCCAGTTTGTACCACCGTCGACAGTAAAGAAAATACCAAATTCTGTTCCCACAAACAATAATTCAGGACGAACAAAATCCTGCATAATGGTATGAACCGAGCCATTTTCAGGCAAATTGCCCGAAATTGAAGTCCATGTTTTTCCTTTATCGGTACTTTTATAAACGTAAGGTTTAAAATCGTCGCGTTTCAAATTATCGAAAGTGGCATAAACCACATTCGCATCAAAACGGTCGGCACAAATATCACTTACAATCGTTAACTCCGGCACTCCCGGGAAGGATTTTACCTGTGTCCAGTTTTCACCATTTTCGGTAACCGAAATTACACCGTCGTCGGTTCCGGCATACAACAGTCCTTCCTGTAGTTTTGATTCTTCGAGTGCCACAATGGTTCCCCACTGCGAAGTAGACACATCGCGAACCACTGCTTCGGCAGGCCAGTATTTTCCCATTACCGGAATTGATGTGCGGTCGATTTGTGCAGTCAGATCATCGCTGATTACGTCCCAGGTGTTACCGCGGTCGTCGCTACGAAAAACCTTGTTCGCCGCCATGTACAAACGTGTTTTTTTATGCGGACTAATAATCAAAGGCGTATTCCAGTTCCACTTGTAAGTCAGTTCGCCTTTGCGCTCAATGGGTTTAATACTTAAACTCTCGCCGCTTTTTTTATCGTAACGCGATACATTTCCGTATTGAGATTCAGAGTAAACGATGTCTGGATTTCCGGGCTCGATAGCTCCCCAAAAACCATCGCCACCAACGGTTGGAAACCATTCGTCGTTTGTAACGCCACTTCGGCTGGTTGTTTGTGATGGACCGCCCATTGAATTGTTGTCCTGTGTTCCGCCATACACATTGTAAAACGGCTCAGCATCGTCGAGATACACACGATAAAACTGGGTGACTGGCAGATTCTCTTTAAAATCGAAAGTTGCTCCGGTGTCCCAGGTTTCGTAAATACCACCATCGCCACCAATAATAAAGTGATTCGTATCTGTAGGATCAATCCAAATGGCGTGATCATCAACGTGACGTCCTTTAATGCTGATACTCTTCCACGTTTTTCCACCGTCAACAGTTATTTTAGAAACCGTTTCTGTTGAATATACTTTATCCACATCTTTCGGATCGCAAACAATTTCGTTGTAGTACTGACCGCTTGAGTGGTAATCGCTCATTTTCGCCCAACTCTCTCCTTTATCCGTTGAGCGGAAAAAACCGCCTTTATCTTCGGCAGCTTCCACAATCAGGTAAACGTAATTCGGGTCAACCGGTGAAACATCAATACCCATTCCGCCAATATCAACCGAAGGCAGTCCCGTCATAATTTTTCGCCAGCTTTCGCCACCATCGGTACTTTTATATACAGCCGATTCCGGGCCGCCACCAATCTTAGTGAACGAAGTACGTCGACGCTGCTCCGATGTTGCATACATAACATCCGGGTTACAAGGATCCATAACCACATTATTTACGCCTGTATTTTCGCTAATCTCCAACACTTTGTTCCAGGTTTCGCCACCGTCGGTACTTTTGTACAAGCCACGTTCCTCGCCCGGCCCCCATGCCGATCCTTCAGCAGCAACAAAAACGATATCAGAATTTCGCGGATCGATAACGATTCCTCCTATCTGACGGCTTTCTTTTAAACCCATATTTTTGAAGGACTTACCACCATCAAGCGATTTATAAACACCATCGCCATAACCCAAGGCACGCTGGTGGTTGTTTTCGCCGGTTCCTACCCAAACTACATTTGAGTTATTCGGATCGAGGACAACAACACCTGTAGAATACGCCCCATAATTATCGAAGATCGGATTCCAGGTAGTCCCGTTGTTGGTGGTTTTCCAAACATTACCCGAAGCAACAGCCACGTAGTATTCTTTGTGATTATTAGGATTTACGGCAAAATCCGCAATCCGGCCGCTTGCCCATGCCGGGCCAATACTTCGCCATTTCAGGCCGCTTACCAGCCCCGAATTAACAAAAGGCTTTTCTTCTTCTTTTTTCTCCTCTTCTTTCTTTTTCGAAAAGGCCACTGTTGAGATTAAAAATACAGCAGTTAAAACCAGTGCGAGTTTTTTCATGAAATATCTATTTGAATTTACGATATAATCAGTATGGATCAGCGGGCGAACATTACGCGAAATGCTCAGTTAATCAACTTCATTTTCGCATTGCCCTAAGGTTTAGCTTTTCAGTTGATGAAAATAATAAATATTACGCTGCTGCAAAAAGATTTATGACACCAAAACAGAATTCAGCATTATACAGAGAAAATGAATCGATATAATCTAACTACCAACTTTGGTTTTATTTTTATCCAATTCGTTGGAAATACTATTCGCTTCCTCAATGATACTTTCGGGATAGTCATTAATTTCCAGAATCCGAATTGCATTTCTTGTTTTCAATTTCCCATCTTTTATCCGATAGTCAAAATCTACCGTTTTCTGATTGACATTCTCGCTAAAATGGTACAAAGCATATTCCTCATGAAGTAGATCGGCCAGCTCAATATCGTGAGTAGAAACAAGAACGATATTTTCACCTTCTGTCAACGAAGAAAGCACCGCTTTTCCTGCCGATATCCTTTCAACAGTGTTTGTTCCCTTAAATATTTCGTCGAGTAAAAATAAATTTGGAGATCTTTCTTTCCCGGCTTCCAACATTGTTTTTATTGTAAGCACCTCTTCGAAATAATAGCTCTTGTCATTCAGCAGATCATCGCTAATCCTGATGGCCGAAAATACCCGCATGCGTGGCATTTCGAAATCATCGGCAAAACAAGTATTTAACGTTAAACCGGTTATTACATTAACACCAATTGCACGAATAAAAGTTGTCTTGCCCGACATATTTGAACCGGTTAACAAAACTGATTTCTGTTCGATATTAAGGCTATTCTCAACACAATCAGCCACCAAAGGATGATACAAGTTTTTAGCCTGTAACTTTTGGGCCTGTGAATTAATAGTAGGAATACAATACTTCGGCGCACCTTCACGAAGCGAAGCAAGGGATAACAGAACATCAATTTTTCCAACAAAACGGAACACGTCATCCATTTCCTGTCGCATAGAATCGAGCCTTTTTAAAACACCAAACAAAAAAAGCGGCTCAATCAGAAACAAAATTTTAAACAGTTCGATAAGACCTGCAAGCAAAGCAGCCAAATCATTATCTATTTTGGCTTCCAGCCTAAAAAACGACATCCTCCTTCTTATGCCCGAAATAGCCTTAAGCGATTTTCCAAGCTCATTATTCTGTGTGGCAAGTCGCTCCTCCTTATTTAACTCGGTTGCCACATTTGTTAAGCGCAACAATTGCGGGATAGATCCTAGATATTGATACAGGTTTCTTTTATTCCAAAAATGAATAACCATGTTTAGGGTGAAAACCCCAAACAGAAAAAATATGATTTGTTGCGATACCGGAATTAATAAAATTGAGACCAAACTGAGCGCTGATAATATCTTGCACATAAAAAACCACTTGGGCGCTTTTTGGTGTTCCTCCTGAAAGAGTGTACAGATGTAATAGGCACCATCGCTTTTCAACTTCTCTAATTGAAGCTGTACCTCCGTTCTAAAATCAACATCATTCCGAAAATGATCAATCAGTTTTTCATCGGAATGATTAAACGATTTAGGGATTGTTCGAAGTGTTTGATACAAATATTGCTGACCTACTTTTGAATAGGTTCGGTCGACAAACGTGAACAGTTCGTTAAAATCGAGATCGTTACATGTTTTATCAGAAAGCGTTTGAAAAGCGTTCGAATTATCTCTTGCCCGGAAATATTTTTCGATCAAATCAAAATGAAACGAGTCGTCTTTAACTTTCCCAAAAGAATTTTGTAACTCTTCTCTTTTCTTCTTAATTCGATTTAATATCACAAATTTTTTCTTTTGGAGAATAACATAATTTGTCGTGAAATATCCGATGTTAATAGCTAGAAATTAAGCACACCTTTTAAATTCTTATAACCGGTTTTGCTGACTTTCAATTTTGTTTTGTCGTGCAGAATAACAATGTACGATTCCTTTTCGTATTGTTGAATTTCTGCTATTTCGTCAACTTTAACAATGTAACTTCGGTGGATACGCACAAAGTTTTTCGGATTCAAAGCATTCTCGAAATACTTCATGGTTTTTTGTTTCATCCAGCGGCCTTCGGTAGTGTAAATCATTACATAATCGTCCATCGACTCGATGTAACGCACCGCATCAACCGGTGCAATATGAATTTTGTGACGGTCTTTCACCACTACTCGATCAAGGTATTCATCCTTTGGGAAATCGCTTACTTTTTCTGCCACATCCGATTCTTTACCTTCGGTTTGAATACGCTCCAAAACTTTCTGAATGGCCTCATCCAAACGATCTTTCGAGTAGGGTTTTAATAAGTAATCGGCAGCATTAAAATCAAAAGCTTTTAATGCATACTGATCGTATGCCGTAGCAAATATTATCTGTGGTTTGTGTTCGAGCAACTCCAGCAGCTCAAAGCCGGTGATCTTTGGCATTTGAATATCGAGAAAAACCAGATCGGGTTTCAGATCGTTAATTTGTTTTACGCCTTCAAAGCCGTTTTCGCATTCTGCAATCAGTTCAATAGCCTCATTATCGGCCAGGAACGACTTCATCAGGTTTCGAGCCAGTTCTTCATCTTCAACTATAATTGTGCGCAATTTTTCAGTCATGATTTACAATTTTTGAGGAATGGTTAAAGTTACGGTAAATTCGTTTTGTTTATTTTCAATTTTCAGCAAATGCGGGTTTCCGTAAATCACCTGCAGGCGGTCGCGGATATTACGCAATCCAATCCCTTCGCCTTTTTTGCTCAATACATCTTTATCGTAGGTATTGCTGATGGTAACCACCAATTTATCATTGTCGCAACGGCAATGGGTAATTACATCGATGGTTTCGGTGGCTTCGTACACACCGTATTTTATAGCATTCTCGTACAGTGGCTGAAGTATCATATTCGGTATTTCAGCCTTTAAACAATTCTCGTCGATGGCATAAACAGGATTTAGTTTTTTGCCAAAACGCACTTTTTCAATCTTCAGGTAAAGTTTGTTATTCTCGATTTCCTGCTGAACTGTTACTTTTTCGCGTTGTTCGTGTTTTAAGGAATAACGCATCAGTTGCGAAAGATTGATCACCATTTCCTGTGCTTTTGCCGGATCGGTCATTGTAAGCGACGAAATACTGTTCAAACTATTAAACAAAAAGTGTGGATTGATCTGCGATTTTAAAGCATGCAATTCGGCCTCTTTTACCAAGGCCTTTAACTTGGTTTCGTTTTTTGTTTTTTCTTTAAATGCCATGTAATAATTTACCGCGTAGAAAAATACCACGTTAAACGTATAAAGCAAATACCCATTATAAAGGCCGGTGAACAGATTATTATGATCTTCGTGTAACTGCCCCGGATTTATGAGCTTTGTAATTACCGTACCAATGTATAGCCAAATTAAAACAATGATAGTGGCTGCAATTACATGCGCCAGAATTACACGGCCAATGCTGTTATCTTCGAGGGTACTGAATTTTATGACATACCAGATAGCTATTCCTAAAAAACCGAAAAGGATAATGTAAGCGAAACGTTCGGTCATGGCGGTAATAAAATCGCTTTCGCCAACCGATACCACCACCAAAACCATTACCACCGCCAAAATGAGCCAGAACGCAATGTATGAAATAGCCAGGCGCGGAGTTTTTATAAAGGGATGTCTAAAATCCATTTTACAGATATTTAATCTCTACACCGCCAAAAGCTGCAAAACCTTTTATCACCAATGTTTTCGAGGGATCGGAAACGATTTGATTTAACGAGTTTCCACGTTTATCGGTGTAGCCGCCAAAAATAGCGGTAACTTCATTTTTTACCGTCCAGTCGGGAGGCACTTTAAAACCACAGCCGCCAAACAAAGCCAGCGTGTCGATAACAGCACCATTAGCCGAAAGTTTTGCCTGACGCAGATCGTACTCCGTTCCGCCAAAAACAGAAGTGGTTTTTCCACCCATAAAATTCTGAGAATTTATATATACTTCACGACCTCCAAAAATCACAAAATCATCGAAATAATCATGTCCTTTCTGCTCGCCCATATTAAAAGTTGGTCCATCTACCGGATTGCGACTGCCGGTGTGTTTAACCAGAATAGCCACTCCAATCCCGATAATTAATACCGGCCAACCGATTCGTCGTAATTCATAAGGAATATGCGCAACCTCGGGAAGTAAAAAGAAAGATCCGATAACAATTAATACTGTTCCTGTGGTTTTGTTGCCACCTATTATGGAGAAAACCCCAATTCCGATGAGTAACATTTGCCACGATATCAGAATATCATTCCAAAACGAAGGAATAAGATCGAGGCGCTCAAAGATCCACAATGCACCTACCACAATTAGAAACAAGCCAAGGATGGCTCTTCTGTTTGTATTCTCCGGTTTATTATCCATGATAAAAATTTTAACTGTCCTAAAATATTGATAATCCTCTAAACACTGTCCTTTTTTTAGCGGATTTTCTTCTTTCGCAACTACGGGCTAAAACAAACGTGCGATTAACGCAATTCCCAATACAATTAAAATAATTGGGAACAAAAACACAATTGCCGCTCCTGAAATGAAAATTAGTTTTGGCAATAAAAATACACCTCCTATAATCAGTAACACCAGTCCACCCGAACGTCTACCGGCCATTAATACTGCTCCGATAATGATAAGGATAACAGGCCATGAAAAAATTAAATGCCCAATACCATGAAAGACACTTCTTACAGGACTAAAAATTGTATGAAAGTTTAAAAACGGGAAATCAAAAAAGAAACCGGTTTGTTTTAGTATCCATAGCAAACCAATACCGATTAAAACTAAAGCCAATACCTCTGTTGAGTTTTCCTTTTTATGCGTTCTTTCGTGTGGCACCTTTTCCATGATACTGTTTTTTGCATTTAAAACTCAAAAGTAAAAATCGTAAACCAGCCATACAGTTTACATTCGGTTAACCAAGGTTATGAATCGGTAAATGGGTGTATGCAGTTATTAACGAGAATAGTGACTTTGCAAGGATTCTGCCGCCTAAGTACCATAACAGAAGCATTAAAAAAGGTTGTTCTCTATTTGAAAACAACCTTTTAGTATTTTATTTCTTTTGTTTTTTAGCCCACGAGTCGCGCAATGGAACTGTTCGGTTAAATACCGGTAATTCCGGCGTTGAATCCGGATCCAGGTTAAAATAACCGGTTCGCTCAAACTGAAAATGATCAAGCGGTTTAGCTGTTTTTACAAATGGCTCCAGGTAACAGTTAGTGAGCACTTTTAACGACTCGGGATTCATAAACTCTTTAAAGTCTACATCCTTGTGTGCATCCGGTTCTTCATCGGTAAACAAACGATCGTACAAACGTACTTCCGATTTAACGGCATGTTTTGCCGATACCCAGTGTACCACTCCTTTTACTTTTCTGCCATCAGAAGATTTTCCTCCTTTCGACTCGGGATCGTATGTACAGTGCAACTCAACGATTTTGCCGTTTTCGTCTTTTACAACCTCGTTACATTTTATGAGGTAACCGTAACGCAAACGCACCTCACGATCAGGACCTAAACGGAAAAACTTACGTGGAGGATCTTCCATAAAGTCGCTTTGCTCGATATAAACCTCGCGCGAGAATGGTACATCCCGGCGTCCCATCGACTCATCTTCAGGGTTGTTTACGGCACTTAATATCTCTTCTTTATCCTCAGGATAATTAGTAATAACCACTTTTAGCGGATCGAGCACACCCATTACACGCTGTGCAATTTTATTCAGATGATCGCGTACACTGAATTCAAGCAACGACACATCGGTCATTCCATCCACTTTGGTTACGCCAATTTTATCCGAGAAATTACGAATCGATTCTGGAGTGTAACCTCTTCTGCGTAACCCCGAAATAGTTGGCATCCGCGGATCGTCCCAACCCCGAACATGCTTGTCTTTCACCAACTCCAGCAATTTACGCTTACTCATTACCGTGTAAGTAAGGTTCAAACGCGAAAACTCGATCTGGCGCGGACGGTAATCCGAATCCATTAACTGTGTAATAAACCAATCGTATAACGGACGGTGCACTTCAAATTCCAAAGTACAAATCGAATGCGTAATTCCTTCCCAGTAATCACACTGACCATGGGCAAAGTCGTACATAGGATACACACACCACTTATTTCCTGTGCGGTGATGTTCGGCTTTCATAATCCGGTAAATAATAGGATCGCGCATGTGCATATTTGGCGATGCCATATCTATTTTTGCGCGCAGTACTTTTTCTCCCTCATCAAATTCCCCCATTGTCATTCGCTCAAATAAATCGAGGTTTGTTTGAACCGAACGATTTCGGAACGGACTTTCAATTCCGGGTTTCTGCGGTGTTCCTTTTTGCTCGCTTATGGTTTCAGCATTCTGATCGTCGACATAAGCTTTGCCTTCTTCAATCAATTTAACGGCAAAAGCATGCAATTTCGGAAAATTATCGGATGCATAATACAAACGATCATCCCAATCGAATCCCAGCCAACGCACATCTTCCATAATCGATTCAACATATTCTGTTTCCTCTTTTGATGGATTGGTATCATCAAAACGCAGGTTCGTTTTACCTCCGTATTTTTGTGCCAACCCAAAATTTAAACAGATCGATTTAGCGTGTCCAATGTGTAAATAGCCATTGGGCTCGGGGGGAAAGCGTGTATGCACACGTTTATCATTTTTACCTGCGGCCAAATCGGCGTCGATTTGTGCATGAATAAAGTTGGCCTTTTTGGGCGCTTCTGCATTTGTGTTGGTATTGTTTTCTGCCATTTTCTTGAATTATCCGCTATTGAATAAGACCACAAAATTAAAAAATGATTTGTGAGTACACTTAACACCTGTTCAAAATATTACTTTTGTTGCAATAATATTAATTCGGAATGGGAGTAATTGAAATAGAGGGAATGAAATTTTATGCCTATCACGGGCATTTTGCGGCCGAACAAATTGTTGGCAACCACTTTGAAGTGTATTTGCGCCTGGAAACAAACTGCGATGCCGCAGCCCAATCAGACAATTTGGATGATGCATTAAACTACCAAGCTGTTTATGAAACTGTAAAAGAAGTGATGCAGATAAAATCGGCCTTATTGGAAAATGTAAGCAAACGTATCCTAGACACCCTTTACGACCGCTTCCCTGCAATTGATAAAGCTCGTGTAAAGATCTCGAAAATGAATCCGCCAATGGGAGGAGAAATGGAACGGGTGAGCGTTACAATGGAACGTTAAAAATCAGTCGCAGTCTCAGTTAACAGCTAAAAGTGCCCCCTAATTTGTTTCTAACAGCTCGTAGCTCGCGACTCGAAGCTATCATAAATCTATGTTATAAATATTTAATCCCCAGCTCAATACTGATATTTATCAAATTATTCGAACTTCTTCTTCGTATCTTCGAAAAACAATTCAACCTTTTACTCATGTTTTATAGTTAGAATGATTTAAATGAAGGGAAGTACCGAAAATCGTGCGCTATAGAAAAGAAGAGAGAGCTTCACAAAGGAAATAATCCAAAGACAATAGATGCTGGTTGCAGTTAGGTGCCAGCAACTTGTAAGCAAATGCAAACTGGTAAAAACGCAGAAAATAACACGATTTTATTTTTTGTGTTGCGAGAACTACAAAATTTTATATTTTTGCAGTCCGAAAACGTACAAGGTTCCTTGGCCGAGTGGCTAGGCAGCGGTCTGCAAAACCGTGTACGGCGGTTCGACTCCGCCAGGAACCTCAACTCAAAAGAGAGCAATAACGGCTCTCTTTTTTATTTTCAGGTAACATTCAAGCAACCCAAACAATTTTATCAATCGATCTTTATATTTCAAAATTCTCAACCAATTCTCAGATTTTTGCAATATGATTTCATTTAAAACACAAAGAAAGCCGGATGTTGACTTGGCTTCCTATTCTCAAATTATGACATAAAAAAAGCCGGATTCCGGTCCGGCCTTCAAAAATTAATATTTGACTTATGTTTTCTTGACAAAATATTTTATGTCGTTGTCCTTAAACTCGGTGCAATCAATTGTTACCGTTTCAAAATCAATCTTGTAAGCTACCGATATGTACTTCATAAGAGTATCAACATGCCTAACAGCTCTCGTAAAATGTTTCCCGTACGTAAAATGATTTGTAGTCCCCTTGTTTTTGTGGTTCTCATGGATCAAATATCTAGCCCGACGGGATAAACCCTGAAGTTTAGTGTAAGATAAATATACATTTTCAGGCAATTTGCATGGAGATAACTTTGAATAAGGACTAATCGCATTTTTTACCTCTTCGTGTTTTCGATAATGAAGATTTGATACATGAGCCAAGTGAGCATTAACTAAATGAACTCCCACATAAAAACATATCGTCACCTGCCAATCCCAAAAATCTCCATTATGGGTATTTGTTTTATGAAGAAATTCTAAGTTCCTTTTAGCTTGAGAGATATGTTCATTAAAAGATGGCATTAAATAACTGAACTAAACTGCTCTGGGATTGGATAGTTATCAGATGATTCTAAAATTGTAGAACTTAAATGAAAACCTAACTCATTATATTTTGCATTGACCATTGCTTCTGCAAGTAGTAATGAGTCTTCTGTAGATTCGTCGTCATCTTTAATCTCAGCCCAAACCAAAATCTTTGATTCTGAAAGCTGAAGTGCTAATTTTTCTGGGTTATTACCCCTACGTCTCACCTCTGTAAGATAATCGATAACTAGTTTTTTGATAAAATAATGGGTGTTCTGTACCCTAAGATTTTCATGCAATTTATCATAGTCCTCATTAAAAAGTATCTGATACATTTTCTCAAGATCTTTAGAGGCGACCCCCGTTTCAATCATTAGTTGATCCTTTCTTAAAGTTGCAACTAAATCATCAAACCAATTTTGGATTTTTGTCTCCTTTGACATTACCCCTGTTTCCATGATTCTGATTTATTTTGTATTAATTTATGAATTTTTGTACAATTCGGAGCACAAAAATAGATTAATAATTGAATTTTAATAACTAATGTATGTTAACTCACTACTTGTCATTGTATTATTTTAACAATAAATGAGCCAAATTGATTAAAGCAAACTCATATTTCTGAATTATTCTACCCTTCTTGATTTGCTAGAATAACGATCGCCTCTTCAAGTTCCAAATTTTCACGCTGTAGTCTGTCTATCAAAACAGCGTCTGAAGAACCGTCCAGCTTAATATCATTTCGACTTATCTCAAATTTGAGGATTTGAATGGCCCATTGGAATTTCATAAAGTTTGTTAGTCAAATTCGCTCTTGAAAGTTAAACATTATTTTGTCACAGAATGATTCTAAATAAGACACATCACCATATCACCCTGGTTTTACCTTTATTGTCACCTCCCCAAAACGGCAACAGCCCCCTGTCTGATATCCCGATTCCTGATCACGTGAGAACTACCGATTACAAGTTTTTCATTCTGGCCGCCTCGGCATCATCCGGCCGCAATCATTTCCCGGACCAGCGTCGAAACATCATCTAAGTAATTGTCAATCTGAGATACTCTGAAACAAAATACCACTTCCCCATTTTCATTGTAATTTATTCTTAGTAAATTTGAAGAGAGAGAGAGAGAGAGCGTTTTTGCCAAAACAATTTCACCTGGAATTCGAAACAACACCGAATTCTGCAGGAAATTTAAATCTTATTAAACCAACTGCAATGAAAGCGAAAATCGAATTTACTTTATTATGGTAGACTGGAGCCGCAAGGAAGAGTTTTTCTATGATACATTTCGTCCGGCTGCTATCGTAAAAACAAACTCAGGAATCGACAACTCGGGCAAAATTAACTTATGGGATTACCATGTTTATTATGCCGGCGACCGCAGCTCGGAAACGCTATACGATGTGCCTCATCAGAAAAGAACGGTTTACGGACGTGGATGGACGGCCCCGGGAATACATCCTTTCGACACCGGAGCGTGGCGTGGACCTGGTAACAGCACCAATACCTTTGCCCGCGAAACGCAGGTGAATATTATGGCAGCCAAAGCCGGAATCGATCCGGTTGAGTTCAGGCTAAAAAACCTGAAGGACCAACATGCCATTGATGTACTGGAAGCGGTGGCAGAAATGGCCGACTGGAAACCGGAAAAATCACCGTCAGGAAGAGGTTTCGGCGTTGCAATCGGGTCTGATGCCGGAACTTATGTAGCGCACATTACTAAAGTGGATGTAAACAAAGAAACCGATGAGGTAAAAGTGCTAAAAGTTTGGGTGGCACAGGAAATGAGATTTTGTGTAAATCCGCAGGGCGCAACCATTCAGATGGAGGGCTGCATAAACATGGGGCTGGGTTATTCCCTGAAAGAGTTTATTGACTTTGAAGGCGGAAAAGTGAATACCAAAAATTTCGACACGTATGAAATTCCTCGGTTTTCATGGATTCCGGAAATGGAAAATAAAAGCTTCTTTTCGCATATTTGTAATCAATAAAAATGTTGTCGTGATTCGGACCGGCTAAAAAATCCGAAACACCTGCAATTAAAACAGACGTCGTTTCAATGAAAATCGCTCACAGAATCCTCTTCGCTCCTCTTGCGCTGATTAGGTTAGTTTTTGTGCTGTTTATAAGTGCCTACGTTACCATTATCGGTTGGTTTTGGTTAAAAACGAAAGGATTCAGTCAGCGTATGCAACAGTGGGTAGCCGGCACCTGGGGACGCAGCATTCTTTTTGTTTGCGGAATAAAAGTGGATAAAAACGAAATTCCGCAATCGGACAATTATATTCTGATGCCCAATCACCGAAGTTACATCGATATATTTATTGTTGCGGCCATGACACCCGCTGCCATGGTCGGTAAAGCGGAAATAGCAAAATGGCCTT
Organism: uncultured Draconibacterium sp.; assembly: GCF_963677155.1. Classification (NCBI taxonomy): domain Bacteria; kingdom Pseudomonadati; phylum Bacteroidota; class Bacteroidia; order Marinilabiliales; family Prolixibacteraceae; genus Draconibacterium; species uncultured Draconibacterium sp. The sequence continues at coordinate 3,449,767 of NZ_OY781884.1, read as the reverse complement.
TCATGGCTTTGGGAGCACGTGTTACCAACTCCATTCTGGTTAACCGGAAAAACCAGAAAAGTCTCCTGCTGACAATGAAAAAAATAAAAGAATCGGTTAACAGTGGAATTCCCGTAATTCTTTTCCCAGAAGGAACAACTTACAAAGGACCGCTAACCAAGAAGTTTAAAAACGGAAGCTTCAAAATTGCTGCCGATGGAAACATTCCTGTTATTCCTATGGCTATTGATTTTAAGGATGTAAATGATGCATGGGTTGACAAAGACACTTTTGTGGGGCATTTTTTCCGGCAACTGGGAAAACCAATCACCCACGTTACCATCCTTTATGGCGAACCAATTTTGGATGACGACCACAAACAATTGCAGGAAAAGACCAAAGAGCAAATTGAATCGATGCTAAAAACTATTCAATCTGCTTAACCTTTTTACGCTGAAACCAATAGTATACCGGAATACCCGACAAAGCAGTTAACACGGCAATACTCGACTCAATGGGGCGCTCGAAATAGGCAAGCACCAAGATTGCCAGATTTATTACAATAAAAAATACCTGAACATACGGATAACCAGGCAAACGCAGCCCCTGATATTTTGATCGTCGTAATTTAATATTACTGGCCACAGCAATAATTGGGAATATCCCCAATGAAAAGCCCATATATGTCAAAATCTGTTCGAAAGTACCCGAAAGAACCAACACAATAGCAATTGCAGCTTGTAAAAAAATGGCGTTCGATGGCACTTTATACTTTTTGTTAATTCGGGCAACTGACTGAAAAAACAAACCATCACTTGCCATTTTATAATAAACCCGCGGTCCCAGAATAATAAATGCGCTTAACGAAGAAAAAAGAGCAAATGAAATAAGCAACGAAACAATAGTTTCGGCAATTGCACCAAAAGCCAGCCCGGCTGCCAAACCACCAATTTCGGGTTCGTTCCGCATTTGCGATGCAGGCACTGCATATACAAAAAACAGATTCAACAAAATATATAAAAAAGTTACCGTTAGGGTTGAAATGAGTAAGGAACGCGGTATCACCTTTCGCGGCTCCCGAATTTCGGAACCAATGTAAGTTGCAGAATTCCATCCGCTGTAAGCAAACATTATAAACATTAGCGACAGGCCAACTGCTTTCCAATTATCAAATGAAAACTGAAATGGTGAGGCAGATCGTACATTTTGTATACTCCCATCGCCCAGAAGCAAGCCGACAATAATTAATCCTACTACCAATAGTATTTTTAACAACGTAAGCCAGTTTTGCACCCGGGCGCCCAATACAATTCCACGCGAATGCACAAAACTAAACCCCACAATAACCAAAATAGCTAAACAACGGCTAAAATTTTCAGAACTGAGAGTTTCATTTAGCATCAGCCAGTTTTGTAATTGAGGGAAGGCCCAGGTAAAATATTTTGCAAAGCCAATTGCCGATGCCGCAATGGGAGCCGAAAAACCAACAATGAGCGATGACCAGCCACTTAAAAAACCCAGCATTGGCGAATACAGTTTTGAAATAAATACATATTCGCCACCAGCTTCGGGAAAAGCAGCTCCCAACTCACCAAACGAAATGGCTCCACACAAAGCAATTAAACCACCAATTCCCCACAAAATCAACATAACAACAGGATTTTGCAGAAATCCCATTAAATAGCCAGTTGTAGTAAAAATTCCGGCACCAATAATATTGGCAATAACGATATTTGTTACAGGAAATAAGCCAAGCCGGCGCTCAAGTTTCTTTTGCAGATTATGCAAGATGAGTTAGTTTACTTTTTAAAACTTTTTGATATGCCGGCACGACTAGATCGATCGATTGTAGTATCGTAAGTATCCAGATTTTCAATATAACGCAGAAACTCACCAATGCCATTCACCCGTGTTGCCGTGTTGCGAGCAGTAAAACACCCCCCTTTTTTCATTTTAGGATCCATCGCAATAAAGTAGTTTTTATACCAGTATTTATCCGCATCGCAAAAAACAAAATCGTACTCTCCTTTTAACGCAGGTACCAACTCATGCGCATCGGCCAGTCTAACATCGATATATTTTGAAACACCGGCTTTCCGAAAGTTAGCCTTGGCCTGTAAATAACGGGTTTTGTTAATTTCAATAGTTATTAGCTTGCCTCCGGTTTTGCTTAATGCCCATGCAATCCAAATGGCAGAGTGACCGGTTGATGTGCCGATTTCAACAGCCGAAGTGTAACCATTTTCAACAATAATATCGTAAAGAATTTTTCCATCTTCTAAAGGAACATTCATATCGCGCCATTCGCTGGCGTTTTTTTCCAGAAAGCTTTTAACTTTTTTGTCGAGAGAATTTTCTGTCTCAGGATATTGACCACAAGCTGTAAATGCGGCCAGAACTCCCAATAAGCATAACATAAATAGTCGGTACTTCATTATCTTATATTGAAATCTATTTTGGCTTTAACGCAAGCAAGATAATAAATTCTGATTGAAAAATTTAAGGATTCATATTTTCAACCATTCCAACAAAAGATATAATTTGAGCTAATTAATAACGAGCAAGGCAATATTCAATTTATCGAATTAAATAGTTATTTTTTCGACGACAAAGTATAAAATCATCTAAATTATTAAATAAAAGAGTAAATAGTTTTCTATTCCTTTTGGTAAATTACAAAAAACATATATATTTGTAACGCATTTGGGATTCATCCCATATTGTGTGTTTGGGGGTTAACATTTAGGAAGGAGACTGTTGAGTCTCCTTCTTTCTTTTTATACTTTCAGAAAACAACTCGCCCCTTCAATCTTTTTGCATATCTCAATCGTCCTGTTAACGCAATTACATTCAGAGGCTTGATAAAAGGTCATTATGAAAATTGTTCTTTTTTTCTACATTTGTGCCGAATTAAAATAATTTAGAATGAAAACAGCTGAAATACATACTTCAAAAGGAGTAATGAAAGTTAAGTTTTACGAAGAAGATGCCCCGGGAACTGTGGCCAATTTTATCAAACTTGCCGAATCGGGTTTTTACAACGGGCTTACTTTTCACCGTGTGATCCCTAACTTCGTAATTCAGGGAGGATGCCCGGATGGAACCGGAGCCGGCGGACCAGGCTATTCAATTGATTGTGAATTGGACGGAAACAACCAATACCACGATAAAGGTGTTCTATCAATGGCACATGCCGGAAAAAACACTGGTGGTTCGCAGTTTTTTATTTGCCACAACCGCGAGAACACCCAGCATCTTGATCGCCATCATACCTGCTTCGGACGCGTTTTTGAAGGGCTTGATGTAATTGATGACATTCGCCAGGGTGATGAAATTGAAAAAATAATTATCTCGGAAGAATAATTCACACCAACAATTCATAACAAAGGAGCCCGTTTGGGGCTCCTTTTTTTATGCGTAAATTTATAAATCGGCACATCTAAAAATAAATTTTATCGTTTTGGGGTTCTTTTATTTTTTCCGTTCAATTTCCCAAAGCCCTGAAGAGCAAACTAAAGCCAGAAAGACTAAAAAAAGCAAACGACACATTCTACTGGCTAAGTGCATCTTACAACCAAGATCGCTCAAAATATCAGCTATTTCCAAACATTTCAGATCTAACTGAATAAACCATTCATAATCTTTCAACTTTTTGACTCGAAAAGTTTAGATATAAAAATTGAAAAATTTATTATTTAGCTATTGCAAATGTCGTTTTCATCCTATTTATTTGCTTGTGTAATGTAGAACCAAACTCGAACTGTAACGAAGATTAAAACCGGTAATCTTTTTGATTTTTAAAAATTATTTTTCACTTAATTAACTGGCAAAAATGGCAAATAATAAACCGAAAGTAATTAAAGATTACAGCAAACTTGATAAGGATTTACAGCAGCAAATTAAGCTCATTTACGCGGATGGTTTTGCTGAAAATCTTATTCATTTTTTTGATAAAACCGGGCAGAAAATAACGGTTTTACCATTTGAAACGGAAGACAAATATTACATGTTAAGAATGACTGAAGGAGAAGCCGTTGCTCTTGTTGATGAAGACGACGATTTCGATGATGACGGATTCTTAAAAGACGAGGTTAAACAGGATTACGAAGATAAATATTCCGATCTCGACCACGTAGCAGATCAATTGGAAGATTAAAGCATAAAAAAGCAGGAATGTATTTTACAAACCTGCTTTCTCATTTTCGTATTGAACGTTTCGCTTGCTAAGCTAATAGAGCTTTAACTTTATCGGCAATATCTTTGCCGTCGGCCTGACCGGCCAGTTTCTTCGAAGCAACACCCATAACTTTTCCCATGTCTTTCATGCTACTAGCGCCAACCTGCTCAATTACCGCTTTTACAACAGCAGTTAACTCTTCGTCCGACATTTTTGCAGGCAAATAACTTTCGAAAATTGCCACCTGCTTTATCTCCTGCTCATACAAATCCTCGCGGCCCTGTTCTTTGTAAATAGTTGCCGAATCGGTGCCTTGTTTTGCCAGTTTAGAGATAATTTTTAGTGCATCATCATCGGCCAAAACATCGCCGGCACCTTTAGCTGTTTGCGCCTCAAGCATTACTTTTTTAATGCCACGTAGGGCTTCCAGTTTTTCTTTTTCGCGGGCTTTCATTGCCGCTTTTATGTCATCATTAATCTGATCTAATATTGCCATAATATTTGGTTTTATTAATCTACATTATCGTGTAAATAACTATTTCTGTCTGAAATGCGGTTGTCGCGATCTACCGAATACCCCGAACGATCGCGCTTGTACTTTGGGTCGTTTATTCGAATATTGCGCCGTTTAAATGCCGGAACATTTTCCAACTCATCCACATCATCGTCGCTAAGGTTAGCGTAATCGTTAACATCAATTTCCTTTTCTGTACTATCTCGCTCACGCGAAGTTATCGGGTACAACGATTCAAATTCATCGTCGTCATTTTTGCTATTGTTCTCAACATTGAACTCAAAAGTTGACTGGCTTCTCTTATCCTCATTTTTCTGCTCCGAAAGATGTTCATCTTTTGTAACAGAAACCGTTTCTTTTTCAAGCGTATGCGAAACTACTTTTCGTTGGCTTTGCTCCGATAACTCTGAAATGATGCTTGTTGGAAATCCGGTTGCAATAACCGTAACCGACAGTTTTTCACCCAGACTTTCATCGGTGCCATTTCCCCAAATCAAATCAGCATCGAAACCAGCCATATTTTGCACATAATCGGTAATACGACCAACTTCATCCATAGTAACCTCTTTATTCCCCGAGTTAATGTTTACCAGAATGTTTCTAGCTCCACGAATTTCGTTATCATTTAATAATGGCGAGTTTAACGCTTTTCTTACCGCATCTTCTGCCCGGTCTTCTTCGTCGCTTACTCCGGTTCCCATAACCGCCATTCCGCTTTTTCGCATTACGGTTTCAACATCGGCAAAATCAACATTTATATATCCGGGCACGGTAATAATTTCTGCAATTCCTTTAGCGGCGGTAGACAAAACATTATCAGCTTTGGAAAAGGCCTCCGATATTCCAAAATCACCAAACATCTCGCGAATACGTTCATTATTGATCACCAATAACGAATCGACATAAGTCGCCAGTTCTTTAATACCTTCGTAGGCTTGTTTTATGCGCCTTTTTCCTTCGTTACGGAACGGAATGGTAACAATGGCCACGGTTAAGTAGCCCTGTTCTTTACAACACTGCGCGATAACTGGTGCGGCTCCGGTTCCGGTTCCGCCCCCCATACCGGCAGTTACAAATACCATTTTGGTATTTTCCGACAAGGTCTTTTTTACATCCTCAATGTTTTCAATAGCCGCCTGCCTGCCCACTTCCGGTTTATTACCGGCTCCTCGTCCTTCGGTTAATGACGCCCCAAGCTGCACCCTGGAACGAATAGCACTTGCCTCCATAGCTTGTGCATCGGTGTTGCAGATTACAAAATCCACATCGCGAATTCCATGTTTAAACATATGGTTTACCGCATTTCCACCACCACCACCAACGCCGATTACTTTAATTGCAGCACCAGGAGTTTTTTCCATTACAAAATCAGCCATATTTTCCATTTTCTTCACCCTGTTTTGTCGTTATTAATCAAGAGCTTGGTCTTCATCACCGTCATTAAAAATTTTGCTGCCAAAATTTTTATAAAACCAGTTATCGATGTTCGATTCAGAAACAGGCTCATCTTTCTTTTTGTCTGCCTTTTTCTTGGTTTTGTTTTTTTCTTTTGATTTCCAGCCAAAAGTTTTTGATTTTGGCTTTGCTTTTGGTTGCGGAGGAACAAACATTATTGTTTCGTCCTCTTCCGGTTCTGGCTCATATGTTTTTTCTTCGTACAAATTGGAATTAATTGTCTCTGCGGCCTCGTTTATCGATTCCTGTTCGGTGATTGAATTTACCAAATCGTCGTCGAGATCAAAATTTTGCACCTCTTTTTCGGGTTGCAGTTCTTTATTCGGATTAGTATCAAATCCAGTGGCCAAAATGGTCACACTAATTTTATCGCCAAGTCGTTCGTCGTAGCCGTTCCCCCAGATGATATCGGCATCCTGACCAGCTTTTTCCTGTAGCGATTCAATAATTTCTCCAATTTCTCCAATCCTTATCTCCTCACTCCCTGAGATAATATTCAATAATATATTTCTTGTCCCAAAGATATCGTTACTATCCAACAGTGGCGATTCCAGAGCTGCATTCACTGCATCCATAGCCCGGCCTTCACCTGTGGCAAAACCAGTACCCATTATGAACACCTCGCTCTTCTGCATCACTGTTTCCACATCGGTATAGTCGATATTTACATTTCCGTGAACGGTTATAATTTCGGCGACTCCTTTTACAGCCGTTGACACAATATTGTCGGCCATTTTAAATGCCTGACTTGCCGGCAGATCGCCATAAATATGGTGCAACCTATCGTTACTAATCACCAGCATACTGTCGACAAATTCGGCCATTTTATCAATGCCTTCCTGTGCTTGTGCACGGCGTTTGTTTCCTTCGGCCGGCGACGGAATGGTTACTACTGCAATGGTCAAAATGTCGAGTTCACGAGCCAGACTTGCAATTACCGGAGCAGCTCCGGTTCCGGTTCCGCCTCCCATTCCTGCCGCGATAAACAACATTTTTGTATTGTCACCCAGCACTTTTTTCAGATCTTCGTAATTTTCGCGGGCTGCTTCGGCACCTCTTTCTGGTTTATTTCCGGCACCTCGCCCTTCTGTCAATGTGGTTCCAAGCTGAATTTTAATCGGCACAGGACTATTGTCCATGGCTTGCGAATCGGTATTACAAATGATATAATCAACACCTGTAATTCCCTCTTCGAACATGTGATTGACCGCATTGCAACCACCACCGCCAACTCCAATTACTTTAATAATTGATGATGCTGCCTTCGGAAATTGAAAATTTGCTAATTCTTCGGTCATATCTTTTTGTTTTAATTGAATTCAAGGTCTTCGTTGTCATCACCAAAAAAATTGATTGCACTTTGCAAAGCTCCTTTTACATTGGTCATTAAACCACGTCCGCTTCTGTGCACTTTTGGTTCGGGTAATGCTCTTTCTTCTCCAACATTTTGTGCGATAGAAAGTTTTAAGGCTCCCAATGCAGTTAAAAATGCCGGATTTTTTGCTTCTTCCCTGCGGTTTGCAGGAAGGATTACGGGGTGTGCCCTACGCGCATCCAAACCTGTATGAAATTTCACCAATGTAATAATGTGCCCAAGATTTGAAGTTCCTCCGGAGAGAACAATGCCTGTTCCCAAACGATCAGCTACTCCCGATCTTTCGATTTCGGTTACTACACAATCCACAATCTCTCCCAAACGAGCCTGAATTATATAAGCCAGACTACGGATAGTAATTTCTTTGGGTTCCCAGCCATTATTTTTGGCAATGGTAACCGTATCCTCCGTTTTAATTTGATCGCCTAAAGCCTGTCCGTAGCGCACTTTTAGCAACTCCGCTTTTTCAAGAAATGTGGAACAACCCACTTTTAAATCATTGGTAATAACAGCTCCGGCAAATGGAATTACAGCTGTATGAACCAAGGCATTTTCGTAGTAGATAGCCAGATTGGTTGTACCGGCACCAATATCAAGTACCACCCCCCCCATTTCCTTTTCGGGTTTTGAAAGCGCAGCCTCTGCCAATGCCAGCGACGAGTGGAAAACTTCGCCCAGTTCAACACCAACACTTTCCAAAACGCGGTTCAGAATCTGGTATTCCTGATCGGGCATAATCACCAGTTTGTAACGTGCTTCAATCTTTTTTCCTGTGGCTCCAACAGGTTTTAGCTCCTCCGTTTCATCATCGATAATAAACGAAGTTGGAATTACCTTCAGAATACGGTAATCATTTTTAATTTGCAGGTTTTTCGCTTCATTGTACAACTCGTCAATATCGAGACTGGTTACCACACCTCCTTCGCCTGTAAAACGCGAAGCTTTGTAGTCGATGGTTCGCATGCGTTTTCCGGCATATGCCACATCAACAACCGCAATTTCGTCTTCGAGTTGCGCATCCAATTGTTCCAACACTGCAGTGATGGACTCGGTTGCATCAGCAAGATTAAAAATCATACCACGTTTTATGCCTTTTGATGGCACCTGGGCAGTACCCAGTATTTCCATTTTCCCCTCGGCTGTTGCCTGCCCTGCAAGCGCAACCATTTTTGAGGTTCCCATGTCGATAACAACTGAAAGATTTGTTCTTGAAGCCATAATTACCTTCTTTTTGCTATTACCTGATCTTTATATTTTAAACTGATCGTTTTGTATTTATTCCAATTATTTTTTGCCAGAATCTGCTTATAAAAAGCTTTCATATTGCGCAATTTCTCCTGGTAATTTTCCAGTGTTCCAAACTCAATGGTATGATCGCCAACCAAGGGAATTAACAATACATCGCCATCTTTTTGCACATGAATCTGCTCAATTTGTGCATTCCAGAATTCGTCGCTCTCTATCGTTAACACAAATGGCAAAAGTGTTTTTTTTGCATACTCTTCGCTGATATCTCCGGTAGCCACCAGTACGTTGGCTACATAATTTGTCGACACCGGAATTTTACCACCAAATTCATCAAGATAATAATTTCCTTTGTCTGAAAAAACGCGCACCACCGGCTTCCGATGCTTCAGATCGATGGCCAGCACACCTTTAAAAGTAGCACTGTCGGTACGAGTCACAACTTTATAAACCTCGGCTTTTAAAATCGCTTCGTGTTTTTCAACTGCCTGCTCAATCTGCACCGTATTTATGCTGTCGAAATCCTTGCCTATTATATCTTTATCTACCGACTTAACCAGCTTTAACAGCTCCGCAGGGTTTACTTTTATAACTTCCTCCGGATTATAATTAATCTGAACATCGTTGCAATTGACGTGATTATACTTCAGAGAAGTAAACGACAATGTTACCAGCAGAAACACCAGCAACATCAACAATCCGCCTATTTTTGCAAACTTCTTTATCATTTTTCTTTACTTTCCAACAGTTCAATTACACTTTCCACCATACGGTCGATATCTCCCGCCCCCATTGTCAGCACAATTTCGTTCCTATCCGATTTTAGTATTTTTAATACCTCATCGCGCTCGGCCAGCATCCTGTTCTCCAACTTCATTTCTTTGTAAATGATTGCTGATGAAACTCCCGGAATCGGTTCTTCGCGTGCAGGGTAAAGCGGAATCAAAATAGCTTTATCCAGCAAATCCAGACTTTGTGCGAACTCAGGCGCAAAATCTCTGGTGCGCGAATAGAGGTGAGGCTGAAAAATTCCTGTCACTTTTTTATCAGGAAACAAAGCTTTAACCGAAGTTATAAATGCCTCCAATTCTGCAGGGTGATGCGCATAATCGTCGATGTAAATCCGATTCTTCGTACGGTAACGAATATCGAAACGACGCGCCACTCCTTCGTAATCTTCAATTCCTTCTTTTATGGCGTTTGCCGACGCTCCCGCCAACCAAGCCAACGCACTGGCTCCGACAGTATTTTCAACGTTTACCAGCCCCGGATAATTCATTTTGCAATTAGCAATAATTCCGCCGGGTGTTTTCAAATCGAACGAATAGAAACCCGTTTCTGAATTCAACTGTAGATTTAACGCAGAAAAATCAGTATTACCTTCTAATGAATAGGAATAAACTTTGGCTTCAGTTTTTGAAGTATCTAATTCTACCCCTTCTTTTAACACCAAGCTTCCGTCAGGACGAATCTGCGAAATAAATTTTTCGAACGACTCAACGATCTTTTCCTTTTCACCATATATATCCAAATGATCGGCATCAACAGAAGTTACCAATGCCAATTGCGGTTTTAGATGCAAAAACGAACGATCAAACTCATCAGCTTCTGCTACTATCCATGGCGAGTCATTCTCCGGAAGCACCAAATTACTTCTGAAATTTTTTGAAATGCCGCCTAGAAATGCACCACATCCTTGTTCTGTTTTACTTAGGATATTAGTAACAATGGTACTTGTTGTCGTCTTTCCGTGTGTGCCGGAAACACCAATTCCTTTTTGCTCGTTGCAAATCATCCCCAAAACTTTCGCCCGCTTAAACAAACCAATTGGCTGGCTTTTAAACCAATTCAGCTCTTTATGCTCGTCGGGTAAAGCCGGTGTATATACAGCAATGGTTTCCGTCGGATTCCATTTCGACGGAATATTTCTGATATCATCATCAAAATGCACATCAATCCCTTCTTTCTGAAGGGCGTCCGTCAATGCTGTTGGTGTACGATCGTATCCTGCCACATTGCGCCCCGAAAATTTAAAATAACGAGCCAGCGCACTCATCCCTATTCCTCCGATTCCAAGGAAATATACATTCTTTATTTTCTGAATGTTGTCCATTCTATTGTCTCACTAATTTTTCTACTTCATCAACTATTTGTTTGGTAGCATCAGGTTTGGCCAACTCTTTACTTTTTGCTGCCAAAGCACTGCAACGACCTTCATCGCTCACCACTCCAAAAGCCAGTGGGAATAATTTCTCGTTAATCTCATCATCGCTTACCATTAATGCCGCATCCTGCTCAACCAAAGCCATCGCATTTTTTGTTTGATGGTCTTCCGAAACATTTGGCGACGGCACCAGTACCGATGCTTTCCCAACCAAACACAACTCCGAAATTGTTCCTGCTCCTGCTCTCGAAATCACCAGATCGGCCACTTCATAGGCCAGATCCATACGTGTTATAAACTTGTGAATCTGCAGATTTTTCGGTTTTGTTTCTTTTAGTTCTTCCTGAATTTTATCGTAATAATATACCCCGGTTTGCCAGATTACCTGAACTCCCGAAGCTTCAATTTCCTTCATATTTTTCAGCACTGCCTGGTTTACTGAACGCGCACCAAGACTTCCGCCCACAATTAATACCACCTTATCCCCCTCGCTTACTTCAAAAAAATCAAAAGCCTCTTTTCTGTTTTGTTTTTCGATAAGATTCTGACGAACCGGATTTCCGGTAAAAATCAGCTTTTCTGCCGGGAAAAAGCGCTCCATTTTATCGTAAGCTACACAAATGGAATTCACCTTTTTGCTCAAAAGTTTATTGGTGATTCCGGCGTACGAGTTTTGCTCCTGAATTAAACAAGGCACCTTATCTTTTGCAGCTGCCCTTAACAGCGGACCGCTGGCATAACCGCCAACTCCAATAGCTACTTCCGGGTGGAAATCGGCTACAATCTTTTTCGCCAACTTCGAACTTTGGCGTAGTTTTTTAAAGAACGTAAATATCTTTTTGCTGGGCTTCCGAGGAAATCCCATCACCGGCAAACCAATAATTTTATAACCGGCGGCAGGCACTTTCTCCATTTCCATCCGGTCTTCGGCACCAACAAATAAAATGTCAGCGTCAGGATTGCGCTTTTTAATCTCGTTGGCAATGGCAAGCGCCGGGAAAATATGTCCCCCGGTTCCACCTCCGCTTATTATGGCTCTATTTATCTTTTGACTCATTTTCTATTTCGTAATCTTCGTCAGGAGCTTTAATCATAATCGGTTGCTCCTCCACTTCTTTATTCTGCTGATTTTGGTGACTCACACTAAGAATCAACCCAAAAGCCAACGAAGTAAACAATAGCGATGTTCCTCCCAAACTAATCCATGGCAGCGGCTGACCGGTAACCGGCAAAGCACCACTTGAAACACCTATATTTATCATGGCCTGAAAAACCAATACCAATGTTAATCCAATAACCATAAACGCCGGGAAGGTTCGGTTGGCCCGCCGAACAATTACCACTCCCCTGAAAAAGAAAATCAGGAAAAGCATGATTACCGCAATACCTCCCAACAAACCATACTCTTCAACAATTATGGCAAAAATAAAATCGTTATATGCAGCAGCCATGTAATTACTTACATCAGAATGGCCAGGACCTTTTCCTAAAAATCCGCCGGAATAAATGGCCAACTTTGCATAGTCAGCCTGTGTAATTCCCTGCGATGCTTCGGGTGGTGGCGGATTTACAAAACGCTCAATCCGTCCTTTTATAGTATGTACACGACCAATACTATCCGGCAAAAGATCGGCAGTAAAGTAAATCGTTACTACCAAAGCGATTCCAATACCAACCAGCGAAAACAAATACTTTAACGGAATTCGGCCGCAAAACATCATGGTCATAATTGTTGCGAAAAGCAATGCCGAGGTCGAGAAATCGGATATAAAAATCAAACCACAGACAATAGCCGTATAAAAAATTATCTTCTTAAATGCTTCCCACAAATCGCCTTTTGTTTTTTGGCGTTTTCCTAAAATTTTGGCCGAAAATAATACCAGTGAAATCTTAGCCATTTCGGCCGGCTGAAAAGTTGCACCCCAGAAATTAAGTGTACGTCCGCTGGAAGAAACAAACGATGTTCCGCGCATCACAATGGAAAAAAGTAAAAATCCGATACTTGCCAACAAAGCCCACCATGCGAGTTTTGAGTAAAGCTTTATGGGCAAAACGTTTACCATAAGTAAAATTACTCCAATCCCGGCACCCAAAAATACTACCTGACGAAACAGGTATTTCATCGTATTTCCGTGCGCCACACGATAAGCCAATGCACCCGTTGAACTGTACACAATAAGCAGCGACAACACCGATAACAGCATCAGTACCATCCAAAGCACGCGGTCGCCCTTAAATAATTTCAGAATGGAATGTTGCATTACAAATTCCTTACTTCTTTTTTAAATTGATTTCCTCTGTCTTCGTAATTCTCAAATAAATCAAAACTTGCACACGCGGGTGACAACAATACTGTATCGCCATTTCGGGCCAGGTAGTAGGCTGCTTTTACCGCCTCTTCCATGCTTGACGCATCAACAATGTCGGCCACACAATCGCCAAAAGCTTCGTGCAGTTTCGCATTGTTTTTTCCCAAACAAACAATGGCTTTTACTTTGTTGGTTACAAGCCCCTGCAACATGCTGTAATCGTTCCCTTTATCCACTCCACCGGCAATCCAGACCACCGGCTTGTGCACACTTTCCAACGCATACCACGATGAATTAACGTTTGTTGCTTTCGAGTCGTTGATAAACTCGATGCCATGAACTTTCAGAAAACGCTCTAAACGATGCTCTACACCAGTAAAGTCGGAAAGGCTTTCTCTCAATTGTTCATCCCTGATTTTTAATACCATGCTTGCGATGCCTGCGGCCATGCTGTTGTAGGTATTGTGTTTCCCCTGTAGTGATAAATCCAGTATCGACATGCTGAATTGATTTTGATTAAAGTTGATAATTATCCGATTGTCTCTCACACCTGCTCCAGGCCCGGCAGCCTCTCCCAACCCAAAAGGAAGTTGAACAGGTTTTATCTCTCTTTTATTTATTTCTTTTTGAATCACTTCGTCATCAGCGCAATAAACGAAGTAGTCATCTGCTGTTTGATTTTGAAGAATCCTGAATTTTGAATCGGTGTAGTTTTGCATGTCGTAGCCGTAACGATCCAAATGATCGGAAGTGATATTCATCAACACTGCTACATCGGCTTTGAACTCATACATTCCGTCGAGTTGAAAACTACTTAGCTCGATTACATACACATCAAAATTTTCTTCGGCAACCTGCCACGCAAAACTTTTTCCAACGTTTCCGGCCAGGCCAACATTTAATCCGGCTTTTTGCAGAATATGGTAAGTCAGCAAAGTGGTAGTGGTTTTGCCGTTGCTTCCAGTAATACAAATGGTTTTAGCCGACGAAAAACGGCCGCCAAATTCAATTTCGGAAATTACCGGAGTGCCTTGCTCTTTTAGCTGCTTTACCAGTGGTGCTGTTTCGGGAATCCCCGGACTTTTTACTACCAGTTCCGCACTCAATATTTTCTCTTCCGAGTGATGGCCTTCTTCAAAATCGATCTTATAATTTGAAAGAACGTCTTTGTATTTTTCCTTGATTTTTCCAAGGTCGGACACAAACACATCGTATCCTTTTTTTTGTGCAAGAACGGCTGCTCCAACTCCGCTTTCGCCTGCTCCTAATATGGCTACCAATCCTTTCACGCTATCTCATTTTTAATGTTGCAATTGTTATTACCGCCAGAATAATTCCGACAATCCAAAAGCGTGTTACAATTTTTGGTTCCGGGAAACCTTTTTTCTGAAAATGGTGGTGAATCGGGCTCATCAGAAATACCCTACGTCCTTCGCCATATTTGCGTTTGGTATATTTAAACCAAAACACCTGAATAACCACCGACAGGTTTTCGATCAGGAAAATTCCACACAACAGTGGAATCAAAATTTCTTTGCGGATAATTACGGCAAACACAGCTAGAATTCCACCTAATGCCAAACTTCCGGTGTCGCCCATAAAAACCTGTGCAGGGAATGAGTTGTACCACAAAAATCCAACAGTAGCCCCGATGAAAGCTGCAATAAATACAGTCAATTCTCCAATGTTCGGAATGTACATGATATTGAGATAATCGGCATAAATTATGTTACCACTCACATAAGCCAAAATGCCAAATGTTGCACCACTAATAGCAGAAGTTCCGGTTGCCAGTCCGTCAATTCCATCGGTAAGATTTGCCGCATTTGAAACTGCGGTGATGATCAGAATTATGGCAATAGCATAAACCAACCACTTTAACCAACCTGCGGCATCGCCGGCAAAAGCAACTAACCAGGCATAATCAAACTCGTTTTTTTTAATAAACGGAATGGTTGTTTTGGTCGATTTTACATCTTCCATAACAAACTGCTTTGTGCTCTCGCCTGTAACGGGATCAACAACTACTTCCGTCAGAAATTCTCCATTTTCGTCGCTTACATGCTCACGAACCTTTACATCTTCGCTGATAAAAAGCGTGGCGGCAACAATAAGTCCCAGGCTCACCTGCCCAAGTATTTTAAATTTACCGGCCAGTCCTTCTTTATTCTTTTTGAAAACCTTAATATAATCATCGACAAATCCGATCAATCCCAAAAATGCTGTGGTAATGAGCATTAAAAGGATATAAACATTGTTGAGGCGGGCAAAAAGCAGCGTTGGAATAATAATGGCCATCAAAATAATAATCCCGCCCATTGTTGGCGTTCCCTGCTTTTGCATTTGTCCTTCAAGACCAAGGTCGCGTACCTCGTCGCCAATTTGCTTACGCTGCAAAATTCGGATCATTTTTTTTCCAAAAATCGTAGTAATAAACAACGAAAGAATAATTGCTGCTGCCGAGCGAAAAGTAATACCCGGAAGCATTCCAATTCCCGGAATATCGTATCCTGCTAAAAGTTCGTATAGCCAGTAAAACATATCTTGTTTTTAATTTTTTAGTCCAAAACAGTTCCTTACTTCTTCCCGGTCGTCAAAATGATGTTTCACACCTTTTACTTCCTGGTAGTCTTCGTGCCCCTTTCCGGCAATAAGAATAATATCGCCCGATTGCGCCAACATCACTGCCGTTTTAATAGCATCGCGACGACTCACAATCGACACCACTTTGTTTTTATATTGCGGCTCAACACCCGCTTCCATATCTTTTATAATGGCTTCCGGATCTTCGCTTCGCGGATTATCCGAAGTCAGAATCACTTTATCGCTGGCAGCCAAAGCTTCCTGTGCCATCTCGGGGCGTTTCGTTTTGTCGCGGTCGCCACCGGCGCCAACCACCGTTATTACCTGCTCGTTTCTTGTTCTGATTTCGGAGATTGCTGCCAACACATTTTTTAATGCGTCGGGCGTGTGTGCATAATCCACAATAGCGTATTTTCCATCCTCGCTACGAATGGTTTCAAAACGGCCCTGCACTGATTGCAAATTGCTGATAATGGTCAACACCTCACCTTTATCCTGCTCCAATTCTACTGCCGTGGCATAAACAGCGAGTAAGTTTGATGCATTAAAGAGACCAACAAATCGTGTCCAGATTTCCTGTCCAGCCATATTCAATAACATTCCATCGAAATGGCTTTCCATCACCTTGCAGCGGTAATCGGCCATCGTACGGTTGGAATAGGTCAGTTTTCGGGCTTTTGTATTTTGCAGCATCACCAGGCCGTTTTTATCGTCGGCATTTACCAGCGCAAAAGCATCTTTTGGCAAACCGTCGAAAAAGGCTTTTTTAGCTTTTATGTATTCTGCAAAAGTTTTATGGTAATCGAGGTGATCATGCGTGATATTGGTAAAGATGCCGCCTGCAAACTGTATGCCCGCAATACGTTGCTGATGGATGGCATGCGAACTCACTTCCATAAAACAGTATTCGCAACCTGCTTCCACCATCTCTGCCATTAACTGCTGAATTTTCAATGCATCAGGCGTGGTGTGCGAGGCAACTTCCTCTTTCTCGTTTATTTTATAAGAAATTGTTGAAAGCAAACCTGCATTGTACCCCTGCAATCTGAAAAGCTTGTGCAACAAGCTGGCAATACTGGTTTTACCGTTTGTTCCGGTAACGCCAACCACTTTCATTTTTGATGATGGCGAGCCATAAAAAGCCGCAGCAATTTCTCCCAGAATTTTATTGGAATCTTCAACCTGAACATAGGTAACTTTAGGTTTTATTTCTCCAGGAAGCTCTTCGCAAACAATTGTTGTTGCACCTTTTTCTATTGCCGTATCAACAAAACGATGTCCATCAACCGACACACCTTTTTGTGCCACAAATAAATTATCCGCGTTGATTTTCCTTGAATCAAATTGAATGCCCGCAACTTCTTTGTCGATGCTACCAATGCATTCAATAATCCCTATATGCTCCAATAACTCTTTTAATTTCATCCTAACTTAATGAGAGATATACCGTTTGTCCCGGGCGGTAGGAACTACCTGGGGTCAACGATTGTTTTTTTACTTTTCCGATTCCGTTTATTTTCACTTTCAGACCTGCATTTTCCAACAGGAAAATGGCATTGCTAGCCCCCATCCCAACTACATCAGGAACAGCGTTTGCAGGCACCTCATTTTCTTCCAATACAATTGTGCTATCCTGCATACTCAGCGAAACCATTCTTGAATCGGGCAATCCGCGCAAATTTTTTAGCTCCAACTCTTCGGCTAAACGAAGAATCGCGTCGCGCTCCCCGCTTTTTATCTGTGGAATGTCTTCTCCTTCATGATTATCATCTTCAGGAGTGGCATTCATAATCTGACTTGCATAAACTTTCTCCGAAATTTCTTTAAAAACAGGCCCCGCTACAGCAGCACCATAAATCGAATTTCGTGGTTTTTTAAATGTTACGATTAATGAATACATCGGATTATCAGCTGGGAAATACCCTACAAACGATGCATAGTAAGCTCCATACTCGTAACCTTTGCCATCAGAGCGGGCTACGCGCGCTGTTCCGGTTTTTCCGGCAACTTTAAAATGTTCTCCCTGAACACCACGCCCGGTTCCGTTCTGGCAAACACCTTCTAACATTGCCTGCGCTTTTCCAATCGTTTCTTTCGAAACAATCATCGGGTTCAGCAATTCAGGCTTAAATGTTTTCACAAGAGCTCCATTATTCCGAATTTCTTTTACCAAACGTGGTTTTACCATGGCGCCATCGTTGGCTACAGCGTTGTAAAAGTTCAAAATTTGCAATGGCGTAAGACGCAAATCGTAACCGTACGACATACGCCCCAGGGTGGTAGTTCCCCACCAATCGGCATTCCCAGGGTACTTTATATAAGGCTGTCCTTCTCCGGCCAATTCCAATCCCAAAGGCTTCTGAATACCAAATCCATAAATCCGGTCAACGTAATCTTTTGGATTGTTTGCATACTTCGACAAAATAACTTTTGCCGTACCGATGTTCGATGACTGCTCCAGAATTTGTTTCACATTCACTTTACCACAAGCATGGTCGTCAGTTATTTTCTCCTGCGCCCAGTAACCATTACCGGTATCGAATACATCACTGGTATCCACCACTCCGTCTTCCAGCGCTACCATCAACGACACCAGCTTGAACGTTGATCCCGGCTCGTAACAGCCACGATGCCCCAACGCATAATTATCTTTTTCGTAATAGCCGTCTTTGGTTTTCCCCAGGTTCGCTATCGCCTTAATTTCACCGGTTTTTACCTCCATTAAAACTGCAGTTGCCCATTCCGGATTCGACTTTAGCACCTGTTTATATAAAGCACTCTCCGCAATATCCTGCATCTTCACATCAATGGTGGTAATAATATCCATTCCATTTTGTGGCTCAATTTCGGTGCGGGTCACCCAACGCCCTGATAGGTTCTGCTTGTAACTAATGCCATTTTCACCACGCAGGTACATTTCGTACGAACGCTCCAGTCCGTTGTAACCTACCGGAACCGGAGTCAAGGCATTTTCTTTATTCAAACTACCGATAGTTCGTTGCGCCAACATTCCCAGCGGATTAAGACGTTTATTCTCCTGTTCGATGATCAATCCACCACCAAATCGCCCGCGGCGCAAAATCGGGAAGTTCTTAAATTCCTGTAATTGATTATAGTCTATTTTTTCAGGTGTGAGCAGATAGCCGCGGTTTCTGTTTTTATAAGCAGACCGCAATCGTCTGGCGTATTCGCGTTTTGAAGCATCTTTATGAAAATTCGACAAATACCAGGCTAATGAATCCACTTCGTTATCGAATACTTTTTTAACTCCTTCGGCAGCCAAATCGATGCGGATTTTATATCCCGGAACAGAGGTTGCCAACACACTGCCATCGTCGGCACAGATTGTTCCCCTTACCGGTGGAATAATCACGGTATTATTGCTCAGGTTTTTCTCAATTTGCTGCCAGCGCTCATTTTTAATCTGCTGAACAGAAACAAGTTTGAAAACAACCACAACTCCAAACAACGTCAACACGAAGTATACAATTGCAATACGCGACAATATGGTCTTCCTGATCCCCACTTCTAATCTTCTTTTTCAACCGTTATTTTTTGCGGAGGACGCATTGGCTCTTGCAAACCAATCCCGGCCTCTTCAACTCGTTTTGCTACTTCCGAAGGGCGGCTGGCGTCCATCAATTTGGCAGAAAGCGTTACCGATTCTGATCGCAACTCTGCCAGCTCTTCCTGCAACACCACAATCTCGCGCAGTGTACTTTCCGACCAGTTACGATTGGCAATCAACAATAAGCCCAGAACCGCCAGAAAACCGACAAACGGCATCTGCTTCAAAGTGCGCTCATCGGTAAGAATGGTTCCTCCGATAAAGGATTTCATCCCCGCACGTTTTCTTGTATTTTTACTTTGCTCTGCCACTGTTAAATTCTTTCTACTATTCTTAGTTTTGCACTTCTCGACCGTGGATTTGCCTCCAACTCCTCTTCTCCTGCCACAATCACTTTTCGATTAATTATTTTGAAAGGCGACTGCACATTTCCGTAAAAATCTTTCTCGATCTTTCCTTCAAAATTCCCCGACTTCATGAAATTCTTACACAGGCGATCTTCCAGACTGTGATAAGTAAGAATAACCAGACGTCCACCGGGTTTTAAAATATCAAGCGAAATAGCCAGAAACTCGCGCAAAGCTTCCATCTCTTCGTTCACCTCAATGCGCAAAGCCTGAAAAACCTGCGCCAAATATTTATTCTCGATTGCTTTTGGGGCGCACGATGATGCAATTTCTTTTAAGCGAGTAGTGGTTGTAATCGGGGCTTCACTCCTGGCTTTTACAATTTGCGCAACCAGTTTTCGGGCATTTTTAATTTCGCCATACATGCGAAATATTTGAAAAAGCCGACTTTCATCGTATTCGTTTACAACTTTTGCGGCATCGAGATCTGCCTCGCGATTCATGCGCATATCCAGCGCAGCATCAAAACGAAATGAAAAACCACGTTCGGCTTCATCAAACTCGTGCGACGAAACACCAAGATCGGCAAAAACCGCATCTACCTGCTCAACATCGTGGTAACGCAAAAAATTACGAACGTAACGGAAATTATGACGAATAAAAAAAAGCCGGTCATCCTCAATGGCATTCCCGGCAGCGTCTTCATCCTGATCAAAAGCAAACAAACGACCGCCGCTGTCAAGTGCATTTAATATCATTGCCGAATGACCGCCACCTCCAAAGGTAGCATCGACAACACTGGCCCCGGGATGCAGATTCATCCCTTCAATACTTTCGGCTGCCAAAACCGGTATGTGATAAACATCAGACATCTTCCCTATAAATCAAATTCTCTCAACATGTCCAGATAAGCATCATCAGGTATATCGTCGGCTTCTGCCACGATTTCGTTACTCAGGCTAATAGAGGCACCCATCCCTAAAAATGTCACCTTGCCCTCCAGGTTCGCGTACTTCAAGTATTCATCAGGAATATTTATCCGACCGTTTGCGGCGAGGCTTACCGGAGCAAAATTCCGGAAATACTGACGCAAAGCCGCAAAATGCGCAGGATTAGTACTGGCGCGTACTTTCGCCTGAAACTTCTCCACTTTTTCCTGCCACACTTCCATCGGATGAATATCGAGGCATTTCCCCAGTCGGTTTTTCTCCAGAACAACCTGATCAGGAATATTTTCGCCCATCGACTTCTTAAAAGCCGACGGAAGAACCACCCGCCCTTTGTCGTCGATGGTAGCCTGATATGTTCCTGCAAAAAATGCCATAAAATCTTAAAAGTCTTTTTATCAAGTGTAAAAATACAATTTTATTCCATTTTATGCCAGATTATTCCACTTCATTCCACCTCGCACACCTCCAGCCCTGTTAACAACCTGGCGACACAATGTTTATAACCTGTTCAATTCTGTTAATTACTCATTTACGACTATTGATTGATAGGCTTTTACAAACTCGCAACCCTATCTCACACATCGTTAATAACTCATTTTCCGCACAGTATTCTTTATCGACGAAGATCTCAACAACAAGAATCGGCGAAATACCTCGAAGCAAAAAGGAAGGACAGACCACACAACAGATCTCGATGATGGTATTTTTAAGATTAAGCATTTTTTAGTTAATTGCCGGCGCAAATAAACCAGAAAATGACAACAGAGAATAGCACAAAAAGCTACAAGCCAATTCGCATCAGGGATGTATTTGCCGCCAAAAGTCCGGGATTGGCAAAATTCATCCCGGGATTTGCATACCGCTGGTTAAACAACATTTTACATCTTGACGAGGTAAATACTTTTCTTGAGAAGTACGGACACCTGCAAGGGATTGAATTTGTTGACAAGATAGTTGAGGAATTTAATGTTCACGAATTCGTTCACAACCAGGAAAACATTCCTGAATCAGGGCGTTACATAATTGCCAGCAACCATCCACTAGGCGGCTTCGATGGCATGCTACTCATGAAAAATGTAGAAGTACGCTTAGGGACGTTCAAGTTTTTAGCCAACGACATTTTACTCAATATTCCACAACTAAGTCCTGTTTTCGTACCGGTAAACAAACACGGCGGCCATGTACGCGAAGCTGCAAAAAAGCTCTCAGAATGTTACAACTCGGATGATCAGATTTTAATTTTCCCATCCGGACTGGCATCGCGAAAAATCAAAGGACAGATAATGGACCTGGAGTGGAAAAAGCATTTCATTAGCAAAGCAATTAAACACAAACGAGATGTAATTCCGGTTTTTATAAGCGGAAGAAATTCAAATCGATTTTACCGTATTGCCAAAATCCGGAAGTTTCTCAAATTAAAGTGGAACCTGGAAATGTTTTTTCTACCCGACGAAACGATAAAACACAAAAACACGGATGTACATCTTTATTTTGGGAAACCGATTCCATATACCACTTTCGACAAGACAAAAACACAACAGGAATGGGCGGAATGGGTGAAACACAAGGTATACAAACTAAAAGAAAGTTCTGATTCAGCAAATTAAACTGTATTATCGAACTGCATTCTCATGATTTTTTTAATTTTGTATTCCAATTTTCAAAAGAAAGAGGAACTCGAAACAAGTAAGCAGAATTAGCGAAATGTCAACGAGACACATATTTCTGTAATCTGTTTCGGGAGTTTGGGGACACAGACAGATAAAAAGATTCAAATGAAGGACATAATAGCACCTATAGCAAGAAAGGAAATTTATGCAGAGCTGACGCCTGAAAAACTACTTCGCAAAACCAACAAAGGTGGTAACGAAATATACATTATAACAGCACACGATTCGCCTGCAATTATGCACGAGTTGGGTCGCTTACGCGAAATCACGTTCAGAGATGCCGGTGGTGGCACCGGTAAAGAAACCGATATCGACGCATACGACACCGCAAAAAATCCTTACAAACAACTGATTGTTTGGGATCCGGATGCAAAGGAAATACTAGGTGGCTACCGCTATGTAATTTGTGCCGATGCTCCACGCGATGAAAATGGAGAAATAAAACTGGCCACATCCCGGGTTTTTCACTTCTCTAAAGAATTTGAAGAGAACTATCTGCCTTATACACTGGAACTAGGACGCTCGTTTGTGCAACCTGCCTACCAGTCGAGTAAAGCCGGCGCCAAAGCACTTTTTGCACTCGATAACCTTTGGGACGGCCTGGGAGCACTTACTGTTGATCATCCGGAGATAAAATATTTCTTTGGAAAAATTACAATGTACGAGCATTTCCACAACGAAGCACGTAACCTGATTCAATACTTCTTTAAAAAATATTTCCGCGATAAAGAAAATCTTGTATATCCGCTAGATCCTGTTGAATTCAACATCGACATGGATGCCATGAAAAAGCTATTTGTTGGCCCGGAATACAAAGACGACTACAAAATTCTAGTACAAAATGTACGAACATTTGGAGAAAATATTCCTCCGCTGGTGAATGCCTACATGAACCTTTCACCATCGATGAAAACCTTTGGAACAATTAAAAACGAAGTATTTGGAAACGTACTTGAAACCGGAATTATTTTAACAATTAAAGATATTTACGAGGTTAAGGTTGATCGCCATATTGAAACTTACATAAAAGGTAAGGAAGACGATGAATGGCCAACAGTTGAATAAAATATAACCTACAAATAAAAATGGCCCGATACTTTAAAAGTACCGGGCCATTTTTTTATCTCTTAATCCAAAACTAATATGCCCTGGCGTCTTTTCCTTCAATGTAATTAATAAACGATCCGTTAACCACCCTGTTTCCACCGGGCGTTGGGAAATTACCGGTAAAATACCAGTCGCCCAAATCATTCGGACAAGCCTTATGCAGATTTTCGATTGACTGATAAACAATCTCTACCTCCGCATTACAATCTTCCGGTTTCAACAATTCAGCAATTTTCGCAGAAATTTCTTCAGCTGTAAATGGTTTATAAATTTCGCGCACATAGTTTACCATTTCTTCTTTTGGTAAATTCTCCTGCTCTTTACATTTCTTATAAACCTGCTGAATCAGCGACTCTTTACCATGATCTTTCAGCAATTCGATAGCCGCGCTAAAGGCAATAAATTTATCCAAACGCGCCATATCGATTCCATAACAATCAGGATAACGAATTTGCGGTGCCGACGAAACAACAATGATCTTTTTCGGTTTCAATCGGTCGAGTATTTTCAGAATACTCTTTTTTAATGTTGTACCGCGCACAATAGAGTCATCGATGATAACCAGCGTATCTTTATCTTTTTGAATTACGCCGTAGGTAACATCATAAACGTGGGCTACCAAATCATCACGACTGGCATCGTCGGCGATAAAGGTTCGCAGCTTCACATCTTTAATGGCAATTTTCTCTACTCTTGGCTCAAACGATAGAATACGTTTGATGTCCTTGTCGGTTAATGAACCATTTTTTTGCTGAATCTGATCGATTTTCCAATCTACCAAATGACTACGAACTCCATCAACCAAACCATAAAAAGCGGTTTCTGCGGTATTCGGAATGTAAGAGAATACGGTATTTTCGTAATCATAATCCACAGCTTCCAAAACAATCGGAGTCAGCAAACGCCCGAGCTGTTTTCTTTCCTGGTAAATCGCCTTATCGCTACCTCGCGAAAAATAAATTCGCTCGAACGAACAAGATTTCCTCTTATGCGGCACACGAATCATTTCTCGCGAAATCGTACCGTTCTTTTTAATAATCAATCCTTCACCGGGGCCAATCTCTTGAACATCTCCTTCCTGCAAGTTCATTACCGTTTGAATTACAGGACGCTCTGAAGCTACCACCACAATCTCATCGTCGGCATAATAATGCGCCGGACGAATCCCCCATGGATCGCGAACAACAAATGCATCGCCATGGCCAATCAATCCGGCCATAGCATAACCACCATCCCAGTCTTTCGAGGCACGCTCCAGAAGATTCTGAATATCGAGGTTTTGTTCAATCAACGGCGAAATCTCGTTATTATCGTAGCCTTCGTTTTTATATTTTCTGAAAAGATATTGGTTTTCCTCATCAAGAAAATGACCAACTTTTTCGAGTGCAGTTACCGTATCGGTATAAGCTTTTGGATGCTGCCCCAGGTTAAGCAATACATTAAAAAGCTCATCAGTATTTGTAAGGTTAAAGTTACCTGCCAACACAAGGTTACGCGACTTCCAGTTATTTTGTCGCATTACCGGATGCGTAAAGTCAATACTGTTCTTCCCGAAAGTACCGTAGCGCAGGTGCCCCAGGTAAAGCGTTCCGGCAAACGGAAAATTGTTTTCTGCCCATTCCGGGTCATTAATATCGAAGTTGTTGCGTTTCGCTTTTTTCAAAGGTTTGTTCACCTTATCAAAAACATCTTTTATTGGATTTGGCTCAACCGAGCGGAACCGGCTTATGTACGGATTCCCGGGATCGAGCTCTGATTTTACACAGCAAATTCCGGCGCCATCCTGTCCGCGGTTATGCTGTTTTTCCATTAAAAGGTACAACTTGTTCAATCCGTACTTCCAGGTACCATACTTTTTATGGTAGTAAGAAAGCGGTTTTAACAAACGAATTAAAGCAATGCCACACTCGTGTTTAATCTGGTCACTCATACTGATTTTGTTTCAACAATGGAAATTCGATTACATCAGGAACAATAAAAGCTGCAGGATATTTTTTTTGAATTTGCTTATACAACTTCAGAGCCTCGTTTTTCGTTCTAAAATCGCCTACACGAACCCGAAAGTTCGGTGCAATAAATTTTATATGAACGGGAAAATCCGGGTAGTTTGTCAGAAATTCAGTTTTAAGGTTAAGGGCTTGTTCTTTCGCGTCCAAACTCGAACTAAAAAAGATCTCAACCCTGTATCCATCCATCCCCTCTCTTTTTTGGTTCTTTTCAATATGCCATTTTAGCATTTTGTCGAGCCGCGCGTCTCTATTCACATCAAGTCGTTCCAGAATTGCAATGCTACTTGTATCAGCATTCATTTCTTCAGAAAGATCAACCTGGGCGAACGAGAAATTTGTGGCCAACAGACCAACTAAAACCAGCAAAAAAGTCCTCATTATTCCTTTTTTATTGAGTGCGCAAATATAATTTAAAAACATATAAAACACGAACGGTTTCTATTCACATAACATTGCCTTAATCTATAAGTAATATGAGAGGGGCAAAACACTACTTCTGCCTGTTGATATTTTTTTATTGGCTTTTTCAGGAATTTAAAACTTACCCTAACTTTACCGCCACATTAAAATAAATGATGTTATGGGAAATTTAGTGGAAGAATTTGGCCGCTACCGGGCGAAAATGAATGAAAAAATACTGGCTTCGGACAACAAGGTAATGAAGCGCATTTATAGTCTAGATACACTTACCTACAAAGAAGGAGCACTGGGTGCCAACGTGAAAGAGATGCTGGGACTGGCAACATCGCTCGTACTGCGTTGCGACGATTGTGTAAAATACCACCTCGAGAAATGCCACGAACTACATGTTACCACCGAAGAAGTTTTTGAGGTTTTTAGTGTGGCCAACGTTGTAGGCGGAACCATTTGTATTCCGCACACACGAAGAGCTGTTGAATACTGGGAGGAACTGAACAAATTAAAAAAAGATTAAACTTTTTGGGATATAATTGTTATTATTAAAATCTAAAACAGATCTATTATGAGTAAAATATTTGCGATTACATCCTCCGGCAAAACAGAAAAGTCTTTTCTCGATCTCCGTTTCGGGAAGTGTGAATACATTGTACTGTTTGATGTTGATAAAAACCAGTATTCCATTGAGGAGAATAAATTTATTGAAGAATCGCACAGTGGAGTTAAATTGGTTGATTTTTTAAAAGAACAAGGAGTAACCACCATTGTAACCGGCGAAGTAGGGCCAATGGTTAGCCAGCGTTTAGAAAAGGAAAAACTACAACTGGTACTCTTAGACGAAGAACGCATACGCGTTGACGAAATTATGGACAGAATAGAAGGCTAATACAAACCGGGGTTTAAAAATGGCACCAACGCCAACTGTACCGCCTGTTTATAAAGGGCGGTCCGGTTAATTTTATTCCCCGTTAAAAGCCCCACTGCACCGGTTTTTTGTTTCGAGTTTTCTTGTTTAAACAAAATATCGTTGGCTTCGCCTAACTCATAACCTTCGGCAATTAACGCTGCCACCTTCCCCGGCAACTGAAAACTTGCTGTTCGCGCCTTTCCGGTTTTTTCACCCGATGTAATAACGATCCAGGCAAAAGCTTCAATTTCCGAACCATTCATCGCTAGTCCCCCCTCAATGCCCACCCAATAGTCGGCATCATTAAATTCATTTCGGGCATTTTTCACGCGGTTCAAAGCCCCTTTTAATGTTTCCTCATCACTTTTTGGCTGATCCGAAACACCCGATTCAACCGAAACACCCTGCACTTCAACACCATTAAAATAAGTACAAAATCCTGCATCGGTGGCATTTATTTTTACCGGATTCTTTGAGGCTACAACTATCTTCATTGAAAAAAATTTGGCGGAATTTAGTGATTTCTCAGGAATTATTACTTTCGCTAAGAACACAATTTTTAAGATGAAAATACGACAAGCAACTCAAAAAGACCACAAAACACTGGTAGAATTTCAGTTAGCAATGGCACACGAAACAGAAGGCATTGAACTACACGCGCCAACAGTAGAGAAAGGTGTTGAAGCCGTTTTAAACGACAGCAACAAAGGCTACTATTACGTTGCAGAAATGAACGGACAAGTGGTAAGTTCGTTATTAACTACTTTCGAGTGGAGCGACTGGCGCAACGGAACAATTTTGTGGATACAATCGGTTTATGTGAGGCCCGAATTCCGCCGAAAAGGCGTTTACCGCAAAATGTATGCGCACATTAAAGATATAGTGATGAAAGCCGATAACCTTAACGGAATTCGCCTTTACGCCGACAAAACAAATGGAGCAGCACAAAAAACCTACGAAAACCTGGGAATGAACCAGGACCACTATGTAATGTTTGAATGGATGAAATAGAGCTCTGATTTTATTGAAAAGCCCAAAAAACAATTAACGAATGAGCAGTTATATTTATAAACTTATTGCAGAGGGAGAGCATCAGCAGCAGGATTTTAAGTTTTGTATTAGCGACTCGAAAAAAATTGCCAAATCGCTGGTGGCCTTTGCCAATACCGATGGCGGACGTTTGCTTATTGGCATAAAAGACAATGGTAAAATTGCCGGCATTAGCAGCGACGAAGAATTCTACATGATTGAATCTGCAGCAAAAATATACAGCAAACCTCAAATTGATTTCACCACAAAGCAATGGAGAATTGAGGGTAAAACCGTTCTGGAGATCGGAATTGAAGCCAGCAATAAAAAACCACATTTTGCTAAAGACGAAAACGGAAAATGGCTGGCCTACATCCGGCAGAAAGACGAAAATATATTGGCCCATAAAATACAAATTGAAGTGTGGCGAAAGGAAAAAAGTTCGAAAGGCGTGTACTTAAGCTACTCCGACAACGAGCGTTTTCTTATCCACTACCTACGAAAAAATGAATCCATCACCTTTTCAAAATTTATACGAGAAGCACGTTTATCGCGCAAAAAGGCAGAAGAAATACTAAGCAACTTTGTAATAATCGACATTATAAAAATGCATACAACGCAGGATGAAACTTATTTTACGCTGAACACCAATTTCGATAAAGAAGAAATTGAAAAATTCGGCTGACATTACAAAACTATTCACCGTTTTTTATTGTTCATTTAAGATTGAATAATCAAAATACGATACTTTTACAGCTATAAAAAAAAGAAAAGACATGTTACAAAAATTATTTTTATTAATTGCCTTTTGTGCCCTCACTTTCGGGACATTTGCGCAAGATGCGTATTTGCATGCAGAATCAGAAGATACAGATAAAACCTACCCGGGCAACGCCCCTTACGAGGTAAAGATGTATCCACAAAAGTTTAAGGCAGAGAAACCTAAAAACATTATTTTCCTTATCGGCGATGGTATGGGGGTAAGCCAGGTTTTTTCGGGAATTACTGCTAACCATGGACACTTGTTTCTCGACAACTTCCGTCATATTGGCTTCTCAAAAACCCAGTCGGCCAGCAATTACATTACCGATTCGGCAGCTGGCGGAACAGCCTTATCATGTGGAGTAAAAACCTACAACGGTGCAATTGGAGTTGATACCGATACAGCTAAAGTAAAATCGATACTTGAAGAAGCCGAAGCTAAAGGTTTGGCAACAGGACTGGTTTCAACATCGGCAATTACACACGCCACTCCGGCATCGTTTATTGCACATCAGCCCAACAGGCATATGTACGAAGAAATTGCTGCAGATTTCATGAACACTGATATCGATGTATTTATTGGTGGTGGAAACGATCATTTTACAAAACGGAAAGATGGCCGCAACCTGGTAAATACATTAAAAGAGAAAGGCTATACTGTTGAAACCGACATCAACAAAATAGCAAAAGTAAAAAGTGGGAAACTAGCTGGGTTAACCGCAGGTGTTCACAATGGAAGAGTTGCTGAGCGCGGCGATATGCTACAGGTTGCAACTACTACTGCAATTAATATTCTGGATAATAACGACAAAGGTTTCTTCCTGATGGTTGAAGGTTCGCAAATTGACTGGGGTGGACACGCCAATAATACCGTTTACATTGTTCAAGATATGCTGGATTTTGACCAGACAATTGGTAAAGCTCTTGAGTTTGCCGCCAAGGATGGCGAAACACTGATAGTGGTAACTGCCGACCACGAAACCGGCGGAATGGCATTAACAGGTGGCGATATGAATACAGGAATGGTAAAAGCCGACTTCCCAACAACAGAACACTCTGCTGTTATGGTACCGGTTTTTTCGTATGGTCCCGGAGCCGAAGAGTTTACAGGAATCATGGAGAATACCGATATTCATGATAAAATGGCAAAGCTGCTATTGGGCAAATAGAAAAACTTTATATCTCATAAAACCGGCATTGAAAATCACTTTCAACGCCGGTTTTTTTTATGATATATCGGCATTGTTTACTATTTTGCCGTTCAAATTAATACTTATGAAAGAAGCACTGGAAGTTCTCGATCATGTCAGGCTCAATTTTTCTCCTACCGGTTTATTAGCACTTAATATCACCATTGCATTTATAATGTTTGGCGTTGCCCTCGATATTAAAATTGAACATTTCAAACAACTCATAATGCACCCCAAATCGGTTATTGTCGGTGTTATTTCGCAATTTGTGCTTCTTCCGGCGGTAACTTTTTTGCTTGTTATATTGCTAAATCCTACGCCAACCGTTGCTCTCGGCATGTTATTAATTGCATCGTGCCCGGGAGGCAACATATCGAATTTTATGAGTGCCCTGGCAAAAGGGAACCTTGCCTTGTCGGTAAGTTTAACTGCCATTGCCACGCTTGCTGCCACTTTTATGACCCCCATAAACTTTGCTCTTTGGGGCGACCTGTTTATTAATTTTTACAACAACCAGGGAGCAGGAGAATACCTTGTTCCCATAAACATCGATTTCTTCCAAATGGTGCAAACTGTAGTAATATTGCTGGGTATTCCGGTTATTGCAGGATTACTGATAGCACAATATTTTCCGGTGTTAACGCATCGAATTAAAAAACCTATTCGCAAAATATCAATTGTTATTTTTATTGGTTTTGTAATTGCATTATTAAGCGCCAATTTCGAACATTTCAGGAAGTTTATACACCTGGTATTTCTTATTGTTCTGGTTCATAACGGACTCGCACTTTTGGCAGGTTTCAGCATCAGCAGCATCTTCCGATTACCACGAATTGACAAACGAACGATTACAATAGAAACCGGCATCCAAAACTCTGGGTTGGCGCTGGTACTCATGTTTAATCCCAAAATATTTCCTCCCGAACTGGAGCTTGGCGGCATGACAATTATTGCAGCCTGGTGGGGCGTTTGGCATATTTTAAGCGGATTTGCAGTATCTTCGTTTATGGCACGATTTAGGTTAACCAAATAATTAATTTTGAGAAATGAAACGACCATGGTTAAATCCTCATCACATAGATAGGAATATTAAAATCATGAACGTTCCCTGTCTGCCGAGAGGCAGGCATCTTATACCATAGAGAACAAACAATTTTAATAAGATGAAATACGAAAAGTGGTCATTGGGATACTGGCTTTTAAAGCAGTATGTCCGTTTTGTCGACTGGATTATTCATAAGAAAATTATTTTAAACGGGACAGAAAACATTCCCCGGAATAAACCAATACTTATTGCTCCCAACCATCAGAATGCATTGAGCGATCCGATGGCAATTCTTTTACACACCCGTTTTCAGCCGGTATGGCTGGCGCGTGCCGATATTTTTAAACCCGGTATTATAACGCTGGCGTTGCGATTTCTGAAAATTATGCCTGTTTACCGCATGCGCGACGGGAAAGATCAGCTCGCAAAAAATGAAAAAACTTTTGCCGACTCGATAAAAGTACTGAAGAATAATTGTGCACTGGCCCTTTTTCCCGAGGCGGCTCACTCGGCAAAACGACAAATGTTATCGCACAAAAAAGCGGTGCCCCGTATTGTTTTTCAGGCCGAAGAAAAAGCCGACAACAACCTGGATATCCACATTGTGCCAACCGGAATTTATTACAGCAGTTACTGGAAATTTAACCGTAGCGTGCTGGTTAATTTCGGCGAGCCAATTTTGGTCAATGATTTTCTGAAAGCATACAAGGAAAATCCCAGCGCCGCAACACTGGCCTTGCGCGATGCACTTGAAAGAGCCATCGAGCCACTTATAATAAACATTAAAAGCAAGGAAAATTACGAAATTTTCGAGCTTATCCGAGCGATCTACGGAAAAGCTTTTGCCAAAAAAAAAGGCCAGCAAAATGGATTCGTGAGTCGTTTTAAATCCGACCAGCAGTTGGTAAATAAGCTCGATGACCTGGAACCCATTAATAAAGAAAGAACAGAAAAGATTTGCAGTGCCGCAAAACGATTCGACACAAAAGTGAGGAAATATGGTTTGCGCTCGTGGCTGGTTGAAAATCCAAAAAATAATTTTCTGAAACTGGCACTGAATAAACTGCTTTTACTGATCACCTTGCCGGTTTTTGCTTTTGGATTCCTGTTTAACGCCATTCCGTTTTTTGCCATCGACACCATTGTTCGCAAAAAAATAAAAGACTTTGCTTTTTGGAGTTCGTTTTCACTGGTTTTGGGTTTTACCCTCTTCCCTATTGTTTACCTGCTGGAACTTTGGGCAGTATCGGCGTGGCTTCCTTTGTGGTGGCATAAACTGTTATTTTTTGCCACACTGCCTTTTGCCGGGAAACTGGCGTTTCGCTGGTACATTCTTTTGCTAAAAACAATTGGCAGAGGACGACTTTTTATTCTGAAAACATTCAGAAAACATCAATGGAAAAATTTAAAACATCAACAGGAACAACTTTTTGACGAACTAAATATACTAAGCTAAAACTACTACCATGGCCGACAAACTAAAAGACACCCTGTTCCCTTTAGAAAAAGTTCAACTTTTTGGCACCGTTTTAAAAGAAGTGTATCCGCCGTTTCAATCGGAAGAATTTGTTGCCGCAGTGTGCGATAAAGACTGGCCGGAGCGCGAGCTGAAAGAAAAGATGCGGCATACCACTTTATGTCTTCACCGCTTTTTACCCGAAGATTTTGAAAAAGCAGTTGAAATTTTGGTGGCCATTGTTCCAAAAGTTACCGGTTTTGAAGCCATTACTTTACCCGATTATGTTGAAGTATACGGACAGAAACACTGGAACATTGCCTTGCCGGCATTGGGCGAACTCACCAAATGCGGTAGTTCGGAATTTGGAATCCGACCGTTTTTAAATAAAGACCTTGAAGGCGCCATGAAATACATGTTGGCCTGGGCCGATAGCGACGATTTTCGGGTAAGGCGTTTTGCCAGCGAAGGATGTCGCCCCCGCCTGCCATGGGCTTCGGGTGTGCCGGCTTTGAAAAAAGATCCGTCGTTAATTCTGCCTATTCTGGAGAAACTAAAAGACGATCCGGAAGAATTTGTGCGAAAAAGTGTAGCCAATAACCTGAATGATATTTCGAAAGATCACCCGGAACTGGTGTTGGATATTTGCGAGCGCTGGCAGGGAAAATCAAAAAACACCGACTGGATTATAAAACATGCTTGCCGTACCCTGTTAAAACAAGGTAACAAAAGAGCAATGCTGCTGTTTGGATTTGCCAATCCTGAGCTAATGACAGTAAATGAATTTCAACTTTCGGACACTTCTCCGGCAATTGGCGACGATATTTCGTTTACTTTCAAACTGGCCCTCAATACAAAACAAAAGCAAAAAGTACGCATCGAATACATCGTTCACTTTGTTAAAGCCAGCGGCAAAACATCGCCAAAAGTTTTTCAGATAAAAGAGGTGGAAATGAAACCGGGCGAATACTCCATCAGCAAAAAACACGCCTTCAAAAACAGAACTACACGCAAACATTATCCCGGCGAGCATACTTTCGAGATTGTAATAAACGGCGATGTAAAAGCTTCGGCCAAACTCCAACTCAATTAAAATTTATACATGGATATTAAAATAAGAAAAGCAACAGAAAATGATTTCCCGGCAATATTCGGGCTCATTACGGAACTGGCAGAATATGAAGAAAGCCTTGACAAGGTGAGTAATTCGCTGGAGTTAATGTACGAGCAAAAAAACTACTTTAATTGCTATGTGGCCGAAACCGAAGAAAAGGAAATCATTGGAATGGCACTTTACTATTTCTCGTACTATACCTGGGTAGGAAAAACCTTGTACCTCGACGACTTGTATGTTAAAGAAGCCTGGCGCGGCAACGGATTGGGCAGCCGTTTAATGGATAAAATGTTTGAAGTAGCCAAAGCCGAAAAGTGCAATCGCTTCCGTTTACAAGTACTGAATTGGAATGAGTCGGCAATCAAACTCTACGAAAAAAGCGGATTTACAGTGGACAAAACGTGGTATAATTGTGATTTTGAAGATTTGTAGCATAACTCAAAAACAGCACAATCTCACCCCTACTTGCTTTTCACAAAAAAAGGGCACCGGAAAACCGGCGCCCTTATCGACACACTAACTATCTGAAAATTAAAATGCTTTATGCACTTTCTCGATCCATTCGGTTTTGTTTAAAGCAAATGGCAACTCTGCTTTAATATCGGCTGACGATGCACCAACCAGTGCTTTATAGTCGCCGGCATCGGTAATCCAGGCTTGCTCTAAAGTATTAAACGAAGCCACATCGGCTTTTTTGAAAGTAAGCGTCACCGTTTCACTCTCGCCAGGTTGCAATTCAGCAGTCTTGGCAAATGTCTTTAGCTCTTTCAGCGGTTTGTCGGCATATTTACTTTCAGGAGCCGAAACATACAACTGAACCACTTCTTTACCTGCATAATCGCCGGTATTTTTAATGCTTACTGTTACCGTATATTCGCCATTACTTTCGTTTAGTTTAGCGCCGCTGTATTCAAAAGTTGTATACGATTTTCCGTAGCCAAACGGATAAGAAACCGGCACTTCATATTTATCGAAATAACGGTAGCCTACATAAATACCTTCGGCGTAAACCGTATAATCAACATTTCTTCTTTTATTGCTTACTTTTCTTTCGGCACTCATAAAACCACCCATATCCAGTTTTTGCTCTTCAGCAGTTGACGGGAAGTTCTCCGACGACCAATGGTCTTCGAATTTAATGGGGTAAGTAGCTGTTAATTTCCCCGAAGGATTTACTTTCCCACTTAATGCATCGGCGATTGTATTTCCACCTTCTTGTCCGGCCTGACCTGCTAACAAGACGGCATCAGGAATATTTTTCCAGCTGGCCGTTTCAATTACACCTCCGATATTCAGAATAACAACAGCCTTTTTGCCCGCGTCCTGAAAAGCCTTACTAACTGTCGAAATTAAAGCCAATTCATTTTTCGAAAGGTTAAAATCGCGATCCAGTTTCCGATCTATAAATTCGCCCGAAATACGTCCGATAGTAATAATCGCCACATCGTTTCCCTTTACCGCTTTTGCCAGCATTTCTTCTGACGGAACAAACTCATCAGGACGAACTTTAGGCATAAACGCCGACAATTGACCTTCCCCCTGCTTTTGTTTTGCGGCCTCGGCGGCCATGTATGTTTCGTAAGCTTTGGTAATGTTTTTGCTCGGTTTGTAACCGGCGCCCGTTAATCCTTCTATCAACGAAACGGTGTACGCCTTATTTACATCGCCCGATCCGGTACCACCAGCAATTAAATCGTACGAAGAAATACCAAAGGCTGCCACTTTTTTAACCGATGATGCTAAAGGCAAAGTGTTGTTTTTGTTTTCCAGCAAAATCATTCCTTCGGCAGCCGACTGACGCGTAATTGCAGCATGAGCCTTCAAATCAGGTTTATTCGAAAATTCGTAACCTTTAAAACGTGGCGAACGAAGTACCAGCTCCATAATACGGCTCACGCAAAGGTCAACATCTTCTATTGCCAGCTTACCGCTTTTCATAGCAGCTACCAAGGCTTCGTATTGCTCCGGGCGTCCGGGTTCCAACAGGTCGTTACCGGCCTCAATTTGTGCCACGGCATCAGTTCCCCCAAACCAGTCGGTCATTACCAAACCTTTAAATCCCCACTCATCGCGCAAAATATCGGTCAACAAGTCTTTTCTTTCCGAAGTATAAATTCCGTTTACGAAATTGTACGAGCTCATTACTGTCCATGGCTGCGCTTCTTTAACAGCAATCTCGAAGCCTTTCAGGTACAATTCGCGCATGGCACGTGGCGAAACACGCGAGTCGTTGCCCGTACGGTTGGTTTCCTGGTTGTTGGCCACAAAGTGTTTTACCGATGTACCAACGCCATTGCTTTGTACACCACGCACCATAGCGGCTGCAATTTTTCCCGACACAACAGGATCTTCCGAGTAATATTCGAAGTTTCTTCCGTTAAGCGGGTTACGCTGAATATTTAACGCCGGAGCCAACAACACATCGGCACCGTATTCCAGCACCTCGTTCCCCATGGCTTTACCAACCTGCTCTACCAGATCGGTATTCCAGGTACATGCCATTACAGTTCCAACAGGAAAACCAGTACAGTAGTAAGTATTCTCATCTCCTTCGCGGGTTGGCGAAATACGTAATCCGGCAGGACCATCGGCCAAAACAACAGCAGGAATTCCTAACCGCGGAATTGGGTATGTTGTACCGGCAGCACCCGGCACCAACGATTTTGTTTCGCCAATTACAGCATCGTTTCCTGAAAAACCAGCCATTCCGGTTCCAATCAGAAAATGTGCTTTCTCCTCAATGCTCATTGCTCCAATTACCTTTTCAACAGGATCTTTCCCCAATTGCGGGGCGTCCTGTGCTACACTAAATTTTGGACTAACAGCAATTGCCAGAAACAGGGCAATGCTAATAGCTAGAAATTTTCTCTTCATCTGTTTTAGTTCTTATTGATTAAATAAATTATTGCGTCAAACCTTCTTTCGCCAAAAATAAATTCAATCTTACTTTTTCGATTTGATCTATATCAGAAAATACCCCAACGAACACTTAATTTTATTCATTGCCATTCTTTGTTAAATTTGTTTCCCGTATGAATGAAGCCAGGAAGATAGTGCACATGATTGCGGAGTATTTTCATCCGCTCGATCAGAAAGAACAAGAATTGCTTAGCTCTATTTTGAAAGAGAAAAAATTAAAAAAGGGTGAGTTCCTGCTAAAAGAAGGCGATGTTGCGCACGATATTTATTGGGTTGGAAAAGGCATGCTGCGGCAATTTTACTACAAAGACGGCCGCGAAGTTACCGAACATTTTGCCTGCGAAAACCAGGGTGCCCTTTGTATTAACAGTTTGTTCCTTCAAAAACCATCGTCGATACTGGTTCAGTCTCTTGAAGACAGCACAATCTTTTTAATGCCCTACGAAGAATTCATTAAACTGGCACAAAAACATCCGCAACTGGCTACATTACTGCGAAAGATTTTAGAGGGATCGTTGATTGTATCGCAAGAAAAAGCCGACTCGTGGCGTTTCGAAACTGCCCAGGAACGCTACAAGCGTTTTCTGCGCGAATACCCCGATGCTGCCAAACGTGCCTCGGTAAACCATATTGCCTCCTACCTGCTAATGACACCGGAGTCGCTTAGCCGCGTGAGAGCCGGGAAATTGTAAAAAAGTACCATGGATTTTTACGACCGGATTGGTGCTAAAAAACTCGACTACAAATCGATTTATTATATAGAGGTGTAGTTAGAGCTTCAACTTGCGAAGCGTATGATTCCCCATTTCGACAAAATAAAGGAAACCGTTATAAACACAAATTCCACGCGGATTACTAAGTAAAGATTCCAACGGCTCTTGCGCTGTAAATCCTTCTTCTCCGGTTCCTACAAGTGTTATCACCTGCTCGTCGGGGGTAATTTTTCGGATGCAGTGGTTATAAGTGTCGGAGAAATAAATCGTTCCGTCGGGAGCAGCATATAGTTCTGTGGGCACATTCAGAATTGCCTCTTCTTTTGTCCCGTCAGCAAGACCTTTGCGGTGGTCGGTTCCGGCCAGGGTTGTTACCATTCCATCGGGTGTAATTTTTCGAATACTGTTATTATTGGCATCAGCCACAAAAATGTTGTCGTGTGCATCGATCGCCAGTCCACATGGAGCATCAAAACGAGCAGTGGTGTCGGGACCATCTTTCCAGTCGTTTACCACCAACTCGCCCCGTTTGCCACCTCCGGCAAAAGTACTTACCATTCCGTCGGGAGATATTTTGCGAATACGGTGGTTCCAGCAATCGGCCACAAATAGGTTTCCTTTTGAATCGATACAAATACCACGTGGCGAACTAAAAAGCGCTTCACCGGCAGAACCATCCAGATAACCTTCTTCACCTGTTCCGGCAACAGTTGTAACCGCTCCATCGGGCGTTATCTTCCGAACGTTTTGCCCGCCAAATCCGGCTACATAAATGTTGCCGTTTTTATCAAAACACAGTCCAGATGGACTGTTAAAACCGGCAGTTTCGAGATCACCGTCAGCAGCTCCCGGCTTTTCAGTTCCGGCAAACACTTTTACTTCTCCATCGGAAGTTACGCGGCTAATACAATGTTTACCCACATCGGCAATAAAGAAATTGCCATTGCCGTCGGGACACATGCCAAAAGGTTCTACCAGCAAAGTAGTATCCGAAGCTCCGGCAACAGTGGTTAAAACAGGTTCGGACTCCTGTGTACAGGCTTCCAAAAACAGGATCAGAGATAGAAACAAAAGTGCTTTCATGCAGATGGTTTTGCTTTTTGTAATTCACCTTAAATATAAAAGATGCAGTTGGGATAAAAGAATCGCTCTTCCAGTTTTTAATTTCTGCCCTGTAATTTTAATATGATTTTTGTTGGACTGGAAAGAAAAATGAAGCATTTGTAGTTCAAAAGGAGTACTTCTGAACTACAAATTAAAGGTTTTTTAGTTCATCATCGAGGCTATTTACTTCCTCTTTTATGTTTTTCACCTATTTATCAATGTATTTTATTTCTGTTTCGAGGCTATTAGCCTCGAAACAAAATCTTATAACACAGCATTAAATGTTTTATACTTACTTATTTATGTTTTTTTCATATATTAATAGGCATAAACAATCAACTTAATACTTATGGAGAAGATTTCAGTACTTCCGATCGTAAAAAGGGTAATAAAAAGCCGAAACGTGAACGGTGCCGACATTGCCCGTGCACTAAATATGCACCCCACTTCGGTTAACGGCATGTTACACCGACCTACCCTACAGGTGCAAAAGTTGGCCGACCTGAGTGATTTTCTACAATACAACTTTTTTCGCGAACTGGCCACTAAATTCCCCGGAGCCGGTTTCCCGCGCATTTTTTCCCTTTTTTATGAAAAGGGGCCATCCCGCAAACCGGTACGAAACATACAATTAAACGTTATGGTTCATATTGAATCCAGGAAGCAAAAAAAGCCACGATTACGGGATTTTTAAGCTAAAAAATGTTCTTAGGGAAGGTATTTTTCAGAAATGTACTTTTAGGATACTTTAATCAAAATGATTTAACTTATAAAGAATCATCAACAAGGTTAAGTCCGAAAATAGTGTAAAGGATGTGACTTTAACTTTGTAAACTATGTGCCTTAACGAACAGCAAAAGAAGATGAGAACATTTAAGAAAATATTGAGTTTAATAATTTTAATGTTTACAATTCAAGTTTATGGAATTGAGAAAATAAACATCAACAACTTGGTTCCTATTGCTGAAAAATATGGAATTGATTCTGCATTGATTTTATCGAGAGGATTACCAATTTACAAGATTGATAGTACAATTGCTATTAACTTATTAGATTACGTAATAAAATACGAAAGATATTCAAAAACAGAATATTTCTTTAATCAAATGGCTCATAATTGGAATAATAAATCACTCAAAGATAAAACAGAAAAATTTTTAGAAACACAACTTGATGAAGTAATTAAAAGCGAACCGAATAAATATGGAAATATTCCAATTCTTGATGACAAATTAATTATTAGCATTCTTAAACAAAAGCCAGATTCTGCCGAAGAAAACCTCATTAAAGCGTATAAAACATTAAATCTAAAAGCTGATTTTGTAAAAGAAAATTATCCATCAAGAATAACATTGTTCTTTCAATATTTTAAAGGAACGCCACCCATTATTGAGTGTTATGAGGATTATCACGAAAGTTGTTATAAAATAATGTGGACTTTAGGTGAATTAAATAGTAAATTTTATAATAAAAAGGAACTTGCATATCATAAAAGTCAACTTGTAAGATGGAAACGAAATTTCGATATTAACCAATATTCAGAGAATTATTCAGAATACGATTCACACACTATCACATTAATTAATCCAATAAAAAACATACAAGACTTAGATTTTGAGAAAGAACCCAGTTTAAAGGATTTTGAAGTTTTTTCACGAGATAAATGCTGGATAATCTTATTAAGTAATGACAAAATTGGATTTTTAGATGCAGGATGTCAATTTGCTCCTTTAGCTGGAAACGGAGCCACATATAAATTAGAATTATTAAAAGATAATAAATTAAAAATTTCAGTTATATCAGAATGGATATCATAAATAATGCCAGTGGCTAACAATCTGTTATAGTGCATAGGGCGTGAAGTGGGTATTTGAGGCTTGGGTGCTTTCTACAGCACCGCCGAAACGCAGTTTCGACGGCGAATCCATATAATATAACAAGTGTCAAACCTGCGCTTCGGCTACTTAGCGGCTTGAAAAGTTTGTGATTTCTAAGCCCTACGCACCATACAGTTCACCGTTGTGTGCCATTTTAAAACAGCGTATTTCAAAGATGAAAAACCAGAATGAAAAGGAATAACTCAATAACATATCATCAGCTTAAGTTTTATAATAACTACAAGCACTTCACCGTTGCAGGAGTTCTTGTTGTTTTTGGACTTCTAATGCTATTAGGCATCTCAACTTTTCCAAAGAACTTGCTTTTATCTCTTCTGTTCTTTTCATTTGCATACCTTGGTTATCGGACACTCAAAACAACAAAACCTATTTCAATATTTAAAAATTATATCTGTTTGGGGAAAATGGTAAACGGATATAAAAAGAACAATATAAATGCCAGTTCTATAGAGAGTATTGATTTAGTCCATGAGATAAAAACAGAGTTTCGACCAGCAGCTGCATTTATAGGAGGAGATGTGGATGTACATTCTAATTATTACCAAATAAAGCTAAAAGATAATAGCCATATTCGATTTGACGACCTATACGACAAACAGTTACAAAATGATTTAAAGCTTTGGTGTCTGGATAATAGTATTGTGTTAAACTTAGATGTAAAAAAGATTATCAAAGAAAATGACAATTAGTAAAAGCATATCTGAATTAAAGGTTTTAGTAAAGGATTCAGACGGTCTTTTAAACAAGGATTCTGTAAATCTCGACGAGGTGACAGACTTTAAGAAAAGATGTGCAACAAATTTCATCGAAATAATCAATCTGGACTTTAATGACACAACAACCGAACTTGCACAACAAGGACTAAAATATGAAGTTAAAAGAATAAAAAATCCATTCTTCAGATGGTTTTATAATCTTTTTACCGAAGCTAGAGACAACATCACATTTGATGCCCCTTTCTTAAAGAAACGAACTGACTCAGACTATCATAAAACTTATATATTTTGGACAAACCAAAGATTAATAGGAATTACGAAATATTTGAATGAGTTAAATAAAGAATAAAAAACGGCACACAACACAGTACATATTGCAGTGCGGGGTACAGTGGTACGCCAACTGCGGATTCTCGCATCGCAGTTCCGTGTCCTTCGGACAGGAACGCTCTCCGAAATCCGCCCCGACAACATGTACCAACCGTTAGCAGTTATTATAAAACAGTCTCAATGAGTCAACTAATTCATATTTTGGAAGAATTAAAAAATGGGAACATTGGATTATTCTTCGGAGCAGGAATGTCGTTTAATTCAGGGATACCAACAGTTCATACAATTGAAAGAAAAATCCTTGAAACAATAAACTTAGGTCAATATTCAGAACAAATTATCAAATTAAACTATCCATTTGAATTGTTCATGGAAGAGTTTT
Source organism: uncultured Draconibacterium sp. (assembly GCF_963677155.1). Taxonomy (NCBI): domain Bacteria; kingdom Pseudomonadati; phylum Bacteroidota; class Bacteroidia; order Marinilabiliales; family Prolixibacteraceae; genus Draconibacterium; species uncultured Draconibacterium sp. The sequence goes on along the minus strand of NZ_OY781884.1, from coordinate 3,408,333 downwards.
CTAAATATATTGACATTACTAAATTCTTAGATATTTTTAAAGAAGGACAACCAAATCATTTTCACCAACTTGTATGGAAATTATACAGATATGATTTGCTGAGGAAGCTCATGACAACAAATTTTGATTTACTAATTGAAAAAAGCGAATTAAAAAATAAACTAAACATCATTGATAGAGAAAGTAAGTTTCGGTCATTTGATCAAAATTCGGATTCAATAGATTTTATTAAAATTCATGGGAGCATATCTAATAAAGCAACAATAAGAACTACAATGTCTCAAATCTTTAAAGAAGAATTGAGAAATGGTAGAAAAGCTATTTTAAAACAGTTTTTTGAAGACATAAATACCAATTATATAATTATTTTGGGCTATAGTTGCTCAGACTTTATCGATATCTCACCAGTAATTGAGTCAATTACTGATAGTAAAATAAAAATTCTATTCATTGAACATTCAAGGAGCTATACAATAAAATATAAAGATATACGCAATCACAAATTGTTTAAGAGGTTTGATGGGTATTGGTTAACCTGTAATACAGACAGTTTTTTACAAAAACTGCACAGTGAATTTTTTACATCCACTTTAAATACAATATCTTATAATTTTAATATTGAAAAATATTTTGATTTTAAACTCATTAGAAAAGGCACTCCAGAACTAATAGTATCAAATATATTCTTTAAGAATAGTCATTTTAAAATTTCCAAAAAGATATTAGAAGATATACTGTCCACGGAAGATATTGATGACGATATTAGAGCAGAAATGGATGTGCAGCTTTTAGAAATTTACTATAATTTATACTTGAAAAGAAAAATTATTAAAGAAACACTGCTCACGACGCATACTAATTTTGAAAATGCAATAAAATATTATGGAGAAACAAATAATAATTATGGTTTAGGGCAATCTTATAATCATTGGGGACATATTTTAGGAGCTTTAAGGAAATATAAAAAAGCTTTATATGCCTACGAAAAGGCATCAGAGTATTTTGCAAAAGATGGTAATAAATATCGTCTTGCCCAAATACAAAATAATAACGGGCACATTAATCTATCTCTTTATAAAAAAACTAAAAAAGAAAATTATTTTGCTAAAGCGAAGAGTTATTTCACAGATAGTTACAAATACTTTAATAAGTCCGGTAAAATATTTGAGTATTCAATTTCCTTGTACAACCTTGGTTGTTTGTGGATATTAAAACCCGAAAAGAAGGATATAGCATTACGATACTTTAAGAGTAGTCTACAACTTGCAAAAGAGATAAAAGATAAGGAAGGTATAAAGCTTTGTAATAAAGAGATAAATAAAATAACAACTGCTAACAAAGAACTGAGCTTAAAACCAAATAAAAACCCATAATTTTTCTTTTAAAACAACCTGTTTTTTGGGGGGCTGTTCCAAAAGGAAAATTATTGACCGGCAATACTACTTCGATAGTCCGGATCGTATGGTATTCCGGATTTTGCAATCGAAAATGCCTGCTTGATTAACTTATTACACACTGCAATCAGCGCTAGTTTTTTCGATTTCCCTTTGTTTACCAAACGTTGATAAAGTGACCGGCACTGCGCATTACACTGGCAGGCAGTAAAACTGCACATAAACAATTGATTCCGAATATATGGATTGCCCCGTTTACTGATACGTGAACGACCTTTTACGCTGGTGTCCGAAGAATGTTCTGTGGGTGATAAAACACAAAAGGACGATACCTGGCGATAATTGTCAAAATCGCGAAAACCATTGGTTAAAATGATAAGAAAAGCTGCTGTCTTTTTCCCGATCCCGGGAATACTGGATAAGTTAACAAACAAATCTGCATCGTATTGGTGAATCAACGACTGCATTTCGGCTTCCAACAAATCAATTTCCTGGCGCACCTGTTTTAGTTGTCGTTTCAGGGAACGAATTAACACACCGCTTTTAACACCCCGGCTTTCCAAACTCTGAATATGGTTTCTCAGGGAGGTATTCTGTTTTAAATAGATCACGATCACCTGCTGAAGTTGCTTGCACTTTGTGATGTACTCCGGTGCTGGAATTCATCGAGACAAACCGGGCTGTTCCTGTCCGTACAAAGCAATCATGCGGGCATCGCTTTTATCCGTCTTGTTTTGCTGCAACTTCATCTGAATGAAACGCTTGATGGAAATCGGATTAACTACAGCCAATTCAATATCATGCTCATACAAATACATGGCAAGCTGCTGATAGTAACTAGCTGTGGCTTCCATAACGCAAAAACTATTGGCCGGCAATTGTTTGGCAAACTGGCGATATCCCTTGCTGTCGTTCGGATAAGAACGATGTCCGGCCACGTTGTCCCAAACATCAAATTTGTCTTTTGATACGTCAACTCCAACAAAATGATTAATTTTAGTCATAATATTTTTATTATGAAGGAACGAAACTACGGTAATACAGCAACCTAAAAACAGGCTTAGCGGCCCAGAGAACTGATCGTATTTCTGGAGTAAAAGAGTGGGGATAATCTATGTTGACAGGCTCTAAAGGCCTATTTTGTATCTCAACCTTATTCCTCTCTTTCGTTCTTTCTGTTTATTGTTAGAAGATAAGAAAATGTAAACTTAGGTTTTGTATATGGCAGGCGGGGGTTTTGGCGGTCTGACAAGTCAGACTTCGTGCCCACTTTCCTGCGGGTCTGACAGGATTTCTGTTCGAAATCCCGCCCGACCACATACAAATGACCGTTAGTCGGAAGCTTAAAAAACATGCTAAACAGATTATTAATATATACGATTATTGTTTTCCTATTTCAATCATGTTCGATTGAAAAAAATAGAGAAATTAGAAATCATTCCATATTAAATATTATTATTCAGGACAAGAAAGGACTTGAAAACAAAAATATTTTACTTAACGACACCGATACAATCGTAACTCGAAAGCTTAACTTAATTGGAGAATCGGCAAAACAAATTAATTTAAATCTGGAAAATAATAGTATCAGTTTCTTTGGTTCTTATACCTCATTCAACTTTGATGAACATCCATTCTTTAAAAATTCAATGGACACTATTTTAAATAATATTTCTAAGGCTAAAAAAACAATTTGGAAAAGCGAATTGATAAACGATGAAATAAATATTATAAAAGTAGATGTAGAAAAAGATTCGTTGGAACAGGACAGAATTATTAATTGGATTACTTCAAATATTAGTATACAGACTTTATATACTACCGCATTAACCACGCACTGTAATTGGAATTCCTACCAAAACTTGCCAATGAGTTAACGAATGCATTGAGCAAATAAGCACGAAACACGATAGTAGGCTTCTTTTCATTTGTAGCTTTTGAGTTGTTGATTTTGGGGTAATTTTTCTGAACGGTTGGGTAATGCAATTATAAGAGTTGTACCGGGCTAGGATGGTAAGGCTAGTTAAAATTATGGTGCCATTGGGGGATGGAATTGTGCATAATGAACAGGTCTGTTCTTTGTGTGAAATTTATTTCTTCATTATTATGTATATGAAGTCTGTGTGTTTATTTTTTAAAGTTGCAGGATTGAAATATAGAATAAATAGCCTATTTGTAAAAATATCCTCTATTTGTATAAAAAACACACCGCTGTTAAATTAACATACATAAAATTAGCCTATGTTAAATATTTGATTAATTTTGTATCTGGCCTGCAAGCCAAAAGTTGTTAATTTATATCAATAAAAAAAATTAAACCATGAAAAAAGCATTATTAATCTTATCAGTTTTATTTGTTTCTATTTCTAGTAGTTATGCCTTTGATGGCCATGTTTATTTATCGACAGGTGAAAATAGCTGTGGGCCATCTGAACAAACCGTTAGTTTTCCATATGGTACAGTGTTAAGTGAAGCACGCTTAGGTGGATTTACTGGAAATCTTACAGAAGTGTCTGTGTTGGGGGGAGATCTTAATTATTATAAATGTGATTTAGGGTCGCAAAATGTATCAAAAGTTTGGAATAATGTATCAGTAAATACGGTATATATTAAAGTACGTAACATTAATCCACATATCTATGGAGATAAGTTTTGCGAAATTATGTTCTTTTGGACTTATTAATATAGGAGCGAAAGTTATTTTGTAATATACTTGTCTTGCATGCATAATTACATAGCCTGGTAGTTATTAACTGCCAGGCTATATAATTTGACATAGTCGGTTGTTGTTAAAGTTTAAGTTGGAAAAATCTTTCCTGTGTTATGAATAAAAAATATATACAATATTCCATTATTTTATTACTCTTAGTTGTTTTCAGCTGTAAACCTGAAAGTGAAAAATTAGTATTTAAGCTTGGTGAATATGAGTTATGTCAAAAAGAATTTGATAATATAATAAAAGATAATAACGAAAAATATCATTTGACCCCACAGGCATTAAGGGACAAAATAATAAATGAAGGTTTTATGTTGGCTAATGCCCTAGAGCTAGGCTATGATACAATCTCAATTGTAAAGAATAAATTCAAATATTCAGAGCGCCTATTTGCATCAGAAGTGGGAGGATTTGTGTGGAATAGAAAAGTTAAGCCTAACCTAAAAGTGAGTAAAGCAGAGGTTGAAGCTGCTCATGCCCAAAGAGGGAAAAATTATACGTTTGAGGTAATTCATTTTTTAGATAAAAAGATGCTTGATAAATATCATCTGGCTGGAGGGAAAATTAATAGCCTTGCTGAGTTTAATCGTTTAAAGCTAAAAGTAAATAATTGCGATGAGGTTAAAGTAAACGTTGCCTCATGGCGCTTTCCATTTTATCCGATAGGCCCTTTTGTTGAAGGGCTAGAAGGTTGCAAGCCTGGAGATGTATTTGGCCCTTTTGAGACACTTATGGGCTGGTATGTTGTACATGTTTCAGATGTTCAGGCGGTAGAAAAACAGCCGATTGAAAAGGAGTATGCAATAATAGAGAGCGTGTTGGAGCGAAATTTGAAAATGAAATACATATGGAAAAGCCAACAAGAGATTTTTGCTAATACTCAACCTCAGATGCATGATGATGTTATTGAAGAAATTGCAGATAAATGTGTTCTGGAGAAAAGGGAGTGGCCAGGGATAGACAATAATGTAGTGCTTATGGAGTACTGGTTTAAAGGGGAAAAACGCCAATACCTTTTATCTGATTTTAAGGAATATGTTAATTGCCAACCAATTATTTATGGCTCTCTTAAAAAGCTCAATGATATAAAAAAGATGCTTCGGAGCTATTTAATAAATGTATACTTATTTGATGTTGCTCAACAGCTTGAAATGGAGAAAGACAGTGCTTACAATGCTTTTAAGGAGCGCTATCAACGAAAACTTCTTCTCCAGTATTACCAGGAACAGCAACTTAATATGGTGCAAGTGTCAGAGTTAGAAGTTAAAAATTACTATAATTCCAACTTGCAACAGTTTCAGTGTAATGAAATAGCTGATGTTTCAATTTATCGGTTTGGTTCAATGAGAGATGCTTATAAGGGGTATGATATTTTACGTCAGAAGGCTGGTCGCGATGTTGTGGAAGCTGATGTCGCTGCGGAGCTAAGCAATCTGTTGTCATACGAAAAGCATAAGCAAATAGAGCTTACAGATACAGTTTTAAATAGCGAGTTGTATAAAGTAGTAATGGGCACTAATGCTGGCGCATATGTCAGGCCCATAGACATTGATGGGGAGCCTTGCGTAATATTTGTAGAAGGCAAGTCCGGTTCTGCAGTTATTCCTTATGTATATATGCAAAGCAATATCAAACAAACCCTTTTAAAACAGAAAAGAGAAAAAGCGCTTGGGGTACTTCAAGAAAAGTTAAAGGCTAAATATATTATAGAAGTAAATAAGCTAAGTAGCCTTCTTCTCTAAGCAATGCAAATTTAATTCATGTGTTTGGTAGGGAGAGGGTAAAAAAACTACAGGATGATATTAAGGAAAGGGGTGTGGGGTATCGTTTAGGTTGCTAATGTTTTTTATACCTTAATCATACTTCCTGTAGTTTTTAAGTAAAACCTACCTTTGTTGATTTTACGGCGAAGAGCAATTGTAAATAAATGTAACCTTAAATACAATAAACTGTAGATTTGGTAAATGTCTCTAAATCGTAATATTGTATATTTGTAAATCGTAAATTTCAATTGACGAATCGTACATTTTATGAAGTTTGATGTTTTTCTGCTGAATAGTTTAGTCCCGGTATTGATAGCTTTTATACTGTTTGTTAATTCAAAAAAACAGAAAAAGCAAAATTGTTTTTAAGTGCTGCTATGGCCAATGTGGCCATTACATTTTATATATCATTTCAATATATTTCAGGAGCCTATGAGTTGTATACATATGTACATCCAATAGGTATGGCATCAGTGCTGTTGATTTATCCTTCGTTTTATCAATATGTGTTAATGATTACCGGACAACGGCAGTTTAAGCTAAGGTTGTTCCTGCCCGGTTTAGGGATGGGGGTAGCAAGTGCTTTTTTCTTTTGGGGTTTGTTGTCTTCTGAAGGGCAAGTTTATTTTTTAACCGAATACCGCATAAATCCCGAGGTGCAATCATGGCAATTATCTGCTAATATAATATTTCGCTATTTTAACCTTTTGTTATTAGGAAGAACTGAGCTTAAAACCAAATAAAAACCCATAATTTTTCTTTTAAAACAACCTGTTTTTTGGGGGCTGTTTCAAAAGAAAAATTATTGACCGGCAATACTACTTCGATAGTCCGGATCGTATGGTATTCCTGATTTTGCAATCGAAAATGCCTGCTTAATTAACTTATTACACACTGCAATCAGCGCTAGTTTTTTTGATTTCCCTTTGTTTACCAAACGTTGATAAAGTGACCGGCACTGCGCACTACACTGGCAGACGGGAGTTTTAGCAGTCTCTAACACAATTTCTTCCAGAAATCCCGCCAGACCACAGACAAGTGCCGTTACCAACAAATCGAAATCAACCAAACCAAAAAATCTATATCTTAGCAAACCTAAAATCAAAAAAATATGGGAAATTCAGATTTACATGTTGTAGGCATAGGTGCATCGGCCGGAGGACTTGACGCGATTCAACAATTATTCGACTTTATCCCCAATGATACCGGAATGACATTTATTATAATACAGCACCTATCACCCGACTTTGTAAGTTTGATGCCTGAGCTGTTAGGGAAACACACTCAAATGCCGATTTTTACAGCTGAGGACAAGCAAACAATTGAGCCTAATTGTATTTATCTGAACCAAAGAAATAAAAACCTTCACATAAAAGGCCGTGAACTTTATTTGCTTGATAAAGGGCCAAAACACAATCTAAATTTACCCATCGATATTTTTTTCCACACGCTTGGTGAGGAATACAAAGAAAAATCGATTGGGGTAATTTTATCCGGAACAGGTTCGGATGGTTCCCGGGGAATAAAAACCATAAAAGAAGGTGGTGGTGTAATTATTGTGCAAGACCCATTGTCGGCACAGTTCGATGGTATGCCTAACTCAGCCATAGCAACAAACCTGGTCGATTTTATTCTGGAACCCGAAAAAATTGCAGATGTATTTAGTAAACTTCCTATAAACCGATTTCTGTTGGCCACAGATATTGAGTCGAGTACATCAAACGACGTATTATTTAATGCCATTCTCGAAGAAGTCTATAAATTCTCAGGAATCGATTTCAGAGAATTCAAAAAAAACACCCTTCACCGCAGGCTCGAGAAGCGCATGAATATTAAAAACATTGAAAAACTTTATGATTATCTTACCTATTTAAAAAGCAATCATGAAGAGAAAGAAGCATTAAAAAATGATTTTTTAATCGGTGTCACTCAATTCTTTAGGGACGAAGAAGCATTTTCTGCATTAAAAACCACTATAATACCCGCAATATGCAAGAGTAAAAAGCCATCCGAAGTAATTCGAATCTGGTCAGCAGGTTGTTCAACCGGTGAAGAAGTGTATTCAATTGCTATTCTTTTCGACGATTATATCAGAACACACAAATTAAACCTCGATTTTAAAATTTTTGCAACCGATGTCGATTCTAATGCAGTGAACACAGCCAGTACAGGCTCTTATTTTATTAACTCGGTTAACGAAATCGAAAAGAGTTATTTAGAGCAATATTTCCTGAAAACCGGCGACAAAATACAAATAATAAAACGAATTAGGGAGAAAGTGGTATTCTCCACTCATAATCTGCTGAATGACCCTCCCTTCATTAAAATGGATCTGATTTCGTGTCGTAACCTGCTTATATATCTTGAGAATAAAATACAAAAGAAAGTAATGTATAACTTTCATTTTGCGTTGAATAAATTTGGGTATTTATTTTTGGGGAACAGTGAATCGTTGGGCGACATTGCCAAATCGTTTAAAACGATTGATACCAAATGGAAAATATTCCAGAATATATCTGAATCGAAATATAACCCGACTCAGCTAATCCATGATAATAAAGCAACTACATTATCTTTAGCAAATCCGACAAAAGCCGCCCATCACCCACAAATTCGTTTCAAGGAAAATCCTGAAATGATATTTCATAAATTCCTGAGTAAAAAATTCAGTCCTGCCTCACTGTTTATCGATAAAAATTTCGATATACTTTTTTTAACAGGCAATGCCGGCAAACGGATAAGCCATGGGGAAGGATTTTTTCAAAATAATTTATTAAAAATTGTTAGTCCGGACGTTGCTGCAGTTATTCGCAACGGAATACGACGTCTGGAAAAAGAAAATAAAGATATCGTAATAAAAGACATCACCACGAAAAATGGTGAAAATGCGATCAGTTTCGATATAAAATTTCACAAGCCTAAAAATAACGATGAACTACGTGATATCTATTTCATACAGTTTTCGGAGGATGTTATTGTTAAGGATGAAGAGCTTGTTATTAAAAACATACCGGTTGACGAGGTTTCCAAACAGCGGTTAGAGGATTTGGAGAACGAATTGAAAGCCACGAAAACTGAATTGCAAAATGTAGTTGAGGAACTAGAAACAAGCAACGAAGAACTGCAGTCTTCAAACGAAGAATTGATGGCTTCAAACGAAGAATTGCAGAGTACCAACGAAGAATTGCAGTCTGTAAACGAGGAATTGTACACCGTAAATACCGAACTACAGGAAAAAAACAAAGAGCTTACTTTTCTGAACAATGATGTAAATAACCTTTTGCACAACACTCAAATTGCTACACTTTTTCTCGACAGCCACCTACGAATCAGGAAATTTACGCCTCAATTAAAAACCTTATTTAATCTGGAAGACACCGATTTAGGTCGTCCAATCTCAAGCTTTAACTCCAATTTTAACAGTGAAATACAAGAAAGTATTTCTACCGATTCGATTGAAACACTGCAAAAACTTGAATATCTCGAGAAGGAAATCACTGATATCCATGGCAATTATTATCTCAAAAGAATTAGCCCGTTTATTACTGATGATAAAAAAATTGATGGGGTTGTCATTACGTTTATTGAAATTAATGACCTGAAGAGAAAAGAAAATGAGTTATTAGAGAAAACCCGGGTTATCGAAAAAAGTAATGAAAAATTCAAACAAGTTTTTGATGAATCACCGATTGGAAAATCGTTAACAAGCCTTGATGGGCAACTTAAAGTAAATAGAGCATTTAGTGAAATTACAGGATACACAGAAGAAGAGCTAAATAACATGGATTGGCTGAGAATTACCCATCCCGATGACATCGGGGTAAGTAAAAATATCATGGAGGGGATGATGGATTCATACAATTCTGTAAATTTCAGAAAAAGATTTATTCATAAAGATGGCCATATTGTTTGGACTGACTTGCATTCAAGAAAAGCAAATGATCCAATTTCCGGCGAAGATTACTTCCTTACGGCAATAACCGACATTACAAAGCAAATAGAAGCAGAGCTTGCCCTGGTTGAAGCTAAGAAAATAGCCGAATCGGCGAACATTCACAAAAACTATTTTTTAGCCAATATGAGCCACGAAATAAGGACTCCAATGAATGGCGTTGTTGGTTTTGCTGATTTACTGAAAGATGAAGAATTAACTTTTGATGAACGAAAAAGTTACCTCGAAATAATTTCAGGAAATGCTAATCAGTTACTTAATCTTATTGACGACATTGTCGATGTGGCAAAAATTGAAGCCAACCAACTTAAAATCACTCAAAAAGAGTGCAATGTATCAAAAATGTTGTCAGAATTAGAGTTGAATTTCAACCAGTTAAAATCAGATAAAAATAAACTTGCACTTTGCTTTATCGCTCAAATCCCTGATGGTTATAAAGACCTTACTATACAAACCGATTGTTCGAGGCTTCGCCAAGTGCTTTCAAACCTTCTAAATAATTCTTTTAAATTCTCGGAAAAAGGAGATATCACTTTTGGATTTAGAGTTGAAAACGAAAAGATTATTTTTCATGTCAAAGACCAGGGGATTGGCATCCCTAGTAATAAACTGGATGAAATATTTGAGCGTTTTAAGCAAATCAATTACGAAAACAACGCAGAATTTGGGGGAACAGGATTAGGACTTGCAATTTGTAAAGGAATTGTTGAAATGCTGGGTGGTAATATATCGGTCAAATCGAAATTAAATGTTGGTACCGAATTTATTTTTGATATTCCGTTTAAAGAAGTAGCATCTAAGAAAATTTATCAAGAGAAAACGACATCTAAAAATATCGAATATTCATCAAAAACAATTCTTATAGCTGAAGATGATGAAGTTGTTCGATTGTACTTTCAGGAGGTTTTAAGCTCTACAAAAGCGACTATAATCTTTGCAGAGAACGGTCAAATTGCAGTTGACACTTTTGCTAAAAATCCAGGAATTGACCTTGTCTTAATGGATATCCGAATGCCTGTTAAGAATGGCTTTGAAGCAATTGATGAAATCTTAAAAATAAATCCAAAAGCAATAATTATTGCACAAACTGCCAATGTAATGGCCGATGAAAAAGAAAAATGTTACCACATAGGTTGTAAAGACTATTTAAGCAAGCCAATTAACAAAGTAAAATTATTTGAGGCTTTGGAAAAGTGGATAAGCTAATTTTTTAAGAAAAAGGTCGTAAAAAGTTGATACCGGCAATTACTGATAGGGTAAGATGTTTGCCAAAATAAATCACAGGTGATAATCCTGCTTTAGCATCCAATCCTGTCACCATTGAAACATTTACAAATGTAATTTCCTTAAAACGATCAATCAAAGTACATTGTTGGAAATACCATTGGATATCCAAACACACTACTACTGCCACACCGCCACCAAGATTCAAATTGGTTTTCAAATGCCGAATGAATACTACGCCAACATTGCCTAAGATATAATCTAATTTGACTTTTGAAGAATTGGTAAAAAGTACATAAACACCACCGCCAACAACTGACAATAATGACCAACGTTTATTTAATTGTCTTAAGCTAAATACAACCATAAACCGGAATTAATATGGAAAGGCTTATTAAGCAAATCGGGAATTATGAGAATTCCTCTCAAATGCGTTTTTGAGATGCCAGTATCAGTACTCTGTTTTAGTTTTGGGCATTAGGAACGTATTCGTTATTAGCAAGAATTATCGGCCAAATGATTTTAGGAGCTATTCTTGGCGGAATTCTCGCATATTCTATTGCTTTTTGTATATTTAGTGCCTGTGCAAAACTGAAAATTAGTGCGTAAAAACCACCACAATTTATACAACTTCGTTAGCATTCACAATGACCAGAGTTCACATACAAAATCAATCAAATAAAAAATGAAATTTAAAGTTTATACACTAACACTTTTATTATTGGCCTTAATTTCCTGTTCAAAAACGGAAACCTATCAGCTTTTGTCGCCTGATAACAACCTCGGTATATCTGTTTTGAACCAAAATAATACGTGTCGCTTTTCGGTAACTTATAAAGGAGACACACTGGTTCAGCCATCGGCATTAGGCTTACAAGTTACGAACTACAATTTCACGGAAAATGTTTCCCTTTCCGGCTTTTCTAAAAAGGAGTTTGATGAAACATGGACTACTATAAACGGGAAGCAATCGAGTGTTCGCAACCATTATAATGAATATGCCATTACGGTGGAAGCTGTTAATGATCCACAGCAATTCTATTCGATTATTTTCAGACTTTATGATGACGGCTTTGCTTACAGGTACAGCTTCCCTGAAGGTGCCGTTCGCGATAGCCTGATGATAAATAAGGAATTAACAAACATCAATTTTAACCGTGACTTTACCTATTGGGCAACCAATGGAGAGCGTCATAACCTGGGGCCAATCACACGATCAGAAAAAGAGCTTAAAAGTATCATTCCACCGGTTGTGATGCAGTTTAGCCCCAAAAGTTTCATGGCCATTCATGAAGCTGAAATTGTTGAATTTGCACCTTTTACTGTCAATGCTGCTTCAAACGATAATTCTTTCTCATTTAACACCGACTACTCCCCACGAAACAAATCATTTAATACCTCGTGGAGAGCCTTTATGTTGGGCGATAATGTTGGCGATTTGGTAGAATCAAACTTACTGGTAAACTTAAACGAACCTTGCAAAATTGAAGATACCTCATGGATTAAACCCGGAAGATCGTTATGGGACTGGCGAGTTTGGGGCTATAAAGCACCTGACGGTTACGAATATGGTTTAAACACTGAATCTCATAAAAGGCTAATCGATTTTGCTGCTGAAAACAACATTCAGTATTTACTGATTGATGCCGATTGGTATGGTGAAGAATTTAGCGAAAACTCCGATCCAACATCTGCCCGCGATGGAATCAACATTGAAGAATGTATGGAATATGCATCGGAAAAAGGTGTTGGGATTATCCTGTATTTGAATGACGTAGGCGCAAAAAGGTTCGGGCTGGAAAGGGTTCTAAAACAATTTTCAGAATGGGGAGCAATTGGAGTGAAATACGGATTTATGACAGGAAGTCAGGAAGATAAGGTAAAACAAACCCGAAAAGTGGTTGAGTTATGTGCAAAATATAAACTGATGGTGAATTTTCACGACAATCCGATTCCTCCAAGTGGCGACCGCAGGACCTATCCCAACCTGGTTACAAAAGAGTTTTGCCATGCACAGGCCGATGCTATGCGTTCCTACTTCCCGGAGACTGCTGTTAATCAGGTTCTAATTAATATGATTGCCGGACCAATTGACGCAACAAACGGGTGGTTCGGGTTAAACAATGCGCATTCGCGGGTTAAAGTATTTCAGGAAATCCCCGGAACAGTGGTGGCAGAAGTAGCGAAATTAATAACAAACTACTCAGGCTGGATGGTATTACCCGATAGCCCCGAAGAGTACGCAAAAAAAGATGATTTATTTGAATGTGTACGAAATATGCCGCCTCAGTTCGATAGCTTTTTAGTACTTGATGCAAAACTGGATGAATTCGTTTGTGTTGCACGTAAAGCAGGAACAAATTGGTTTGTGGGTTCGTTATCCAATAGAGAACCACGCACCATAAAACTGGATCTGAGTTTCTTGCCAAACGATAAGAAATATGAGGCAACCATATATGAAGACGCTGATGATTCCCATTTCATGACCAATAAGGAGTCTTATAATGTGCGCACACAACTTCTTAATTCAAAAAGCGAGCTTACTATCCGTCTGGCGCCGGGTGGTGGCAATGCAATATATTTAAAAGATATTTCGAACGAAAAAGAATAGAAGAATACCAATACTTTGTATATGCGAACACAGATTGTGAAAAGAAGCAATACCATTCAGAAAATTTCATACCTCAACAAACCATAACTTTGTTAAAATGTTATAACTATAATTTCCGCCAATATAGTTAAGCAGAGAAACAAAGCATGTTTGAGAAACTTTACTATTATCTGAATAAAGGAGACAAACAAGGCGTTTGCACCGACATTACCGAAGACGCCTGTAAATATGTTCCGCGCAATTTCTTTTTACAAATTTTCAGTAATATGTTTATCCAGCTTGGCGATACGCTGAGCAACCCAAAAACCGTATTAACGTGGTTAATGAGCTATGTAAGTGCGCCGGTGTACCTCATTAGTTTAATTGTGCCCTTGCGCGAATCGGGGTCGATGGTGCCACAGGTGTTTTTTGCACCCTTTATTCGAAAACGTTCCATACGAAAATGGCTGTGGATAATTGGTGCATTGCTTCAGTTTCTGGCTATCGGAGCCATTGGAATTATTGCCCTTAATTTTAAAGGCGTTACTGCCGGATGGCTGATTGTTACTTCCGTTGTGCTGTTTAGCTTATCAAGAAGTATAAGCTCGCTAAGCTCGAAAGACATTATCGGGAAAACCATCCCCAAAACCCGCCGCGGACGCATGAAAGGCTACGCTGTTTCGGTTTCGGGAGTGTTGGTACTGGCAGCAGGTTTGTTTATGTTGTATCGGTCGGAAAAAGGTGCTAATATAAATTTTTATACCAACATCATCTTTTTTGCTTCGGCAACTTGGCTGGTAGCGGCAGTGATTTATTCGGGAATTAAGGAATTCCCCAGCCAAATTAAGGAAGAGTCCTCTGACAAAAACAGCATCTTCGCGAGTTTTGCCCTGCTAAAAACCAACAAACAATTTCCCAATTTTATTATCGCCCGGACCTTGCTGTTATGCACTGCTTTATCGGCCCCTTTTTATGTTGTACTGGCACAAAATTACGTAGGAAAGGAAGCCTACCTACTCGGGCTATTTATTATCGCTAAAGGTGTTGCATCTACCCTTAGCTCGCCGATTTGGGGCAAATATGCTGATAAATCGAGCAAGAATATTATGGCGCTGGCGGTGCTGATCGCTTCTGTTTTGGGCATTTTTATCTTTTTCACCATTTCGTATTTTCCGTTGTTACGAAGTGCGAAATGGCTCTACCCGGTTGTATTGTTTATTTTAGGTATTGCCCACCAGGGCGTTCGTTTGGGGCGCAAAACCTACGTTATTGATATGGGCACAGGAAACGAGCGTACCAGTTATGTATCGGTGAGTAATACCGTTATCGGCATTATTCTTTTAATGGTAGGTGGCTTAAGTGCTTTGGTTTCGCTGCTATCGGTTGAAGGTGTGATATTGCTGTTATCGGTACTTGGATTGGCCGGTGCTTACAAAAGCTACAAATTGCCAAACGTGGAGCAACCATAAGAGATACGAAAGCTGAAAGAGAAGGTAAAATGCAAATCCTTCTTAAATATTAATAAGCAAAACTACTTCCCCCCAGAAACTCGCGCAATAACGATGTTGGCGGGATTTCCTCGTCGCTAATGGGTTTAAAATACGACAGGAATTCCAACAAACGCGTCGACTCCATGTATTCCGGCTGGTTTTCGAGCACTAACTTTAATATCGGTTCAGCATATTTTTTCAAAACCGCCAGCTCATATATGGTTGCCGAATTAAACATTACATCCGCATTTTCCTGATAAGGGAATATATTTTTCTCCTCGCCCTTTCGCACCGACGGCCAACGTTTTATTGTATCTGAAGCACGGTACCCGCGGTATCGACTGTCGCGAATCATCCGCCGTAGCAAGCGGTTGTCGGCTGTAGAAATATGAGTATGCTCATCCACCGAAATCTGGGTTAGCGCCGAAATGAAAATCTTAAACGTGTTCTGTTCCTTTACATCGGTTAAAAGGCTGGGATTCATTCCATGAATTCCTTCCACAATCAGAATATCAGCTTTATCGAGTTTTAGCGTTTTGCCATTTTGCATTCGTTTGCCACTATGGAAATCAAACTTGGGCAAACGGACTTCCTTACCTTCAAAAAGTTCGATCAACTGGTGATTAAAAAACTCAATATCGATGGCTTCAAGTGCCTCAAAATCGTACTCGCCGTGTTCATCTTTTGGTGTATGTTCGCGATCAACAAAATAATCGTCAAGCGATACCTGATACGGACGCATACCGTTTACTGCCAGCTGAACCCCCAATCGTTTGCTAAATGTGGTTTTTCCCGATGCCGACGGCCCGGCAACCAGCACAACTTTGGTCTCGTTTCCGCGTGCTGATATCTGGTTGGCAATTTCAGCAATCTTTTTCTCGTGCAGCGCTTCCGATATTTTTATGATATCGCCACTACGGTTCTGAAGTGCAAAATCGTTTAAGCTTCCGATGGTGGAAACATTCAGAATTTCAGCCCAGTCTTTTTGTTCCTGGAAAATATCAAACAATTTATCGTTGTATACGATCTTATGCAATTTCTTAAAGTCCTTTCTTTTGGGAATCTGCAACAATAAACCATCAAAATACGGCATCAAACCATAGTTTGAAATGTAGCCGGTTGAAGGCAGCAGGTTGCCATAGAAATAATCGCCAAGCTCATTCAAAAAATAAAGATAGGAGTACATACGCCCTTGCTGATCGAACAACTGGGCCTTATCCTCCAGCCCTTGTCTTGCCAACAGATCAACGGCGTGCGATGTTATAATGCCTTTTTTCACAAAAGGAATATCGGCCTCGACAAGTGCATTCATTTCCTGTTTTATGGAGAAGATATCAGAGTCGGAAATTTCGCGTTCCAGCCCCTGCAATTCGCAAAAATAGCCTTTACTTATGCCGTTTTGCACTTTAAATGCCACATGTGGAAAAACTTCTTTTACGGCTGCGTACAATACAAAAATTAAACTCCTGATGTACATTCTCATCCCGTCGGGATGCGTAAAGTCAATAAACTCGATGTGCTTGGGTTTTACCACACAAAACGACAACTCCTTAACCTGGTGGTTTACAATAGCACCACATACCTGATTTTGGAGTTTTATATTTAAATTTTTACTGATTTCTAGTAATGATGTCCCCATCGGATAAGTATGGGATGTATGTGTATTTCGGCAATAAATTTCAACGTCTCTCATTATAACTGTCATCTGTTTCTACGGGTAAATGTATAAAAATGCGATGAGCAATTACGGTTGAAACCAAAGTTTTTCGCAGATAACAATCCTTTGCGAATGAATGGAATTCAAAATAAAAACACGAAGTCACAAAGACACGAAGAAATCTTTTCGAGTCAATTCCCGATACATTCTGACCTGGTGTTCTTTGTGGTAAAATCAGAGCAGATTTTACAATCCCAACTCTTGTTTCAGGTATTTAGCGGTGTGTGATTTTTTGTTTTTGCATACCTCTTCAGGTGTTCCGGTGCACAGAACTTTACCACCATGTTTTCCGCCTTCCGGGCCAATATCGATAATGTGATCGGCAACTTTTATAACATCCATGTTGTGCTCGATAACAATTACGGTATTTCCTTTTTCCACCAACTTATTCAGCACCTCAAGCAGCACACGCACATCCTCAAAATGCAGACCTGTTGTAGGTTCATCCAAAATATAAATGGTTTTTCCGGTGTCGCGTTTTGCCAGTTCGGCAGCCAGTTTTACCCGTTGCGATTCACCTCCTGAAAGTGTAGTTGACGATTGACCCAGTGTGATGTAGCCCAAACCAACATCCTGCAAAGTACTTAGTTTATTGGCAATAGATGGAATATGTTCGAAAAATTCCACCCCCTGATTGATGGTCATATTCAGCACATCGCTGATGGATTTTCCCTTGTAGCGCACTTCAAGCGTTTCGCGGTTGTAGCGTTTGCCGTTGCACTTATCGCAGTGCACATACACATCGGGCAGGAAATTCATTTCAATAAGTTTTAATCCCCCACCCTGACATTCTTCGCAGCGTCCGCCTTTTACATTGAATGAAAAGCGACCAGGTTTATAACCACGTATTTTGGCTTCAGGCAACTGTGCAAACAAACTTCTAATGTCGCCAAAAACATTGGTATATGTAACCGGATTCGAGCGTGGCGTGCGGCCAATCGGCGACTGGTCGACACGAATAACTTTATCTATCAATTCCAGGCCTTCCACCTTTTTGTAAGGCAGCGGATCTTTCAGCGATTTATAAAAATGCTGGCTTAAAATGGGTTGCAGCGTCTCGTTTATCAGTGTTGATTTTCCAGAGCCGGAAACACCGGTAACACAGATAAATTTCCCCAGTGGAATTTCAACCGTTACATTATTCAGGTTATTGCCCGAACAACCGGTGATTTTAAAAATATCTGACTTACCGTTTCTGCGCACAGCAGGCACTTCAATTTTCTTTCTTTCGTTAAGGTAATCAGCCGTTAGCGAATTCGATTTCAGCACTTCCTGCGGTGTCCCCGCTGCCACGACTTCGCCACCATGGCGACCGGCATGTGGCCCCATGTCAATCAGGTGATCGGCATGTAACATCGTATCGCGGTCGTGTTCCACCACAATTACCGAGTTACCCGAGTCGCGCAATTGTTCCAGTGCCTGAATTAGTTTCAGATTATCGCGGTGGTGCAGCCCGATACTTGGTTCATCCAGAATATAAAGCACATTTACAAGCTGCGAGCCAATTTGTGTGGCCAAGCGAATACGTTGCGATTCGCCACCCGAAAGGCTTTGTGCCGTGCGGTCGAGAGCCAGGTAATTTAATCCTACGCCCAGCATAAAACCAAGGCGGTCGCGGATTTCTTTGATCACCTCTGCTCCAATTTTTAACTGACGTTCTGAAATACGGTCTTCCAAGCCATTGAGCCATTCGCCCAATTCATCAAGATCAAGCTTTGCCAGTTCCGAAATATTTTTCCCATCGATTTTAAAATGCAGCGATTCATTTTTCAATCGCATGCCTTTACACTCGGGGCACTCAATGGTTTTCACAAACTGGTTGGCCCATTTTTGTGCTGTTTTCGATGTACTTTCTTCGCGCTGATTGTCGATGTATTTTATCACGCCATCGTAACTCATCATGTAATTCATGCTGTTACCAAGCGGTGTATTTTTTAGCTGAATGCGATCGTTGGTACCAAACAACACCTCATTCAGTCCTTCTTCAGGAATATCTTTTACCGGTGTTTTTAACGTGAAACCATGTTTCTCTCCCAAGGCCTCAATCTGCCAGAAAATAAGTGTGTTTTTGTAAGGGCCAAGCGGTGCTATTCCGCCTTTGTGAATACTTTTATTCTTCTCAGGCATTATCTTGTCGAGGTCGATTTCGGTAACTCGACCAAGCCCGTTACACTTTGGACAAGCGCCCTGTGGCGAGTTAAAAGAGAAATTATGCGGTGCCGGTTCGTTGTACGAAATTCCAGTAGTCGGACACATCAATAAACGGCTGTAATATTTGGCTTCGTTGGTATCATGATCGAGAATCATCAGAATTCCGTGCCCATGTTTCATGGCAGTCTGCACACTGTCTTTCAAGCGTTTTGTGCTGGCTTCATCAACCACCAGCTTATCAATCAGAATTTCGATAAAGTGATTTTTGTAACGATCAACTTTATGGTTGTGCATCAGTTCCGTCAATTCACCATCTATACGTGCTGTCAGGAATCCTTTTCGGCGAATTTGTTCAAACAATTCGCGGTAATGCCCTTTACGGCCTTTTACAACAGGTGCAAGAATGTTGATACGTTTTCCGGCAAAATCACTTTTAATCAGGTTAATGATCTTTTCTTCAGTGTATTTCACCATTTTTTCGCCGGTGTTGTACGAGAATGCCTCGCCGGCACGGGCATACAACAAACGTAAAAAGTCATAAATCTCAGTTACCGTTCCAACCGTTGAACGGGGATTTCGGGTAGTTACTTTTTGTTCGATGGAAATTACAGGACTCAAACCGGTAATTTTATCCACATCAGGGCGTTCCATGTTTCCGAGAAACGAGCGCGCATAAGCCGAAAATGTTTCGATGTAACGACGTTGCCCCTCGGCATAAATGGTATCGAATGCCAGCGATGATTTTCCACTTCCACTTAACCCGGTTATAACGGTGAGTTTATTTCGTGGAATATCAACATCAATATTTCGAAGGTTGTGCACGCGGGCTCCCTGAACAATGATTTTTTCCTCCGATTCAAGTTCAGCCAGTTGCACTTCGGTATTTGTTTCTTCTTTCTTTTTTGTCATTTTAAGCAATTTCGTACTGCTAACAGTTTAGCATCACAATCAATACAAGTTTGGGCCGATGTAACTTTAATAAGCTGCTTTTATAATTCAGGAATCTCTACCCAATATCTTTTCCTACCGGAATAAGTGAGTTCATTCTCACGCAGCCACGGATTAAAATCCTTAAACACTTTATAACTCAATCCGTGTTTCTGTGCGTAGTCGGCAAAATTGGGTATCGAGCCTTTAATCTCCACTTTTTTGGTAGGAATTATCGGATATTTATCCTCTTCGGGAATATAAAACTTATACTTCTCCGGATTTTCGAGAATCAATTTCAAGGCAACAATGCGGTAAACGTAACGAGCTGTTTCTGTAGTAATCAGCAAATCGTAATAATCATCCTCTTTTTGCCTTACAATCTGACGATTTACACCTGTCATTCCCCTGTTGTATGCAGCCGCAACCATGGTCCAGCTTCCAAATTTTTCGTAGGCTTTTTTTATATATTCGCAGGCTACATGGGTTGCTTTTTCGATGTGGTAACGCTCGTCAACTTCGCTGTTTATTTCCAAACCATAATCCTTTGCTGTTCCTTCCATCAACTGCCAGAAACCAACTGCCCTTGCAGGCGAAATAGCCCGCGGATTTAAACCGCTTTCGGCTACTGCCAGATATTTAAAATCATCAGGAATACCATGTTGTTTAAGAATAGGCTCGATAATAGGAAAATAACGAGGTACCAATTTTATGTAACGAATGGTTTGAGAATGAAAATAGGCGTTGGAAAGCAGTTCGCGATCAAGTGCTTCTTTCACATAAAAGCGATCGAGCGGCATTTTCTCTCCGGCAAAACTAACCGATTCGGGTAACTCAACAGGCTCGTATTTTACCGCATTATTCACCACTACTTCGGTAGTCCCCGATTGCGCTGATACGAGAATAACCACTACCACTGCAATGTTCATCACCACCAAAAACGGTGCTATAAATCTCCTCCAAATTTTCTTCTTCATTCGTCTACTCTTCCTTTAGTTACTCAAACAGCAAAAGTACAATTTTGCCTTGATTACTGATTGAATATTACCGATTTGTATTTGAAAAACACCAATAAATTTACGTTGTTGTTAATTGAGTTTCAAATAGCTTCTAGTAATTTATTAACGTCAAATTATCTTTCAAACGGTATAACAATAAAAAGGCCCGACAGTTTGCCGAACCTTTATATATCTTTAAGGAGTTGGAGGCCCAAAGTGTCTTCTCCCGTTAATCTTCGCGATTAACAGAGATGTGACTTACCTGGGTAATATTTTGCAAATCAGAATAATCGTACTGGTAAAATCCATCTTCGCCAATCATAAACAGATAACCTCCCAGAGGAATTACATCGAAAGTGTTAATGTCGGCAAAATGCGAAATCATATGATCGTCGATGGCTGTTTTATCTTCAGCATCGTAAACTTTAAGCCCGGCGTCGCCATCGCAAACAAAAAGTACATCACCATCGATTCCCAGCCCATAAGGCCCTTCCAACGGATAAGATGCAATTAAGTCGTTATCAACATAATCATCGGCCAACCGAAGCACATCCAATCGGTTAACCGTGCTTCCACAGGTAGTTCCGCCACGCAAAGTTACATAAGCATAACCATCCGCAATTACTACGGGATCGCAGCTTGTAACATGCCAAAAATCACTCACATAAACCGGGTAAGTTGGCACTTCGATATTAAAAATGCGCATGCCCGATTGTGTTCCCAAAAACATATGATTGTCGTAAATAAACATCGTTTCTACATTCCAACCGACATTTTGCTGCCCGATTTCCGACGGACTTTCCGGTGCTTTTACATCGAAAACATGAAGGTTCGCCTCATCAACAGCGTATAAATAATCGTCGTACAGCCCAAAGCGAGCCATCGAGCCTCCAACACCAAATGTACCGGTTTGTCCGCCTCCGTTACTAAAACCCGACGCACCATAAAGCATATCATATTCATTGTAGCCCCAATGATATACCGGGTAATAGTGATATTCCATTTTCTGACGTACTTTTTTTATTTCCCATCCAGTAACCACTCCCTTCTCTTCTTCTATTTCTGCAAAGCGATAATCGTCATCGGCAGGTGGTAAAGTGTATGGCAACACGTCTTCAACACGGTCAACTTCGGTAGGGTTGTTTATATCGCTGATATCGATAGCCACCAGGTCGATATAACTGTCGGCATAAAGAATATCCTCTTTTATGGCGATATCAACATTTCCTGGAATTTCAATAAAACCTATATTTTGCGGATCGGCCGGATTTTGATTATCGATAATATGAACGCCTTCAAATTGCTCAACAATAAACAGGTAGCCATCTTTAAAATAGATTTTACCCGGATTTACAAGCTCACGCGAGTCGACAGATTTGACAGCGGAACGCAGATTTTCATACGACAGATAAACAGGTGAATTGGCCGGAAACTCCTCAGTATATTCATCCATACACGCTGAAAAAGCGAGTGCAATAAACAGTAGCAGATATATATTTTTGATTGTCTTCATTTTCTGTGTTTTTTAGTTGAAAATAATACCGATTTTAAGGGTTACACGGTTGTAATCAATGTCGAGCGAGTAGTCGTTATCGCCATCATAACTCAGGCGGTGAAACTGGTAGCCTACGGCAAAGTTTATTCCTAAATTATTGGAAAGCATTTGCTGAAAACCAACTCCCGGATTAATGAGCACTCCCCCTTTACAATCGAAACCGTTTTGTTCCATATCATCCGGCCATGGAGCAAAACTGCTCCAAACGGGATACACATCATAATAAATTGCATTAGAGTCTTCGATAGGAATCTGGTAACCGGCCTTTAAAAACACATAGGGACTGGTTAACTGCTCTTTTAATCGGTATTCGAAATTGGCATAAACGGGCATGTACGATTCCTTCAGAAATTCAACACCCAACCCCAGGCCTACCGACAAATTTGGATCTGCCTGATAATTTACTGAACCGGTAAAAGAAAAAGGCGCCGACTGGCTGTTATCTGAATTGCCGGCTAAAACCCCCAGCTCTGTCCTAAAAAACCATTTTTCATCAGTTACCGCTTCTTCATCGAACATTGTTTTTACGGCACGCTTTGAGGCAATGTGATCCACATCATCGGCATCGAAAATCCAGATATTTCCGGCCGACTCTATTTTTAATTCTTTTCCGTTGTTTGTATACGTGTATTTTCCTTTGATAATGGAACCGTTTTTAAGGTAAACATGACCTTTTTCGGATTGCGCAAAAACGGAAAGCGACAAAACCGAAATGCACAGCAACATAATTAGTTTCTTCATAGTGACTTTTTGTTTTTATGAAGATGCTATATGTTGTGTTTTGGTTGCGTAAAACTATATTTCCTTATTGAGCAAGATTGTTTTCGACCAACAACTGAAGGGCATTAATCATCGAGAATTCACTGTCTATGCGCAATTTATTTTGACGCAGGAGTTTTCGTATTTGTTTTTTATTTTTAGGAAACCGGGAGAATAAAGCCGCCCGATTAAGTCGAATTTTAGTTAAACCATCCTGTTCGGTATATAAATAATAATCTTTGCGTAACTGGTATTCAACG
The DNA here is from genome assembly GCF_963677155.1 of uncultured Draconibacterium sp. Lineage (NCBI taxonomy): Bacteria > Pseudomonadati > Bacteroidota > Bacteroidia > Marinilabiliales > Prolixibacteraceae > Draconibacterium > uncultured Draconibacterium sp. The sequence goes on along the minus strand of NZ_OY781884.1, from coordinate 3,384,837 downwards.
GCTCGCCTTATCCCGTATCTATCGTTATAAGGACTAACCGATTGTTCGTAAATATACCAGTCAACCATCAAATTAACAGCTCCATTGTACAACTCTTCCAAATACATATTGGGTTCTTGATTGTTGTTTTTCGTGAGGCGCACAAACTTATGTGTTTTATTTCCGTCCTGAAATGAAAAACGCTCGACCAACTCTTTCTCAACCTGGTATAAAAAACGTCCGTTATCGTTATACGAAATCAGTTCATCGTCATACGCCTGGTAGCGTAGTTGCAGGTTCTCGAATATATTGCCGTTTACAAATTTTACCGAGCCCGAAACCCAATCATTAGGATACAAAAAATAGGAATTAACCTCAGCGTTAAACATAAGAACTTTACCAAGCATTTTACCCTGAAGCTTATTGGATTCACTATTCAAACTATAAGTGTAAATCCCCACGTCCTGAGCCTCCACAATAAAAGCTAACAGTACTCCCAAAACCACTCCTGTATATTTTATAAAGCTACTCATTGTACCGATATTATTTTTGACGTTCTGTAGAGTTTTCCCGATTTTGTTATCGCCTCAACTTTTATCTCCAAGTCGCCTTTTATATCTGAAAGCTGAAAAGCAAATGCCCATTCTTCATTGGGCTCAACCACCTCGTTAAAAAACTGCCAACGGGTATCGGGCTCTATTCTTCCTTTAGTATTCTGGCGATAATTTGATTCTTTCGGGAATTCGATACACGGTACTTTTAGCTGAAGAATATTGGGTTGTTGCGCCAGCCAACTATTTGTTTTATCTTTTAACGACACGGCTAGTACACCCTTGAAACGCAAATCTCCAAAAATACGCTCACTTTTTACCAAATCAATGAAGGCAATATCCGTAGATTTTAAATCCTGAAAGAATGAATTTTTAAACACAGGAATTCCATTGATAAGCCGCAAAGGTTCTTCATCGAAAAACCGTTCCTGACCGTAGTTTAACACCCTGAATGTTACCTCATCACTTCTGTCGCGGTATTGAAGCCCCATAAGTAATTCGCGAGAAATTTCTTTAAAATTGGGCAAATCGATAAATATATCAGGGACAATATGATTATCGGGCCTGCCATAAAATGGCATTCCATAAGGATTTGGCATTTCAAAAACATCATCCTTACGAAGAGAAACACCCCTAAAAAGCTTATTAAAGAATGTCCCTTTTATGCTGTTTTCAATAATTTCGCTTTGTTTTGGGTTTACAAAAGCAGAGTCGAATTTTAATTGTTGTACGGCTGACATAAAATTCGGTGTCATCTCAATATCGAACAATTTATCGCTAACAGCAAGTGGTTGTAGTATGAGATTGGCACTCCCCACAGCATTTCCCAGAAAGAAATGAAACATCCCCGTTGAATCGGGACAATAATAATCAAAATACGTTTCATTTCCGACAACTGACAGCAATACCAGTTCATTGGCGGCATCACCTGTTTCTTTGTTGCTAAGGCGACCGCTGATTAACACCCCGTCTTTTTCCGGAAATGCCGGAATACCTGGGCTCCTATCTTTCATATCAAAGTTCAAAAACCCGGAGTTCTTATGCGAAAAAGGCTCGATTATCCGCGCACTTGCCACCATGTATACAACCTCGTTGTCGCCGGTATTAATAACCCCTGTAACTTTATCGCGCCGGCGGTAATTCTTGTCCTCAAGATTTATGGCGATTGCGCTACCGACACTTTCCTGCATAACAACGGCATCATTCGTTTTTATTACCGGCAACTGGACTATTTCTTCCTCAAAACGATTATAAACATATACCGACCTACCAATACTTTTCAAAAAACCATTGTTGCGTTGCGCATTAAAAAAAGCATGCACAAAATATAAACCGGTTTGTAAGGAATCGGGAACAGAAATAAACCCTTCGGCGTGTGTATTGTTGCATTTTACGGCACGCGATGCGATTAAATTTCCGGTTTGCGATTCCAACTGCAAATGGACAATATTACCATATTGCTGTAACTCTTTTGGCACATATACTTTTATCCATAAAGTATCTCCAGAAATGCAAAAATCGCGATCGGTAAATAATACAAGTTCATGTTCTACAGTGTTCTGTGCCATGGCATTTGCACCAGACAGCACAAACACAATAAAAAGTAATATTTTTAATACTTTGTTCATTCGTTCTTTAATTATGGCTACTGCCAAAAATCAGGGACAATATCAATCTGTTCGCCAGAAAGAGGAACATCATAACGTTCATCAATTTCCCGCAAAACAAACCCGGTAGTTGGAGACATATATCGTAAATAATACCATGTTTCGTTACTCACCGAAATTTCAAAATTTCCCAAAATCTTCTGATCTGTATTGCTGATACATTTTATATTGCTGCGAGCCTGCACATACAAAGGATCAAATATTTTTCCTTCAGAGTCAAGCTGCTTATTCAAATCATTATAATAGCTATGGGCACTTTCAGTTATTGCATGCTGATAAAGGATAACTATCCATCCCGAAAAAATATGATCTTCTCCGGTTTTCACGCTGTTCTTTAAAAAGTATAATGGGTGCTTTTTAATTTGTTTTGTAGCCGAATATTCCGGTGGTGCTGCAATATTAAATGTTCCCTGCGGATATGTTGATTTCCATCCATACACGGTGTGGGGTATTGGAATGCCAAAAGGTCCGGGAGTTTCTGTAACATAATTGTATTGTAAAACAAACCGGCTTGTAAAACGACAATAAGGATTTTCGTTACCGGGAGTTATATCAGCATACAAACGAACACCTTCTGATCGATCTACATTATCAACATCATTATCACCGCTTTCATGTCTTACTTCAATCTCCTCATATCCATATATACTATCAATCGACGGTTTTGGAGGTACTTTTTCAAAGGTCGATTCATATTGTTCGCCCTCATATTCTATTTTTAATTTATACTGCAAATCAGGATTCAGTGAAAGGTTTAAAGCATATTGCCCCCCAGCAGAATGTAGTAGTTCGTACTCGTTGCCATTACTATCAATAAGCTGCACATTAGCATTGGAAACCACGGCTCCCGAACTTGCATTATCATAATAGGCTACCGATTTGTATAGGTGAACATAATTGACAGCCTCATCGGCAGAAATCCGGGCATCGGCCACCAAAACATTATCTACCACATCTATGTCGGGTCTGTACACATCTTCGCATCCCGACAACAGAATAAATAGCAGAAAACTATATGTTATTATACGTTTCATTTTATTAGAATTGTATGTTTTCAGTGAAACAAGATGCAGCTTTCATGATTTTAATAAATCGCCTATTTGTAAAAATTCTTCTCATGCTTCTTTCATTAAAAACTAAAATTATATGTTAACGAAGGAACCGGGATTCCGATTACCGACAGTTTAAACAAAGAGTAACGGGTGTAATTGTTGCTTTCGCCCGGTACAGTCTTTTTATAATATACTGAATATGGATTATGTCGTCCGTAAATATTATAAACAGATAAGGTCCAGCTACCTTTCCACATTCGCTTTTTACGCAGGTTTTGATCGAAAGTGATCGAAATATCTAAACGATGATACGACGGCATACGGTATTTATTCCGCTCGGAATAATAAACCAAATCTTCTCCAGCAAATTCATATTTAATTTCGGGAAGGGTTGTTGGTCTTCCTGAAACCATAACAAAGTTGCCCGAAAAACGCCACCTGCGACTAATATTATATGTTGCCGTAAATGAGAAATCGTGCGGTTTATCGTAAATCGACGGATAATAATCGCCATTCCACAAATTTTCTTCGTCAAAATCGCTGGTATTTTTCCGCATTGTTCGTGAATATACGTAGCTCGCATAACCGGTTAAGCGGCCAAAATTTTTGCGCGCACTCAGCTCAATTCCATACGAATAGCCTTTTGTTGGTACAAGCGCCGTTTCAACATGATCATTCATAATCAGTTGAGCACCATTTTTATACTCAATCAGATTTTGCAAATATTTATAGTACACTTCAGCCGAAAGATCAACATTTGATAACAACGAGTTATTTTCAATGCCAATAGCAACTTGGTCGGAAATCAGTGGTTTTAAATGGTAATCGGCAGCTTTCCATGTTTCGGCCGGCGAGATTACAGCATTATTACTGAGTTGAAAAATATTTTGTCGCGTTCGCTGATAACTGAACTTCAGAGAGGTATTCATGTCCAGATCATAATTCAATGCCAGCCTTGGCTCTAATCCTCCGTAAGTTGCCGAAGCCTCATTTTTGCCAAATTGCAGCGAATCAACCACTGTTCCCGGCTCTTTGGGCTGATCCTCATCGTACAAATAAACCACAGGAGTGCCCCTATTACTAAAATGATTGTAGCGCAAACCGGCCACAATCGAGAAGTTGGGTAAAACCTGAAACTCGTCGCTTGCATACACCGACCAATCCAATGTTTTCTCTATCGCCAGTTTACGCCCAACAATTACCGTAGTATCGTGTTGTGGAATAATTTCTCCGGGACTGATTTCGTTGTAGACCGCTTTAAAACCGGCTTCGGAATTGTGCCGTTCGTTGGGGTGCCATTTAAAGTTATACCCAACAGAACTGTATTGCAACTGATTATCGAGATAATACGCCTCATAAGGTTTATCATCGGCCAGATCGGTAAGGCGGTAATCGTAACGGCTGTAAGCAACATCCAGTTCTCCGTAAAATTTTTCATCAAAGCGGTTGTTTAACTTTAGGTTGCCCAGCAGGTTTCCATATTCAGTTATCGATTGCGAACTTGTGCTAAACTCATCAAAACTGGTATAAGCCATTACGCTTAATTTGTTGTGCTTATTGAACTTGTATGTAAGTTTCCCCGAAATATCATAAAAATGGGTTACACCTTCACTTAAATCAAGGTTAGGGATTTCTTTCAAAATCCAATCGGTATACGAACTTCTTCCTCCAATTGCAGCTGTTAGCTTCTTATTTTTTGTTAAAGGTCCGTCAAGTGCCAAACGCGAATTTATAATACCAATACCACCATAAAAGCGCATGGTTTCGTCATTTCCTTCCTTAAAGTCAACCTCCATTACTGAAGCTACCCGCTCGCCGTAACGTGCCGGCATGCCTCCTTTAAACAGTCGCACATTCTCCACCACATCGGGATTAATAAGCGACATAAAACCAAAAAGGTGCGACGAATTAAATACCGGGCTACCATTTACCAAAATGAGGTTTTGATCGGTGTTTCCACCACGTACGTTAAACCCCGATGATAATTCGCTTACCGTTTGTACTCCGGCTAAAATGGTAAGTCCTTTTAACACATCAACCTCGCCCATTAATGCCGGTAATTGCTGAATCTCCTTACCCGTCATTTGCACCATACTCATCTGGGCACGGGGCACGTCAGCATCCGATCCCAATACAGTTACTTCATCAATATTATGCGATTCCTCAAACAATCGAAAATCGGCTGTACCATCTTCAATCAAACGAATATCAACAGTAGAGCCCTCAAAACCGATGTAGGTGATTGTGAGTTTTAAATCGCCGGTAGGCAAGTCCAACTCAAAACTTCCCTTTGCATCAGATGTGGTACCTTTTTGCAGCTTGTTGCAGTAAACCACTGCACCTACCAGCGGAGCTCCGTCTTTTCCATCAAGTACCCTTCCCGTTAGTTTTGCCGTTTTGTATCGCCCCAAATTCATTGGGTCGCCAACCACAAGGGTTTGCGAGTAGTCATCAAACTTCGAACGGGTATCGGCCGACTTTCGAAAAACGACAATTCCATCATTTTGGAAAAAATCGTAGGTTAGTTCAGAATCATAAAATACATTATTTAACGCCTGTAATAAAGGAGTATTTTCAAATTGATTGGAAATGTTATGATTTTTAATCCAGGAATCTTTATAATAAACCCGTAAGTTATAACTGGTTTCCAGATCACTCAAAAATTGCTCTAGTGGCTGGTTTTGGTACGAACCCGTTATTTTTATCTCTTTAATTTGCTGACCATATAAAACAGTAGCACTCCCCAACAAAAGAGATAAAAACAGGAGCATATAATTAGGTAAAGATTTTTTCAATTTTTTGAACCTTAGTTTAGATTTGATTTGACTTTGATTTCTTCTGTGGGTTTAATTTGGGGACAAAAAATACACATTATTTAACAAAAAAACAAACCTAAACATTTATTTTTCATAACTTCTCTTTTTTTAGGAACATGACTCGGCCTCAATTAACCATTCTCAAATTCAGTATTTTAGAAAAATCCAACAGCTAAATGCTTAACTGCTGTTGAAAATACCTTAAATCGGGTTAACACAAAGCTCTTTCGGATTACCTTTTTGTAATTTTGGGAATATATAATAGAAGGACGTTTTTACATAGTTATATAGGCAAATAATCAGACACCACCCCAAAGTGGAGTTATGATAAGTTTTTAGTGTTACGACTGGATAAAGTCGATATCAATATCAATTGGGTTAAAGTGATTATTGATAACATTCTAATTTAAAAGATATGAAAGCTCTTGCAAAAATTATTCATCAAACCCCCGCTTCATACCTGCCAACTGCTTTTCCAGCGCATTATTACGGGATGCCTAACGGAAGTATCTACATTGTTTTCTCGCGTTTTTACGACTTGGCTATCGGACAATCGGGTATTGAGTTTGTGTTTGCCGAGCATGCTGATTATTCGTACAACTACGAAACCGGCGAAATTATTCCAACGCGCAATGTACTACGAAAAGTAAAAGTTTTTTCAGAAGAAGTTGATCATCCTGATTTAAAGATCAATATTTTCACCACAAAACGCAATCTGCAGTCTTATGGTCAGGCACAGGCCTTTTTAAACGACGAAGCCATGCGAATGTGCGCTGTTTCGGCTTAATAATGCCTATAAACAAACATTCAAGACTGCCTCCCCAAATATCCTTTTAAGATGTAGCAAAGCCTTTTGGCTATATTTTGTCCTCTCGGTTTTAGCAAACTACTCACCACTGCCCTCAAACAAGTATACCTCACCAACTACATTCATTCGTAAAAAGCTATGACCAAAACTTTTTTCTTTTCAATTGTTATGGATTATAAACAAAACAATAGCAAGATGTCGAAGCTTCAGATATTGATCAAAGAACTTGGGAAACCCTATTCCGATCTCAAATTTCTTTTAAACTGCTTTCGAGAAGTACTAATAGAAAATGGCGAGGCAGAAGTGGCAGCCGTAATGCCATGGATTGGTGATAGGAACTCTCAGAATGCCAGGCATTTCTCGCAAAAGCACTTTAATATGTATTCGGTTTGTTTTCAGCTATTAAACCTGGCAGAAACAAACGGAGCCGTACAACAACGGCGAAAAACCGAGGAAGGCAACTCGCTACTCGCCACAAACGGACTGTGGGCCAACAGTATAAAGCTATTAAAAGAAAAGGGAATTACAGAAGATAAAATACTCGAATCGTTTGATAATATTTCGATTCAGCCGGTTTTAACCGCTCACCCCACCGAAGCCAAACGTCCGGTTATTCTGAAAAAATACCGCGAGTTATACCTTCTTTTGGTAAAGCGCGAGAACTCGATGTATAACTCGTACGAATTACAGGAAAACCGCGAGGAGATGAAACGTATCATTTCCTCTATCTGGCACATCGACGAGTTTTATATGGAAAAACCCACCGTAGAAAACGAATTGGATAATGCTATTCACTATTTTGTAAATGTTTTCCCGGAAGTGGTGCCGCTGTTAAATCGCCGGCTTGTTCAGGCCTGGGAATTTTCGGGGTTCAACTCTAAGTCATTAATAGAACACAACAATTTTCCGCGATTAAAATTCGGAACATGGATTGGTGGCGACCGTGACGGACATCCGTTGGTTACAGCCGAAGTAACCCAGAAAACATTGCATAAACTTCGGTTAAACGCGTTTATTACGGTTAAAAATGAGCTCAACAGATTGGCCGACGACCTAAGTTTTTATTTCGAAATTTCGAACCTGCCTGAATTTATGGTTAGCCGGTATGAAGATATGGTGGCCGATACGGGTAATAAAATGAAAAAGACTATTGCGGCGTCGAAAAACGAAGCGTTTAAACTAATTGTGCAGCTTTTTATTAATAAACTACCACTAAATATCGGGAACTCGCAGTTGCTTGAGCTTGACGATAAAAAAGGTACTTACGATAATTCAAAACAATTGCTCGAAGATCTTGAGTTGCTGAAAAGCGCCTTGCTGGAAACGAATTATAACGACATCGCCCACCAATCGGTTAACCGAGCGATATATTTTATCAAAACCTTTGGTTTTCATCTTGCAGAACTCGACATCAGGCAGAACAGTCGTTATTACCATTTGGCTTTACAGCAATTGGTTAAACAATCAGATCCGTTTAATGCAAAAAATATAGAATGGACCGAGGAGACAAAAAAAGTATTTCTGGAAAAGGAACTACGCTCAGCACGTCCGTTTACGCACGACTATAGCCAACTTGATACCGAATCGAAAAACACCATCGAATGTTTTCAGTTGCTAAACAATTATATTTCAAAATATGCGCACTATTCCATCGGGTCGCTAATTATTAGCATGACTAAAAGTGTCAGCGATTTGCTAACTGTTTATATTCTGGCACGCGAAGCCGGTCTTACGCTTTTTCGTGACACGATGGTTATTAAACTGCACGTTGTTCCGCTTTTCGAAACCATTCAGGATTTGATCGACAGTCCGGCCATATTAGAAGAATACTTTAGTTATCCTGAAGTGCAAAACAGCCTGGAGTACCAGCGCGAAGTGCAAAACCTTCCTGTAAAAACACAGGAAATTATGATTGGTTACAGCGACAGTAACAAAGACGGAGGTATACTGGCCAGTGCGTGGTTTTTATACAAAGCGCAAAAGGAGATTACGGAAGTGGGTAAAAAATACGGCATCGAAATTAAGTTCTTCCACGGAAAAGGTGGTTCAATAAGCCGTGGTGCCGGACCAATTCACTGGTTTCTACGCTCGTTACCACACGGCACACTTTCAGGCAACTTTAAAATTACCGAGCAGGGCGAAAGTATTGAAAAGAAATTTGCCAATAAAATAAATGCCGTTTATAACCTCGAGCTAATGCTATCGGGGAATACGCTAAACACGCTTCTACACAAAATGCCCGAAGAAGACGGCGACGATATTGCAGAAATAATGGAATTTATGGGACAGGAAAGTTTTAACACATACAATGAGTTGCTTAAAAATCCGCATTTCCTTGATTTCTACCAGGAGGCCACACCAATTGATGTAATCGAGCAAAGTAAAATTGGCTCACGTCCGGCACGACGAACCGGCAAAAGAAGTTTCTCCGATCTTCGGGCCATTCCATGGGTATTTAGCTGGGGGCAATCGCGCTACCACATTACCAGCTGGTACGGCGTTGGCTCAACGCTCGAGAAAATGCAAAAAGAATTTCCCGAAAAATACGAGAAACTAAAAAGGCTGATTCCGAAGAACCAGTTTATACGCTATGTTTTAACCAATATTGACACCAGTTTGGCAAGTACCGATAAAGATATTATGCAGCTTTACGGCGGCCTTGTAAAAAATTCAGAAACACGTTCAGTGGTTTTAAACCTCTTGCTGCAGGAGTTTGAAAAAACGCAGCAAATTATGAGAGAATTATTGGGACGCCCGATGCAGGAGCGGCGTAAAAGTCATTATTACTCCACACAGTTACGTGCCGAAGCCCTTAATACACTGCACAACTACCAGGTGCAATACATTAGCAAATGGCGCGAACTACAAGATGCTGATGCCGACGAAAACAAAGAAATACTTAACCAACTGTTGCTGTCGGTAAATGCCATTGCAAATGCGATGGGTACTACCGGATAAAAAAGTAAAGAAAAAGGCGATATGAATTGTATTATACCGCCTTTACTGTATATTCCCTTTTTTCTGATTAACTCAGAATTTCTTCCAGCGTGATGTAATCACCAACTTTACCTGTCATTTGTTCCACATCGGTATTTACCGGAAGTGTTTTTTTGCCCGGTTTCCAACCCGCCGGACACACCTCGCCGGTTTTACTTGCATGCTGCCAGGCCTTTATTTGGCGCAAAAATTCAATTACATTTCTCCCAACAGAATCAGCCTGAACTTCCTGTGCTACACAAACACCATCAGGATTAAAAAGGAATCGTCCTCTTAGCGCAACACCTTCTTCTTCAATTAGCACACCAAACGAACGGCTTACTTCCTGAGTGGTGTCGGCACCAATTGTAAGTTGCAAACCTTTCAGAATTGGTTCTGTTTCCACAAATCTTTTGTGAGAAAATTTTGAATCAACAGACACTGGTAAAAGCTCTACTCCCAGTTCCTGAAATTCATCAAAGTGTGCGTTCATTGCTGCAATTTCAGTTGGACACACAAAGGTAAAATCGGCAGGATAAAAACATACCACAGTCCATTTGTCCTTATAATCTTCACTTTTTACTGTTTTGTAATGCCCCGTTTTAGCGTCGTACGCTTCCATTTCAAATTCCGGCATCAGTTGCCTTACCATTGTTGCACTCATTGGTTTTTCCTCCGTTTTTAAATTTTCAACTACATTTTCCTTCTTTTTCAGTGGTTTTACACCATTAACACATGCCATAATTGTTTAATTTATATGGTTTTTATCTACATTAATTCTGCTCAATGGACTTCGCGATTCAAACTTATGCCCGTTTTTATTCCAATTTAGTAAACGTTTGTTCATTTAAAAAGTTTAAAGGGCACGTAATTTTTTTAAAAAAATGCTATTGGTAGGAAAATCCGGATAAAAAACAGCTAAAAAGTTACCGAGCAAAGGCCTCCCATATTATTATTTCCAGCTGCTTTCAGTTTTTTCTCCCCGGAGCATTCAAGGCTAATTATCGATTGATTTACAACACATTAGATCATCTCACACTACAAGTAACACGATCTGCCAGACCAATAATTTCTGTAAGACAAAAACACCGGGCGGTTTTTTGAATTGCCTTTCGATTTGTATTATTTAGAATTGAGTTTTACGATCACATCAAAACCACTATCGCTTGATGAGTTATTTAACTGAAGAAACAGGAACCGGAACAGTTCATACTCCAGTTTTACTTCGTATTTAGAAATGTCCTTTTCGTTGGTCTCGCCAAAACGCTGCTCATAACTCACAAACAGGTCGTTGGTTATGTATTTTCCCACAACAACGGTTGCGTTTTGAAAATCACCCCCACCTTTTAATTCAATGTAATCTACATCCAGTTTCTCCCCTAACAGCTCGGTTAATTGCGACGACAGCAACGACATGGCAGCCGAACCGGCAATCTGGCCAGCTCCTGAAACATTCTCCTGTTGTGCAACGCTTAGCTCGTTCATGCCCACACCAAATAAGATGTACGAAAGAGCATCACCTTCGCTAACCTGGTTACCATCGAGCGTAAAATTAATCTCTGGCTGGCTGGCCGTTCCCGACACCTGAGCAGTTAATTTCTGCTCAACCTTTTCGGGGTTACGAAAAGTATACACAGCCTCGATATTCAACCTCGGCATCAATTCCTCTCCCCCCTGAAAAGTGATACTTCCCTCATCAATCTTGAAGGTTTTTCCAAGAAGCTGATACTGTCCGCGAACAACATTAATGCTACCAAAAAGCTCGAAAAATTCGGGATTCTTAATGACCTCCATATCTCCGGAAATCTCCACAAACATTTCCTTGTTTTTTATCCACGTATTCTGCCGAATTTTAACGGCAAGCCGCCCTGTTAAATTTGAAAGCGAGCTAAGATCAAGCGTATCAGTTGTAGAAATTGTATCGTTTACTGACATAGACAAAGCAGTAGTATCTTTCAGTTTTTCAATTTCGCGGATCAATATCGGTTTCGGTAATTCCGGTTCGTTAAACTGCCCGGTTAAATTCATTATTGCAGGCAAATAAATATTGGCTTCCGGAATTTCGAGGTCGCCATCAAAGACCATTTTCCCTCCTTTGACTTTTAAGCTGGCATCGCCTGATACTTCCATATTAAACTGCCGGTGATCAACCGGGTTAAAATCGTTGAAGTGAATATTTACTTCCGACTGCTTGATTTTCCCGTTATAAATGGCAGATCCAAAATCTACGGTACCACTGGCTTTCAGGTTGCCATCGTCTGTTTTTATAAAAAACGAATCGAGCCGGGCAGCTTCTTCCGAGAAATGAAGATCGAGTACAATATTTTTGTATTCAATTCCATATTTTGGGATGAGAATTTCGGCATTTCTCAAGCTCAGATCTCCATCAGGCTGAGGAGATTCGAACGTTCCCCCCACGTTTACCTGCCCATCTAAAAATCCTTCTACTTTTTCAGACTCATCTAAAAATTGCATTGCCGACAAAGGAAAGTGCTTAACTGCTAATTCTCCACTTATGCTAGCATTTGAATCTACAAAAAAACTCATGCTATCGAAACGGGCTGCCAGAGGAATTTCGGCGTTAATTTCAAATAAGCCGGTATCGGGTGGAACAATCTGTGCCTCAAAGTCCAAACGGTCGTTTATCAGATTAAACGTACCTCCAAAATCATTAAACGCATAGCCATAAGCCCGCGCGTCATCAATACTCAAACTTCCATGTAACTCTGGCGCCATGGCTGTTCCAAGTAACGTTACTTCAGCATTCATTTTCCCTGAGACATCGGTGTCCATCCCCAGACTCTCCAACAAACCAACAATATTTACATTGGCAATTTCAAACTGAAAATCTTCGTCGGCATACTGCGAAAACACTCCACCTGCTTTTATGTACTGCGCAGAATCGGACTTATCGGAAACCATTTTCAGATTACTTAGCCGGTATTCCAGCGAATCTAATTCGAGTACCGCCGGAGATTCTGCCAATTGCAGATGTTGATTCTTAAAATCCAAACTCCACTCCGAAAGTGCAATCTTTATCACCTTGTCAAGTGAGATTTCCGATTTCAGTTTCGTTTGGAGTTCGTTGCCATTGGCCTGCATATCAAGCTGCAATGAATCAACAAAATAATTTGCAAACGTACGAATACTATCCAATTCAAAACTTCCGGCTTTAAAATTTTCTGCGTGCGCGGTAGCTTCAAAAGTGGTATCGTTGGAAGTAAGTTGCCCCGTAGCATCAACCACAAGTTTATCGGTTGATATATCTGAAAATCCGGCATTTTGCAATTCAACAGTTGCATCCAGCGAAAGCGAATCCGGCTTACCCGAAAGTTGCGCATTTACAGTTCCCTCTCCGTAGACACTATCTATAGGAATAAAGGCCGAAAATGCCTCAACATCATCAAAATCTGCGAACAACTGAAGATCTGAACTTCCAACTAAATTATAGTTTCCTGAAGCCGTTAAATGCAGCGATTTTGCTTTTGCCCAAAGCGAATCGATTACAATATTTTGTTGGCGGTATTTTACCTGCCCCGCCAAAGAATCTAAAGTATACCCTGCAAAAGTTGATTGGCTCAAATTCAACTTTGCACGAGCTTGCAACATTTCAGGATCAAAACCTTCCCCACTCAAATTAGCCCTTAAGTTGATGTCCGATTTTAACGAATCGTTACCCAACAAAGGCGCCAGATTTAAGTTCTTTGTTACCAGTTGCATTTTGTATCCTGGACGCTCCAAAAGACTTTTTATTTCCGGCAAAACGGTAATCGCTCCAAAATTTCCTCTTGCATCAATTTCCCCGGAAAGGTCTCCCCGGTTCATTCGGAGCGTCATACGAATCTTCTCCACCGGCGTTTGCGCAAAAAAACAATCCAAAAAATCTCCGTCTACCTTAATATCGGCAGTTTTCAGATCTATTCCATTTCCATCAATTTGCAAGCCGCCATTTATTGTGTGATCCAACTCCGGATTTCCAATCCAGTGCGCAAGGTTTATATTCTCTACATTCCCTGAAATTTTGTATTTCAAGGTTGTTTTATCACTGTTATTAATAAACTGAAGCAGGTTAGGTGAATTAATGTTGAGGTTAATCTGCTGCTCTTTATCCCGAACAAAAAGTGTTGCCTTCACAGCATTTTGTGCAGAATTTACTTTGAAATCAATTTCCGGATGAGCAGGAAGATCTAATTGCGGCAACAAAAACTCAAACTCGTTACCATTTATGGGTTCGGTTTGCATTTCAGCCATAATTTCGGTTGTTGCCTCATTTGCGTATTTGGCGTTAGCATTTAATTCATTTTGTGCTGTCTTTAAATGGAAATTGTTAAGCGTAATCGTTTCATTATCTCGGCTTACCGCAAAACTTAATTCGCGTAAATCAAAATCAGGACGCTGTGTTTGCAGAGCAAAACGCTTTAAATTTAATGTTTGCTCGTTGGCAGAATAAGTGCCATTTGCTTCCATTTTTATATTTTCTATTTCATCAGGAATAAGAGAATCGAGTGCATGAATCTGAACCCGGCCTTTGTTAATCTGGAAATTAGATGAAAGCAATCGAAAATCACCTGTATAAGACGTTGTATCTGAAGAAGTTTCGGTTTGTTTCTTTAGTAATGAACTGAAATTCCAGGTAGAATCTTTTTGTTGCTGAAGATAAACGTATGGCGAGTTTATACTGGCCGTTGTTAATTGTAACTCGCCGTTGGTTAACGGCCACAAACGGTATGATACAGCCACAGAGTTAATGTAAACAAAAGTATCTTCGCGGTATACCCAGAGTACGTCCTCTAAAGCCAAATGAGAGAAAAAATTCCCACTTAGTTTTCCAATCGTCAATTCCCCATTAAAAACTCGCTCAGCCTGTTTTGTGACCAAACGCGAGATTTTGTTTTTCACCGGCTGTGTTTGAATCAGCAAACCGGAGATGAACAGTAAAATAATTATACCGGCCAGCAACCAGGCTATAACAAGCAATATTTTCCGAACTATTCTTTTCATTCTTTTTCTTAAAATGCCTGCCCGACACTGATAAAAAACTGCGGGCTTTTTTTCTCGTTCCACAAGGGTAGTCCAACATCAAAACGCACCGGACCAATTGGAGTATCAACACGCAAACCACCACCGGCAGCATAAGCCAGTTCATTTATTTTATAGCTAAAAGCTTTCTCCCATACATTACCGCCTTCAATAAATGCCACGCCACTTAAGCGCCAAAAAAGCGGATACCGTAGTTCTGCATTTCCCTCCAAAATACTTTTCCCCCCCAAAGGCGTTCCGCTTTCACGTTTTGGCCCTAAATCGGAGCGGCTCCAACCACGTATTGAGTTGCTACCTCCCGAATAAAAACGATCTTCAACAGGAATAAAGCCACTGTCGTCAGAAGAATGAATTCCTCCGATCATGCCTCGAAATGCCAATACCAGATCATCAATTTTTTGATAGGTTCGGAAGTCGCCCCAAACACGCAAGTAACTAAAATCGCCACCAAATTTATAACCGTTCAGCTTCATTCCCATCGACAAATTAACCCCTTCTTCAGGCGAAAATTTCGGATGGGCTGTTGCAAAAACCGAACTAAGCAACACCCCTGACTTATTGTAGAGATAATTCTCATCCTCAGGATCGGGAAACTCAGGATCACCCTCCTCGATTTGCTGCTTCACTTTCTCGTAATAATAAGTAAATGTAGCATTAAGCTCTTTACTAAAACGATAAGTTAAAGGCAGATTTAATCCGTAGGTACGCGTTTCGTAACCTGGTTCTTTATTACTTTTCAGAAATGGGTTGATAGAAATCGTTCCCTTTTTATCGAAAACCTGTGGCTGCGTCCATTTCATACTTAAATAATACGGCTCTATTGCCGAATGTTTTGCATAAATATTAATTCGCCGGGCAGCCCCCAAAAATCCCAAATAAGTAAAATCGACAAAAGCGCGGAATTTATCTTCGGTTCCGTAACCGGCACCAAACTCGGTGTTAATTCGCGGCGCTTCTTCAATGTATAAATTCACGGGAATAGGGTCGAGTAATGTTGTTTTTTCTTTTTGCGGAAGTACCGAAACCACACTAAAAAGCTGCAAGTGATATAAAGACTCGCGTGTTTTATCGACAAAAGATTTATTGTATTCTTCACCTTCCCGGTAGTTAAACTGCTTCCGTATGAAATCCTCATCAACATGCTCATTTCCCCTTACGGTTGTTTCGCCAAAATGACTAACAGGCCCAGGTTTTATTACATAAGTAATTCCGGCCAGTTGCTGTGCGGTATCCAGCTGAATTTCGTAATCAACATCAACATAAGCATAGCTCATATCTAAAAATATATTTCGGATAGCGGCCTTGTCTTCCTTCAAGGCCTCATCGCTGAATCGCTTTGATTGCCTCAACGAAAGTTTTCGGATATTTCGGTCGGCAATAGAGTCGATGTTTATTTGTGGATTGTTTTTGTTCAGTTTTAAGATTACTGTATCAATCGTGTACGGTTCGCCCTCATCGATAATAAAATTAAGCTTTACGGTTTGCTTTTGGTCATTAACTTTTAATGAATCGAGCCTTACCTGTGCCTTTACAAAACCTTCGCTCTGATAGGTTTTTCTAAGACGTTCCAAATCCAACTCCAGTAACTCGCGGCTAAACAACGAAGGTTCGTTGTCGGTTAACAGTTTCTCGAGAAACGATACTTCGTCAATCACCATTTTATCGAGCAAATAGCTGGTTTCCAACGATCGGTTTCCTTTGAAACTTATCTTTCTGATTTCGTAATTTTCCTGGGCTTTTAAGCTTAAGCCAAATAGTTGCAGGACTACTGATACGAAGAATATATAGGTAATTTTTTTGATCATAATTAATACATGGCAAACATGAAACACCTTAATCTGTAAAACTGTTCTCAATAATTGGTTTAATTGCCGATTCGGCAATAAGATTAATACTTTGCGCATGTTGAGCCGCATTAATAGTATCGGGAGTAAAAACCATTTGCACATTCAATTCTTCCATTTCTGCAATCAATTTTTTCATGTGTTGGTCTTTCTTTTTCCGCACGGTTCGGATATAGATTGCTTTAACTCGTTGCGGAAATATACGTGCCACCCGGGCATAAATTCCCGGATCGTGCTGCCCGTTGTCTCCCACCAGCACAAACGAGAGCCGGGGATACGTTTTAAACAGTTTAATTATTTTATCGAATTTATGCTCGTGATTTCCACCACCCTGTTTCCATAAATTTAAAAGTCCCGGATTAATTTCGCGAAGTAAATAAACACCCTTTGGAAGTTGGTTGTACAAACAAAAATCATCGATAAGGTCGTATAAATTCCATTCGCTGCTCGACAGGTAAAAAAACGGATTGTTACACTTTTCATCGGCCCCCTTGTGCAACGCACGGTAAAAAGCCTCCACGCCCGGAAAAGGTTTCCGGGTTCGCGAATTATGGGTAAGCATTAAGCGCAATTTCCGTAATGTTTGTGTACTGTGGCTGATCATTATTGTATCGTCAATATCTGAAATCACCCCAAATGAGGCATCGTTTCCTGGAATTAAAATTTCACCCGACACCCTGAATTTATTAGTTTCAGGCCCAATCTGATCCAGCAATTCTGCCTGGTAAGGAATCCATTTTGTCTTCCTTTCGCCGTTCAATTCCGTCAATTGCATTTTAGCTCTAAAAATACCGTTTTCTTCGGTTAATTGTTGCTTTTGTTGGTTACCCAAATGAATTTTTATTCGTACTCCGGGAATCTGATCGCCCGAATAGCGTTTTAACATAGCTAATATATTTTCGCGCGAGGAGTTTTTCCCTTCAGGTTTTTCCAGTCCTTTATCTTCGTACAATGCTCCGATAACACTAACTTCACCCAATGCATAAGATCCAAATCCGCGATAAGGAACTACCTGCGGCACGCCAAGCCAACCCAGTTTATGCTTTAACCTGAACTTTAGCTTTTTCAGAAAACCATTATTTTTCCGCTCAAAATAATCGATCATTTCATTTTTGTCTGTCATAATTATTTTCGGCACAGAATTTATACTATTTAAGGAAAACAAATACATAAGATATGCCAAAAGCCAAGTTTTTATTCGTGATAAATCCCATTTCGGGAGATATTAAAAAGGACGACTTACAAGATGAGATCCGCAGTTTTATGGAAGAACGCAATATGGCAACGAAATTCTTTCATACTACAGGAGAAAACGATAAACAAAAAATTCTGGATAAAATAGAAGAGCTACAACCCGATACTGTAGTAGCCGTGGGTGGCGACGGAACCATTAACCTGGTAGCCCAAACGATAATAAATCAACCGACCAAAATGGGGATCCTTCCTATGGGATCGGCAAACGGAATGGCATCTGAGCTTAACTTGCCAACAAGCGTAGAAGCCAACCTGAACTTGCTGGCAAAAGGAAACTCGAAAAAAATAGATGTGTTGCAAATAAACGATGAGCACATTTGCCTGCACTTAAGCGATATAGGATTTAATGCACAACTAATTAGCACATACGAAAAAAGCGACAGCAGGGGCTTGTTGGGGTATACCAAATCGTTTATTGAAGAGTTTGGAAATGCCCAACCTGCCACCTTTGAAATTACCTTGGAAGACAATACAGTTTCGCAAAAAGCATTTATGGTAGTTGTAGCCAACGCCTCGAAATTTGGAACCGGCGCGGTTATCAATCCCGAAGGGAAACCTGACGATGGTTATTTTGAGTTGGTAATTCTGCGCCCAGAAAATGTTTCCGAATTTCTGGAGATGCTTGTACCTTTCTACACCCGCCAAATTCACACGCTCGATTTTGTTGATACTTACAAATGCAAAAAGGTAACGATCAAAAATCCCGAGCGACAGACTTTACAAATTGATGGGGAAGTTATTGGTCAGCCGCTACAAGTAAATGTGGAAATTTTACCCCGCTGTGTAGAAATGACTATTCCTTAGGTGATTTTTTAATGGGCACATTATCGCCCAGCAGTTATTAGTTAACCAGGTGCTATTAGTTATTCCGTAAAGCCTCAATTAATTCTTGTTTATCCATCTTGCTCCGCCCTTTAATTCCTACTTGTTTGGCTTTTTCGTACAACTCCTGTTTTGTACGTTCTTCGTATTTACTGCTTGCCCCTCCTTTTGTTCCGGAATCAGGGCTATTGGCTATTCTTGCAGACTTTTGTTTGCTGTATCCCTTCTCTCGTAATGCTTCGTATTGTTCTTCGTTTTTCACTTGTGCAATATTATTCTTTTTTGCCATAACTTATTCATTTTGATTTACAGATAAAGCAGAAAATACCTTGCCAGATTTCGGCCAATTTGGAAAAACACATTGTAATCAGATGCTATTTCTTCTCCGACCGTTCTTGCAAGCCAAAAGGCCTGATCAGAATAATGATAACTGGCACAATTATTACACTATATCCTGCAAATATACCATCGGAATGAATAAAACAGGATTAACAAAAACCGCTCTTTTTCTTATCATTATCTCGCTACTTGTGGCTTTTATTATACTGGCAAAAAACATACTTATACCATTGGTATTGGCGATGTTTTTTTCGTATTTGATTTATCCTGTTGTCTGGCGAATTGAACGATGGGGCGTTAACCGGGCTATTTCCATTTTAATGGTTTTGCTGGTGGTAATTATTTTTATAAGTGGTATTACGTTACTTTTTTCGTTAAAAGCCTCGAATGTTGATATCAATTTTAACGATGTGAAAGAACAGTTTGATAATAAAAGCGTGAGTGTTCAGAGTGCAATTACCACAAAACTTGGCATTAATGCCTCAACTGCCGATCATTACCTAAACCAGGCAGTGGATAATTTAATTACCTCCTGGCAATCGGAAATCGGGAATTTGTTTGCGGCCACCACCACCACTCTTTTTCAAATCGGTATTTTACCGGTATTTACGTTCTTCTTGTTGTTTTACCGCACCAAAACAGCTCACTTCATTTTACGCATTACACCAAATGAAAAAAAATTAGTTACACTACAAGTGCTGCGCGAAATATCGACAGTTATAACCAAATATCTTGGTGGCTTATTACTGGTTGTTGCCATACTTGCCGTTCTTAACTCACTTGGACTTTTCATCATTGGGGTTAAACATGCCATGGTATTTGGGATTCTGGCTGCCCTGCTCAACCTTATTCCTTATATCGGAACATTTCTGGGTGGCTTTATTCCCTTTATGTATGTTGCATTTACCGATCCGCATCCAATATCTGCAATGATAAAAGTTGTGATACTTTTTTGGATCATTCAGTTTGCCGAGAATAATTTGCTTACACCGAACATTGTGGGCAACAGCATAAAAATTAACCCATTGGCGATTATTCTTAGTTTATTGTTTGCCAATATTGTTTGGGGAATCGCAGGTATGTTGGTAGTAATTCCGGTTTTGGCAACGCTGAAAGTTATAATGCGAAAAGTTGACAGCCTGCAGCCGTACGCATTTCTTATCAGCGACCGAGGAACAGAGAAACACAGAATAAAATTGTTTAAACGAAGAAATAAGAATAAAAAATGATTAGAATACTCAAAGATCAGCTAAAAATAGTTTTGAAGGCAATAAAAAACTTCGCTGCGAACAATCCCGTTGGAATGGCAGCCACTACATCGTTTTTTACTA
This sequence comes from uncultured Draconibacterium sp., assembly GCF_963677155.1. NCBI lineage: Bacteria > Pseudomonadati > Bacteroidota > Bacteroidia > Marinilabiliales > Prolixibacteraceae > Draconibacterium > uncultured Draconibacterium sp. The sequence continues at coordinate 3,364,358 of NZ_OY781884.1, read as the reverse complement.
TTTTCTCCATTGCTCCCATTCTTATTATCATTATTTCGGTATTTGGAATGTTTACCAACGATGCGGTTATTCGGACGAAACTTTTTAACGAGGTTTCGAACCTGATTGGCAGCGATAGTAGCCAGCTTTTACAAACCGCCATTGAAAACTATAATATTGGAGAGAAAAGCGGTTTGGGAGCACTTATCGGAGGAGGTATTTTTCTCATTTCGGCAACCACACTTTTTAGCATCATGCAAAACTCGATTAACTATATCTGGCGAATTCGGGTAAAATCAAAATTGAAATTAAATGTGCTTAAATTTTTAAGAGACCGCCTTTTCTCTTTCGGACTTATTTTAAGTTTGGGGCTGGTATTGCTTATTTCACTGATTCTTGATGCATCAATGAGTATTTTTCAGGACTGGTTGGCCACCACATTCAACCCTGAGTTTATTACCCTTTTTAATCTCCTTGAGATGGGAGCATCCTTAATAATCACGGCGCTGGTATTTATGCTAATTTTCCGTTACCTGCCAGATATTGTCGTAAAATGGAAAGCAAGTTGGTTTGCAGCTGTTTGTGCTTCGGTATTGTTTTTTATTGGCAAATACCTCATCAGCATTTTTATTGGAAAAAGCCAGCTTGGAGTAATTTATGGGGCTGCCAGTTCATTCGTAGTTATCCTTCTCTGGATCTATTATGTGTCGATAATTTTTTATTTCGGGGTTCAGCTAAGTTATCAGTATTCTCGTTTTTATAATCACGAAAACAAGCCATTAAGATTTGCCGAGCCTTTTAAAATCAGCTCTATTGATGAATAAATAAAATTATTAAAATTGGCGATCCCACAGCAAGCCAAGTGGAATTATTAGATTAAAATTATAATAAATAAAGAAGCTGCAACCTGTACAAGTTGCAGCTTCTTTATTGTGTGTCATCTGTGTTTTGTATCTTTTTTGTCAGCGTTTTTTAATTAACGACAACAATATTGAAATAACGGCCAGAATAAGTAAAATGTGTATTAAACTTCCTACCGAATAAACCAGGAAACCAAATATCCAGCCTATTACTAAAATTACTGCTATGATATATAATAATGATCTCATGATTACATATTTTTAATTTCATCAACTAACTCTTCTCTGGCTTTTCCTGTTAACTCCTGAATGCGACCAAGTAACTGGTCTTCTTTTCCCTCAGCATATTCCAAATCGTCGTCGGTTAGCTGACCGTATTTTTCTTTCAGTTTTCCTTTAATAACATTCCATTTTCCTTCAACTATTAACTTATCCATAATTTAAAATTTTAGAATTAATAACTATTAGCGGTAATAACAAAACCATTCCAAAACAAGAACACCACTAAAAACACTGATAATAAACCAACTAAAAATAACGACACTGATTCAACATGTAGAATTCCAGGGTTAAAATGTGCAGTATTATACACAACTGGTACGCAACCAATAATCCCGTTCGGATTTCAAACAGGCCATTTGTACAACCAAAAACAGAAAACGTGCTGCAACAAAAAAGCAGCTACATTTTTCGTGTAACTGCTTCTGCAAATCAATATATTTAATGAACTAAAAAATACCTGTATATATCGCCTAAACCACTTTCCTTTTCCACACCGTTAAAATAATAACACCGAGTATTGCAAAAACTCCACTTATAATTACGGGTGTCCAATTAGCACTGCTTAAGGCAACATCAACTCCTAAAAAACTAAATGTCTCCGAGTTATTTAGAGCCTGTATTCCAAAAAATATTGTTCCGGCTAATCCTAATAAAAGTAAAATAGTTCCTAATGCTTTCATAATTTTCATATTTAACGTTTCGCTTAACCATAGGCAAAATTGTGCCAATCACATAAAAGCTTAAAAAAACAATGGTTCAACACCTTTGCGCCTGAGACAATTCTACACATTACACAATAACTGTAGAATATTCTCAACAATGCGGGTATGCAACCAAAACACACAACACCTCGTACACCTCTTAAAATCTGCCTTTTATACTATCCTAACTAATACACTGGCAGAATGGAATGGAATTTTCTAAAAGGAATTACAGAGATTAGAAAACAATTTAATAATAACCTTAAAAACTTTTATCATGAGTAAAACAACAAATGTATTGATGGGATTTATTGCAGGAGCAGCAGCAGGAGCATTAACCGGAATTTTAGTAGCTCCGGACAAAGGCGTGAAAACACGTAAGAAACTAAACAAACAGATTAAAAGAACTTCGCAAGATGTTTCTGATTCTATTGGAGATAAAGTAGATGAAATTAAAGATAAACTGAACGACGTGGTTTCAGAAATGCGCACAAAAGCCGAAGAAACGGAAGAAAAAATTAAAGAAAAAGTGAATTCGAAGGCTAAAACAGCCAAAGATGCAGCCGCGAACTAATAATTGTAATTTTTCACAATTAGAAGTAAAAAAATGAGCGACAATTTAACAGAAAGTATGGCAGGGCTTAACGAAGCCGTTAAACAATATGTGCAAACAAAAATCGACTTGGTTAAGCTCCTGTTTTTAAAGAAAACATCGAAATACATGAGCATTCTGTTCGGGATGCTCATTATAATTTTGCTGTGTACACTAATACTGGCTTTTGCCGGAGTTGTGTTTACCTTTTGGTACGGCGAAACCTACGGCAATTACCTGGAAGGTGCATTTATTGTGCTTGGAAGTTTAGTTGCACTTTTAATCGTTTTTCTTTTATTCCGAAAAAAACTATTAACCTCGTTCTTCCTTTCAAATTTCTCGGAGATTTTGTTCGAGGATAATGAAGTAGACCACAAATAAGATAACCGGCAACCGAAAAGAAATAGTTATCATAAACCATTACAAGAATATGAAGCGAGTAAAAAATATGCGGGAACTGGAGCTCATGAAAGAAAACCTGGAGTACCGACAGAAATTAAACGAAAAACAACTACTTGGTTCGTCGGTGGGCATAATAAATAATTTTACCGATGGGCTAAAAGACTGGGCATTTGAATTTGGAAGCCATTTAGTTCTCGATTTAATTCGCGGCCGCAGAAATAGTGCTGCTAAAACGGAAACCGAGGAAGAAGAATAGAAACATCAAACAGGTCAACTCATCACCACATAAACTAAACAAAGTTTGCCAAACACCTCTCTTCTGGAAATTGAGTAATTCTTTAAATTGATATAAATAATAGACACGATATTTCTCAATATTTGCAAAAGTATATTTATCTTATACCCTTTAATAATAGTCTATTTCAATTTATAACTCAATGCCCGACAACTCTAACAGTTTCAAACTCTCACTGAACACATTATCAAAAACAATTAGCAGTTTACTGAACAAACAGGAAATCAACGAAGAAAACCTGATCCAGATCGAACAGTGGCTGTCATTTCACCTCAATAAAATTCGGATAAGAAAACTCCAGGACGTTTCCATCGTTGGAGAAAAGGAAACAGATGAACGCACCAAAAAAGACGGTGTTTTTATCATCAATACCGCTGCCGACATAATTCTCGATCCCGGGTTTCAAAACTACCATAACAATTACACCGAGCGTCCGGTAAAATTAAATCTTGCTGATTTAATTGAACACAGTACGCTAAACAAATTTAATTCGGCTTTTCTTGAGGCTTTAAGCGAAAAAAAGAACACAAAAGCCGAAGTACTGCTAAAAACGGGTGTAAACCAGCAGCGCGAATGTGTTCTTGAATTTGACATGTTGGCCAGTAACATCGATAACAACCGGGTTATTGTTTACTATTCGTTCAAAGATCTTCAGCATGTGCACCTGGCCGATTTCCAATCAATCGTTTTAAATAACCTTCCCGGTATGGATGTATTTCTGTTCGACCCGGAATACCGCTATATTCTCGCTGGCGGAAAAGAAAAAGAAAAGAATAACTTAACCAACTCAAACTTTATAGGGAAAACACTTTTCGACGTGTATCCCAAACAAGATCAACGGCGTTATTTTCCATTTTACAACAAAGCAATAAACGGCGAATTTACCGAGGGAGAAGTTCGTTATAAAAAAGACGTGTATTACATTGCTGCGGCTCCGGTAAAAGACATTGAAGGAAATACGCTTGCCGGAATTCTTATTTCGCAGAATGTTACAAAAGATAAAATACTGGAAGAAAAACTAATAAAAAGTAAAGAAGAAGCACAACGTGCCAACAAGGCAAAATCGATCTTTCTGGCCAATATGAGCCACGAAATTCGAACACCGCTTAATTCAATTATCGGATTCACCGACCAATTAAAGAAAACCAACCTGGATGAGCAGCAGCAAAAATTTATTTCACTAATCAATAACTCATCCGAACACCTCCTTTATTTGGTAAACGAAATTGTATTCCTTTTTAAACTGGGAATGGACAAGGTTTACATTGAAAAAACCAGCTTTTCGATAAAAGAAATACTCAACGAGCTGGCGGATGTATATACCAAACAAGCTGCAGAGAAAAACCTGAAATTCGAAATAACAACCGACAAGACACTTCCCCGGTTTGTAAAAGGCGATCCTTTCCGCTTACGCCAGATACTAATGAACTTGCTGGTTAATGCATTAAAATACACCGAAAAAGGACAAATAAAATTAAGCACAAAAGTTGTCCGAAAAACGAAAAAAGTGGTTGAACTGGTTTTTGAAGTAAGCGATACAGGTATTGGGATTGAAGAAAAAGACCTGCCGTATATTTTTGATGTATTTGAGCAAGGCAACAAACGAACAGAAAAAATTCGAGGAGGAGCCGGACTGGGTTTAGGAATATGCAAAAAACTCGTTACTCTTTTTAAAGGCAACATTACCGTTACCAGCAAAAAGAACGAAGGCAGTACTTTCAAAGTAAACATTCCGTTAGAATTAGCAGAAGCAAAACCCCGGAAAGAAAAAGAAAAATCGTACAATCTTGATGACAGCCTTTTACGCGGTAAAAAAATACTCTTGGCCGACGACGACAAACATAACCGGATGCTATCTGAATTGGTTTTAAAAGGCTGGCATACCGACTTTATTATGGTTGAGGACGGAGCGGAAGCCTTAGATGCACTTAAAAATAAACAGTTCGATCTGGTATTGCTCGACATTCATATGCCACGAAAAAATGGTGTTGATGTAGTAAAAAAAATACGTGCAACTAAAGGATTAAATACTGAAACACCATTTATTGCGCTAACCGCAAATGCGCTAAAAACCGATATTAACAGTTACCTGAAAGTTGGTTTTAACGATTATGCTATAAAACCTTTCAACGAGCTGGAGTTATACAACAAAATTTGTAATATTTTACAAATTGAAAATAACAATAAACAAAGTCCGGCCATAAACGAAGCAGCGGCTCAGAAGCCAGCAACATCCGACTCATTTAACGTGCAGGATCTGGAAAAAACAGCTGCCGGCGACACAGAGTTCTTTAATTCGATGATCGACAATTTTACTGAAAATGCAGAAGCATTGCTCAAGGAGTTCAAAAAAGGATTAGAAAATAAGGACTGGGAAACAATTGGAGAAAGAGCACATAAAGCCATTCCTTCGTTTAAATTTTTTAAACTTGCAGGAGTAGCAAACGCGCTTTCGAAAATTGAAGACCTGGCATTAAGAAGTCAGCAATTTGACGTGCTGCCCGAAACAGTAAACAACGTTTCTACCCAAATAGAAGAAATAGTAGAACAGGCAAAAGCCGCTAAAAAATAGAAATAATTTGCATTAAACTTTTTGGTTGCACTTTTGTATAATTTTATACCAACATAAATTCAATAAATGAAGAAGATATTGATTATTGACGATGATACATTTATCTGTAAGATTTTAAAAAAACATCTTCAAAATAATGAGTACAGTGCCGAAATCGCGTTCAACGGAAAAAGTGCACTCCAACTTTTTAAAGACAAGCAATTCGACCTTGTCTTATGCGATTTCAGGTTGCCCGATACCAGCGGGCTCGACCTTATGCAACAACTCAAGGCCATTAAGCAGTCGGTTCCGGTAGTTATAATGACAGCCTATGCCGATGTTAGAATGGCAGTAAAATTAATGAAACTAGGAGCCAGCGATTACATTACAAAGCCCATTCAGCAAGAAGAACTTTTGGGGTTGATAAAAAAACTACTGGCAAAACAAGCTCCTTCTGCAGCTCCCAAAAACCGTAAAACAGTTTATTCAAACGGCGATTTTATTATTGGCGAAAGCTCGAAAATGAAATATTCTATCAACCTGGCTCGCAAAGTGGCACCTACCGACATGTCGGTTATTGTTTCGGGCGAAACCGGAATTGGGAAAGAATATATTGCGCGTTTTATTCACGAAAACAGCTTGCGAAAAGATAAACCGTTTTTAGCAATCGACTGTGGTGCCATTCCGAAAGAGCTGGCAAACAGCGAACTTTTCGGGCACATAAAAGGCTCGTTTACAGGAGCAATTTCTGATAAAGTTGGTGTTTTTCAGAAGGCCGATGGCGGTACGCTTTTTCTCGATGAAATCGGGAACCTGAGTTATGATGTTCAGTTAAAACTGTTGCGGGCTATCCAGGAACGGGTAGTTTCGCGTTTAGGTGATGAGAAACAAAAAAGTATCGACATTCGCATAATTGCAGCAACAAACGATGATTTAAACCACGAAGTAAAAGAAAATAATTTCAGGGAAGATTTGTATCATCGACTGAACGAATTTAAAATTACCCTACCTCCGTTGCGCGAACGCCCTGAGGATATTAATGTTTTTATGAATCATTTTATCGACAGTGCCAACAAAGAGCTTAACCGGAATATTACCGGAGTTACTCCCGAGGCCGAATCTGTTATCTTAAAATATCCGTGGTACGGCAACCTCCGCGAGTTAAAAAACGTGATAAAAAGAGCCGTGTTAATGGCCGAAGGAGAACAAATTGACACCGATTGTTTCCCATCGGAGATTTTGCATCCGGCAACTGGCGACAACACTACACAAACGACACTACTACAAGACATTAACTCAAATTCAAAATTAAAACATGCTTCTTCAGAAATTGAAAAAAAGCTGATTATAGAAACCATTCAGGAAGCCGGTTACAACAAATCAAAGGCAGCAAAGATTCTGAATATCGACCGAAAAACACTCTACAACAAAATAAAATTGTATGATATAAAACTATAGTTTAAAAGCGTTCAATAATGAGGTTTGCTATTAGTATTTTGGAATGATATTTGGGTTACATATAGCAAAACAAATTATAAAATGGGGATGAATACAGAGTATAAGAAAATTATATTCATAGATGACGATACAGAGATGATGCGTATTTATAACTCTATTTTAGAACAGAAGAAATTATCGGATTATCTTATACATTTCGAAAACGCTCAGCAAGGTATCGAATATTTAAAACGAATAAACAATAAAGAAGATTTGCCGGATTACATTCTTTTAGACCTGTACATGCCGGTTATGGGCGGATTTAAGTTTCTGCAGTATTTTGATGAGCTAAAAAAACTGAAAGAATCAATTGAGGTTTTTGTATGTACATCGTCGCAAAAACAAGACGACCGCAATAAGGTGATGAAGTATCCATTTGTGAGTGCATATCTTGAAAAACCATTGTCGACCGATTTTCTGGAACTGTTGATTAATGAAACCGTACATTAGAAGTTGTTTCCTCAAGTTGTATAAAAAATTCCACATCATATTTTATTGCCTGAATAAATCAGGCAATTTTTTTGTCTTATTTTTTCGGTGCTATTCATGTGTTCATTCGAAATTCCTTTTATAAAAAATGTAGCGATCGGTTTTTTGATAAAAAAAAGACAGATTTTTCGGTCTGTCTTTCATACTAAAGTATTTGCCACAACATTTTAGACCTACTCCTTCTTTTTCTTCGAGAAAAGATTGAATATCCAGCTCGACTCGATGGTATTAGCAGCTTTAACAACATCATCAATACCTTCGCCTGCTTTTACAATTGTAGTATCCAGATGTTTCGCCATTCTATCATCGTAAACCAATTTCGACAAAGTTCCATTTCCGGCATTCAGCTCGCGGCTAAATTTCAACATTTCAGTACTTACCGAATCGGCTGTTAAACTTGCCTGATTAAAATTTTGTGCCACTTGTTTCAGCTCGTCGCTAATAACTGTTTCGTTAATTAACCGTCCAAGATCTCCTTCGCCATTATCAATCTTTTTTGTAATGCTATTAACATTTTCGGTAGTTTGAGCCAGTTCGTCGCCAATTTTATCAATGTGTGTAGTTATTGTATTGTCGTTTAGCAGCAAAGCCAAGTCGCCATCTCCATTGTTTATTTTGTTGGTAATTTCAATTAAATTTTTGGTCACTTTTTTACCGTCAAGAATTACCATTTTAACTTCTTCAAGCACATCTTCCAGCTCAATCGGGTTAATTGTCATTAAAAACTCGTCATCATCAACACTGCCTGCGGCTGAAGTTCCTGGCAAAATATTTACAATTTTACTTCCCATTAAACCATCGCTGTTTATCTCCACTTTCGAATCTTTACGAATAAATTTTCGGGTATTCTTTTCAACAGTCATTTCTACAAGAATTGTTGAATCGGACACAATTCGAATATCAGAAACTGATCCAACAGTAATTCCTGAATACCTGACTTTATTACCTTCCACCAGTCCTGAAACATTGTTGAAATAGCTTTTAACAGTTATTGATGAAGTAAAAAGTTTGCGTTGGCTTCCTAAATAGTAAATTCCCCAGGCAAACAGGGCCAAACCAACTGTTACCATAATTCCTAATCTTAACGAACGGTTTTTATTCTCTTTCATGGCGTTTATTTAAAATAAGCGTTTATTGTTTTATCTTCACTTTGCTTTAACTCAGTAAAAGTTCCTTCAGCATAAAACTTTCCTTCAATCATTAATTTCAGGCGGTTTGCTGTAATCTCGGCACATTTCATATCGTGCGTAATTATTATCGATGACGTATTGTATTTCTCCTGTACCTCCAGTATTAACTCGCTGATTTCTCCCGAAGTTACCGGATCAAGTCCGGTTGTGGGTTCATCGTAAAGTATAATTCGCGGTTTTAAAATCAGGGTTCGTGCCAGTCCTACCCGCTTTTTCATTCCACCCGATAATTCCGATGGCATTTTATCAATTGCATCCAGCAATCCAACATTCTCCAGGGCTTCTTCAATCATTGTCTTCACCTCGCTTTTATTTCGTTTTAGCGTTTGTGTTCTGCGAATCGGAAATTCGAGATTTTCACGCACTGTCATCGAATCGTATAATGCCCCTCCCTGAAACAGGTAACCAATTTTTTTTCGCAGCTCTTCCATCTCTTCAAAACCGATGGAGCTAAGGTCTTTTCCTAAAACGCTTATCGTTCCCGAGTCGGCTTCAATTAATCCTACAATGCACTTTGTAAGCACCGATTTTCCTGTTCCCGATTGCCCCAAAATGGCAATATTTTCTCCGTGCATTAAATCCAGGTCAATACCTTTCAGAATCCGGGTTCCGTTAAACGATTTTATCAGGTTTCGTATTTCTATTACACTTTCAGTACTCATGTTTAAACCTTAAAAATTAAACTCGACACCTGAACCGCCAGGAGGTCGATAACAAATATTACCAACGAAGCAGTAACAACGGCCGAGTTGGCTGAACGTCCAACCGATTCTGTTCCGCGACCGGTGGTATATCCTTTATAGGTTCCTATCAGGCCAATAAAAAATCCAAAAAAGAAAGTTTTAATCGTAGCCGGTACGATATCTGTAAAACTTAACGAATCGAAAGCGCGTGAGATAAATAGTATGAATGAAATATCTTCATACATACGCACCGCAACAAAAGATCCGATTAAAGCTATAGCATCGGCAAAAATAACGAGTAAAGGCACCAGCATAGTAGTTGCCAGAACTCGCGTTGCTACTACAAAATTTAGTGGTTTTGTGCCCGAAACTTCCATGGCATCCAACTGTTCGGTAACTTTCATAGCCCCCAGCTCGGCTCCAATTCCCGAACTAATTTTTCCGGCACACAACAAGGCGGTAATTACCGGGCCTATTTCGCGCACTACCGAAACCGAAATCATACCCGGCAATAAGTTTTGGGCACCAAATTCTACTAAAACCGGTCTGGATTGTAATGTAAGCACCAAACCCATTATAAATCCGGTAATTGAAATAAGTGGCAACGTTTTGTTACCGATGTAATAGCTTTGTTTTATCAGTTCGCGGTGCTCGAAAGGAGCCATAAAAAATTGTCGGATTACCTCTAATGTAAACCATACCATGTCTCCAATATCGATAAGAAAGCTTTCGATTGAACTACTTAATTGTATCTTGAATTTTCGCATTTATAATGTTGTATTATTTGACAAGCCTACAGCTACTTGCTAACATCTCCCAGTTTCGAGCCATTTTGTACTGATTACTTCCGCTTTTCAAATTGTTTTTGAGCAACATGGTTCATAAACTTCGAAACAATTTCAGAACCATCAACACCAAAGGCATCTACCACTGTTCCTTTTTTACCGGTATCGGTTTCAACTGCATATAAAATGCTCATATCCGAAGGATTTGTGGCTCCCTCGAAACGGTGCAATTCGTGCAACTCAACACTCGATGGCAAATAAGTCCGTGAACTTTCACTATCAGAAAGAACTCCCTTCTGTTCAATAGTAAAGTTGCCAGAATAACCTCTCGCTTTTAAGTCTTCAATGGCTTCTACCATTGTTTCGTAATTATTATTTACACGCTTCATGGCTTTATTATTTTAATCGTTAATATTAATAGCATTTGTTGCAGCATTTCGTTGTAGATATCAACTGCAGAGAATTCTATCATTAGTAGGATAAAAGATAAAATCCTGCCAGTTTTATGTTGCCGTCTTTTCGGGTGCACTTTTGCCCCTTGCACTTTTGTTCAAAAAAAATTTCCCCATTCAAAAAAACGACTTCAACAAAGTCTTAACAAACTCATTTTCTGACATCTAAAACTCACGCTAGCTTTACTATACCTCAAGTATTGATTTTGGAAAATAAACATTGACACTATTCTCTGATACTTTTAGACCGTTAAAACAGAAACTCATATTTTCCACATTCTGAGTATACTAGTCTACACCACAAATGGGTTGCAAACACATTCCACGAATTTGGGAATTGCTTATAATACATTTTCAATATCCTGTAATTATGACACTTACAATATATCATTGACTAAAACCGAAATTTTGTGGCAAGATTTTCTCAAAGTTTTTTGGGAAATCACCGATGTATAAATTTAAAAATGACAGATTATGAAAAGAAGAATGACATTAGCAATTACGATTTTAACAATTATAACAAGTAGTATCTTTTATTCTTGTCAGCAAAAGTCGAAAACCGAAGAAGCCATAGATAAGGCTGAAATAGAATACGAGAAATTTAAGGAAGACATTAAAGATCTTTCGGAAGATGATCCACAATTCTACGATAAGCTCGAAAAAAAATTAATCGAGTTTGATGAAAAAATGGAAGATTTAGGTGACGAGCTGGAAGACAGTTCTGAAAAAGCCGGCGAAAAGTTTAACGAGTCGATAAAAGCCATTCGTGCAGAAGCAAAAGCTTTGGGTGAAAAAGTTTCTGATTTCACCGAAAATACGAGTGATGATCTTGAAAATTTAGGAGACGAAATAAAAGCTGACTTTAATAGCTTAAAACAAGACTTAAAAGATAATAACTAATAATAATTGAGCAGGTTGTACTTTCAGCCTGCTATTTTTTTTGCTATGGCTTATTTTGAAAACGCATTACAGATTGTAACCGAGAAAATAGGTGGCTGGACAAATGATTTCATTTCAATGCTGCCAAACTTTGTTATTGCAGCTTTAGTTGTCATTATATTCTATCTGATAGCAAAGCTTTTCACCCGCCTATTAAAATCCACCTTATCCAAATTTACGAGTAATGTAGCAGTTATTAAATTAATTGCTTCATTTTCGCGTATTGCGATTATGGCAGCAGCATTGTTTATTGCGCTTGGTATTTTAGAACTTGAAAAAACCGTAACCTCACTTTTGGCTGGTGTGGGAATTGTTGGTTTAGCTATTGGGTTCGCCTTTAAAGATGCCATCGCCAACTTTCTTGCAGGTATATATATTACGTTTAAAAGTACCGTTAATGTTGGCGACATTGTTGAGTTTGGCGATCATATGGGAACCGTAAAATCTATAGGCTTACGTGCTGTAAAGATCGACACTTTTCAGGGGCAGGAAGTGGTAATACCAAACCGGCTTATTTTTGAAGACATTTACAAACATTACACAGTAAACAGTGTTCGCCGTATCGACCTGAATGTTGGAATCAGTTATGGTGAAGATTTGCAAAAAGTTGAAGATATTACACTTAGTGCCATAAAGCAAATCGACTACCTACTTAAAACCAAACCTATCGATTTGTACTTCCTCGAATTTGGCGACAGCTCGATAAACTTTGTTATCAGATACTGGGTGAAGTTTCAGAAACAAACCGATTATTTACAAGCTCTTAGCGATGGTGTTAAAAATATAAAATCGGCATACGATGCCAACGACATTACTATTCCATTCCCAATTCGCACACTCGATTTTGGAATAAAAGGTGGTAAAACATTAACCGAAGTATTACCCCAAAAGAATAACTCATAAAAAAGATGAAAGACATAACAATAACACAAGCGCTTACGCAACACCACAACGAAATGCGTGATTTAATTGAAGAAATAAAAAAGGATAAATCGAAATATATCTTGCTAAAAAAGCATCTTGATATTCATCACGAATTGGAGGAAGACCTTCTTTTAAGCTTGCTGAATACCAATAATGAAGTGAATGCAGAATCACTTGAATCGAAGGAAGAACATTATGTTTTAAACATGCTGCTGCTTGATCTTGCCGATTTCCCGAAAGACAATCCACGCTGGATGATAAAATTTAAAGTATTTGTTGAAATAGTAGAACATCACTTAAGCGAAGAAGAGGAGGACTTGTTCCCGGAAGCAGAAGAACATTTACCTGCCAGTCAACAAAAAGAATTGGGAGAAGAATTCCTGCACTTAAAACAGCAACGACTTTCAATTGTTATGGAAACAAAATAGGAAATAATTGAAAAATGAAAAAATCCCGGGAACTATAAGAAACTAAAATACACACATTCATTCTTATGGTTTCCAGTTTATATTAAAATAACAAACAAAATGAAAAAAATCGTCTACCTCTTTTTATTACTGGCAATTATTGCATGCAGCACTGTACCCTTAACAAACCGTACGCAAATTACTGCAATCCCCTCGTCGCAAATGCTAAGCTTAAGTAGTAGCAGTTATAACGACGTTTTAAGCCAGTCGCAAATTTCAACGAATGCCGCATACCGGAGTTCGGTTGAACGTGTTGGACTAAATATTTCAGCAGCAGTTGAATCGTATTTAAAAGGAATTGGCAGAGCAGAATTGCTTCAGGGTTATGATTGGGAATTTAGTGTGATTAAAAGCGACCAACTAAATGCGTGGTGTATGCCCGGTGGAAAAATTGCCTTTTACGAGGGAATTATGCCCATTTGTAAAGACGATAACGGTATAGCTGTAGTCATGGCTCATGAAATTGCGCATGCCGTAGCCAAACACAATAACGAAAGAATGACACAACAACTTGGTTTGCAAATGGGAGGACTTGCTTTATCAGAGGCCTTAAGTGAAAAAGAAACCCAAACCAAACAAATTGCCATGGCAGTTTTTGGAGTTGGAAGCCAGGTGGGAATTATACTTCCTTACAGCCGCAGCTTTGAAAACGAGGCCGACGAACTGGGTCTTTATTTTATGGCAATGGCTGGTTACGATCCACGTCAGGCTCCGGAATTCTGGGAAAGAATGTTACAGGCCGGAGGAACTAGAACGCCGGAGTTTTTGTCAACACACCCAAATCCTGAAAACAGAATTAATCACCTCAAACAAATTATGCCAAAAGCATTGGAATTTTATCAAAACTAACAAAAGCATACTTTATTCTCACATAAAATACAAATCGGACAACGAATCGCGGCAATCAATTTAGCCCTCATAACCACACCTATCCCCTTCTGAAAGAAAGGCGGTATCGCTAAAAATATTTTTTAGTCGTTTTTACACAACATTTCAAAACCACTCGTTGTTATATGTATTCGTTTTTAAGAATACGATTTAAAGAAAACAATGATTAGAAATTTACGCTATAACTTCTCCCCCAGACGCCTTTCGATATTGAACCGGTACTACCGCATTACGCGGTTTTATCCATTTCTAAAAAACACAGCTTACAAAGGAGCAACTGTTGCTTCTATTTTTGTTTTATTACTGGTAAGCCTCGAAATTTTCTTTTTAGATTTTAATTTAATACTGAATAATCTGGTGGATACCTATTCCCCAAAAATTATTTATTCGGTTTTTCTTTTATCCGAAACATTTCTAGGTTTGGTACCTCCTGAAATGTTTATCGCCTGGGCTTCAAAACTTGAAATTCCATGGTTAACATTGTTCATTTTAGCAACCTTATCATACATTGGTGGAGTAATTTCCTACTTTCTGGGAACGCGTCTTTTTCTCATTCCTTCAGTGAAAAATCACATCGAAAATAAAATTAAAAAACACATTGTCAATCTCCGAAAATGGGGTGGCATTTTTGTTTTTCTGGGAGCTGTTTCGCCAGTTCCCCATTCTGTTGTAAGCCTTACTTCAGGTCTTATCGGATACAATCTTAAAAGCTACCTGTTGTGGTCGCTTTTCCGCTACATGCGTTTTATCATTTATGCGCTGATAATTTTCGGGATTTTTTAAGCTTGTTGCTCTTCCTCCTCAAACTGATGTAAAAGCCGTGCATATTTTCCACCAAATTTCAGGAGCTGTTCGTGATTACCACGTTCGATAATCTGCCCGTCTTCCAGCACCAAAATCATATCCGAATTTTTAATGGTACTTAAGCGGTGAGCTACTGCAATAACCGTTTTCTTGGAAAAAATATTGGCGATGGCTTTTTGGATGTACTGCTCGGTAATTGAATCGACAGCGCTGGTCGCTTCATCAAGAATAATCAACTCGCTATTTCCGGCAATGGCTCTAGCAAAAGAAATCAATTGTGCCTGCCCTTTCGAAAGGTTATCTCCATTATACTGAATAACAAACTGATAGTTTCCAGGTAACTGATCGATAAAATAATTGGCATAAACAAACGATGCCGACTGTTCCACATCACTTCGCGAAATGGATTTGCGCCCCAGCGAGATATTAAATTCAACAGTATCATTAAACATATAAATATCCTGCTGCATAATTGAAATCGTTTCACGAATCTGCCCAATCGGTATTTCCGACAACTCAACTCCGTTAATCTTTATGCTTCCACGATAACCGGTGTATGTTTTTGCCAACAAACGGATAATGGTAGATTTTCCCGATCCTGTGGTACCAACCAATGCCAACCGATCACCTCTTTTCAGTTTAAACGAAACATCTTTCAGTACATCAGGCGTATCTTCTGAATAACGGAAAAACACATTTTTGAACTCAATTTCCTGCAAAACAATCGCTTCAGGAACTGCGTTCGAACTTTCGGCCTTGGGATCTTCCACCTGCTGATCAAATAATTCGCTGATGTGCTCCAGCGCTGACATTGCCCGCTGTATGGTTGAAATTTGCTGGGCAAACTGTTTTACCGGCACAAAAAGCCGTTCTAAAGTGGTTACAAATACGATCAGGATCCCCAGCGTATAACCGTAATCCCATATTTGAATAGCACCGTACCAAATAACCAGTGCCGTGGCAACCGAAGTTATTCCTTCCACAATCGAATACAGAACAGAATCGTAAACATTCGATTTGTTTTGAGCGTCGCAAAATTGTTTGTTCAGATCGTCATATTTATTCAGGACCTTATCTTCAGCAGCAAATAACTGAACGGTTTTCATTCCGGTTAATGCTTCCTGCAAATAAGCCGCCGATTTTGCCAAACTGGTACGTGATGTATTGTAAGCTTTTCGGATCTTTTTCCTCAGAAAATTTATCACCAGAATAATTACCGGAACCACCAGTAACAAAACCAGTGTAAGACGCCAGTTAATGTAAAAAAGGTAGCCTACTAAAGCCAGCGTTTTTACGCTGTCGGCCAGTAAACCAAGCACTCCGGCGGCAAACGAATCGGATACCGACTCCATATCGCTGGTAAGCCGCGACAAGGTTACACCAATTGGTTTTTTATCGAAATAACTTAACGGAAAACGTAAGGATTTTCCAAACAAGCGCCTGCGAAGATCAACAACTGCTAATCCTCCTGCCTTTGAAAAAGAATAACTGTAAAACCCGTCGAACAGAATATTTAGAATCAGTGCTGCGGCCAGAAAAATGGTCTGCCTAACTAAGCCATCCACATTTCCCGGCACAATGTAATTATCAACAATATCTTCAATCAGCCAAAGAAATAAAATACCAGCCCCGGTTGTGACAGGAATGGAAGCAAGACTTAGGAAAAACCACTTTTTATGCGGTTTAAAATAGCGGGCAAACTTTCGGAAAAGCTGCCAGTCTACATTTTTTATAATATTGTTCTTGCCTGTACTCATTACACCTTCTCCTTTTTCGTTTCTCCTTCTTGCTGCAGTTTTGCAATGTCGCGGTAAAAATCCGATTGTTTCAACAATTCCTGATGATTTCCGATAGCTGCCATCTTCCCATCTTCCAGTACAATGGTAAAGTCGGTTTTCTCCAATACGCTAATCCGGTTCGAAATCACAACCAGACTTTTTACTGCATGGTTTTCCACAATCTGTTTTATCAGAAAGCGCTCGGTATCTGTATCAACAGCCGAAAATACATCGTCGAGAATAAGCAACTCGCCTTGCGTATAAAGTGCACGAGCCAGGCTAATTCGTTGTTTCTGCCCACCCGAAAGCATAATGCCTTTTTCACCCACCATTGTTTTTCCTTTTTTAGGAAAACGCAACAGTTCGTCGGCAAAAGCACTTTTGAAAATTACATCGTCAAAACGTTTTTCGTCAATCGTTCCGTCCGAGGTTAAACCGATGTTGTTTTCTATGGAATCGGAAAACAGAAAAACTTCCTGACTAACTGTATTTACAACAGAACGAATGTCTTCGCTTCGTATTGAATCAGCATCAATATCACCATAAAAGATCTGTCCTGCGCCAGGTCGTAAATAACCATTTAAACACTGAATTAATGTGGTTTTTCCAGAACCTACTTTCCCGGTTATACCAACAATTTGGCCAGGTTTTATCGAAAACGAAATATCTTTTAATACTGGTTTTTCGCCATTATGGTAGGTATAATTCAGGTTTCTTATGTGAATTCCATCTTTAAAAAGTTCTTGCTTTTTCGTTTCGGGCAGCGACTTTCGTTCATCATCGGTTCCTTCACGATCCATGATAGTTTGAATACTGCTGATTCCCACAAATCCTTGCTGAAAAACAGTTAACACCCATCCCAATCCCATAATCGGATGGGCCAGCAGCGCGGCATAGGCAATGTATTCGGTCAACTGTCCAATGGTAAATTTTCCATTGATCACATACATTCCACCAACAAAAAAAATGATGATCTTTAAAATCTGTCCGAGGTTGCCAAGCAAAGGAATTACAAAGGAGCGAATCCACGAGATTTTCAGCGTGGCATCGTAATAATCAATATTGTCTTTTTGCACAACATTTTCGGCATGCTCGTAAATGTTATAGCTTTTTATTACGCTATTTCCCGAAAGAAAAGAAATGATTTTACCGGAAAGCTTTTGCAGGGTATCCATTCGTGCGTGTGTGTTTTTAACCATCACCTTCATTCCATAACGGACAATTACAAAAACCACCACCATCGGGATTACACAATACAAGGTAAGCATCGGCGACAATTTCCACATCATGTAGGGCGTAAGCGACAACGAAAGCAGAATATTCCCGATTTGCAAAATCCCAAATCCGGTAATCATGCGCACACCATTAATATCATTATTAACCCGCGAAATAATATTTCCGGTAGAATTTTTATCGTAATAATCCTTTCCGAAAGAGGAAAGCTTTTGGAACATCTCGCCTTTTAATTGTCGCTCAATCAGGCGGGCCGGAAAAAATATCAAAATCCGTGAAAGGGTTCTCACCAAGATCAACCCTGCGGCCAAGCCTACTATAATCAATACATTTTTATGAAATTCAGCTTCATTTCCGGCACGACCAGCGGCTATCAAGTCAATAGTTTTCTGGATAAATCCGGGAATCGTAATCGAAGTCCAGACAGTAAGCATCAGGAAGATAATTCCTCCTGTGTACCACCACCGGTATTGATGCGTGTATTTTAATAAGAATTTAAGTTTCGATAACATGATTCCTGTTTTGCCGTTTAAGCATCAATATATTTTTGCATCTGTTCGTTTTGCCAGTTGTAAACCAATTCCGGCAAGGTTTCGTTCCCCTCACGGTAGCGTTTCAACAGTTTTTCGGCCACGGTAATCCCGCTCTCGGTAATTTCCTGAACCGGAGCCAAAAACTTACTTTCATCCTCGCAGCAACACACTTTGGCACGTCTGGAAAGTCCATCTGAAGCAATTCTGCAAATTTGTTTGGCAATGGTTCCGGCATGCAGGTTACCACTTTCTGCCTTTAACGCTTTTACCGGCACCTGGGCACGAAGCTCCTGCATGGTGTCAACGTCCCATTTCGAAATAAGTTCATCAGCTTCTGCCAGACTTTCAGCATCGTACAACAAGCCAACCCACAAAGCCGAAACCGCTGCAATGTGCGATACACAACTGGCATCAGCGCCTCTCATTTCAATAAACTGTTTGAGGCGTACATCCGGGAAAATAGTTGATACATGCGTCTCCCAATCTTCCAAGGTTGGTTTTAGCGAATGCTTGCCTTCAAAAAATCCACGAAAGGTAAGACCATTTGCCAATATATACTCCCCGTCGCGTAAAATATAATACATGGGCACATCCAGTAAATAGTCTACCCAGCGCTCAAAACTAAACCCCTCGTCAAAAATAAAGGGTAAAAGTCCGCAACGATCCGGATCGGTATGGTTCCAAATATGCGAACGATACGATAAATAGCCATTGGGTTTTCCAGCCGAAAACGGAGAGTTGGCAAAAATGGCAGTAACAATAGCTTGCAAGGCTTGCGACACGCGCATCTTTTTCACCATATCGCTTTCGCTGCCAAAATCAAGATTTACCTGTGTTGAAGCGGTGTTTGTCATCATGTGCAGCCCAAGTTGTCCTTTTGTGGGCATGTAATTGCGCATCCAACGGTAACGCTCTTTAGGCACCCACGGCACATCAGCCACTTCTGTCAACGGATCAACGCCCATTGGCAGACTAAAAAAATTATAGTGCTGACTTATCGTATTGAGTTCCTGAAAATGCTTTTTGGTTTCGCGGTACGTTTCGTGAACAGTACTAAAATTATCGCCCGAAAGCTCAAATTGTCCGCCAGGCTCCAACGTTATTGAAGCGCCATTTTTCAGAAGCCCAATTGCAATATTATTTTCAAGAATTGGCTGCCAGCCATCTTGTTGCATCTTGTTCAGAATCTTCAGTATTCCGCCATCCTGATCGAAACAAAGTCGCCCGAAATCTTTTCGGCGAAATAAAAACTTTTCATTCTCCGTTCCGATTCCCCATTTTTCAGGCGGTTTACTTCCCCGCTCAAAATAATCGATTAGTTGCGATTTATGGTTTATTTCTATCTTTTTTTCTTGTTCTGTCATCTCCAATTTCTTGTTATTCTCCTCGTCAGTTACTTCGAATTAAGAATGCTGTCGAGAACGTATTTCTCCACATGACGATTTTTCCCGATGTACGGATAATCGTGCATCGACAACATAGCCGGCGCATTCAGTTCAACTACAATATAATTATCATTCGATGCAGGCCCTTCCATATCTCTGATTATAATATCGATTCCGGCAATTTTAAGGCCTGCCGACTTTGCTGCTTCAACAGCTACATTTTTGTAAAAATCAGGAATTTCATCGGTTACATCAATGCTGTCGCCACCGGTACTCAGGTTTGAGTTTTTGCGCAGGTACACCTTCTCTCCGTCCTTCAAAATCGTTTCCGGTGTCATTGAAACTGCATTCAAATGCCGAATTACTTCCTCATCAATATTTATTTTTAGTAAAGGGTGCGTGTAATCCGTTCCACGCCCTTTATTCTTCTCGTTAACCAATTGCTGAATGGAAGATTTCCCATCGCCGCTAACATTTGCCGGCTCGCGCCAGGCAATGGCACGTACATGATAATCGATCACCAGAAAACGGTATTCCTGTCCTGGGCAAAACTCTTCAACAATAACTTTTTTGGAATATTTAAAAGCATTGTTGATGGCGGCAATTTGCTCTTCGCGACTTTGAATATTTGTACTTACTGCAATTCCATGATCGGTGTCAGCAGGTTTCACCACAGCCGGTAACTCAATCGCATCCAGCACCTCCGTTTGATAACCGGGTTTTATCAAAATGCCTTTTGCCTGGTGAATACCTTTCCGCTGAAGGAATTGCCGTGTCATCCACTTATCGTTCGATATCCAGAAGGCAATCAAGCTGTTGGCATCCGAAATGGTTCCTTCGTGAATAACGTATTCTTTATTGTTGTGCTGAACAGAAATGAGATTATTATCCGCATCAACAATCTCAAAAGCCAATTTGCGACGAAGAATTTCAGCAATAATAATCTGGGTTGTGGCTTCAAAATGCTCATAACCAGGCAGCGGTTTAAAATTGTAGTTGCTTTTTTCCATCATCATAAATTGTTTTACGGGAAATCTTCCAATGCAAAGAAATGTTCCCTTTCGTAATAACTTTTGAAATTAACACATTGTATTTAGAATAGTTTTCGAAAGCACGAATTATTGCCTGTAATTTAAAGTTGGCTTGAAATGCGAAGGAAAATTTTCGGAAAGATTGCTTATTGACCGTTTTGTGCATAAAAAAAGAGGTCTGAGCGACCTCTTTAGTTTTATCTCCCAATTACAGGAATTGGAAACCTGATTAATCAAAACTTATATTTTTTTAAATTTTTAGTTAACTGCCGGAGTAACGGTGAATTTGCGGAATTCAACCGGTCCGTGATCACCCTGAATCTGAAATGGACCAGGTTCTCCTTCTTTGCTATCCAACGAACCACCTGTAATTCCGGGAATAGGACGATTGGAAATAACTTCTACACCATTAAGCAAAACTGTAACATGACGCCCAACAAGTGTCACGTCATAAGTTTGCCATTCGCCCGGAGCATTAGCGGCATAAACTGCAGGTGCAATAAAACCATAAATACCACCAATACTCACATCGTCGGTTCTTCCTTTTGAATCTTCGATCTGTAGTTCATGACGGCCACGAAGATAAATTCCGCTGTTACTTCCGGCGGGGTAACGGAATTCAACGTGGAGTTTGAAATCCTCAAATTTCTGAATACTAATGAGGTTTCCACCCGATTCAGTGTTAACCATAACACCATCAATCATCTGAAATTTGCTGTTCTGCGGAATTACCCATTTGTCCATATTTTCGGTAATCATTTCAATAGGATTTCCCCAAATTGGCGGTTCTGTTCTTTTAAGCGAAGGAGCCCGAACACCTGTCCATTCCAGCTTATTACCATCGAGCATCTGATAGCCTGTAAGCTTATCGTCTTTTAGCGAAAATTCAAAATACAAATCATCAATATCCATCCATTGCGGAGGAATGGTGAAATGATATTTATCAGTGGCTTCATCGTAAACTACTTCGGCAATTGGGCGGGCACTTCCCTCGTAACCAACATAGTATCCGGTTAGTGTTGAGAAACCAGATAATTTAACCATAAGCCATCCCGGGAAACCGTCGGCAGCCATTAAACCGTGTCGAAAAAGTCCGAGACTCTCTATCTGAGCAGGAGTCATATTTATGGTTAAATCCCACTTGCCAATTAATGGCGAGTCGCTTTCAACACGCTGGGCCTGCACCGGAACAAAAGCCGTTAGTGCAATTGCAATTAATAAAAAAATAGGTTTTAGTTTGTTCATAGTTATTTATTTTGATGAATAAAATTGTTCATCTTGATTCTTATAATCACAAAACTACTTAAAACTGTGTTTGAATAAAAAACCAACACCCAAAATTATCAATTTATATTATCCGGATTCTGTGGGGTCAGCACGGTACACGAATTATTTTTTAAAGTTAGCGTACTGTATCTTCAGAAAACAGACATAAAAAAGGTCATCATTTTTTGACGCCCCTTTTCTTGGCTCCCCTGCCAGCTGGCAATTACAACCTGATTTGATAATGACATTTTACAGTGATCAGGTTTCTTCCGTATTAACAAACTCGATTAATCGAATAACTACCAGATCCATGTAAAAATAAGCAGCCAGAACACCACATACTCCTGCTATAACTGTTTGTTCAGGATCGCGATAAAGTTTTCTCTTACTCGATTTATGTCCTGCCACTGGTCCCTATTCACCTACCTCCTCCAAAAAATTATCGGGAGTCCCGAGTGTTTCGATTAGTTCCTCTCCCCACTCCAAAGTAATCGCCTGATTTTTCTTGCCCGATTTTTCTGTAAAAGTTTCTGCTATCCTCGCTTCAATATCAGAGTAAAGCATGAGTTTTTGGCAGTATAAAAAATATGAAATAGTAACTACTTTTGAGGATTTACCACACTAAGATTAATTGATTTTAAAGATATTCGATGAAATTCTCCCCAAGAATTCGGTGATTCGTTTCAAAAATTCGGGCATAAAAAAAGAGGTCTAAAAAGACCTCTTTAACTTTGGCTCCCCAGGTTGGACTTGAACCAACGACCTACGGATTAACAGTCCGCCGCTCTTAAAGCGTAAGAAAGCTGCGCTTTCCTACACAACCAACTGAGCTACTTCCTGTTGCGCTTATTGTTTTTAAATTCTTCTACATTTTAAAATCTTCTGGTTTACCTCACGGTTTACTTTTGTGCCAAGTTTCACCAAGATTGATTAATAATATGTACTATGTGAATTTACTAAAATAATTGCTGTTTTAATTATCTATCCAAGCTTTTCTAATCTAGAAAAATGGGAATCTTTGAGTAACAAAAAAAAAGCGCGTTGATCTTAAAAATTCCTCAATTTTCGTTTGATTGTATATAAAGAATTTCATTTAGCTTTAAAAAGCGAAATTTGTTTTTCCTATTCCTTGGACAGAGAGAGAAAGAAGAACACACCCGACGATCATAAAATAAAAACCGTTGGAATGTCTTCTTTTTTGCCAAAATTGATTAATTCTTTTGGCATAGCAATAAAACTATAATAATCCCTCATTTGCTAAACTGAAATAGTCTGCTGTTGTAACAATGATATGATCTAACAGTGTAATATCAAGAAATGCGCCTGCTTCCTTAATTTTAGTTGTTATTTGCTTATCAGCGTCACTAGCTTTCAATTGTCCGCTAGGATGATTATGTGCCACAATAATAGAACATGCATTAGCCAATAAAGCAGTTTGCATAATCATTCTAATATCTGCAACAGTAGAACTAATTCCACCTTCAAACAGCGATGAGAAGCCAAGTACCTTGTTCGCTCTGTTTAAGAGGATCAGTTTAAAAGATTCTCGTAATTCAATGGTTTCAGGATCAAACACGTAGTTTCGTAGGAATTTGTACAAATCATCTGGACTTGTAATAGAGTAGCGTTCAGAAGCTCTCACTTTAGTTGAGTAGGTAAGTTTAACTTCACTAACCTTAGAATAATCAGTTTTCATCACATTAAAATTTTAAAAGTTTCACATGCGGGAACTGAAAGCGCACAAAAAAAGCGACCTGAAATAGATCGCTTCTAATGCTTACCAAAGAGTAAGAATTTATTTATATAATTCGCTTTCCCCATACAAAACACTATGGGGGGTATTAGTGGACTCTGCATACAACCGAAAAATAAAAATATTTTTTTCATATTGACCTACATCAGCAAACTACACTTTAACCAGTATAATCCAGATGTGGGATAATTTTAAAAATATTTTCCCCTTATATAAACCAGACTAAAAAAAATATCTCATCCTCGGATTACGGGGTTAAAATCAGCCACGAATAGATAAGGGAGATTTTATGTGTGAATTTGAATGGATTTCGGGTGCAAAATATGTCTACTTTGTTATAGGACAAAATTTTACGAATTATGGACAAAACTTTTCCTATTATATGAAAGGTTGGTAAATGTTTGACACAATGTATTTTAAATAGGTAAGCTTAGAGAATAAAACTTGTACATTTCCGGGAACAATGACTAAAATCACTGTAAAGCCATTTGCGTAGAATCGTTTTAATTAAATGTGTGCTATTAAAAGTTAATCCTCATCATATCAGCCGATTTTGGGTATCAATAATTTTCGCATGTTTTTCAGCATAAAATTTTGTTTTCGGATGTAACGATATTTATTCTACTTTTGTAACGATTATTATAAGGGCGGGACATAATTAATTGTCCAACGGACTATCATTTACAGGTGAGTGTCCATAAAAGTTATTGAAAATCCAGTCTACAATGGGATATTAACTTTCGAAATTGTAACTGGTACTGAAAAAATCAAATTTCCCCGTAAGGGAGCATTGCGAGTCACGTGATATCTCGCATGAAACAAAAAAAGTCGAAAGCTAAGCGGATGACGGGATTCAAAATTTGAATTCAATAGTGAAGCACACAACCCTCATTTTACGACTTCGAATCACGAAATAACATTTATTTTTTTAACGATCTCGAAAAGATCATTAAAATTTATTGCTATGGCTTTAAATTTACCAACTGGGAACATGTATAAATTTGTTACCCACACTTGGAACACGATAAAAGGAGCATGTCCTTACAACTGCAAATATTGTTACATGCACAAATATTGTAAATCTGATAAACTTTATTTAGATGAAAGCGAGTTAAGAACCCACCTTAGATGGGGGAATTTTATTTATGTTGGAAGCAATGGAGATATGTTCGCCGACGGAGTAAAAGCTGAGTGGATTGAAAGAACACTTGAACACTGTGACAAGTTTAATAATCATTACTTTTTGCAGACTAAGAATCCGAAACGCTTTCAAGAGTTTAACTTTATGAAAAGCAAATATCATGTTTGTACAACGCTCGAATCGGATTTAATTCATAAAGAATTTATGGGAGCCGCCCCAACTCCCCAAGAAAGAGCAGAAGCAATGCCTAAAGGTCATTCAATTACTATTGAACCTATAATGGATTTTAACCCGGATAAGTTTCTACCGTTAATTGAAAGCTGCAAACCTCAGTATGTGAATATCGGTGCTGATAGTGGTAATAATAAGCTACCAGAACCAAGTAAAGAAAAGGTTAAAGAGCTGATTAAAGGGCTTGAATCTTTTACCAAAGTGTACAAAAAAGAGAATCTATTTCGAATATTGGAAGCTTGATTAAACAATTTGTACCCCGTCTTTATGGCGGGGTATTTTTATTTATAACAAACTGTTTTGGATAAAACTCAGAGGATATTTTTAGTAATGCCTCTTTTACATCAGTAGATTTGTCGTTAGGCCAAACAAATTTGAAATAATTATCAATCATTTCTACGTTTTCTGGTTTTATTATTAATGCATAACATAAAAAAAACACACTAATCCCTCGCTCATGATGTCCTCCTACAGCTCTATCAATAAGAGTAAAAAACACGTCAACTAATTTAGATATTTCTTCATAATTCTTTTTTAACTCCCCATCTAATTTTTCAATGGTATCTATTTCAAAATAACTCAGATCCTTTATGAGAAACTCCACGTCCATAAAAGTTTCTGATTCGAAAGTAGACTCAGTTTGTTGAGATATATAAAGTTCAAGTTGCGTCACAAAATCATCTTTTAAATAAGACTTAAGCGATATTTTATTTAACTCAACTATCTGAGGATTATTCTCAATTTCTTTATCAATATTCTCTGCATATTGGCCTAGGGCCTTCTTCAATCTATCAAACTCAACATCTGCTGTTTCCAATAATGCAGCCAACCTATTAAAACTGCGTTTCGTAGATTTGGGTAAAGTAAATTTTCCTTTGTAACCAATATCATGTTCGATCTCCGCCCATGCATGTTGCAAAATAGACCTAATTTGAACTTCAAATTTTAATCCCTTAAATCGATTGTATTCACGGAGCTTTTCTCTTTTTCGATCTAATGAAGCAACTACATGTAATGAACGATAACCAAACTCGTTAGATTCGACATTGCGTTTATCTACTGAATTTCTGGGATCGACAAAAAACTCAGAACCTATCAAATCCGCAATTTTATCTACATCGCTTTCCAAATATGTGATAATTCTGACTCCCGCAAGATCCGTAATTTCATCCAAGCTACTGTACTTATCCTTATTTCTAATTTTCCCCTCAAAGCTTTCAAGGCTTTTGGTTCTACTTTCAATTGAAAACGGTTTTATGTCTAATCCCATTATTAGTTCGCGAATAAGATTTTCTACTCGTTTACAAAATGCCTCATATAATTTTCGGTTAGTTTTGAACTCTTCAACTAGCTTATTGTTCATCGGGTAAAATAGTTTTAATGGTTTAAAAGTAGTTTGACATCTGATTATTAACAACTAAAAATATTTGTCATAATAATATTGAAACCCTTTAAATCGTCCTTCTCCGTTTCTACTTCATTTTTCAAAGGATATGTAATTTTTTTAATATCGTCAGTTTTATAAATAATGTTTTTCTTTTCGCGTTCATCATGCATAAAAATATAATCTTTAGTTTTTCCAATGTAATAGCAGTGTGCATCAGAGACAATTGTTCGATCTTTAAATTCAATAACAGTACCTGCATATTTCCCATTAAATTTTACAGAAGTTATGTCAAATGAGGCTAAGATCAAAGAAAATCCGAATAATGCAATAGTCAGTAAAACCGGAAAATAAATAATTAACGGGAAAAAATCTTTGGCTTTAATTATCTGACTTGAAAGAACTATTGTACCAGCAATCAAAGTGCTTGTTGCTAAGATTGATAGCCATAACTGATATTCATTTGTTTTTTTTGTGAAAAATTGAAAGAGACTAAATATAAAAATTAGAGAGAATGTTAACAGCCCTATAATTCGATAAATCTTAGTAATTTCGACCACTGCTTTTTGATTTTCTACAGGATTCTTTGGTTTTATATCAATGATCTTTTTCTCATTCCTAAACTCGTAAAGAAGTTTTAATGGAGATGGAATCCTCGTTGGAAGAATAGTAGAAATGGCGAGGATCATTATTATAATGAACACTATCTCATCTAAAAATGATATTATAATTTCTTGCAGCGACCAAAAATCAAAAATGTTTAAACCGAAATGTGTGTAATAGAAATAGTTTTTTAATGCTGCAAAAAAGATTAAAAATATGGTTAACGCAGGGATTAAGGAGATTCCCCTTTGAATGCTTTTTAAACTAATAAGTTTGGTTCCGTCCATTTTGATTTAATAAAGTTACAATTCTTCATCTGGTTGAAATAGCCACAATTTTACCCAACCGTCTTTTTTCCCTCCGCGCATATCTGCGCCGAAAAATTTTCGAATAGTCGCTAGATTATATTTTGCCTCAACTCCGTTAGCAGTAAAAATTTCTTCAAAAACTTTAACCACATCTTCAAACGGATATTCGGTATTTTCTGAAAGCCTGTTTTTTATTGTCTCCCTTACAGGTTGAGAAAACATCTTTCTGTGGTTGAATTCTTTATTCTGTTGATTTAATAATGAATCAATCCGGTTCTTTTTAAATTCTGTTTGTTTAAGTGCTTCCGCACCTAACTTTTCGTAGGCATCAATAATGTATTTCGCTACTTCTGCTTTCTCCCTTACCTCATGCTTTCGGAACTGATTCTTTACCACTTCGATAATATCTGATTCCACATCACTTTCATCCAAAGAAGCAAGAATTTTAACTATGTATTCTCTGGATTTTAAATCAGATCGGAGCCGTTTGTAATGTAATAGTTCCCGGTCACCAACAATCTCAATTTTTTGGTCAGGATTTACATTAAAATGATTCGTTTTACAGTATGCGGATTCAATCGATTCAGCTGTAAGATAATATCCTTTTACTCGTTCATCATCGTAAAAATTATCAATAGCAAAATAATTTTTTGAGCCATCTTCATTAATGAAGCGATTAAACGTAATCTTTCTTAAATCGGTTTTTAAAAGTTCGGCTCTCCCTGTATTCGTTTCTGATTCAAGTTTATTTTTGATTGTGTCGTACTGTAATTCTGATTCTTCCAAATATGTTTCAATATCCGGTTCAGCTAGCACGTTTTCGGATTCGTCCACATTGGTAATATGGGTAAGTGATTTAAAAGAACGCCCATCTTCAAAAACATTTCGAAATCTTCCATAAATCTGGATCGCATTTGTTACCGGGTCGATTCTGGAATATTTTGCTTCATTTAGATCAGTAAGAATCAAAATATCCGGCCTTTTATCAATTTTAATATCCACAGCAGAAAAGAACCTACATGTAAAGAAGTTGTATTTTGCTAACGGTAAGTCCAGATTTTCGAAGCTGTTTGAAATCTCCCGATCTTTAAACTTGATTACACTTTTATCAGAGCAAAAAGTTTTATAGTCATTAATCCGTTTACTTTCCAGATGAGTAACTATCTTATTTATTCCGTTCGTACTATTCAGAAAAACACAAACACATTCACTATCCCTTAATTCTTCCAGTTTATCGATTACCGTTTTATCGTATCGGTTAGTAACAATCAGATCAATATCCTTTTTGTAATCGAATTGTGGATCAACCTTTAATTTGAAGAAACCGTGTTCTGCAAAATTCGGATTTCTTAAATCTAATGGAGTAGCCGAAACAAATGCTTTGTTGGTGAATGAAAAAAAATCATTCATTGGCAATGCAATGTTTTCACGAAAATCTATATCCTGAGTTATTTTTTCACATTCATCAAATAAGCAGAAGTAATCCACATAAATATTAATTCCAGAACTGGCTGCAATTCTCCTTACTCGCATAAAACTTTCAGGAGTGCAGAGTATCTTTTTAAACCGGATTCGAGCATTGTTTAGATATTTTTCAATCGTTTTATCTGTTTGCTTTTCATAAACTGCAAGTAACTGTTTATCTTTTCCGTTATTAGTTTTACCAAGTATTACCGGAATATTTGGCTCTATAATGATGGAATTCCGTTTAGCCAGAATTTCGCTATAAGTTGCACCAAGACCCGGTAATGTTTTATCTAAAATGCAGTTTGTTGGGATTGAATTATATGCATAAGCCTCTCTCTCAAAAACAGTAGTTAAATATTCATCTTCTTTATGAAATTTTATTTTTATGGTCTCCATTAGTAATCAATAGTTTAAAGATATTGCAAGTCTCGTAATTTAAAGATGGGATATTTTTTTGAAATATTGCTACCTAAATAAACCGGAAATAAAAATTTACCTCATTCTTGAATTACGAGGACAAAGTATGTCTAAATTTTTATAATGCTTATTGGTATGATGTGTTTCAGTAATCAGCCATTTTTCCAAAACTATTCACCTGAGGTTTTAACGATATGTGAGTACATGACTCCGTCAAGCATTTTGATGACCTCTCGAATGGGGCATAATGTCGTTTTACGTCAACAAATGTTACGCTTAGCGCCATATTGTGTGCAAGTATTTCCCTAATATCTAGTTTAACATTTTTTGTTCTTTTCTGTTTATCTCGTTGATAATCTTTTTTATTGATCGTCAAGTTTAACTCCGATTATTTTGTTATCCTGAACACGTATAGTAAGATTATAAACGTTCTCCACAGAATCTTCATTTGTGCCATGCTCAACATTAGTAATTGTATCCCTATTAATTGTAAGCGTATCTTTACTAACGAACATACCTTCGTCAACATGTAATATTGAGTCTCCAATTCCCTTAAATGTCTGCTGTAGTGGTTTATCCTCCGGGAAATAGCTATCTATGTGAAAAACATTTTTTGCAATTAGCCCAACAATTATATAAATCACTATTGCAATTGTAAGTGTTACTAAAACCCGGTCTCTTTTACTTAGCATAGTGTTTTATTTTCGATTAAAAAGACTAATTATAAATGCAATGATAAAAGCTGCGACTAACAATATTAGCCCCCATTTAATAACAATAAAGAAGAATGTTGCCAAACCGTAAGCAGCCTCAACAGCATCATTGCAACTTGTAAGAAATAAAGAGAAACACGCTACAAGAAACAAGGTTAGTTTTTTCATATTATGAGTGTTGACCTGACCGCTCCCTCGTTAGGTGTTAAAAATAGAAAGCGTGGGAACTGAAAGCCTATCCGATTAACTCAAGGTATCGCCAAACACCCACAGTACACAAATAGACAACAGCATCCCACGCCATATAAGGTGGCGCGAGCGCTATCGCTATTATTCTTGTACTGTTTTTGAAATTGGCGATTTCTGAGTTAAAGAATAATGCCTTACGCTTACGTTAAAATCAATAAAATTGCTGACGTTTCAGCTTTTACAAAATTATCAATAATATTAACGTAAGCAGTATTTTTTTTAGAGCAAATGTTTCATGGCTTCATTAAATTGCTTATTCTCAAAGCTATCTAAATAAAACTGTGTAACCTTTTCAGAGCTATGCCCCAAAGATTCACTAATTAAAGAAGTTGAAACGCCAGCCCTTTTCAAAACAGTTGCAAATGAGTGTCTTGCAACATAGGTAGTTAAATCAATAGGTAGGCCTAATTCTTTTCCAACCTCTTTAAGCTGTTTGTTTATTTTGCTAGTAATTTTATTTACTCTATTTGTTTTTTGTAGCTCCGTTTTATGGTGATTAAAAAGAATTGGAAATATGTATCTACTGCGATTATTGATGTACTTCTGCATTATCTCAACCGCTTTTACATGTAGAGGCATTTTTATAAGCTTTCCTGTTTTTTTGCGGATATAAATGAGCCTATCGTCAATTATGGATTCTTGTGTAAGGTTAGCAATATCGACAAAATTTATTCCGCCCATTAAGTAGGAAAAAGTAAATATGTCAATTGCTAATTGTTGGTTTTTATTGGATGCAATATAATTAAGAACCTTATCAATATCCTTTTTGGTTAAAGAGCGTTTAGCGGTAGCCTGCTGAAATTTTGAAACTTTAAATTTCTTAAAAGGATAACATTCAGCACTTACATGATTTTCTACTATTGCATAATTATAAATAGTCCTTAAAGTTCTAAACCGTATTCCAACAGTATTAATTGCAAGCTTTTGCGATTGCAGCCATTTTTCGTATTTACGAAGCCAACTAAGATCAATTTCAGAAAAATAAATGTTTAGATGTTTATTGAAGTGGATTAACGAGTTATAAACCAGTTTACAGGATTCTGCATAACGTAACCTTTTCGACTGTTTTAGGCTATCAATATATTCTAAAAAGACTTGGTCTACCATTTTTACTGTTTTTGGTTTACCTATTTTGTCTTTTACTGTCCCAACAGAGTATTCTTTTTGAGTAATATTTAACTCTAAAATCGTTTTCTGAAATTCATTTTTCTTTGTAGTAATTAGGTTTTGTAGTTCTTCCTTATTCGGGTAATTTCGTTTAGGTTGGTTTCGCTTGAAGTCCCAGTATTTTGGATGGATTGAGAGTCCAAGACTTTGATAAGTTCTTTTACCCATTTTAGTGATTCTAACCATTAATGGGTGTTCTCCGTTCGCCAAGGTTTTTGACTTGTAACAAATAACGCTAATAGATGCATTCATGATAAATTTTGGTTTACATCTCGGTTTACCTTTTGCACCAAAACCGGCGTAGAAAAGAAGAAATTGAAATAATTGTAAGAAAGTGTATAAAAACAAAAAAGCGCCTGAATCAAAGATTCTAAGCGCTTTTCTTTTGGCTCCCCAGGTTGGACTTGAACCAACGACCTACGGATTAACAGTCCGCCGCTCTAACCAACTGAGCTACTGGGGAAGATTAATTCCCTCTGTGAGAACGTTTGCTTTTCAAAAGCGATGCAAAAGTAATAGCTTTTCTTAAAAGTCAAAACTTTTTTTCTAAAAAAATCAATTAAAATTCTGTTTCCCATCAAAGAGGAATATGAAACGAACTCAAACCTCATTCTTCATTTATTGTTATACAGACAGTTATTAAGAAATAATTCTTTGAACTCATAAAAAACACAAAATGAAAAAAATTACACAAGTTTTTTCCGTAGCCTTAATAATGGGTATAATTACACTTTCAAGTTTTCAGGCAAAAGCACATTGCGAAATTCCTTGTGGAATTTATGGCGACTCGGTTCGCATTGCCCTGTTATACGAGCACATTGAAACCATTGAAAAATCGATGAACCAGATCAACGAATTATCAAAATCGGAAAATCCCGATTACAATCAGCTGGTTCGTTGGGTAATGAACAAAGAAGAGCATGCCAAAGAAATGCAGGAAATTGTTAGCCAGTATTTTTTGCACCAACGTGTAAAAATAACCTCATCGGCCGACGAGGCTGCTTATCGCAAATATGCAAAACAACTGGAACTGTTACACCACATTTCGGTTTTTGCAATGAAGAGTAAACAAAGCACCGGTTTAAGCATTATTGATACACTGCGCGAAAAGCTTCACCTTTTTGAGCATGCCTATTTTGGCGACGATCATTAAAAACAAGAAACAACAAAATAGAAAAGGGCCTTAAATCAAGGTCCTTTTTTGTGTCTGCTAACCAACATTCGATCTTTAAAATCATTTGAACAGGCAAAGTTCTCCGGTGAATTAACACTCCGCTGTCAACTGTTTAATTTAAAACTTCTGTTGTAACAATTATAGATCAGTATTTTAGCAAAAAATACAATTGCTATGATCCTAAAAAATTTTAAAATAACAGAATTAAAATAAAATAGTTATACTACCTTTTTGTGTATGTAGTTATAAAAACCTATATTTCTGCTATTTATTAAAATGTAATATTTCGAACCAATTTCTACTTATTTTTAACATAATCAAAGTCTAACTTCCATCTCAATATGAATTTATCTTTAAAGAGCATTGTTACTAAAGGAATTTATATACTAGGAATCATCGGTTCCATAGCAAGTATTGCAGCAATTATTTCTGAACCCAAATTCCAAAAACCAACAATAATAGTAGGTCTCCTATTAGTAATTGGCACAATAGTCTATCTGACAACAAATTACCTCTATAGGAGAAGAAAAGAGATAAGGGATCTTCAGGTCCGCGTTGGTATTTTGGAAAAAACTCAACGCGTTCCGTTTTTTAAAAAATGGCCATTAATATATTCACATCTTTGGAAATCAGGAGAAGTTACTCCAAATAATCAAATCGACCTAGTAAACTTGGAACTAAAAGTTAAGATAAGAGATGGAAATAAATTCAGGGATGCTCTCTGTTCATACCGATTTGTCGGAAAGCACACAAAAGAATCATGGAATATCAAAATAGTAATAGGTGGAGATGGAATTATTGATTACAGTCAATTAAAGTTCTCTGCCGTTGACAATTTAAGGAATATGACGCTTAGAGCAAGAATATCAGATAAAGGAAGAAATACTACCGTTAAAGATATTATCATTTCTTTTGACACACTAAAAAAAGAAAATGAATATTTTGATCTAACATTGGAATGGGAATGGCCTAAAATGCTATTTTTCAGTAGCGACTACATTGCCTTACCCAATATTTTTTCAGATCGAACACAAAATTTACGAATTATGTTGCAAAAATCTAATGAGATGAATCTAAGGGTTGTTGAGGCCTATAAATATGGAATTTCTGATGACAAACCAACATTCCTTAGAGCTGTCTACCCATCAAATTTAAATAAAGACCTATATATATTTGAATTAATGAATCCTGAAAAAGATGCGGACTACCTTCTTTATTATGAAACATAACTAGTTATTCGAATGGACAGTAATGTATTGGAAATTTTAAGAATATATTTTGACAATGAAGAATTAAAAAACACTTTATTGCTCGAACGAAACAATTACTCTTCTTTAATAATTGATTTATCAGTTAGCCATAAATGTAATCTAAAATGTAAGCATTGTTATTATGGCGAGTCAACCTTATGCAACAAAGAACTAGAACTTGACGAATGGATTAGCCTAATTAACAATTGGCATTCTGTTGGATGCCGACACTTCCATATTTCGGGCAAAGAAAGTTCACTTGACAAAAAGACTATGCTAATAATTCGATATATAAAAACCACCTTTCCTGATACATTTTGCGGAGTAATATCTAATGGAAGTGGCAGTTCAGAATACTACTCCCAAATATCTAGCTATATTGATTATATTGAATTCAGTATAGATGGTTTCAAAAACAACCATGATTATTTAAGAGGAAAAGGTAACTTTAACAACACAATAAAAAGCATTAAAGCAATACAAAAACTGATCAACCCATCAAAAATTAGCATCTCAACGTCACTATACAAGCGCAACTATAAATCTTATGCGGAATTGACGCGCCAACTAGCTTCAATTGGAATTACTAGATTTTTTGCTGCACCTATTCTTCCGCTTGGAAATGCTACAAGAATGCAGCAAGAACTAATTGATCAATCTCAGTTTTCAGAAACAATCTTATCTTTGAATACGTTATTGCATAGCAAGCCTCTTGACATCAACACTTTCTTCTGTATTCAGCATCATTCATTAACTGACTTTTGGAATAACGACTCATTAATAAAAAAAATCTGTCAGAAATATTTATCAGAAGGAGAAGATCCAATCATAAAAGCGAGCTCAAATATCATTCAGTTTTCGCTTGACTTTTTCAATCTACCTTTTTACAGACAATTGTGTGTCAGTGCTGATGGATTTATTCTGCCCAAAGTTGATATAGATTACAACGACACTGCTCTAAAAGACACATTTTTAAGATATAAACAAGGAAATTTTGAAGCTATTCTTCAAAAACGTAGCAGAGTTATTACAGACATAATTAATTCATTTTAATCAACACATTATGAAAGGAAACAATCAAATTTTAAAAAATCTAATTAGTGAAAAGAACAAAAAAGTGAAAAGCAATAGTGCAGCTGCAGGCAGTAAAGGCCTATTTTTTTCAAGACTCCATTCAAACAAAAATAATAGTTGTAACAATACATAAGTGTTTTCACAACCAAATTTAGTTTCAAAGATAGGTTCACTCAAAAAACTAAAGTAATGGTAACATCACTACTTACTTTAGTTTTCACCCATTTTAATCTATAAAGTGTTACGACATAGTTACAACCATTCACTTTTTTTCGCAAAAAAGCAACTATTATTATAACATGACTGGTCCCAACCAATAAACATGCTTTTAAAAAGAACCCACTTGCAATATCCATCTGGCTCCAATATCTTTCCTTAGTCAACTGTTTTCCTCCGGCTTCAATACAATGTAAATTTAAATTAAATAAATTAACTTTGCGACACTTTACATAAAAGGCAAATTTTCTGAAATAAAACACGATGGCAAAACAAGATACAATACGCATAGGAATTACTCACGGAGATATAAACGGAATTGGATATGAAGTAATCTTAAAAACACTTTCCGATCCGCGAATTCTCGAAATGTGTACACCGGTTGTTTATGGCTCTCCCAAAGTAGCAGCCTACCACCGCAAAGCACTCGATATAAACGACGTAAGCTTCAACCACATTCGCAGCACCAAAGAGTTACTACCCAGAAAAGCAAACATAATAAATTGTGTTGACGAAAATATTCGGGTTGAATTGGGAAAATCAACCACCGAAGCCGGACTTTCATCATTTAATGCTCTCGAACGCGCTACCAGCGATCTTCAAAAAGGATATATTGATGCACTGATTACAGCACCAATCAACAAAGACAATATTCAAAGTGAAGAATTTAATTTCCCGGGGCATACCGAATTTCTGGCACAAAAATTCGACACAAAAGACTATGCCATGTTAATGGTAAGCGAATCGCTAAAAATTGGTGTTGTAACAACACACATTCCTATTTCGAAAGTAGCTGAAAGCCTGAACAAAGAAGTCATCCTTTCAAAGATCAGGATCATAGCAAAATCTCTTCAGCAAGACTTTGCCATTACAAAACCCAGAATTGCAGTATTTGGATTAAATCCACATGCCGGCGACAACGGATTGATTGGCAGTGAAGACAAAGAAATAATTCTGCCGGCTGTTATTCAGGCTAAAAAAGAAGGGATTATGGCCTTAGGGCCCTATCCTGCCGATGGATTTTTTGGATCGGAAGATTACCGGAAATTTGATGCCATTTTAGCCATGTACCACGATCAGGGATTAATTCCGTTTAAGCTGGCCTCTTTCGAACGTGGCGTAAACTACACTGCCGGACTTCCAGCCATTCGCACATCGCCAGCACATGGAACCGCTTATGCTATTGCCGGAGAAGGAAAAGCATCACCCGAATCATTCCGCCAGGCTTTGTACCTTGCCATCGATGTTTATAAAAACCGAAGTATTTACAGCGAGATCAGTAAAAATCCGCTGAGAAGATACGACATTAACCCCAACCAGGTTGATGAAAGTGTTGATATTGAAGCATCAGAAGAGGAAGATACACTATAAAAGAGCTTTGAGATGTACGAATTCATTAAAGGTAACATTGCCGAAATAAGCGCAACACATGTTGTGGTAGAAACTTCTGGTGTTGGCTACTTTGTTCATATCTCGTTGAACACTTACAGCGCTCTAAACGGAAATAAGGAAGTGAAAGTTTATTTACACCAGGTAGTTCGCGAAGACGCTCATACATTGTATGGTTTTGCCACCACCACCGAACGTGAATTATTTCGGAACCTGATTTCGGTGAATGGAGTTGGTTCCAGCACGGCAAACATGATGCTTTCGTCGTTAAATCCTGATGAATTAAAAGCAGCAGTAACAACCGAAAATGTGGCGGTGTTAAAAGCCGTAAAAGGTATCGGAGCAAAAACGGCACAACGTATCATAATCGATTTAAAAGATAAACTTGGAAAAATACCCGATTCGGGGCAAATTTTACATGTTGCAGACAATACTATCAGAAATGAATCGTTATCTGCATTAGTCATGCTTGGTTTTGCAAAGAAAGATGCAGAAAAGATAGTAACGAAGATACTTCAGGAACAACCTGACACAAACGTTGAAAGCGTTATAAAACAAGCATTAAAAAGGTTATAAAATTTACCGTTTTCGAAAAAGAAAACCTAACAAGAAATAGCAACCATTTTTTTCGAAAAGCCTTTGTTGTAGTAATTTAAATGAAATGACACTTAGCCGAAGTTTACCTAAAATATTCTTCATTCTATTTGTATTTTTTGCCCTTTCAGTTCCTTTCAATGGAGAAGCTCAGGAAGTGTCTGAAATAGATACAACGGGCACATTGCCATACCCTTTTGAAGACCAGCCGGCTTTTGGATATCCCGACCAGGATTCGTCGAAATTATACCTCAACAAGCCCAGCAACATAAAATATGAAATTGTGTACGACCCGATTACTGGTCAGTACGTGTTTTACGAAAAGGTGGGATCGCTGAATTACCGTTTGCCGCAAAGTATGTCGCTCGACGATTACCTCGAATATGATTTCGATAAATCGATACGTGATTACTGGCGCACGAGAACACAGCAGGAATCGATTGATGCCCGTGGCGGACTACTCCCTAAACTTACAATTGGCAGCGAAGCCTTTAACCGTATTTTCGGAGGAAACACCATCAATATTCAGCCGCAAGGTTATGTTGAAGTAAGTTTTGGCTACCAGGTAAATAAAACCGAAAATCCATCGATTCCTGAACGTTTGCGAAAAGTTCCAACTTTTGATTTCGACGAAAAAATTCAGATGAACGTTACCGGCCAAATCGGTACAAAAATGAATATGCGGGTGAACTACAACACCGAGGCTACTTTTGATTACGAAAACAAAATGAACCTTGAGTACACCGGCGACGAAGATGAAATTCTACAACGCATTGAAGCCGGAAATGTATCGTTACCATTAAACGGGTCGTTAATTACAGGAGCCTCCAACCTGTTTGGTGTTAAAGCCGAAATGCAGTTCGGGAAGCTTACACTTACCACACTATTTTCGCAACATCGCGGCGAATCGAAAACCGTGCAAACCGAAGGAGGTGCCCAGGTAGCCACTTTCGATATTTCAGCAGCAAATTACGATGCCAACCGCCACTTTTTTCTGGCACAATATTTTCGCGATCATTACAACGAATGGTTGCAAAGTACTGCCGTTCCGCGTTCGCCCATCACCATTAACAAAGTAGAAGTTTGGGTAACCAACAAATCAAACGATTTTGATGATTCGCGAAACATTCTGGCCTTTCAGGATTTAGCAGAACACAATCCACACATTTACAACCCTATTTCACAATTTCAGCAAAATAACGGGCTGCCCTACCCTAAAAATATTTTTCCGAACAACGAAGCCAACGGTCTTTACAACGAAATGAAGACCACCTACAGCAATGTGCGCCAGATACAGAATGTTACCAGCACTATGTCGGAATTCGGGGAGAATTTTAAAGGCGGTACCGACTTCGAAAAAATTGAGCAGGCACGCAAACTAAACGATAGCGAATTTACCATCAACAAACAATTGGGATATATTTCGTTAAACAGTGCTTTAAATACCGATGAAGTTTTGGCAGTAGCCTTTAACTTTACTTACAACGGACAAACATTCCAGGTGGGTGAATTCTCAACCGATGGTATTGATGCGCCGCAAACACTGTTTATGAAACTACTGAAAGGCACAAACTTGTCGCCGGGAAAGCCAACATGGAACCTGATGATGAAAAACATTTACAACCTGAACGCCTATCAGTTAACCAACGACGATTTCGAACTGAATGTAGTTTACCAAAACGATTCAACAGGTACCTACATCAATTACCTGCCGTCATCACGAATCCAGGGACATATTCTTTTGGAAGTAATGCGTTTGGATATGCTCAATTCGCAGCTCGATCCAACAAAAGACGGCGTGTTCGATTATGTTGAAGGCATTACGATTAACTCCAACTCGGGTCGTATAATTTTCCCGGTGATTGAACCATTTGGCAGTCATCTGGCCGATTCCCTTCAAAGTCCGTCCGATATTGAGCAATTCTCTTTCCAAACGCTATACGATTCTACACAGGTAAAGGCAGAACAAGATGCCGAACACAATAAATTCCGGCTCACCGGTAGTTACAAAGGTTCGTCCAGTTCCGATATCGCACTGGGGACTTTAAATCTTACACAAGGTTCGGTAAAAGTTACCGCCGGTGGGCAGGTGCTTACCGAAAACGTAGATTACACAGTAGACTACACATTGGGCCGTGTAAAAATTATTAACCAGGCACTACTCGAAGCCGGAACGCCAATTCAGGTTGCCACCGAAAGCGAAGACCTGTTTACCATGCAGCGCAAAACCCTGATGGGAACTCATGCCAACTACGCCTTCTCCGATAATTTCAATATCGGAGCCACCATGTTGTGGATGAACGAACGCCCTTTAACGGAGAAAGTGGATTATGGCGAAGATCCGATTTCGAACCTGATATACGGAATGGATGCCCGTTACAATACCGAAGCGCCTTTTATTACCAAAGCATTAAACGCATTACCTTTTTATTCAACCAACGCTACATCTACAATTGATGTAGAGGCGGAATTTGCTCGATTGGTTCCGGGAAGCTCAAAATCGATTAACGGAGCTGTTTATATTGATGACTTTGAGGCAACAAAAACAGCTATCGACATGCGAACCCGTTCGGCATGGATGCTGGCCAGTACCCCACAGAATCAGGAGAATATGTTCCCTGAAGCCAACCTGAATAAATCGCTTGATTACGGTATGAACCGTGCAAGGTTAGCATGGTATAACATCGATCCGTTGTTTCTGCGAAACAATTCGCTTACTCCCAATTATATAAAAAACGACAAGAATTTACAGTCGAACCACCTGGTGCGCGAGGTGTTCGAACAAGAGATATTTCCGGAACGTGAGTTTACAACCGGAGAGCCAACAAACATTGCCGTGCTCGACCTGGCTTTTTATCCGAAAGAGCGTGGTCCGTACAATTACGACACAGGTAACTCCAGTAATGCGGCAGGTGTAAATCCTGACGGTACTTTACGCGATCCAGAATCGCGCTGGGGTGGTATTATGCGCGAAATTCAAACCAGCGACTTTGAAAATGCCAACATCGAGTACATCGAATTCTGGATGATGGATCCATACGTTGACCCTGATGATGATTGGGGCCCGCTTGAACCAATGGAAAATGAAGGAGAACTGTATTTCAACCTCGGAGAAATATCGGAAGATGTATTAAAAGACTCGCGAAAATCGTTCGAGAACGGATTACCTACAACTGCCGAATTAACCAATGTCGACACGACCATTTGGGGCCGCGTATCAACACAACAGTCGCTTGTAAATGCCTTCGACAATACCGCAAGTTCCCGCCAGTATCAGGATATTGGCTTTGACGGATTGAACGATGATGACGAGCGTACACATTTTGAAAGATACTTGCAGGAATTGCAGCAAAAGGTAAGCGACGATGTTTACCAGCAGGTCATGAACGACCCCTCCTCGGATAACTTCCACTATTACCGCGGATCAGATTACGATGGGCAGGAACTGGGGATTCTGGAACGCTACAAAAAATATAACGGCCCCGATGGCAACTCACCAACTACGGAAATGTCAAAGGAGCCCTACCCAACTTCGGCGACAACACTACCTGATATTGAAGACATTAACGGAGACAACACTCTGAATGAATACGAACGCTATTTTCAATACAAGGTTAGTATAAAAAAAGAGGATATGGTTGTTGGCAAGAACTATATTGTTGATAAAAGAAGCAGACCGGTTTCGTTAAAAAATGGAAAAACAGGAGAAGCAGCTTGGTATCAGTTTAAGATTCCGGTAACTAAACCTGATGCAGTAGTCGGTGGTATCAATGATTTTAGTTCCATTCGTTTTATGAGAATGTTCTTACACGGATTTCAGGATTCTACGGTTCTGCGTTTTGCCACACTCGACCTTGTTCGCGCCGATTGGCGTCGTTACACCGGCGATATTTTGGAAGAAGGTGGAATTCCTTCAACAAATGCACAGTTTGACATTTCTGCCGTGAGTATCGAAGAAAACTCAAGCCGCGAACCGGTAAACTATATCTTACCTCCGGGGGTATCAAGGGTAATCGACCCGGCCAATCCACAGCTGCGCCAGCTAAACGAGCAATCGATTGAGATGAAAGTAACCGAGCTGGCAGAAGGCGACGCACGTGCGGCATACAAATCGTTGTACATGGATTTCAGAAGGTATAAAACCCTGAAAATGGAAGTACATGCCGAAGAAATTGAAGAATACCCGCTGGAAGATGATGAACTGTATTTCTTTATTCGTCTGGGATCGGATTACAATTATAACTATTACGAATACGAAGTGCCATTGGTACTTACTCCACCTAGTAGTAACTACAGAGGCGACGTTGAAAGCGACCGTTATATCGTTTGGCCCGATCAAAACCGGATAAATATTCCGCTCGAACTTTTTACTAACCTGAAACTGGAGCGCAACGATGCCATGCGAGTGGAAGGTTCAACCATTTCGATGCAGGATGTTTTTGAAGGTTCACACACTGGCTGGAACGACGGTAAAAACCGCGTAAAAGTAAAAGGTAGCCCAAACCTGGGTAATGTGGAAGTTATGATGATGGGTGTTCGAAACAAAAGAGGACAGGTAAACACAGGACCAAAATCAGCAATTGTTTGGGCCAATGAGTTACGCTTAACCGATTTCGATGATGAAGGTGGCTGGGCAGCTAATGCACGGGTTTCAACACGTTTGGCCGACCTGGGTAGCGTAGTAGTTGCCGGACGTAAACGTACCGCGGGTTTTGGCAGTATCGACGAAAATATTAACAGCAGGATGATCGATGATCTGGATGAAATCGATGTGTCAGCATCTATCGACTGGGGACGCTTCTTCCCGGAAAGAGCCGGTGTGCGTATTCCAATGTACTATGGCTACTCAAACAGCACCGCAACGCCAAAATACGATCCGGTAAATCCGGATATTGAATTAAAAGAATCGCTGAGTCATGCGCGAAACAGAAGCGAGAGGGATTCGATAAAAAATATATCGCAGGATGTGATTGAGCGAAAAAGCCTCAATTTTACCAACGTAAAAGTGGAGCCGCAACGCAAGAAAGAAAAAACACATTTGTGGGATCCGGCAAACTTTGCAGTTACCTATTCGTACAACGAAACTTCGAAACGTAACATTACAACGGAGTATAACGTGGATAGAACGCACCGTTTTATGTTCTCGTACAACTACAGCAACCGACCAAAACTAATTCAACCGCTTAGCAAAGTTCAGTTCCTGCAAAAGGGGCCGTTAAAATTAATTGGCGACTTTAATTTCTATCCGCTGCCAACACAAATTTCGTATCGTACCGATTTATATAGAAAATACCACGAGCGTCAATCAAGAAATATTACCAATCC
Source organism: uncultured Draconibacterium sp. (assembly GCF_963677155.1). Lineage (NCBI taxonomy): Bacteria > Pseudomonadati > Bacteroidota > Bacteroidia > Marinilabiliales > Prolixibacteraceae > Draconibacterium > uncultured Draconibacterium sp. The sequence continues at coordinate 3,321,897 of NZ_OY781884.1, read as the reverse complement.
AAACCTGATTCTGCCGACCACCTTCGACAAGGATTTCCTTTGGAACCGTTACCTTGATATTCGTTATGATGTTACCCGTTCGCTGAAAGTCGATTTTTCATCGCGCGGAACCTCACGAATTGATGAACCCGAAGGCCGGATAAATAAAAACGACGACGATTACGAATGGAAACGCGATTCCATTCTTACCAACCTGTGGAATTTAGGACGACCAACCATATACAATCACAGTTTCAATGCCACCTACCAGTTGCCTATCCGAAGTATTAAAGCATTGAATTTTATGAGCGGAACCGTTCGCTACTCGGGAACTTACGAGTGGGCTGCCGGATCGTTAACCAACGACGACATTAACATTGGAAATATAATAACCAACTCGCGCAACCTTACACTAAGCGGTACTTCCAACTTTCAAACCCTGTTTAATAAGGTGCCCTATTTTAAAGAAGTCAACCAGAAATTCAGAAGAACAGGACGCGGACGAGGTAGCCTTAACAGCCGGAGTACAAGAGGAAGAACAAACCAACAAACTCAGCCTCTGCAACGCAAACAAGAAGAAACGTTTAGCCGAAGTGCAAGATTTACAGCCGATAAAGGACAACAATTTGCCCACAAGCTAAATACAAAAAAAATAAAAGTTCTGGTTACCGATGTGGACGGGAAAGCTGTTCCGGGAAAAACGAATATTATTGATGCCAATACCATAGAGTTTGTTCCATCGGTTGACGTACAGCAGGCTATGCTTACTGTTACCGGGAAACGCGGCGACCAGACGTTCATAAAAGACATGTTGGACATCACCACAAGAATGGTTATTGGAATCCGCACTTTCACTGTAAACTACAGCAAAAACGGAGGTACTGTTTTGCCAGGCTTCCTTCCTGAACCAACCTTATTTGGTACAGGTAAATTTAGTGGCGATCCGGAATGGGGAACACAAACACTCGATCAGAAACTGGCTCCCGGACTTCCATTTCTGTTTGGCTGGCAAGACCGCGACTTTGCGATAAAAGCTGCGGAAAATGGCTGGCTGACCATCGATACAACATTAAATCAACCGTTTCAGATTATGGAAAACAAGCGGATTAATCTGCGCGCGCTGTGGGAGCCTCTCCCCGACCTGCGCATTGATTTAACAGCCAACCGTTCGATATCGAGAAACATTACTGAATTCTACAACTACGATACAAACTCTGGTAGTTTTGTTGCCAATAGCTTCTCCGAAAGCGGCAACTTTAGCATGTCGACACTGACATTGGGAACTGCCTTTTTCAAAATAGGAAAAGAAGAAGTAACCAGCTCAGCTGCTTTCGAAAAAATGAAAGAGAACCGCCTGACTATAGCCAGACGTCTGGCTCAACAGCGTGGCACAAGTGCAGGTTATGATCCGAATGCTCAGAACGAAAACTATCCGGGATACCCTGATGGTTACGGGCCAAATTCGGTTGAAGTTCTTGTTCCGGCATTCCTGGCAGCTTACCAAAATAAAAGTCCTGAAGATGTTTCGCTGAGCTTGTTCCCATCCTTAAAATATATCCGTCCGAACTGGAGTATTCGCTACGAAGGAATGGTATCTCGAATTCCGGGATTAAACAATGTGATGCGTTCGCTGAATTTCCAACATACCTATCGTTCAACCTACAACATTGGATCGTACTCAACCAATCTGAATTTTATCGCCGGAGAAGATGGTTATACTATGGTGCGCGACCTGGCAGACAACTTTGTTTCGGCTTACGATTTTAATACCGTAAGTATTGTTGAAGCTTTCAACCCACTGATCAATATCGACATCATGTGGCTTAACGACTTTACTACTCGTGGTGAAATTAAACGTGCACGTAACCTGAACCTCTCGTTATCGAACAACCAGCTTACTGAAATTTTAAGTAACGAATATATTTTAGGATTGGGCTATCGATTTACACGAATGGATTTGATTATTAAAACAAAAAATTCTCAACGGGCTTACTCGAATGATCTAAATGTTCGTGCTGATATTTCGTACCGTAAAACAAAAACACTCTTACGCCAGTTAGACGACAACAGCAACCAGATTACCGCAGGCCAGGCTAACTTCACCTTAAAAACCTATGCCGACTACCGCCTGAGCGATAAGTTCGAAATGCGTGTGTACTACGATCGTATTATTAACGATCCGTTTACCTCGCTATCGTACCGTACAACCAATGCAAATTTTGGAATAAGTTTCCGTTTCACGCTGGCTAACTAATTGTTAAACCAACTTTATTTGAGAAATAGTTTTTTAAGCTTCTGTCAACAATATTTTGTTTTTTCAAAAAAAACGTTTTTCTTGCAGAAGATTAAAATTAGGAAATGCAAAAAATAAATACAATATGGCTTCCGTGGTGGGGTCTTCTTACGTAAGTTAGGAGTTAAGAGCCATATTGCTATTTTTAAAGATATGACTGGCCTGCTTCTAACAAGAGCAGGTTTTTTTATGCAATAGATTAATTATTATGAGAACAAACAATAACATTTGGTGGTGGCGCAGCAACTTTTTACAAATATCGTGAAGAGAGGATACGTCATTGCATAAATTAAAAGCGGCTCATCGGATTTCACGGTGAGCCGTTTTTAGTTCAAACACCTTGGTTACAGCAATTTTAGAATAGAATTACAAACAAAAAATACAAAATGGAAAAACTCAATTTTAAACCTGTCGTACGTAAAATACTTGCCGATACCGTAACTCCGGTTAGCATTTATTTACGACTTCGCACGCTTTATCCCAAGTCGATATTGCTGGAAAGCTCCGATTACCACGGAGTGGAAAATGCTTACTCATTTATTGCTTTTAACCCAATTGCCAATTTTAAAGTAACAAACGGCGAGGTTAGCATCAATTTGCCAGGCAGAGAGCAAGAAAATTTTAGTCTTTCACCCGAAAAAAAGCTACATGATGAATTGGACAAGTTCTTCAAAACATTTAATGTTGATTCGGAAGAAATTGAACTGCCCGCCAACGGTTTATTTGGTTACCTGAATTTCGATGCCATTCAGCATTTTGAAAGCATTCGTTTTTCATCGCCAAAAACTGAAGAATACCAAACACCAGAAGTACACTACAGTTTTTACAAATATGTAGTTGCCATCGATCATCACAAAAACCAGATCCACATTGTAGAAAACCTGTTGGAAGACGAAGAATCGCAAATGGATTACGTTCATCATTTGTTGGTGAATCTCAACTTTTCAACCGCAAGTTTTGATGTGCGTGGCGAAGAAAAATCGAACATCACCGACGAAGAATACATGCAAATGGTTACCAAAGGGAAAGAGCACTGCTACCGTGGTGACGTTTTCCAGATTGTTTTAAGTCGCCAGTTCTCACAGGAATTTGTTGGTGACGATTTTAATGTTTACCGTGCACTTCGTTCGATAAATCCATCGCCCTACCTGTTCTATTTCGATTACGGCACTTACAGTATTTTTGGTTCAAGCCCGGAAGCTGAAATCAGAATTAAAGACAATAAAGCATACATTCATCCCATTGCCGGAACTTTTAAACGAACCGGTAACGACGATCAGGATCGAGAGTTGGCTGAAAAGCTGAGCAAAGATCCAAAAGAAAATGCCGAGCACGTGATGTTGGTGGATCTTGCCCGTAACGATTTAAGCAGAAATGCCGACAATGTAATTGTTGAAACCTATCGCGAAGTGCAATTCTTTTCGCATGTAATTCACTTGGTTTCGCAGGTTTCGGGCGAAATAACTGACGATACCAACCTCATTAAAGTACTGGGAGAAACATTCCCGGCCGGAACACTTTCGGGAGCTCCCAAGTATAAAGCCATGGAACTGATAGATAAATACGAGAACCAGAACCGTGGGTACTATGGCGGATGTATTGGTTACCTGGGTTTTGATAATTCGGTGAACCATGCGATTATGATTCGTTCGTTTTTGAGTAAAGACAAAAAACTGTTTTACCAGGCAGGTGCCGGAATTGTGGCCGACTCGCAAGAAGAAAGTGAATTACAGGAGGTGAATAACAAACTGGCGGCATTGAAAAAGGCCATCGAAATGGCTAAAGGAATCAACTAAAAATAGGAAACAATGAAAATATTAGTTATCGATAATTACGACTCATTTACCTACAACCTGGTACATGCCATAAAGAAGATTTCCGGAGAGCAGGTTGATGTATTTCGCAACGACCAGATTGCATTGGAACAGATAGACAAATACGATAAAATCGTTCTTTCCCCGGGCCCGGGAATTCCTGAAGAAGCAGGGCTTTTACTCGATATTATAAAAGCCTATGCACCAACTAAAAGCATGCTGGGTGTTTGCCTGGGTCACCAGGCCATTGGCGAGGCATTTGGAGGAAAACTGCACAACATGAACCGCGTTTTGCACGGCATTGCCACACCGGTAAAACAAACCGGAATAAAATCGCAACTATTTAGAGGATTGCCCGAATCATTCGATGTGGGCCGCTACCACTCGTGGATTGTGCAGGATGAACAACTGCCCGAATGTTTTGAAGTTACCAGCTACGATGACGATGGTTTGGTAATGTCGATGCAACACAAAGAATACAATGTGCAAAGTGTGCAGTTCCATCCGGAGTCGGTACTCACTCCGCTAGGCGAAAAAATGATCGAAAACTGGTTGTATCCCAACAAATAGAAAAGTTAAGTAAAATCAATTACAAAAAACTCAACTGCTAATACAATGAAAGAAACATTACAATACCTGTTTGAAGGAAACACCCTCACACGCGAAGAAGCAAAAGCAGCCTTAACCGGAGTCGGAAAAGGCCTTTATTCTGAAGCTGAATTTGCTGCATTCTTGACCGTTTTTAAAATGCGTCCGTTGCAATCGGAAGAATTGGGTGGTTTTCGCGATGCCATGGTGGAATTGAGTAAAAAAGTTGATCTGTCGAACTACAACGCAATTGATATTGTTGGTACTGGCGGCGACGGCAAAAACACGTTCAATATTTCAACATTATCTTGTTTTGTTGTTGCTGGTGCAGGTGTAAATGTAACTAAACACGGCAACTATGCAGCCACTTCAACCAGCGGTTCATCAAACGTTTTGGAATTTCTGGGCTACGAATTCAGCAACGAAACCGATAAATTAAAAGGCGATCTGGAAAAAGGTGGATTTTGCTTTTTACATGCTCCGTTATTCCATCCGGCAATGAAACACATCGCTCCGGTGCGCAGGGCCTTAAAAGTACCAACCTTCTTTAATATACTCGGGCCGATGATTAATCCTTCGGAACCAAAATACCAGGTTCTAGGAGTGAATAACAATTTAAATTTCGAGCATTACAAGAACGTGTACAAAACAATGGATGTTAACTTTGCAATAGTAAATAGTGTTGATGGTTACGATGAGGTTTCGCTGACTGCTGACACGCACTTTGCCTCAAAGTCGGAAGATAAACTAGTGTCCGCATCCGAATTTGGATTGCCACCAATTGCCCCGGAAAAGCTTTTTGGTGGCGAGTCGATTGAGGATGCTGCAAAAATATTTATCGATATATTAAAAGGCAAGGGTACAACAGAACAAACCAATGTTGTTCTTGCAAACGCGGCTGTTGGTTTACAAGTAGTTTTTCCCGGTAAAACATTGACAGAATGTGTTGAAATGGCACGCGAATCTTTGCTAAGCGGAAATGCATTGAAAAAGCTGAAAGCAGTTACAAACAAATCCTTTTAAGACAGAGCAAATAAGAGACAATGAATATTCTTGATAAAATAATAGCAACAAAAAAAGAGGAAGTAGCTGCCCAAAAGAAAGTGGTTAGCATTGAGCAATTGGAGAAATACCCGGGTTTTGCAAGAGAATGTAATTCGCTAAAAGAAAACCTGCAAAAAGATGGAGCTTCCGGTATTATTGCCGAATTCAAGCAAAAATCGCCATCAAAAGGCGAGATCAACTTTTCGGCAAAAGTGGAAGAGGTTACCAAAACCTACAACGCGGCGGGTGCTTCATGCCTTTCGGTCCTCACCGATTTTGAATATTTTGGAGGAACATTGGCGAACCTAACAAAAGCACGTGAAGCTAATCCTGATATTCCTATTCTGCGAAAAGATTTTATGATTGACACCTACCAGATTGTGGAAGCCAAAGCTTTTGGGGCGGATGTAATTCTTTTAATTGCCGCGTGTCTTTCGAAAGAAAAAGCACTAGAACTGGCAAAAAAAGCCAAAGAACTGGGATTGGATGTGCTGATGGAAATCCATAACACCGAAGAACTGGAAATCGTTAACGACTATGTAGATGTTGTTGGCGTAAACAACCGCAACCTGAAAACTTTTGAGGTGAGTGTTGAAACCTCGGTGGAGCTTTCGAAACTTATTCCGTCCAAATTTGTAAAAATATCGGAAAGTGGATTGGCGGGAGCGGCTGAAATAAAGTATTTGAAAGCGAATGGTTTTAAAGGCTTCCTGATTGGTGAGACGTTTATGAAAACTGATGATCCGGGTGCGGCTTGTAAAAAACTGATTGAGGAATTATAAATGTCATTTCGACAAGGTACGAGGAGAAATCTCTTACTTCCGAGTTTTATTGATACAGATTTCTCTCAGCGTTCGAAATGACAAAACTGGAATACGATGACAAAAAATCTAAAAATAAAAGTGTGCGGCATAAAGTCCACACAAAATCGGGAACAGGTGGAAGCACTTGGAATCGACCTGCTGGGCTATATTTTTTACGGCCCGTCGAAACGATTTGTAGGTGATACTCCAGATGCCGGACTCTTTCAATCTGCCAAACCCAAGGTGGGTGTTTTTGTAAACGAGAATGCTTTTGAAATTCTTGGTTTAGCAAAGAACTTTGATTTCGAATACATTCAATTGCATGGAAAGGAAAATCCCAAAACCTGTGGATTGTTAAAGAAACAAGGTTTGCATGTTTTAAAAGCTTTCCCTATGGATGACGATTTCAAATTTGCAACAACTACAGCATATGAGGGAAATGTAGATTACTTTTTATTCGACACAAAAACCAAACAACACGGTGGTTCGGGTAAAAAATTCAACTGGCAGCTGCTGGAAAACTACACCGGAAACACACCTTTCTTTCTGAGTGGCGGAATTGATCCTGACGATGCAGCCGAGATTAAAGAACTCAACCATCCAATGCTCGCCGGAGTAGATCTGAACAGTGGTTTTGAAGACGAGCCCGGATTAAAAAACATTGAAAAACTAAAACATTTTATTGCGCAATTGAAGGCAGAGTAATGCTGAAATTTTGCGCCAAAGCAATAAGGATTATGAAGTATCAAGTAGACGAAAAAGGATATTACGGCGAATTTGGCGGGGCATGGATACCCGAAATGATGTTCACCAATGTTGATGAGCTAAAGCGCCGTTACCTGGAGATTATGGAATCAGATTCATTCATAAAAGAATTTGATCAGCTGTTAAAAGATTATGTGGGACGTCCGTCTCCACTATATTATGCCAGCCGTCTTTCAGAGCATTACGGCAGTAAGATCTACCTGAAAAGGGAAGACCTGAATCATACTGGATCGCATAAACTGAATAATACCATCGGGCAAATTCTGCTGGCACAACAACTGGGAAAAACCCGCATTATTGCCGAAACCGGTGCCGGGCAGCACGGTGTAGCAGCAGCAACAGTTTGTGCGCTGAAAGGAATAAAATGTATTGTTTACATGGGAGCTTTGGATGTTTCGCGCCAGGCACCAAACGTAAAGAAAATGAAAATGCTCGGCGCCGAAGTCATTCCGGTGCACAGCGGCAATAAAACATTAAAAGACGCTACCAACGAAGCCATGCGCGACTGGATCAATAATCCTGAAGATACACACTACATTATCGGATCGGTAGTTGGACCACACCCCTTCCCCGATATGGTTGCACGTTTCCAGTCGGTAATCAGTGCCGAGATGAAAAAACAATTGCTGGAACAAACCGGATCGGAATTTCCAACACGCATTTTGGCGTGTGTGGGCGGAGGAAGTAACGCAGCAGGTGCTTTCTATCACTATCTAAATGACGAACAGGTGGAACTGATCGGGGTGGAAGCTGCCGGAAAAGGAGTTGATACCGAAGAAACAGCAGCTACCTTAACCGTTGGCTCACCCGGCGTATTGCATTCGAGCAGAACGGTGTTAATGCAAAATGATGACGGGCAGATTACCGAACCGTACTCTATTTCGGCAGGACTGGATTACCCGGGAATTGGACCTTTACATGCGCACCTTTTTAAAACCGGTCGTGCGAAGTTTTTGGCTGCCACCGACGAGGAAGTTTTAAAGGCGGTATTACTGCTAACACAAAAAGAAGGTATTATTCCGGCACTGGAATCGGCTCACGCTCTTGCAGCGTTAGATAAAATAAAAATGAATCCTGACGATGTGAATGTTATTAACCTTTCGGGTAGCGGAAACAAGGATATGGAAACCTACCTGAATTATTTTGGATACTAAAAAAACCGAACGCTGACAACACAGATTTAAAATGATTTCCACGGATAATAATCAACGAAAATCTGAAAAATCAGCGTCACCTGCGTTCTATTAAAACTATTATCATGAAAAACAGAATAAATCAACTTTTCGAAAGAAAAAAAGAAAACATACTCTCGGTATATTTTACTGCCGGATTTCCTAACCTGAATGATACCATTGAAATTATTCAGCAGCTGGAAAAGAATGGTGTCGACCTTATCGAAATTGGAATGCCTTTTTCTGATCCTACAGCAGACGGACCAACGATTCAGCGCACCAGCGAAATTGCCTTAAAAAACGGCATGTCTATTAAAGTGCTTTTCGAGCAATTAAAAACCATTCGCGAAGTGGTTTCTATTCCACTGGTTTTAATGGGGTACTTTAATCCCGTTTACCAATACGGCGTAGAGAAATTCTGCCAAAAATGCAACGAAATTGGCATTGACGGTACAATCCTCCCCGACCTTCCGCTTGATGAATTTGAAGCAAAATACAAAACTATTTTCGAGCAGAACAACCTACATAATATTTTGCTGATTACACCACAAACATCGGAAGCGCGTATCCGCCAGATTGACGATGCCAGCGAAGGGTTTATTTACATGGTTTCCTCATCGTCGACAACAGGTGCCGGCAAAAAAGTGGAAGATTTTCATAAAGATTATTTTGAACGTATTCAGAATATGAATCTAAAGAATCCACGCCTTATTGGGTTTGGAATTTCCGACAATGCAACGTTTACCAATGCATGTAAATATGCCAGCGGTGCGATTATTGGGAGTGCTTTTGTAAGCTCGTTTAGCAAAGAGGAAGCGATTGCAGATTCGGTAAAACAATTTGTGAAGAATATGCTCAATTCAGGTTAATTTAAAGGCTTCAAAAGTTTAACAAATCGGGATGTTATTAAACACAAAAAGAGTAGAACCATTCTAAATAACACAAGCTCAATACGATAGAGAAAAACGATCCAAAAGGGCACGTTAATTAGTGTTAAAGCATATTTTACAGCATACTTTATTTCAATTTTGAATGTTATTTTTAGTAGCGAACAATAAAAGAAAAAGCCATGTTAGAATACGCAAAAGTAATTCTACCCAAAGTTAGTTTTAGCAGAGAATTGTTCAGTAAAGAGTTATCCAAATGCATTAACTGGGTAGAACCCGATCAGTTGCCAACCTTACGCAACTGGTGTTATGAAAATTTTAAAGAGATTTACCCTGATGTACTGGCAGAAGCATTTGCCAACATCGCGGCTTAAAGTATTAACCGGGCGGGATTTTATCCCGCCTTTTTACTTAAAAACACGCCCAACGGTCTGCCATTTCACCCCACCGTTATAACAAACTCCTAATTACTGATTTTAAACTCTCAATCCCATACGGTTTCGAAATATAATCGTCACATCCGGCCTCAAACGCTTCTCTTTTATTTATATCCATTGCAAACGCGGTTTGTGCCACAACAGGAATCTTATCATTTATTGCTTTAATCCTTCGAATTGCTTCCAGTCCGTTAAAGTCTCCCGGCATTTTTATATCCATTAAAACCAGCGAAATCTCAGGATATTCCTGGAATAAATCTACAGCTTCTTTTCCTGTTCTGGCAAATAATAACTGATAATCCTTGGCCAGCATTTGTTTCAACAACTGACAGTTTAAATCGTCGTCTTCTGCAATTAAAATAGTAGGAATATTTTCTTTCATATTTTTTTCACTCATTAAATCATCCATTATAGAAACCGGGGTGTACGGAATATAAAAAAGAAAAATACTTCCTTTCCCCGGATTCGACTGCACTTCAATTTCTCCTCCCAAAACGTTAATATACGCTTTAACTATCGACAAACCGATGCCAGAACCTTCATAGCCCCGTGTTATTCCTTGATCGGCCTGAACGAATCGGTTAAAAATCGCACCTAAACGATCTTTAGGAATTCCCCTCCCCGTATCGTTTACATAAAACCATAGTTTGTCATCTACAATGTAGTTCCCAATTTCAACTTTTCCTTCATCAGTAAATTTTATGGCATTTCGAATTAGGTTCATAAGAATACCATCGAGTTTGTGCTTATCCGTTTTTATTAAAGCGCTTTCCCCTTCAATTTGTTTATCAATCTTAAATTCCAGCTGCTTTTCTTCGGCCTGGTGTTTGAAAAAACGGTAGTGGTAATTCATTAATTCCAAAATATCGACTTCTTCAAAAGTCAGATTCAAATCACCAACTTCTATTTTCGAGATTTCTACAATATCGTTTATTGTGTTTGTCAATCGCTCACCACTTTTATTAATAAGATTTATAAACTCTGAACGTTCTTCATTTGCAAGATCGGGCTGATTAAGAAGCTCCAAAAATCCGAGAATTCCATTCATTGGAGTTCTAATCTCATGCGAAACATTTAATAAAAATGCACTTTTTAAGCGATCGCTCTCCTCTGCTTTTTCTTTTGCCAGCTCTAATTCATGTACATATTCTTCCTGCTTGGTAACATCTTCTATTTGCGACACAAAAAACAAAGGAGCACCTTCATCATTTCTGATTAAAGAAACATTTAAATTGGCATAAATCAATTTTTTCGATTTATGGAAATACCGTTTCTTAAGGTAGTAGCTACTGCGTTTCCCTTCCACCGTTTCGTTCAGTAAATCTAAATCAAGAACTAAATCATCGGGATGAGTTATTTGTTGAAATGTTAGGTTAAGAAATTCATTCTCAGAATAGCCCAAAATTCTGGTCATTGCTTTGTTAACCTCCATAAAAGTTCCTTCTAAACTTACCAAACACATTCCAATACCCGAGTTTTCGAAAGCGTTTCTGAATTTTGATTCATTCTCTTCCGCCTTTTCCTTTGCTTGTATTAAATCTCGTTCAAGTTTCTTTTGTTCGTTTATATCTGCTACAATTCCACGAACTCCAATTACATTACCCAATTCATCTTTTATTACGCGTCCTCTTATCTGAAGCAATGTATGGCTATTATCGCTTTTTATAACCTCCAATTCTATCTGATACGGCTCACCTGTTGCTAAACTTTCGTCTACGGCTTGTTTTAACTTTTCATAGTTTTCGGGGGAAAAGAACTTGCTCATCTCGGCAAATGAGAGTGGTTTAGTATCAGGATCAAGTCCTAGTAAATGATAAAAATTTTGAGACCAGGTAACCGTTTCTGTTTCAATAATCCAATCCCAACTTCCTGTACGTCCAATGTCCTGTGCTTCATTTAACAAGCGTTCGTTTTTTTCGGCTATTTCTTTAGATAATATTAAATCCTTTTCCAGCAGAATTCTCTGGGTAATATCACGGGCAAATTCCTGTCGCCCATCAATATTACCGTTAGAATCGTAGGTTGGTCGCATGTTGAATGAAATCCAAAGTTGGGAATTATCCTTTCGTTTTGCTTGTAAAGTATAATCCTTTAAGGTTTTATCCTTGAATAACTTTTTCACCACTTTCGTTCGGTCTTCACTACTAATTATTTTTGCAGAAGACATGCCAATCATCTCTTCTTTCGAGTCGTACCCAAACATTTTAACAGCTGCATTATTTACAGCCAATATAATTCCATCATTATTAACCTGAAGATAAGCATCATCAAATGCACGAAGAATATTTAGCATTTGCCTGTTCTTTTCCTCAAGTTGCTGTTTGGCCAATTCTGTTTCAGAAATATCAACAAACGAAAAAAGGATATGCTTTTTATCTTTAACAACTACAGTTTTGGCACTTAATGTAGCGTGAAATTCGTTTCCGTTGTAAGGAGTTAGTTTTACCTCTTTATTATCAACAAACCCCAATTGCTCCAATTCACGAATAAGCTCCTCGTTTATCAATACATCCTTAAAGAGCTTCAGGTCGGTCGCTTTCTTTTCAATAATTTCCTCTCTGTTATATCCCGTTTTTGTTATAAAGGTTTCGTTTACTTCAATAACTTCGTTCTCATTTTCAAAATCGGTCATAAGCATCGCGGTAGGATTTTTCATAAAAACCATCGAAAAACACTCATCAGAAATAAGCCCCCCCTTTTCCAGTAATCTTTTATTTATTGCACTTCTAATTTTTTCAGCAATGGCTTTTACTAGTCTTTTTTTATCCTCCTCAAAAGGAGCTTTATAATCATCATAAAAAACTTCTATTACTCCTTTTTTTTCACCGTCAACAACAATGTCTTCTGCGAGTTTCCAATTGGTTTCTTTAAAAACAGAACTTCGATATTCTTTTTCTTTAAAGATAATCCTTACAAAACAGGCCTCCGAATAGATATCATCGTCGGAAATACTATGAATTACTTCTTTCAAAAATTTGGATAAAGAAATAGACCCCGTAAGCATAGAGCTAAGTTTATAACTGGTTTCGAGTTCCTTCTTCACTCGACTTAACTCAGATTTCAACAAATCGTACTCTTTACGCATTCGAATCAATTCGTTGGAGGGTGTATTCTGAAATTTATCATTTTCAAACATTGCTATTTATTCTAAATGATCATACAATTTTGCCAGCTTTCAATGTATCGCCCACAATCCAGGTTATCGCTTATAACAACTTTTCTGAAAAGATTATTTCAGCCTCCCCTTTCGAGTTTTTGTAATGATGTAATTTATAAAAATAATAAGCGCGTCCTACTTCACATCATTATTTTTCCTGTATCGACTTCGTTAATTGCCCACTCCCACAATCCAGAAGTGTTTTTTCTGAATTCAAACACATACTGACGCATTGCTTTTTCAACCTCCAACCAAATAAAGAAACTTTACATTCCTCCCTACCTGCTTCATTCCTTATGCACATTTTTTAATCTTTGCACATTTTACATGCCTTAATATAGTACAACAGAGGAACATATACAACATAAAATAAATATAAATACAACGTTTCTATCGACCAGATACCATTTCTCGTCTACAAATAACACAGCAACCAATATTCTTGCGAATATCTAAATATCAGTGGCGTTAACCGACCAATGCTTACCGTTGGTTGATAAAAATCGCAGTGTATTTGTGCTTTTTTTATGTTTGAACAAAAGTTAAAATACCAAAAAAATACTTAAAATATTTTTGGTTAGAAAACATAATTAAACAGGGGATTCGGGGAAATTAGAAACGTTAACAGAGGCACTCCTTTTTTTACATAGAAACACGATTAAACAGCATTTAAAATGTAAAAAGTGCAATTATCTGGCCGGCTGGCAGATAATAAAACTCCCGTTTCCCCGACGGGAGTTTCCTTTTTTTGAGAAGGCAAAGAAAGCGAAGGGTAAAAACGCTTGAGTAAAACATAAATTTTTATCAGTGAAACAAACACCGATAGCCTGTCTGTTGCGGGACAGGTTTAAAGTGCAAGTTTCGCCTGATAGCTTATTAATCAACAAATTGAATCATATGAAAAAACTACTTCTATTAGTTATGGCTTTAGTCTGTGGAGTAAGTATGTTATTCGCACAAACAAAGCAAATTAGGGGAACGGTTACTTCGTCCGACGATGGACTACCCATTCCCGGTGTTTCGGTTGTAGTAAAAGGAACGACTATCGGAACTACCACCGACATTGACGGATTTTTCGAACTCACCGCCCCCAAGAACGAGATGCTGAAATTCTCGTTTGTAGGTATGCAGACCAAAGAAGTTCTGATTACCGACGCAACAGTCTACAACGCGGTTCTCAAAGCAGAATCCATTGGTGTTGATGAAGTTGTTGTTACCGCTGTAGGTATTAAAAGAAACGCCCGGAGCCTTACTTATTCAGTTCAAAAGGTTGGTGGCGATGAAGTCAACCAAAAGGTAGAAACTGACGTTATCAGGGCATTAAGCGGACGAGTTGCAGGGGTAAATATTTCAGGGTCTGGTGGTGCAGCCGGATCGTCAACCAACATTACAATACGAGGAAATTCATCGGCATTGGGGAATAACCAGCCTCTTTTTGTAGTTGATGGAATTCCATTCGACAATTCCCAATCTAATACCCAGAATCTGAATATTCATGGTGCAACTTATTCCAATAGAGCATTGGATATTGATCCTAATGATATTGCATCCATTTCGGTACTTAAAGGCGGTTCTGCCGCGGCATTGTACGGTTCAAGAGCATCAAACGGAGTAATAATTATTACCACAAGATCGGGTGGAACTGAAGGAACCAAAGATTATCGAGTTTCATTTTCTTCAACGATTGCAATGGAACAACCCGCAAAAATGCCAGAGTATCAAAATGAATACGGACAAGGGGCTAATTTTAATTTCAACAGCGGATACTTTGGCACATGGGGCCCACGTTTTGATGCTCCTGATTTAGATGGAAATGGAATTGGCGGCGACTTTCTTTTTAACGATAACGGCGTTATATCATATGTTAATCATTTAGGGAATACGGTTCCATACAAAGCATTTCCCAATAATGTTTCCGACTTTTTTGAAACAGGAGTTGTTCTTGAAAATTCGCTAAGTATTTCAGGAGGAGATGAAAACACTAATTTCATAACAAGTATATCTTCATCCAATCACAATAGTTTTATTCCTAACTCGGGATTAGATAAATACTCTATAAAAGCAGCGGGAAATAAAAAGGTAGGTGATAAGCTTACTGTTGGTGCCTCTCTAACTTTTGTTAATACTAAACAGAATGGTGCCCCAATCGGAGGTTTTGGAGTAACAAATACCAATATATTTGGTCAGCTTTGGATCATTCCAAGAAGTTATAATCTATCCGGGTTCCCATATATAGATCCTATTACAAAAGAAAACATCCATTATCGGACAGATTATGACAATCCATATTATATCTCACAAGAGAACACTTTTACCAGTAATGTAAATCGAACATTCGGTTATGGTTCATTCAATTACAGCATTATTAAAGGTTTGAAACTAAGCTATAAGCTAGGATTTAATGTTTATACCGATAGAAGGCAGCAAATTTATGCAAAGAGTACTCAGTACAACGGAAAAAAAGGTGCGATATTCGATGATGACATTACTTATTCTGAAATTGAATCAAATCTACTGCTTACGTTCAACAAAAAAATAGCGGGTGATTTTGAATTAACTGCTATCGGCGGATACAATGTAAATCAAACAACGATGGATCGACAAGGATTTATTGGAAATGACATTATTGTTCATGGTATTAATCGTATTCAAAATACAAAGAGCATTGTCCCCGGAGACAATTTCAATAACGATCTCGATAAGGCACGACTAGTAGGTGTATTTGGCGACATCACACTGGGTTACAAGAATTGGGCTTTCCTGAATATGACCGCTCGTAATGATTGGTCTTCGACCTTGCCGATTGATAATAACAACTATTTTTATCCTTCAGCAACTGCTTCCGTTATTGTAACCGATGCTCTAAAAATAGATTCCCCGATTCTTTCATACCTAAAAGTATATGGAGGAGTATCACGGATCGGAAGCGACGCTGACACCTATTTAACAAAAACAACTTATACCGTAAACCCAAATTACGGAAATAACGTTGCCGGATTTGAATTCCCATTTGGTTCTGTTGCCGCATTAGAGGTTGGAAATGTCAGGGGGAATAATAACCTTAAACCAGAAATCACAAGAGATTATGAATTTGGAGCTGATATTCAGCTTTTTAATTCAAGACTTGGATTTGACCTAACCTATTACGATCGTTCAACCGAGGATCAAATTTTTATGGTAACCATCCCGGCCTCAACCGGTTATACTCAGGAAGTTAAAAATGCCGGAAAAATAACAAACAAAGGTTATGAAATGGCCATTAAAGCACGCCCAATTTATAACCCAAACGGCCTGAAATGGGAAATGAATTACAACTTTAGCAAAAACCGATCTAAGATTGTTGAACTATATGAAGGAATTGATCAAATAAGTGTAGGCACAAACTTCACTGGTTTTGATATTGTACATCGGGTAGGAGAATCATTTGGAAATTTGGAAATTGAAAAATTACGACGTGATGATGAAGGTAATTTGTTAATTAACCCCGAAACGGGATACGCAACTCAAGAAACGACTCCTTCGGTTGCTGCTGATCCAAATCCGGATTATATTATGTCGTTAGATAATCAATTAAAGTATAAAGGATTATCATTTGGCTTCTTAATCTCATATAAAAAAGGCGGAGATTTATACAGTAACACCGTTAGTTCTCTCCGTGAACGTGGCGTTGTTGTTGAAACGGCAGACAATCGTGAAGCGGGTAGAATTATCAAAGGTGTGTTAGCAGATCCGGAAGACCCGAGCAAGCCAATGCTTGTTGACGGGAAAAAAGTTCCAAATAAAATCATTATCACTACTAATGACTATTATTTTAGCGGATTCCCCGGGTTTGAATCAGGTATTTTTGATGCCACAACTTTTAGATTACGTGAAGTAACACTGGGCTATTCACTTCCGAAAAAAATGCTAAATAAACTTCCGGTAGAAGGATTAAATTTAACCTTAATAGGAAGGAATTTGTGGATGTATGCTCCTAATATTCCACATATCGATCCTGAAACCAATGGATATGGAGCAGGTAACAGACAGGGTGTTGACTTCTACTACATACCTAATGCACGTAGATTTGCACTTAGTCTTAAAGTTAATTTTTAATCGAAAATTATTAAACAATGAAAAAGATATTATTCAGCCTATTAATCTCTTTGGCATTAGTATTTAATGCCTGTGACGATTTTCTGGACATCAACGATAATCCCAATGATCCTTCAGATGCAACGATTGTGCAACTTTTGCCGGCAGGTCAGGCGGGCATTGTTTTTGGCTTTTCAAACGCATTAAATCGTATAGCATCAGATAATGTTCAATACTTTTCTGGCAGATATGATTCCTGGAATATTACACCTTCAGATGTTTCAAATGGATGGAGGTTCGCATTATATGCCGGTGGTTTAGCCGATCTTGAACAAGTAATTATCAAAGCAACAGAAACTGAGAACTATCATTTTGTAGGCGTTGCCAAACTTTATAAAGCTTATGCGTACAGCATAATGGTTGATTTATGGAACGATATCCCATTTTCTCAAGCAAACAATCCCGAGTTCGAATTCCCTGAATTTGATGAAGCAAGTTCAGTTTACGATAACTTATTTTTACTTATTGATGAAGCAATCGCCGATCTTGATAAACCATTGCCAGACTTAGCTGCCGATTTGTCAAGTGTAGACCTGGTATATAATGGTGATATCAACTCATGGAAAAAGATGGGTTATACTCTAAAACTTAAAATGTATAATCAAATCAGGTTGACAGACCCCGGACTTGCAAAAACGCAAATAGAGAATCTTGTAGCTTCGGGAAATTTGATGAGCAAAAATTCTGATGATTTCCTATTCCAGTTTGGAACTTCCACCAGTCCCGAAAATCGTCACCCTGGATTCATTACAGATTATGAAACAAAAGGTGAAGCATATGTAAACAAATTCTTCTACGACACAATGTTCGATAAATCAGATCCTAGACTTCCATATTATTTCTACAATCAAAATACTGATTTTGAAGGGAGATATACCGGAGATCCTACACCTACCGGGAATGATGGTGATACTCGTTCAATTCAAGGACTGTATCCGGTTGGCGGAAAATACGATAACGGAGAAGCGGAGACTGCTGGTGGTAGCGATGCTACCGGAAACGGTCGCTATAGAATGATTACAAATGTTATGCGTTTATTTATCGAATGTGAAGCAGCTTTGGCTCTTGATGCCAATGTATCGGATACTCCTAAGAACTTGCTGGAGGATGCATTAAAAGCCACTTTTACAGAAATCAATTCATTAAGTGCACCCGATATTACTGATGATGTTAGAAATGCATACATTACCTCTGTATTGGATATGTTTGATAATGCCGCGACTAATGAAGAAAAACTTGCTGTAGTTATGCAAGAGAAATGGATCGCCATGTTTGGGAATGCCATTGAAGCTTGGAACGATTACAGAAGAACCGGTTACCCAGTACTTCCTGATCCTCTTACTGCAAGTAACAATGTAGTTGCTAACCGATATCCATATCCAAATGACGAACTGAATTCCAATCCAAATGCACCTGAAGCTCTGGAGAATAACATGAAAGTATTTTGGGATAATTAAAATGATAAACACATGAAAAATATATTTAAACCTATTGTACTGATTCTCTCAGTATTAATTTTGTTCGTTTCATGCAAGGACGAGTTTGAAAAACAATCTTACGTTATGGAAGGAACTGATCTGGGTGGAGTAATGCCCAATGTAACATTTCTTACACCAAAGATCTTTGATGTTGCCGATGCGGCAAATACAGCACTAAAATTTAAAATGAATGTTGCCACTGTTGGACAATACTCCGATTTTAAACAAGTAGTCATTAGCAAGTCATTTAACGGTAGCGACCCTATTGTGCATATGACAATTCCAGCATCTGAGATACCGAAAGATGTGGTTATTAATATTTCCGATGCCGTTTCGGGTTTCGAAGTTACTCCAGAAGAGGTAGTAGGTGGTGATTTTATTGACTGGTCGTTTATGATTGAGTTTGACGACCCAGATATCAAATTTAACGATGATGCCCTTACGGAAGCATTCCCGGATTTCCGCTCTTACTTTGCCTCTCCTCTAGAAGAGCAGATTGAGGGTTCATATACTGCCTCTTTAATTTCAAGCGATTTTAACGGAGTAAATCCAGATGAGACAATTAATAATTATCAAATAACTGTTGTTCCAGGTACATCTAGATCACAGTTTAGTTTGCAAGATATTTCTATGAATGTAATTCCAAAAACATATGATTTTATCCCGCAACTTAGCAATGTTATCTTCCATATAGGAAATGGGCAATTTGTACTGTCAACTTTTGGAGGTGCCGGAGGCTACGAATCTAACTTTCCGGTTTCTGGAACTGCACAAAAAAACGGCGGTGAAATTACTGTTACCGTACAGTTCTCAACTAATTTCCTGGATGGCAACAATTTATCATTTAAACTAACACCATCGGAATAGAAGATTGTGTATATTTTATAATATACAGCCGGCTCTCATAAAGGGAGCCGGCTTTTTGCTTTTGTAAAGTAATTAATTAAGTGATCTCCATCTTTAAGTACATGAACCAGCTATTTTAAAGTACTGACTTTTAATACTGCCGATGATGTGGTTCCCGAGATGTGGATTTCGGACAATAGAAACTGGAAAAACATGACGTTTAAATGTCCGGGAAACATTGCAGACCTTACATTTGGCGGAAGCGGACTTGATTACATCAATTCAGATACTACCATTACCCTTTCAAATAGATGGATTGAGCCTGATGCAGGCCTTTCAACTACCTGTAATGTAACGAAAATATCATTCGAAATTTCGTTTGGCGACGAACCAGATGTTACTTACCAGGCTATTGATACGCGAAAAACAGGATTTATAGAGGATGAAGATTAAAATCATTAATGCAATAAATAAAAAAGGGCTACCTAAAGGCAGCCCTTTTCTATTTACGTAATTTCTTTCTAATTAGCCGTTTGAGTAACCATAATATAATCGAAATAATCTCCAGCCTCCAGAACAATACGCAGCTCCCTTGGACTATCTCCAGGGTTTTCGCTCATAGTAATATAAATCTCAGTGGCATTTTTTCGCTCAATCTTAAATTCAGGCTCTTCAATTATAAAGTCATCAGAACTATTGTGTAGACCTTCCAGACTTGGATATTCTCCATCAAATTTAATACTATCAATCCACCACCACTCACCTTCAGTTGTTATGGTTACTGAGTTTTCACTGGCATCAAATTCAACTTCTTTTTGAGATAGTTTGATGTTATCATCCCATATACCAATGAGTGAATCTTTATCCTTCGAACACGAAATGATTGTGAATAAACTAATAAGTAAAAGCAATTTTTTCATACCAGTAAAATTTGATTTTTATGTTTATTACATGATGAAGGTAAGACTGGATTGGTTGCGTAACCTGAAGAAGTTTTTAATAATCACGCGGATCGTCTTCAACAATGGCGTAATGGAAATTATCTTTCCACTCTCCGCGTATGGGTAAAATTTTTCGGCGCAGTCCCTCGCGGGTCATTCCAATTTTTTCCAGCACTTTTACTGATTTTATATTTTCGGTGGCTACACCTGCCTCCACTTTGTGTAGGTAAAAAGTGTCAAACCCCAGCAAAACCAGCCGTTTTGCAAGTTCAGTGGCATAACCTTTTCCCCAATAAGCAGGATCGAGTTTGTAGTAAATTTCACCAAGCTTAAACTTATTATTCGACAATGAAAATCCAGCCACACCAATAAAGGCTCCTGAATCTTTCAGCAAAACTTTCCACATAAAAGAACTTCGCGGAATTTTACTCTTAGCCTCTAACTGTTGCCTTACAAATTTCTCTGTATCTTTTATTGATTCTGGAATTCCAAGGGTGTTAAATTCGTCCACTTCAGGAATTGAATGTAACCGGTGCAGGCTTATTAAATCATCCATTTCAATCTCCAATAAGCTCAGCCGTTCAGTTTTTAAAGTTATTATTTCAGAATTACTCATTCCTTTATTTTTATTGCCCCATATTCCCTAGATCAGTTTTTATTTCAACACGAGGAAGTTTCTGAGTAGCGGCACGAAACACCAATAGCAGAACAGGAATGATAAAGATTATAGCTTTCCTCATAATTTAAGTTGAATATTATTTTTTATTTGCAACCAAATGTACAAAAAACGGCTTTGGATAACCAAAGTCAAAGCATAATACAAAATAAAGCTCATGAAGAAATTTCAAATCTTGCTGGTTTTACTGTTGCTGTCGGCAGTAACTTTTTCGCAAACCACGCTAAAAGCCTTTCTCGAAAATCAACCCGAGATTAAAAGTGTTGAACAAATGCCTTGCAACGATTTTTTTGTCGCGAAATACAAAATTATGGTAGAGCAGCCTGTTGACCATACTGATCCGTCAAAAGGAACCTTTTTGCAACGGGCGTTGATCGCCGACAAAGGCGTTGACCAGCCTGTAGTTTTTATCACCGAAGGTTACAATGGTGCTTATTCCGAAAACCCAGATTACATTAACGAATTATGCCCGATACTTGGAGCTAATCAAATCTGTATGGATCACCGCTATTTTGGCGAATCGATGCCGGAGCCAATAAACTATGATTACCTGACTGTGCGCAATGCTGCTGCCGATCATCACCATATCATTCAGATGATGAAAGAATATTATACTGGAAAATGGATAAGCACCGGCATTAGCAAAGGCGGGCAAACAACTGTTTATCACCGCTGGCTTTACCCCAACGATGTTGACGTTTCGGTACCATATGTAGGGCCACTGAACTTTGGGATTGAAGATGGCCGGCACCAGCCTTTTATTGCTAATACCACTGGCACGCCCGAAGGCCGGGCAAAAGTACGGGCATTCCAACTGCAAATTCTTAAAAATCGGGAGACTTATCTACCATTACTTGAGCAGTATTGCAACGATAAAAATCTACATCCTCTGCTAAACAACAACGAAATGCTGGACTATATAGTGCTCGAATTTTCCTATGGCTTTTGGCAATACGACAATTCGTTAGATGATATTCCGGCACTGGATGCACCGGCAAAAGATTTGTTTGCAGAATTGGTAAAAGTATCATCGCCGATGTATCTGTCGAGAGAAGGTGTTGACATTTTTAAATCGTTTTATGTACAGGCTGCACACGAACTGGGGTATTACGGTTACGATGTAAAACCGTTTAAAGATTACCTGTCGATAAAGTCGGCAAAAGGCTGGTTAAACCGTATTTACCTGCCCGAGCTGGATATTAAATACAATAAAAAGACAGCTAAAGAAGTGAAGAAATTCATCAAAAAAACCGATGCAAAAATGCTATTTATTTATGGAGAGTGGGATCCGTGGTCGGCTTCGGCGTTTGAAGTTCCGAACAAACCGAATTTCCTGAAAATTGTAAAACCAAAAGGAAGCCACAACACACGAATTGCGAATTTACCTAAAGAACAAAAACAGCAGGTAAAAGAAACACTTGAAAAGTGGCTGGATATGAAAGTTAATATTGAGTTATAGAAGTTTTCATCCAATAAACGTCACACTGAGCGAAGTCGAAGTGCTATCTCCACAGTCTTCGACTTCGCTCAGACTGACATCCAAACAAAATAAAGAGGCTACTTCTACAAAAAGAACATTGCCACACCTCCAACGGTTATTACAGCTCCCAGAATTTCTTTCCAGTTTACTTTTTCTTTAAACAATAAAATTGAAGGCCCGATAATAAGTACCGGAACAATGGCCATTAAAGTAGCGGCAATTCCGGCTTGCGTATGTTGAACAGCCAATAAAGAAAAAGAAACCCCAAGGAAAGGTCCAAAGAAAGCCCCCAATGTAATACGTTTCATAGCCGGGCCATTTTTTAAGGCACCCCAAACGCGCGGCCAGCGTTTTATGAAGATAAAAAGGATGGAAAAACCAACAGTTCCCGCCAAAATCCGAATTTGCGTAGCAGAGAAAGCATCATAATCGCCCATTCCTTTTTTGCTGATTACCAAACCAGCTGCCTGCCCCATGGCACCACCCAAAGCCAGCAGAATTCCTTTTATGGGATACGATGATTTAAACCTTCGGATTTTAACACCATTCTCTTCCGATTTCTCTCGTTTCAGTATAACGATAATTATTCCGGTCATGGTAACAGTCATTCCCAACCAACTTTGCGGAGCAAGAACCTCGCCCAAAAGCAGCCAGCCTATAAGTGCAGCAAAAGGCGGTGCCAACGCCATTAACAACATAGCAATTCGTGCACCAATTAATACAAACGACTGAAAAAGCAACAAATCGCCGATGACAAAACCAACCAAGCCGGAAAGAGCCAGCCATTTCCAGGCGTATAAGCTTGCATCAGTCGGAAAGAAAAAACCACGACTTATCCAACTATAGGTACCAACCAGAAAAAAAGCGATAACCAATCGAATTAAATTTACGGCCAGCGAACCTACCTTTTTCCCGGCCGATTCGAATGCCAGCGAAGTTACTGTCCAAAATACGGCAGTCAATACACCGGCTATTTCTCCAAAATGATTTTGCATGAGGCAAATGTACAAATTACAACCGATGTTTTTGTCGTTTTCCTTTGGCCGTAAAGATTAGTAATAACAAAAAAATCCTGACAAAAATGTCAGGATTTTTCTCTCCTCTCTAATCCAAAAAACAACTTAAATTTGGTCACACATTCATAATTGATTCTCTACCGCTTCCTTCATCACAATTTAACCAATTACTTAATAATTTTAATCTTCAATACTCTTAGTTTGTAATTACAAATATATACTCAATGAAGGTAATAACGACAAAAACTATTGCTGATTAATACAGCGGCAAAAACTGAATCTCATCTTCTCTTTTGCTTATTCATCTAATCACCAGGCAACAAGGAGACACAAAAAAACCGTTTTAAGAAAACTCCTTAAAACGGTTTATCGTTGTTTATCGCACTTAAGCTTGTTCTACTTGCTAAGAAATTCAGCTACGGTTTTGCCCAACTCTTCGCCTCGTTTATTTTTAGCAACAATTACTCCGTTTTTGTCAACCAACAAACTCGAAGGAATTGAACTAACAGCATAAATTTTTGCTGCCGCATTGTTCCAGTATGCAAGATCCGAAACATGATCCCAGGTTAAACCATCATCGTCTATGGCTTTTAACCATGCATCCTTATCTCTGTCGAGCGAAACGCCAAGCACACTAAATCCCTGATCTTTGTATTTATTATACGTAGCAACTACATTCGGGTTTTCGGCACGGCAAGGTCCACACCACGATGCCCAGAAGTCGAGCAATGTCAACTCATTCTTTGAATAGATATCCGAAAACTTAACCGGATTTCCATCTGCGTCGTTTTGCGTAAAATCAGGGGCAGTTTTTCCAACAGCTACCGTTTTCATTTTCTCAATCTTTGCTTTCAAATCAATAATCGCAGGAACTGAATCTAATTTCGCATCCAGATTACTCACTAAAGCGTCCAGTTCATCCACCTCTTTTTCGTACTGAATTTGGCTTAACAGCAAAGGAGCAACATACGAAGCCGGATTTTCTTTTACAAACTCTTCCTGCAGTACCCCAACGTTGGCGTACAGGTCTTCAACCTGTTTCATCAGTTTATTGGCTTTAGCAGTATCGCCAGCAGCATTTGCAGTGCGAGCCTCCTCGTATATAGCCATGTATTCTTCGCTAATTTTTTGTATCTCGTCGTTTATCGCTTTAAACTCATCGTGTGTAGTAGATCCGCTAACCTGAATACCAACAATAGAATCGGCCTTTCCGGTAACCGTCATGTTCGTATTTTCAACAAACAACACAGCTTTTTCACGTTCTCCGTTAACCGACAAATAATACATACCCGGGAATTTCACTTGTCCCTCAAGAACAGCAACACCATCAACCACCTCGGCGGTATCAATGCCAATCCACTGGCTGGCTCCACGTTGTTCCAATACCACATTGCCGTCAGCACCATCGAGTTTAACGGTAATTTTATAACCATCCTGCGGTTGCGAACAGGCAAACAAGGCTAAACCGATAATAACAACTAATAATTTTCTCATCTTACAGTTTTTTTCTATTTATTGAATTTTGGCCGAATATACGCATTCTGAACATTCTAAAGAAATGATAGTTTGAATTATACTCTGGAATTTAATTAATTTGCAAGAATTAATTAAAAGCAAAATGAGTAAAAACGTTGCCTTGGTACTTTCGGGCGGAGCTGCACGCGGAATGGCACATATTGGCGTCATTGAAGAATTAGAAGCACGCGGTTATAACATTACCTCAGTTGCCGGCACATCAATGGGAGCATTGGTTGGTGGCATTTATGCGCTGGGAAAATTACCAGAGTTTAAAAAATGGGCGATAGCTCTGGAACGCCACGATATGTTTCGCATGGTAGATTTTTCGTTTGGCGGAAACGGCCTGATAAAAGGAGAAAAAGTGTTGTCTAAAATTCAAGAGTTTATCCCCGACGCGCTTATCGAAGATTTGCCGATTCCGTTCTCCGCAACTGCCGTTGATTTAAAACATCGGGAAGAGGTGGTGTTTACCAAAGGTAGTTTGTTTAACGCAATCAGGGCATCAATTGCTATTCCGTCGGTATTTACGCCCATTACCAGCGATAACACAATATTGGTTGATGGCGGCGTTATGAACAACCTTCCTATTTCGAATGTACAGCGCACCGAAGGCGATAAACTGGTTGCCGTTCATGTAAATGCAGCTATTCCGGTTCCGCAACATTTTAATGAACAAGAAGACGAGACAGAAAAAGAGTCGAAATACAGAAAATGGATGAACGAATTTTACGATTTTCTGCATATTAACCATCCAAAAGAAAAAAAAGAGCAACTCGGATTTCTTTCGCTTATGGATCAGGCCTTAGCTACCGGAATGTTAAAACAAGTTGACTATGCCATTGAAAAAGGAAAACCGGATGTGGTTATTAACGTTTCGCGCGATGCTTGCGGAACCTACGATTTTTACAAAGCAAAAGAGGTAATTGAAATCGGACGCTATTCGGCTATTCTGGAACTCGACAAAGAAAAATTCAATGACTAAAATGTTAGTTGTAAATAGTGCCGAGCCCGGAATTCGGGAGTTTGCCAAACCAATTATACAAATCATTTCAGATACCGGTTCAACGCCAACTCTTATTGAATATGCTGCTTGTACAACTATGAACCTGAATGCTTTTGACGGTATAATTTTAACCGGCTCTCCGCAAGGCGACGACATTGTTAAGCATCACTCTCCCTATTTTGAATGGATAAAAGATTTTGGGAAACCGGTACTTGGTATTTGTGCCGGGCATCATGTTACCGGTTATTTATACGGATCGAAATTGCTGCGAAGCCTGGAATCGGAGTCGGGCGATTTTGAGGTAGAAATCGTTGAAACCGATCCGATTTTGAATAAGCTGCCGCAAAAGTTTACAGTGAGGCAAATGCACAACGACTCGATAACTTTGCCCAACGATTTTGAATTGCTGCTTACTTCGGCAAGCTGCAAAAACCAATTGATGAAACATAAAAAGAAACCCTTATACACCAGCCAGTTTCACCCGGAATTTTATAACCACCAGCTTATTCGGAATTTTATTGAATTGTGTAAATAGTTCCAGACACCAAGCTTCTTTAACCCTCAATTTTTTTCAACAAAAAAGCCACCCGCATAAAACGAATGGCTTCCTGAATTGATTGATAATAAATTAAAATTATTTTTTAATGTCTTTGAACGTTGCTCCCTGTGAGTGAACGGCATTTACTGCACGACCTGATGGATCGGCATTACCCTGAAATGAAGCATCCCACTCAATAGCTGCAGCTGTACTACACGCAATTGAGGCCTCAGACGGCACACATGCTGCAGCAGCATCCGAGGGGAAGTGTTCGCTATATATTTCGCGGTATACATATTCTTCTTTGTTCCTCGGAGGATTAACAGGGAAACGATATTTTGCATTCTTCATCATCTCATCACTCACCTTATCTTCTGCAATTTGTTTCAGCGTATCAATCCAGCCATAACCAACACCGTCAGAGAATTGTTCTTTCTGACGCCATGCAACTTCCTCGGGCAGATATTTGGCAAAACCTTCGCGCAGACAGTGTTTTTCCATTTTTCCATCTTTGGCCATTTTGGCTTCAGGATTAAAACGCATTGCCACGTCAACAAATTCTTTATCGAGGAAAGGCACACGTCCTTCAACACCCCATGCCGCCAACGATTTATTGGCACGTAAACAGTCATACATATTCAAACGGCTAACTTTACGTACGCATTCTTTGTGAAATTCTTCGGCATTTGGTGCCTTGTGGAAATACAGATATCCGCCAAAAATCTCGTCGGCACCCTCTCCGGTAAGAACCATTTTAATTCCCATCGATTTAATCACTCGCGAGATCATATACATTGGCGTTGATGCCCGTACAGTGGTTACATCGTACGTTTCAATATGGTAGATTACATCTTTAATGGCATCCAGTCCTTCCTGAATTGTATAATGAATTTCGTGATGAACGGTTCCGATATGATCGGCAACTTTACGCGCAGCAGCCAAATCGGGAGACCCCTCCAAACCAATTACAAACGAGTGCAACTGTGGCCACCAGGCATCTTTCTCGCCACCATCTTCAATACGTTTTGATGAGAATTTTTTTGCTAATGCCGAAGTAATCGATGAGTCAAGTCCTCCTGAAAGTAATACTCCATAAGGAACATCAGACATCAACTGGCGCTGTACCGCATCCTCAAGAGCTTGCGACAACTCTTCAACATTTGCAGGATTATCTTTTACATTATCAAATTCTTCCCATTCGCGAACATACCATTTTTTAATCTCACCATCTTTACTATACAAGTAATGTCCCGGAGGAAATTCTTCTATTTTGGTACAAAATCCTTCCAACGATTTCAGCTCCGATGCCACATAGTAATTTCCCCACTTGTCCCATCCCTGGTACAAGGGAATAATACCAATATGATCGCGCCCGATCAAATAAGCATCGTTCTCCTCATCATAAAGAGCAAAGGCAAAAATTCCGTTCATCTCATCCAGAAACTTCTCCTTTTTATCGTTATACAAAGCCAGGATTACTTCGCAATCCGATCCGGTTAAAAATTCGTATTTACCATCGTAGCGTTTTCTCAGTTCACGATGATTATATATCTCTCCATTTACTCCCAGAATCAGTTTCCCGTTTTTACTGTACAATGGCTGCCCTCCCGATTCCGGGTCGACAATTGATAGACGCTCATGAGCAATTATTGCTTTCTCGCCACAATAAATACCCGACCAGTCTGGTCCGCGGTGACGAACTTTTTTACTCATCATCAGCACCTGAGGGCGGAGATCCTCTGCTTCAATTTTTAAATCAAATGCTCCAACAATTCCACACATATTCGTAAATTTTCTTAGCTGTCAAATATTTTGTGTCAAAAATAATCACTTTGTCAATACGGCAAAATTATTACTGACAAATTTCTATCCAAATTAACAATTAACTGTCTTTTTAAGTCTCCAATAGCAGTTAATAAAACATTTTAACAATTCAAAATTGAACAATCCCCCCATTCTTTACAAGGCATGTTCCTCATGTTTTATTTCTTTTTTTCATTTGCCCCCTAAAAAAGGATAGCATCGCGATTAAAAAAAGGATATATTTCGACAACATACCCTAACAGCTATCGCAGATAAAAAGTTTTAATAAACACCCCTATATTAATCAAACTGTTAACAAACCGGCAACATTTATGACAATTCAGTTGCCAACAAGCAGCTATATTTTCGAATATGCAAGAAAATTGCGTCGTTTTGGCCCGACATATTAGTAGCCAACGGGGTAGAAATGGGTGATTTGCAGCTACAAAAATTGTATTTGGATGTTGTCTCCAACCTGCTCAAAATTGTAGGCTCCCTCGCGCAGAAGTTCGCCTTTACGTTTTTCGGTTTCAGTTTTAAGGTTGGCGAAAATCGTTGCAGCATCCTTCTCAATACAATCTTCATGAAAGTAACAATGCAGTTTATCGGTACTTTCCTCGTTAAATTGTATAATAAATGCACCATGCTCCGGGAAAACAAGGTCTTCGTATGCATAGCTAATATCTAATCCGGTTGCGTCGTTAACAATTTGCCTAACGGCTTCCAGGTCTCTGTAATTCATAGTATAAAATTTTGGTCCGAATTCAGCTGTTCCGTTCTTCGGTATCAATTAATAATTATAAGGATAAAAACCACATGCGTATCTGTTGAAACACTTCGGCCTGCTCGTAAGTCTGGCATTTTACCAGCTGCATATTTATGGCGTCGTCGAACTCTACCTCGGTAAAACCTTTTTCTTTTAGCAAGCTTTCTCTCGACGGGGCCCGGTAACAAGCTTTTCGAAAATCGCTTTCGGAAGTTGCCCGTTTTACAAACGTTATTGCTTTATCGATTGCCATAAGTCACTAGTTTTTACATGATGTTGAACTGCATGAATTACAACTACTCTGGCAGCCCCACAATTCGCGTGCTGCCTGCGAGGTAAAAGATTCCAACTGGTTTTGGGTAAAAAAGCTAATGTTTTCCTGTACACTCCTACCGCGTGCTTTTAATACTGAAAAACCATTTCGGGTAAAAATTTGCAAAACCATGGGCGGTATATAGCCGCTAATGATGGTATTTATTTGCAAACGTTTTAACTCGTGCGTAAGATCGCCCGGATTGGGGCTAATTTCGGAGGTCTCTTTCCACTCAAATGCTTTCGACTCCGAATCGTAGATACACACCAATTTTGCATTATGAAAACCTCGTGCGATTTTCTCACTTCCTGTTTCTTCTCCGGCAACGGGTAATAGCACTCTCATATCCTGCACATTTAAATTGTTTGGCATAAACAGGCAAATGAAATACCAAAAAAATCAGATTACTGGAAACCAGCTATTTGAAAAACTGACCAGCAGCTAAACATTTCTTTTTTGTAAGAAAAATGTGGCGATCCTACAAAAATGTAGTGCTTTCTGCTTTAAACAAGCTTTACTAAAAAGTATTTGGATAGACATCCATTTTTTGAAACTCGAACAGAAATGAAACAATTGAAATTTGATTAACTTTATTGTAGGAGATTAATCCTACGAAAAAACATGTAATTGTAACTGGAAAAGCCCAGAGAATTGGCAGACATCTGACTGTTCACGCGAAATCAATTATGAATATGACAGAGAATTAACACTGTACACTACATCCAATTCGTTACTTAAAGCTTCCAGTTCTTTTTCATCATCAGTCCATCGAATTGTTTTTCGAATCCTACTCAGGCTTTGCTGAGTAATATTAAGATATGAAGATATATCTTTTAACTCGCAATACCTTGCAACAGATGGGAACTCTCGCAAAAACTGTTTATACCGTTTTTCGGCACTCATTGTTCGTAACAAAACTGCCTTATAGTGAATCATTCCTAAATAATTGGCAATACCGATGATCCCAAATTTTGAGATGTCCTGATTAGAATAAATCAGCGGAAGAAAAGAGTCGCCAGATAATTCGATAAACTCACAATCAGTAACCGCTTCAAGGCTAATACGAGAAGGATTATTATTAAAAAACGATACCGTTTCACACAAAATAATTGGAGCTACTCTAAAGTCGTATACAAAGGTTTTTTCACTAAGATGATCTTCACATTTAACAATTCCCTTTACCAGAAACCGAACAGCACGTTCTATTCGCATATATTCCAGCATACGAGTCCCTTTTTCAACCTTATAAAAACGCATTATTTCACACATTTTTTTCCAGGAGGAATCTGAAATAGGGCTGGTTGCTTGTACAAATTTGTAAAATTGTTCTTGGTATTGTACAAGTTCATTCTTATCAAGCGTCGTCATTGTTTCAATGGGTTCCAATTTTTATGCTATAAAGCTATTTAAAAAATAAAGAAATTACCTTATGACAAGTCAAGATTTATCATATGATAAATCCTGATTTAATCCTTTAGCTAATTTTGTCATTACAAATCCTGATTTATACAAAAGACAAATATCAACAATACAATAAACCAAAACTAAAAGGACGTAAAACCAAACCTTTCGGAAAAGATACTCCAGGAACATAATAATGTATGCCGAATCATGCACTATCTATTAGTGTGTTGGTTCCTATTAAATCTCTAACTGGTTGAATTCATTTTTAATACAATAACAAAACAATGACAAAAATTAACTTTATTGCCTTTTTGGCATTCGTAATTTCTCTTTTAAGCTGTACAACAGAGGAATATGTAGACCCGGCTCCTCAATTATTCTTTACGGTCGTTGAAGATGACCTGATATTTGTTGAAGGCGCAACGGTAAGTCTTTTTAACAATCAAGAGGATTGGGAAAACGATTCCAATGTAGTAGCATCACTACAAACCGATGCAAAGGGCCAGGCTCTTTTTGAAAATCTGGACGAACAGACCTACTATTTCTATGTGGAAAAAGGCGATCTCAACAACCTGGCAGATATTGCCGCCTTATCCGCCCCCCTTCAAATAGGCCGAAAATCGGAACTGTTTGTGAAAATTATGGATACTCAACTTCAACGATAAACAACCATGAAAATATTAAAGATCAACGTACTAATTTTTGTTGCTATTTTCTCGTTATTGACTGTTTCGTGTCAGAAAGAGATGATTGAAAATGAACCGGAAGCTTTTTACGACCCGGGAAAACGAATAAAAATAAACAACTACTTGCTAGTATTGGACGACAGCGAATTAACACATGGCGGTGGCGAACAAGGCGCGTTTTATGACGCAGAAAGTCAGGTTTTAATTCTTGACACAATAGGCATAGAAAGTGAAATAGACACCTCCAATGTGATTCTTATTGACAGGGAGGATGACGTACTTTTATTAAGAGTGAACCAGGTAACAAAAGAAGATGGACAATACACGGTTGAAACAGAAAGAGGCTTCATTCATGATGTATTTGACGATGTTGACCTTGCTTTCGACTTTAACCCGCAGTATAGCGACAACAAGATGAAATCAGCAAGCCTAAGCCAGCTCAATAATGAAACACTTTCACAGGAGTTAACCGATAGCAAAAATGCCATTCATCCCAGCGAAATCAGAATAATAATTGGTGATACGGAACAAGTTATTTTTTCGGTAGAAAAAGATATTCCGCTCGCTACAACCAAATCAGCCACGAGCCAAACATCAACAGCCAATGGCAGCCGGGTAGGATTTGATCATCAATTCAATACCAATAAAACCATTGTTGAAGTTGGTCCGGTTAAACTGCAATTGGAAGATTTCGGATTCTCATGGTACTCCGATTTAAAAGCAAATTATTCAACGAGTACAAGATATCATCATCACAAAACTTGTATTAAGTGGGTAGGATGTAAAAAATGGGACACCGCTTACGAAAAAGATGTGGATTTCACTCTTACTGCAACCGACATGGATATTGAAGCATGGTTTGATATTGCCGCAATAATTGACGGAAAGCTTCCTTTGGTGAGCGAAACGGATCCAATCGTTAATCTCCAACTACAGTTTGAGTTTCCTGTTGGTGCAGTTCCTGTTATATTGGGGGTTGAGTTTGGCCTTGACCTCGGCGTAGATATTTCGGTTGAAGGAGCAATGAAGGCATCGACCGGTTACACCGTTAAATATAATGTCCCCAAAATGCAAGTGGGAGCACACGGTTGGGTAAAGGTACCTGATGCGTGGCATCATGGACTTAATCCAAAGTATGCTTATACAGAAGGTCATATCGTTGAACAAGAAGTACACCCTTTGAAATTGGAAGCGATGGCTACCTTGAAGCAGGTGTACACGCTTAAGCCCACAATGGGAATCAGTGCGTATCGTGCTGCCGGGCCGGAAATAAATCTTGCCATCGGTACCGAGGTCGATTTTAGTGTAGGTGGAGGTGTTAGCATTGATCTGCAAGAACCCAAGGCGCCTGAGGCATACATTGGCTGGGGCAGCAAGTGGTCCACGAAAGTGGGTGCAGGTGGTGGAGTCTGGATTGATTGTTTTGGAGTCGCCAATAAACATCTTGACATTCCAACACTTACCTTGTTGCCAAACATCCCTATTTGGCACACTCCTGAATCGATGGAAAAGAAAGCGGATAACGATTTTGCCCAAACGGTTGTTGGAGAAGCAAAGGAAGTAGAAATAGAAGTAAAAGATTCGTGGACTATACCAGCACCTGCCATGTTTGTAGAATGGATTTCTGACGGTGGCGGATACTGGGAACATCCTATTACGTTAACCGGATTGGGAACAACAAAAAACACGTGGCATCCGACCGAGGCAGGAACATTTGCCCCTTATTGCTATGTTAAAAATGGTTCGTTGAAAGAGAAAGGCAGAGTAACCTTTACTACGACAACCACTGCCAAGTAAGAGGATACTTTCTTTTATAAGAAAATAAGCTGTCTTGCAAAAAGGGCAGCTTATTTTTTAAAGTGTAGTTCTAGTCTGAAATTGGCAATAAGAAACCCGCCCTACGCATTCAGGACAAGTCTCATTTTGCGATTTTTGTAAACAAGAAGAAATACACAATTCTTTTCTTTGTAAAGAAGAAACTTTCTACTGTAGGGCCGCAAATAAATTGAAAGCCTTAGAAAATTTCAAAAGAAAAGCCACCCTCCGAATCCGGAAAGTGGCTTTATTATAATTTTGCTAAAAGCTAATAGCTCGCAACTCGAAGCTTTTATTGCATTTCAAATTTATAATCGCCCATGTCGCTCAATTCCGATGCACGGATAAACTCGGCATGTGCTTTAACCTGTGCTTTTGCAAAAGCGATGTAGTTTTTAGTCGATTTCAAGAATGAAGCCTCGCGATTGGTATCCAGCAACAACAGGTAGCTCATAATAATGTGGCCTGCCATTTCAACCAAACGACGTGCATGGAAATCAACGAACTCGTTGTCGCCTGCAGCAGTTACTTTCTTAACAGCTTCTTCGTAGTCGGCAGTTAAAATAATCAATGTACGTTTCAGGTATTCCAGGGTTGGAGAAACCTTTTCAGCTTCGTATGCACGAATCTGGTTAAGATAACCACCTGTAGTTACACCACGGATGGCAGCAACAACCTGCAACTGTGTTGTACCTTCGTAAATCGATGTAATACGTGCATCGCGATAGATACGTTCAACCGGGTAATCTTTCATAAAACCCGATCCACCGTGAATCTGAACCGCATCGTAAGCCAACTGGTTGCTGTATTCGCTCGCCATACCTTTCACTAGTGGAGTAAAGATATCGGCCAAACGCTGATACTTTTTCATCTCGTTACGCTCTTCTTTCTCCAGTTTGCGCTCTTCGGCAATGTGCATGTAAGTTTTATACATGTCAACAAAACGCGAAGTTTCGTACAACAAAGTCCGCGATGCATCCAACTTGGCTTTCATTAGCGAAAGAATTTCGTATACAGCAGGAAATTTAATAATGGCCTTACCAAACTGCATACGTTCTTTGGCGTATTCCATAGCTTCGCGGTAAGCTGCTTCGCATACTCCTACCGACTGTGCTGCAATACCCAAACGCGCACCGTTCATCAATGCCATAACGTATTTTATCAGTCCCATTTTTCGCGAACCAACCAATTCCGCTGGCGCATCTTTAAATACCAATTCGCAGGTTGGCGAACCAATAATTCCCATTTTATGCTCGATACGACGAACGGTTACTCCACCCGACTGCTTGTCGTAAATAAACATCGATAAGCCACGGCCATCTGATGTTCCGGGCTCCGAGCGGGCTAAAACAAGCGAAATATCGCCATCGCCATTGGTGATGAATCGTTTTACCCCATTCAGTAACCAAACTTGTTTTTCTTCGTTCCAGGTGGCTTTTAACTGCACCGCCTGAAGATCAGAACCTGCATCCGGCTCGGTTAAGTCCATCGCCATAGTGTCGCCATTGCAAACACGAGGAAGGTACTTTTCTTTTTGCTCTTCCGAAGCAAATTCGTTAATGGTTTCGGCACAGTCTTGCAGCCCCCAAATGTTTACAAAACCGGCATCGGCACGCGATACAATATCGGCAGCCATAATGTAAGGCACAATCGGGAAGTTCAAGCCTTCGTATTTGTAGGGTAACGACATTCCCATTAATCCGGCCTGGTTCAGTGCTTTGATGTTTTCCTCGGTTCCACGAGCATACTTTACACGTCCGTCAATTACTGACGGTCCTTCAGCATCAATACTTTCTGCATTCTCGGCAACAATGTTACCGCAAATTTCACCTACAACATCAAGTACACGATCGTAACTGTCAATTGCATCTTCGTAATCCAGTGGAGCAAAATCAAATTCATCCTTGAAAGCATATTCACGTTCTTTTAACCGAACGATCTCTTTCATTAACGGGTGATTCAGGTGAAATTTTAACTCGCTGTTATCTGTATAATAATTTGCCATTTTTTACAATTTTAAATCGTGACTATTTGCTGTTCTTTTTATAATACTTGATCATTTTAGGAATGATCTCTGCCACATCTCCGGTAATTACATAGTCGGCTATGGAATTGATAGGAGCTTCAGGATCGGTATTTATTGCGATGATCTGTGCTGATTCTTCCATTCCGGCACGGTGCTGAATTTGCCCCGATATACCGCAGGCAATGTACAGTTTCGGACGAACGGTAATACCGGTTTGCCCGATCTGGCGATCGTGTCCTACCAGGCCAGAATCGACAGCGGCACGCGATGCTCCAACTTCGCCTCCCAGCACTTCGGCCAAATCGTACAGTAGCTGGAAGTTTTCTTTCGAGCCTACACCGTAACCACCGGCAACAACAATAGGTGCGCCTTTTACATTCACCTTACTTTTTTCCATGTGGCGCTCGATAATTTCAACAACAAAGTCTTCGTCGTTTACATATTTTGCCACATCAAGTTTAACCACTTTTCCTTTGTATTTCGGATCGAGGATTTCCTTTTTCATTACACCTTCGCGCACCGTTGCCATTTGCGGACGGCAATCAGGATTGATAATCGTTGCAATGATATTTCCCCCAAATGCCGGACGAATCTGATACAGCAGGTTTTCGTATTTCTTGTCTTGTTTTTTATCGTAATGATCGCCAATAACAAGACTGGTACAGTCGGCAGTTAAACCGCTGTGTAATGCAGACGAAACGCGTGGTCCTAAATCACGACCAATCGAAGATGCTCCCATCAAAGCAACCTGCGGCTTTTTCTCCTTAAACAAGTTCACCACTACAGAAGTGTGTGGAAGTGTTTGAAAAGGATATAAACGTTCGTCATCAGCAAGATAAAGTGTATCTACGCCGTAAGGGATTACCTGTTCTGCAACTTTATCAAGCTTGTGCCCAACAGCAATGGCTTCCAGTTTACAGTTTAATTCGTTTGCCAGTCCACGCCCTTTGGTTAATAATTCCTGACTAACATCAGCTACGTGGCCATCTTCTATTTCGCAATAAACAAATACGTTGCTCATTTCTTCAAATTTTAAATGTTCGTTTAATGGCCTTAGCCAATTGTGTGACTCTTAATTAATTCAACCATCATAGCTTCAATCTCGTCGTCGGCAGCAGAAATTACTTTCGAATCTTTTGCCTGAAGAACAACATTCTCCACCGTTTTAACTTTGGTTGGCGAGCCGGTAAGCCCAAGCTGCGAAGCGTCAGTTTCAATATCGTTAACGGTCCATTCCTGAATCATCAGGTCAGGGTGTTCGTTGTACAACGCAGTATAGTCTTCATTTTCCTTTTGAAGTTCGGTAACTGTTCTTGCCTTCTTGAATTTCATGATTCGTTTGGCATTGCGAGCGCGGCAATCAGGAGCAGAGCCGTTTACTGTCATTACCAATGGCATCGGGCATTTAACTGTTTCCACACCATTTTCTAAACGGCGTTTTACGGTAACCGATTTGTCTTTTACCTCCAGCACCTCTTCAACGTATGTTATTTGCAACATACCGAGCTTTTCGGCTACCTGAGGGCCAACCTGGGCAGTATCACCATCAATAGCCTGACGACCGGCAATGATCATATCAATTTTACCCATTTTTTTCAACGCCTGAGCAATGGCATACGATGTTGCCAAAGTATCTGAACCGGCAAAAGCACGGTCGGTTAGCAAAATACCACCGTCGGCACCGCGATATAAACCTTCGCGAATAATATCGGCAGCCCTACCCGGCCCCATGGTTAAAATATTGATTTTTGATTCAGGAAATTGATCTTTTATACGCAATGCTTGTTCCAGGGCGTTTAAATCCTCGGGATTAAAGATAGCAGGAAGCACTGCCCTGTTTATCGTCCCGTCAGCCTTCATAGCATCTTTCCCCACATTTCGTGTGTCGGGAACCTGCTTCGCCAAAACAATAATGTTATAAGCCTTCATTCAATAAGATTTTTGTTGATTGATATATAATTTTTCTATTTTTCGATCTATTACCGGAGCTTTTTAACTACTCCTGCAATTTGAAAGCTAACAAATATAGAAATCGGCGGAAAACTAACCAAAGAGATTAGGACTCTGAGACCTTTAATGTTTGTTAAAAAGCAGAGTACCCAAGGCATTCAGCAAGCACGTACCCGTCCAAACGCAATGCTGACAATACTTTAAAACAATCAACTTCAATATTCCAAAATTTTGTGCGGAGAAAGTGGAAATTAATTTAAAACCATTTTAATTAAAAACAGAAGGTTTTAGGCTGATTTCAGGCGTTTCAACCAACCATTTTGGTTCAAAAATGTGTAACGACACGAATTATACAAATCTTCTTTTGTTTCAGATGTTTTGTCGCTTTTCCGCCGGAGCAGCTTTCTTTCAAACAATAAGTATTTCAACTAAAACATTAAGCTCTTCAAGTTAAGCAATAAGCTTTATGAGTAAAGCAATAAGTGCTACAATTCAAGCAATAAGCTCTTCAACCCAAACATTGAGTACTTCGGGTTAAGCAATGACCTCTTCAAGCTAAACAATGAGTCCTTCAACTAAAGCAATAAGTATTTCAATTAAAGCAATGCGCTTTTTAAGTCAAACAGTAACCACTTTTATTCAGGCACAAAACAAGCAATTTGCAAACGATTAAAGCAGATTAACAACATCATTCTTAACGGGTTGTTATATATCGATTATTTTACTAACTTCATCAGCGGGTTTCAAACCAAATCTAACCAAATTAAATAATAAAGTCGGTTTTCTGAATCGGCTTTATTTTTTGTTTCAGAAAAACAAAAAATAGCCAACCGTCCGATAAGGGCATTCAGAAAATATTTTGCTATAAAAATTATAACTTCTGAAGCACTATAACTTGTTCTTCCGGTTCTGTTTTCAGCGATATCTCAAGTTCTGTACCTTCAAGTTTTGCAACACCCGAAATATTACCGCCTTCGGTATCTATCCAGCTTACGGTATAAATCCCTTTCAACCCAGATGGACTCAGAGTGGCAATGATTTGATGATTATTGTAACCTAATAACTCGCCATTTAAAATAAGTATCTGCATCTCGTTCTTATCAGATTCAATTACATCAACCAAATAAGTGCTATTATAGTACGGATTTACAGGTTTATACGAGTCTTTATCTACTGGGACAGCCTCTTTTACAATGGGCTTCTTGTTTTTCACCTCACTAACAACTCCGGCTTTTTCTGCCCTTTTGAGTGATTGATTTACCGGAAGTTGATTAAAATCTTTTAAAGCATCTGCAATCGCTTCTGAATATCCTTTTCTATATTCCTTCGAGGTACCTGTTCCTTCTTCTGACCATACCACACGATTCATACAATCCCGAAATTCAACTTTTATTTTATTCGTCAACATCGACGAAACCTTTATTAAATCAACCGTTAATGCTTCGCAATAATCATCGGGCACCTCTGTACCTTCAAAAACGACGTTTATTGAACGTTCAGAGAGCTGGGACTGAAGCGAAGAACAAACTCCATGTGGATTAAGTCCGTCGCCAAGATCGTTAAAATGAGTTGGAATAATTACATACTTATAAGTCGGTTGGGCGTTAACCAAACTACTGGTAACAACTAAAAATGCAAAAAAGAAAAGATATTTCATCTGTCGGTTTTTTATTATTTATACAAACTGGCAGGCTGTCAGTTATAGATCCCAAAATATAATTTTCGGAATGAACTACCTCCAGTCGCCTGGTTCGAATTGTAAAGTTAGCACCAAACTAATATTTTTTTGGCAGTAAATAAACAGATATGCACATCTTCCTGAAAAAAAGAAAGACACAATAAAGCAGAAAAAAGGCCTTCACAATTGTGAAAGCCTTTTTCTATACTTTTTAATACTTTATACTACGCCTGGGCTGTAGGTCCACCAAAATTCATTGGTGGCAAACTCGGATCGGATCCCGGAGTAACGTTTTTAATCGGGCCATGCTGTGCTTCAAATTTAGCTACATTATCTTGCAAAGCCATTAACAAACGTTTGGCATGTTCCGGTGTAAGAATAATTCTCGATTTTACATTCGCTTTTGGAATACCTGGCATAATGCGTACAAAATCAACTACAAATTCAGAAGTTGAGTGAGTAATAACGGCAAGGTTCGAATAGGTTCCCTGAGCTACTTCCTCGTTCAATTCAATATTTATCTGTTGCGATTTTTGTTTGTTATCTTCCATGGTAATCCTTTTTAGCTATTATCCGAATGTCTCATATCAACCAACCTGTCGTATTCTGATTTAGAACCAACAACAAGGTTTTTGTATTCTTTCAATCCGGTACCTGCCGGTATCAGGTGACCACAAATAACGTTCTCTTTCAGCCCATCTAGGTAATCCATCTTACCGTTGATAGCGGCTTCGTTAAGAACTTTTGTTGTTTCCTGGAACGATGCAGCAGACAACCAGCTGCGTGTTTGCAACGCCGCTCTTGTAATACCCTGAAGAATCTGGCTTGATGTTGCAGGGATTGCGTCCCTCGACTCCACCAATTTTTTATCTTTTCTTCGGAGTTGCGAATTCTCATCTCTCAAACGACGTGAAGAAACAATCTGTCCGGCTTTCAGCCCTTCAGCATCTCCTGGCTCAACTACAACTTTTTTGTTGTAGATCCAGTCGTTTTCAGACATGAATTCGTTTTTGTCTACAATCTGCTTTTCAAGGAAACGAGTATCACCCGGATCAACGATTTCAACTTTACGCATCATCTGACGGATGATAATCTCGAAGTGTTTATCGTTAATTTTCACCCCTTGCATACGGTACACATCCTGCACTTCGTTCAAAATGTATTCCTGAACGGCAGTAGGACCTTTAATTGCAAGAATATCAGAAGGAGTTGTTGCTCCGTCAGATAAAGGTATACCTGCTCTGATGTAGTCGTTTTCCTGTACAAGGATCTGTTTCGACAGCGGTACAAGATACTTCTTCACATCGCCGTTTTTAGTGGTTACAATGATCTCGCGGTTACCACGTTTGATCTTACCTAGTGAAACTTCTCCGTCTACCTCAGAAACAACGGCAGGATTAGATGGGTTACGTGCCTCGAATAACTCGGTAACACGCGGCAGACCCCCTGTGATATCGCCTGCTTTACCAGCAGCACGAGGAATCTTAACCAAAATCTTACCTGCTTTAACCTCTTGTCCGTTATCAACAGAGATGTGACCTCCAACCGGAAGGTTGTACGAGCGGATCATTTCACCGGCATCGTCCATAATCTTCAACGTTGGGTTTTTGGTCTTATCTTTTGTCTCGATAATTACACGCTCGCTGTAACCGGTTTGTTCATCCGATTCCTGACGGAAAGTAATACCGTCGATCAGATTCTCAAACTCTACCTTACCATCAAATTCAGTAATAA
Organism: uncultured Draconibacterium sp.; assembly: GCF_963677155.1. Taxonomy (NCBI): domain Bacteria; kingdom Pseudomonadati; phylum Bacteroidota; class Bacteroidia; order Marinilabiliales; family Prolixibacteraceae; genus Draconibacterium; species uncultured Draconibacterium sp. Next base: position 3,281,153 of record NZ_OY781884.1, on the reverse strand, counting down.
TTACACCGTTAAATGGATCCCAATCACAGATCATTGTTCCTTTACGGATTTCCTGACCGTTTTTCACATACAGTTTACAACCGTATGGAAGTGGGTGTGTAGATAGCGGAATATTGGTGTTTTTATCAATAATCTTTAATTCGGCCAAACGGCTTACTACCACCTCAACATCGTTTCCTTCGTCGTCTTTGTACGATACCGAACGAAGCTCTTCAATCTCGCAGTATCCATCGTATTTCGATTCAACTGTTGATTGTGCTGAGATGTTACCTGCAATACCCCCTACGTGGAAGGTACGAAGTGTAAGCTGTGTACCCGGCTCACCGATCGATTGTGCTGCAATAACACCGGTAGCTTCACCTTTCTGAACCTTTTTGCCGGTTGCCAGGTTACGTCCGTAACATTTGGCACAAACACCAACTTTTGATTCACAAGTAAGTACCGAACGAATTTCAACGGTCTCAATTGGTGAGTCTTCGATTACTTTTGCAATCTCTTCAGTAATTTCTTCACCCGATTTGATGATTAATTCACCATTTAACGGGTGGTAAATATCATGAACTGTTGTACGACCAATAATTCTTTCGTATAATGATGCAACAACATCTTCGTTATTTTTCACATCGCTAGCTACCAAACCACGCAATGTTCCACAGTCGTCTTCCGAGATGATAACATCCTGGGCAACGTCTACCAAACGACGTGTTAAGTAACCCGCATCAGCTGTTTTAAGTGCGGTATCCGCCAAACCTTTACGAGCACCGTGAGTAGAGATAAAGTACTCCAGTACCGAAAGACCTTCTTTAAAGTTTGCCAAAATCGGGTTTTCAATAATCTGAGAACCTGTAGAACCAGACTTTTGTGGTTTTGCCATCAAACCCCTCATTCCGCACAACTGGCGAATCTGCTCTTTAGAACCCCTCGCTCCGGAATCAAGCATCATATAAATTGAGTTGAATCCCTGACGGTCGGTACTAATCGTTTTCATTACCGAATTTGTCAGCTTAGAGTTTGCATGTGTCCAAATATCAATAACCTGGTTATAACGTTCGTTATTGGTAATGAACCCCATGTTATAGTTGTTGATTACCTCTTCAACTTCCTGATAACCGTTACCAACAATTTCTGCTTTATCCTCAGGAATGATAACGTCGCCAAGGTTGAACGACAGACCTCCACGGTATGCCATTGTGTAACCAAGGTTTTTAATATCATCAAGGAATTTAACTGTAATTGCGTTTCCACTCTTATTGAATACGTCGGTAATAATGCTACGCAACGATTTTTTAGTCAAAATCTGGTTTACGTAACCTGCCTGACGTGGCACATTTTCGTTGAAAAGAACACGACCTACAGTCGTTTCAATGATATGGTTAAAATATTCGCCGTTTTCATCGATGTCTTCAACTTTAACTTTAATAATAGCGTGAAGATCGATTGCTTTTTCTTCGTATGCAATCGTTACTTCTTCTGCTGAATAGAAAGTCATTCCTTCGCCACGACTACCTTTACGTGATTTGGTCATGTAGTACAAACCCAAAACCATATCCTGCGATGGTACCTGAATTGGAGCACCATTAGCAGGGTTCAACAGGTTATGCGAAGCAAGCATTAGCAACTGAGCTTCCAAAATTGCAGCATTACCTAATGGTAAGTGAACCGCCATCTGGTCACCGTCGAAGTCGGCGTTGAAACCGGTACATACCAACGGGTGCAACTGAATTGCTTTTCCTTCAATAAGAACAGGCTGGAATGCCTGAATTGACAGACGGTGAAGAGTAGGTGCCCTGTTCAACATTACAGGATGTCCTTTCAGCACGTTTTCAAGAATTTCCCAAACAACAGGATCTTTTCTGTCAACAATTTTCTTTGCCGATTTTACAGTTTTTACAATACCTCTTTCAATCAACTTACGAATTACAAAAGGCTTGTAAAGCTCTGCTGCCATATCTTTTGGAATACCGCATTCGTGAATCCTTAATTTAGGACCTACAACGATTACCGAACGTGCCGAATAGTCAACACGTTTACCCAAAAGGTTCTGACGGAAACGACCTTGCTTACCTTTCAAACTATCTGAAAGTGATTTTAGCGCGCGGTTGTTTTCTGTTTTAACGGCATTAGATTTTCTTGAGTTATCGAATAACGAATCCACAGCTTCCTGCAACATTCGTTTCTCGTTTCTTAAAATTACCTCAGGAGCTTTAATCTCGATCAATCGTTTCAAACGGTTGTTACGGATAATAACTCTTCGGTACAGGTCATTCAAATCTGACGTTGCGAAACGACCACCATCAAGCGGCACTAACGGACGCAAATCAGGAGGAATTACAGGCACCACCCTAACAATCATCCATTCCGGACGGTTAAGGTTTTTGCTTGCTCTGAACGCCTCAACAACCTGTAGACGTTTTAACGCCTCGTTTTTACGCTGCTGCGATGTTTCAGTATTTGCTTTATGACGCAATGTGAATGACAATTCATCCAACTCCAAACGGCTTAGAATATCAAACAGCGCCTCAGCACCCATTTTTGCGATAAACTTGTTTGGGTCGTCGTCATCAAGAAATTGATTTTCTTTTGGAAGTGTATCCAAAATATCCAGATATTCTTCTTCCGTAAGGAAATCTAATTCTTTAACACCATCCTGATGTTTTACACCAGCCTGGATAACAACATAGCGTTCGTAATAAATAATGGTATCCAGCTTTTTGGTAGGTAAACCAAGCAGGTAACCAATTTTGTTAGGCAACGATTTGAAATACCAAATGTGAGCTACCGGAACCACCAGTGAAATGTGTCCCATACGCTCACGACGTACTTTCTTTTCGGTTACTTCAACACCACAACGGTCGCAAACGATACCTTTATAACGGATACGTTTGTATTTTCCACAGTGACATTCGTAGTCTTTTACCGGTCCGAAAATACGCTCACAAAACAAACCATCACGTTCTGGTTTATATGTTCTGTAGTTAATTGTTTCTGGCTTCAGTACTTCACCAAACGATCTTTCCAGAATTTCTTCAGGAGACGAAAGGCTTACTGAAACTTTTGAGAAACTAGTTTTTGCTTTATTATCTTTTTTGAATGCCATAATTCAAATTAACTATCAAATTAAAACTGCACCTAACTTATTCTACTCCATTCTAACGCTCAGACCAAGTCCGCGTAATTCGTGAAGTAGTACATTCAGCGATTCAGGAATTCCCGGTTGTGGCATTGGCTCACCTTTCACAATCGATTCGTAAGCTTTTGCACGTCCCATTACGTCGTCTGACTTAACGGTAAGAATTTCCTGAAGTATGTGAGAAGCACCAAATGCCTCGAGTGCCCAAACTTCCATCTCACCAAAACGCTGTCCACCAAATTGTGCTTTACCACCTAATGGTTGCTGTGTAATTAATGAGTAAGGTCCGATTGAACGGGCGTGCATTTTATCTTCTACCATGTGGCCCAGTTTCAGCATGTAAATTATACCTACCGTTGCTGGCTGGTCGAATGGTTCTCCGGTTTCACCGTTAATCAAGCGCGTTTCTCCATAACGGGGAATACCAGCTTTATCGGTATATTCAGAAACCTCATCCAAACTCGCACCATCGAAAATAGGTGTTGAGAATTTCAAACCAAGCTCTTTTCCGGCCCAACCAAGTACAGTTTCGTAAATCTGTCCAAGGTTCATACGCGATGGTACACCAAGTGGGTTCAATACGATATCAACCGGTGTTCCGTCTGCAAGGAATGGCATATCTTCGGCACGTACCACACGCGAAACAATACCTTTGTTACCGTGACGACCCGCCATTTTATCACCAATCTGCAGTTTGCGTTTTTTAGCAATATAAATTTTAGCCAACTGAATAATACCTGCAGGAAGCTCATCACCGATGGTTACGTTGTAGCGCTCGCGGCGAGAAACAGCCTCTGCTTCTTTCTGCTTCATAATGAAGTTGTTCACCAATCTAAAAATCAGATCGTTTTTAGCTTTATCAGTGGTCCATTTTGAAGGATCGATATTCAGGTAATCCAGTTCCTGTAATTGCTTCAGTGTAAATTTAACGCCTTTCGGAATAAACTCTGTTCCGTAATAGTCTTTCACTCCCTGCGAAGTTTTACCATTAACCAACGTGAACAATTTATCCTCTAATTTAATGCGAAGTGCTGCAATATCTTTTTCCAGTTTCTCATCGATTTGGTCGAGCAATGTTTTTGTTGCTTTACCTTTTTTGTCTTTCGCTACACGCGAGAACAATTTTTTATCGATAACAACACCTTTTAAAGATGGAGATGCTTTTAATGAAGCATCTTTTACATCACCGGCTTTATCACCAAAGATTGCACGTAAAAGTTTTTCTTCAGGTGAAGGATCAGATTCTCCTTTTGGCGTAATTTTACCAATAAGAATGTCGCCAGGTTTTACGTTGGCTCCAACTCTAATCAAACCATTTTCATCCAGGTTACGAGTAGCTTCTTCACTTACGTTAGGAATATCTGAAGTAAATTCTTCAACTCCACGTTTTGTGTCGCGTACTTCCAAAGTATATTCATCAACGTGTACCGATGTGAAAACATCTTCGCGAACGATACGCTCTGAAATTACGATCGCATCCTCGTAGTTATAACCCTGCCAAGGCATAAATGCCACCTGCAGGTTACGTCCCAGTGCCAGCTCTCCTTTATCGGTTGCATAACCTTCAGTAAGAATTTCACCTTCGGTTACGCGCTGACCTTTTACTACAATCGGTTTCAAGTCAACTGTAGTTCCCTGGTTGGTTTTAGTATATTTTTGCAGATTATAAGTTACCACTTCAGGATCGAAGCTCACAAAGCGATCTTCTTCCGTTACATCGTAACGAACAATAATCTGTTTTGCATCAACAAATTCTATAACACCATCGGCTTCGGCACAAATCATTACTTCCGAATCTTTGGCCACACTTGCTTCCAAACCTGTACCAACAATTGGAGCTTCAGGACGAAGCAGTGGTACAGCCTGGCGCATCATGTTCGATCCCATCAATGCACGGTTCGCATCATCGTGCTCAAGAAACGAAATAAGCGATGCAGCTACCGAAGCAATCTGGTTAGGACCAACGTCCATCAGTTCAACGTCACCTGCGTCAACTACAGGGTAATCACCATCTAAACGTGCTTTAACCTTATCGTTAACAAATTTACCATCTTCAGCAATTGGCGCGTTTGCCTGGGCAATAATTTTACCTTCTTCCTCTTCAGCAGTTAAGTATACAGCACCTGTTTCTGACAAGTCAACTATTCCGTTTTCTACTTTTCGGTATGGTGTTGAAATAAACCCTAGAGGGTTAATTTTTGCGAAAACACACAAAGAAGAGATCAAACCAATGTTTGGACCTTCAGGTGTTTCAATCGGACATAAACGACCGTAGTGGGTAAAGTGAACGTCACGAACCTCGAAACCTGCACGTTCGCGCGACAGACCACCAGGACCTAAAGCTGACATACGACGTTTGTGCGTCATTTCAGCTAACGGGTTGGTTTGATCCATAAACTGCGACAATGCGTTTGTTCCGAAGAATGAATTGATTACCGAAGACAATGTTTTCGAGTTAATCAAATCAATCGGAGTAAACACCTCGTTATCGCGAACATTCATACGCTCGCGAATTGTACGTGCCATACGTGCCAAACCTACACCAAACTGGTTATACATTTGCTCGCCTACCGTACGTACCCTACGGTTACTTAAGTGGTCAATATCATCAACATCGGTTTTTGAGTTTACCAACTGAATCAGGTTTTTGATAATCTCAATGATGTCGACTTTTGTAAGGACACGATTTTCCATGTCCACATCGATTCCTAATTTTTTATTGATTCTGTAACGACCAACCTCACCAAGGTCGTATCTCTTATCCGAGAAGAACAGTTTATCAATAACGTCGCGTGCAGTAGCTTCATCGGGCGGTTCTGCGTTACGCAACTGACGGTAGATGTGAAGAACGGCTTCTTTTTCCGAGTTACATGGATCTTTTTGAAGCGTGTTGTAAATGATAGCAAAATCTTGCTGATTTTGATCTTCTTTGTGCAACAGAATGGTTTTTACACCTGATTCAAGAATTTCCTCAATGTGATCTTCTTCAATGTCTGTTTCACGATCAATTATTACTTCGTTACGCTCGATCGATACAACTTCGCCGGTATCTTCATCAACAAAGTCTTCTACCCACGATTTAAGAACACGGGCAGCCAGTCTTCTACCGATTACTTTCTTTAAACCTGACTTCGAAACTTTTACTTCGTCAGCCAGATCGAATATTTCAAGAACATCTTTATCGCTCTCGTAGCCAATAGCACGCAATAAAGTGGTTACAGGTAATTTCTTTTTCCTGTCGATGTACGCAAACATCACACTGTTGATGTCGGTAGCAAATTCAATCCACGATCCTTTGAAAGGGATAATACGTGCAGAATATAGTTTTGTACCGTTGGCATGTAAACTTTGACCAAAGAATACACCAGGAGACCTGTGCAGCTGAGAAACAATAACACGTTCGGCACCATTGATAATAAAGGTACCTCTGTTAGTCATGTATGGCACAGTTCCTAAATATACGTCCTGAACCACGGTATCGAAATCTTCGTGTTCCGGATCGGTACAATAAAGTTTCAGCTTTGCTTTTAACGGCACGCTAAAAGTTAAACCACGTTCAATAGACTCGTCTATTGAATATCGAGGAGGATCGACTTGATAGTCGATGAATTCCAACACGAAGTTATTTCGAGTATCCGAAATTGGAAAATTTTCTTCAAAAACTCTGTATAAACCCTCGACTTTCCTTTTGTCAGGTGTGGTTTTTAACTGAAAAAAATCTTTAAATGATTTAACTTGTACTTCTAAGAAGTCAGGGTAATCAAACCTGGTTTGTGTTGAGGAAAAATTAATCCTCTCTTTTTTTGCTTGTACTGACATGCATTTATACAGGTTAATTATATAAAATATAAATACACAAAAAGGTCTAGAACCCAACTTTCGTAGGGTTCTAAACCGTATTACCTATAAATAGGCATTTTGCTTATTTTACTTCAACTTCAGCTCCAGCTTCTTCTAACTGTGCTTTTAAAGCTTCAGCTTCGTCTTTCGAAACTTTTTCTTTAAGCGCTTTTGGAGCTTCATCTACAACTGCTTTGGCTTCTTTCAGACCAAGGCCAGTTAGTTCTTTAACGAGTTTAACAACTGCAAGTTTTGATCCACCTGCGGCTTTTAAGATCACGTCAAATTCAGTTTGTTCAGCAGCAGCCTCTTCGCCACCACCTGCAGCTGGTCCTGCAACTGCTACTGCAGCAGCAGCTGGTTCAATACCATATTCGTCTTTTAGAATACCAGCTAATTCGTTAACCTCTTTAACAGTCAAGTTTACCAACTCTTCTGCAAGCTGTTTTAAATCTGCCATTTTTATTTCTTTTTAAATATTATTTCAAAAAAATTATTCTTTCGCTTTCAGTGTATCAAGAACACCGTGAATTGTATTACCACCAGACTGCAACTGTCCGAGAACAGTTTTCATTGGTGATTGTAACAGAGCAACAACATCAGCAATAAGCTCGTTTTTAGATTTAACGGCTATTAATGCCTCCAATTGGTCGGCACCCATGTAAATTGACTCTTCAACATAAGCAGCCTTTAATACAGGCTTTTTGTGCTTTTTAGCGAAGTCTTTAATCAATTTAGCCGGTGCATTACCGTTTGAAGAAAACATTACTGTGGTGTTTCCCTTAAGCGCATCAAAAATCTCTTCAGCCTCTTTAGCAGAGTTCTCAAGAGCTTTTCGTAGTAGAGTATTCTTAACAACAACCAGTTTTACATCTTGGCTGAAACATAGTCTCCTTAAATCACTGGTATTTTCAGCATTTAAGCCGGCAATGTCGGTCAGGTAAAAATGGTCGTATGAATCTATCTGTTCTTGTAACTGATTAATAATAACTTGTTTCTCTGAACTCTTCATAATTCCTCATTTTTATTCTGCAAACGACTTAGCTTCTACTTGAATACCAGGGCTCATGGTGCTTGATAAATAGATACTCTTAATGTAGGTTCCTTTTGCAGCAACAGGCTTCAGTTTATTGATCATGTTAAGAAATTCAACGGCATTGTCTTTAATCTTATCAGCCGTGAAAGAAACTTTCCCGATTGTAGTATGAACAATACCAAATTTATCAACTTTAAAATCAATCTTACCCTGTTTTACTTCGGAGATAGCTTTTCCAACTTCCATAGTTACTGTACCACTTTTAGGGTTTGGCATTAAGCCACGAGGACCTAAAATACGTCCTAACTGCCCAACTTTCCCCATTACTGGAGGCATGGTAATAATAACATCTACATCGGTCCAACCACCTTTTATTTTCTCAACATACTCGTCAAGTCCTACATAGTCGGCTCCGGCATCTTTGGCTTCCTGCTCTTTGTCAGGAGTAACCATTGCCAAAACACGTACCTCTTTACCTGTCCCATGGGGTAACGAAACTACGCCCCTAACCATCTGGTTAGCTTTTCTAGGATCAACTCCAAGTCTTACGTCAATATCAACCGATGCATCAAATTTGGTGAATGTAATTTCTTTCACCAGCTGTGCTGCTTCATCGATAGAGTAAGCTTTTCCTTTTTCGAGTTTATCCAAAGACGCTTTTTGATTTTTCGTAATTCTGCCCATCGTAAAAGATATTTTTAGTTATTGAATGGTGAAGCACCTTTTACAGTGATTCCCATACTTCTGGCAGTTCCAGCTACCATTTTCATCGCTGATTCCACTGTAAAGCAGTTCAGGTCAGCCATTTTGCCTTCGGCAATTGACTTTACCTGATCCCAAGTTACCGAACCCACTTTTTTAATGTGAGGTTCTGGTGAACCACTTTTCAGTTTCGCAACTTCTAATAATTGAACAGCCACAGGAGGTTGTTTTATTATGAAGTCAAAAGACTTGTCTGCATAAACAGTTATAATAACAGGAAGTACTTTCCCTGCCTGGTCTTGTGTACGACCATTAAACTGTTTACAGAACTGCATAATGTTTACCCCTTTGGCACCCAATGCTGGTCCCACCGGTGGTGAAGGATTAGCTGCACCACCTTTGATCTGTAATTTAATTAATCCAGCAACTTCTTTCGCCATAACAATAAATTAAAGCGTTACTATTCCTTTTCGACTTGCATAAAGCTAAGTTCCAAAGGAGTTTTACGTCCAAAAATCTTCACCATCACCTGCAACTTCTTCTTCTCCTCATTGATTTCTTCAATGGTTCCGTTAAAGCCGTTGAATGGTCCGTCGATTACTTTCACAGTTTCTCCTACCACATATGGGATATTGATTTCTTCGTCGGTTTCAGCTAATTCATCCACTCGACCCAAAATCCTGTTTACCTCGCTTTGCCGCATCGGCACCGGATCTCCACCTTTGGTGTCGCCTAAGAATCCGATTACGTTAGGAAAATTCCTTAATGTGTGTGTAACCTCACCCACTAAAGCAGCTTCGATTAAAACATACCCCGGAAAAAAGTTTCGCTCCTTACTGATTTTTTTACCATTTCGGATCTGATAAACTTTTTCGGTTGGTATTAAAACCTGATCTACATACCCTTTGAGGTCTCCTACCGCGATTTCGTTCTCGATATATTCTTTAACCTTCTTCTCTTTGCCACCAATAGCACGCAGAACATACCATTTTTTACTATTTTCGCTCATAAAGCCTTAAGGGTTTTGATTAATAAAATAATCCATAAATAAAATCCATTATGTTTCTGAAAGACAGATCCATAACGAAAATAACTAATGATATTATAAAGGAAGCAATCATTACTACCAAGGCGCTACTTTGTAGCTCTTTCCAAGTTGGCCATGTAACTTTATGCACCAGTTCATCATAGGCCTCTTGTATATATACTTTTAGTTTCATTTAGTAACTTATTTGCTCGGAAGGTAAGGTTCGAACTTACTGTTTATCTAACCACTCCCATTATTGAGTTTCAACCGAAATTAATCCCGGGCCGTAACCCGGGATTAAATCTATTTTCTTTATATCTTAATATTAAAGAATTTCAGTTATCTGACCTGCACCTACTGTACGACCACCTTCGCGGATTGCGAAGCGAAGACCTAAGTTCAATGCTACCGGGTAAATCAAATCTACTTCAATAGTTACGTTATCACCAGGCATAACCATTTCGCGACCTTCTTCCAGGTGAATTTCGCCAGTTACGTCAAGCGTACGCAAGTAGAATTGAGGACGGTATTTGTTATGGAATGGAGTGTGACGTCCACCTTCTTCTTTTTTCAATACGTAAACCTCAGCTTTAAATTTGTTGTGAGGAGTGATTGAACCAGGTTTTGCCAAAATTTGTCCACGTTTAATTTCTTTCTTGTCAACACCACGCAACAACAAACCAACGTTATCACCAGCCTGACCTTCGTCCAAAATCTTACGGAACATCTCAACACCAGTACAAACAGTCTTACGACCTTCTGCACCCAAACCAATCAACTGCATTTCATCACCTGTGTGAATAATACCAGTTTCGATACGACCAGTTGCAACTGTTCCACGACCTGTAATTGAGAATACGTCCTCAACAGGCATCAAGAATGGTTTTTCAACATCACGTGGAGGAAGTGGAATCCAGTCATCACATGCTTGCATCAACTCAAGAATTTTTTCTTCCCACTCTGGCTCTCCGTTCAATCCACCAAGAGCAGATCCTTGTATAACAGGAGTGTTATCTCCGTCGAATTCGTAGAAGTCTAACAATTCACGAACTTCCATTTCAACTAATTCTAACAACTCTTCGTCGTCAACCATATCCACTTTATTCAGGAATACAACCAAACGAGGAACGTTTACCTGACGTGCAAGAAGAATATGCTCGCGAGTCTGTGGCATAGGACCATCAGTAGCAGCAACAACAATAATAGCACCGTCCATCTGGGCAGCACCAGTTACCATGTTCTTCACGTAGTCGGCGTGACCCGGACAGTCAACGTGTGCGTAGTGACGAGTTGCTGTTTCGTACTCAACGTGAGCAGTGTTAATTGTAATACCCCTTTCTTTCTCCTCAGGAGCATTATCAATCTGATCAAATGCTTTTATTTCACAAAAGCCTTTTTTTGCTAAAACTGTAGTAATAGCAGCTGTTAAGGTAGTTTTACCATGGTCAACGTGGCCGATAGTACCAATGTTCACATGGTCCTTGTCCCTGTTAAAATGTTCTTTAGCCATAATTGCAAAATTTTAATTTATTATCTTTTAAATCATCTGAGCCGAAGACGAGAATTGAACTCGTGACCTCATCCTTACCAAGGATGCGCTCTACCCCTGAGCTACTCCGGCCTTAAACACACAAAGAGACGGGAATTAAGAATAACTGCTTATTCAAAATTCCAATCTCTGTTCTGAGCGGGAAACGGGACTCAAACCCGCGACCCTTAGCTTGGAAGGCTAATGCTCTATCAACTGAGCTATTCCCGCTTATAGTCTACTGGCAAAAATGCCGTGCAAAATTACAACTTTTTTCCAAACAACCGAATATTTTTATCTAATCATGTACTTTTTTTTTCGATTTTTCTCATTTTTTTCGTTGCAAAGCGAAAATCAAAAAATCACTTCAAAAGCTTCAGTCCTCTACAAAGCACCATATTTTCAGTTGTCTTCAGAACGCCCCTAAAAAGGGTGTGCAAATGTAAAAATATTATTTTAAAAAACTAAGATTTAGTCTCTAATTTTCAAATATTATTTATTCTTCAATTTTTCCTTGTATTTAACTAGCTGTTTCTTAATAGCATCAATGGCTAAATCTGTCGCTTCTTCAAATGTATCTGCCTGCTTTTTTGCGAACAAATAGTCTTGAGAAGGAATGGAAACTTTTAACTCAGAAACTTTATTATTTGCTGCCTCGGGCTTTGCAACCTTAAGAATTACCTCCGCCTTTAATATACCATCAAAAAAAGTATCCAGTTTGTTTACTTTTTTGTTTACGAATTCCACCAACTTCTGGTCGGCGTTAAAATGCACTGAATTAATTTTTACTTCCATAATCAATCGTTTTTACCACCCCGAGGGTGGGCTTGTTTATAACTCTGTTGCAGCTTCTCGAATGTAGTATGCGTATACACCTGAGTTGCTGCCAAATTTGCATGCCCCAGCAATTCTTTTACTGCATTAAGATCGGCACCATTATTCAACAAATGTGTTGCGTAAGTATGCCTCAAAACATGCGGGCTCTTCTTTTCAAGAGATGTCACCCTGGCTAAATTACTTTTAACAACGCGGTAAACCAGTTTTTCGTAAATCTGCTTGCCTTTCTCCGTTACAAATAAATAGCCACTATTGTTTACTATTTCACTATCTCTTACAGCTAAATAATCTGCAAACAACTGGTTAATTTCTCTTGGATATGGTACAATCCGTTCTTTATTCCTTTTCCCCAGCACCTTTACCAAGTATTCGGTAGTATTAAAATCCCGATCTTTTAGGTTAATTAATTCTGCCAAACGAATGCCGGTCCCGTAAAATAAAGAAATGATCAATTTATCTCTCCTCCCTCTGAACCCATTATCAAAAAGATCATCATCTAACAAATGATTCAGATTATTTTCCTCAACAAAATGTGGCAACTTCTTCCTAATTTTAGGAAGCGGAACATTTATAGCCGGATTAACATCAACAACTTGTTCGCGAAGCAAAAAGTTATAGAACGACTTTACTGCCGTCATCATTCTGCTTACCGAACTCGGACTATAATCGTGCTCCATTAAGTCTACCACCCAAGAACGCAGTAGTTGGAGATCAACATCTTTAACAATAAAATCCCCGACCATTTTTGTGTAAAATTCCACAAACCGATCGAGGTCTTTTTTATATGCTTTCACCGTATGAGGAGAATATCTCTTCTCATACTTCAAAAAATTGATAAACGATTCCTGATAACTCATTGGCCATCTAAACTAATAAATTCAGGAATCACCAAAGAAAACTTTAGTCTTCCTGTTGTTGCAAGCCTTGCACGTATGCTGCCTTCTTCAATTCTTCCCTTCTTCTTACAGAAGGCTTGGTGAACTTCTGACGATCACGTAATTCTTTGATAACGCCAGTTTTCTCGAATTTTCTCTTGAACCTTTTTAAAGCTCTTTCAATATTTTCGCCTTCTTTTACCGGAATAATAATCATATCTTTCGGATTTACATTTTTTAAATTGAGGCGCAAATTTAGAAATAATTCATAGCATATCAAATTTAAAGCAAAAAAATAATAATTCCTACCGCGAAAAAATAGTTTTAGCTTTTTTAACGGCAGGTAACATATGGCCTTACTTTATCAATAAACTCAGCATCAATAGAATCAAGTGCCTCCAAATCTGAAATTCTTTTTATGGGTCCGTTTTTATCCTTTTCATTTAATATTGCACTTACCTTCGATTTATCAAAATATGGATGTCTGATCATTTCTGAGAATTCGGCATAGTTAATCCGAATTGGGTTTATTGCTGTTGTATCAATAGCAACAAAAGGTTTTATGGCCGCGAAAAGCTCTTCCGAAAAACCATATACTTCCATTAATTGATTGGTTTTGTAAAAGCCACCAAGCAGGTTACGGTATTTAATAATTCGCGATGCATAAACCGAACCTATCCCATTTAGCTGAATTAGGTCTGAAGTATCGGCACTATTTAGTTCTACAATAAACAATTCGTTTGGCGAGGCTTCTGGCGGCTCCATAACAAGCTCTATTTTCAAGTAAGGGGATATCTTTGCTAAAGTAGCCGAATCAAGTCCATAGATCTTTAAAAGATCCTCTGGCTGTCGATAACTTCCACCGCTATTTCGATACGACACAATATTATTGGCCTGATAAGAATTAAAGCCAAAATATTCCAATTCGTCTTTGTCTGCCGTATTCGGATCAAAAAACCCAGAAGGTTGTTTGGCCACTGACTTGTCAATACTTTTTGTTTGCTTTTTTGAAGAATTTTCAGGGATAACAATGTATGGAGCAACATGCTGAAAAACAGAATCACTCATTCCGTAAAGTTTTCGCAAATCATTTTTCGATTTAAAACTTCCGCCGGCTGCACGATATTTTATGATGTTCCGTTTAATTTCTTCAGGCACATCCAACGAGTCGAGCGCACTTTCATCGATGATATTCGGATTAAAATTAAAAAGACTTAATACCTCTCCATTATCATTTTGCTGCCAGGCTGCATCCCACTGCGCCTGTATTTCAAGAAATTGTTCCGAAGTATAATAGGGCTTAGGTGCTATTCTTTTCACGAAAGCATTAGCTCCCAACAACAGCAAAATCAAGATTGATAAGATAATAATACCAACACGATCGCCTCTGGAATAGGAAAGAAATCCATTTTTTATTTTGAGCCAGGCTTTTCTCATTGTATCTGGGCTAAATTGTTGACAATGACTGACGTTCTGCTAAGTTACAATATTGAAACTAAGTAAACAAAACAATACAATCGCGCCAGAATATCCTCTTACACAATGCACCAACCGAATGATGGAGCTCCATAACTCCTGTTCGAAAAGCCCAAATGGCTACCGGGAAATTAGAATTTTAACAGCCCGAAATTATTCAGCATTACGATGGCAATAGCTATTGGGGCAATAAATTTTACCAGGAACATAAATATAGACAAAAGCGCTCCGGAAAGTGTTCCTCCCTGCGATACTTCTTCCTGAACTTTTTTACGCCCGAAATACCAACCAATAAATAAGGCAATAAACATACCTCCAATTGGCAGAAACAAGTTAGCCGATATCCAGTCCATTAAGTCAAAAATATTCAATCCGAACAATGTATATGGCGATAACACCCCCATTGACAACGAGCATAAAACTCCTAATAAAGAAATAAGAACGGTTGCCAAAACGGTTGACGCCTTACGGCCCATATTAAATTCTTCTTTAAAATAGGCCACAACAACTTCGAGAATTGAAATGGACGAGGTTAATGCGGCTACCGACAGGAGTACAAAAAATAAAATTGCAAAAATATAGCCCCCCGGCATTTGGTGGAACACATTGGGTAGCGTAATAAAAATAAGGCCGGGTCCCTGGCTTGGCTCGATACCAAAAGCGAACACAGCCGGAAAAATGGCAATCCCCGCCATTAATGCAATTACGGTATCGGCAACTGTTACATTTATAACCGTATTTACCAAGTTATTATCTTTCTGTACATATGATCCGTAGGTAATAAGTGTTCCCATACCAAGGCTAAGTGTAAAAAAGGCATGCCCTAATGCACTTAATATGCCGTCGGCAGTAAGTTTCGAGAAATCGGGTTTAAACAAAAAAATCAAGCCTGCTTTTGCTCCTTCAAGCGAAACCGATTTAACACACAAAAAAACAAGAATAATAACCAACATTGGCATTAAAATTTTTGTGTATTTCTCAATCCCTTTTTGAATACCAACAATAACAATTGCAGCACTCATTACCATAAATATTAGTTGAAATATAACCGGCTTAACAGGCGATTCAATAAGTGTTGTAAATAACATTCCTATCTCATCAGGGCTTTTTGCTGAAAATCCATTCTTCAGAGATAAGACAATATATTCTATGCTCCAACCGGCAACAACGCCGTAAAACGATAAAATCAAAAATGCAGCCCCTACACCTATAATACCAATATATCGCCAAGCTGTACCCGGAGCAAGAACTTTAAACGCACCAAAAGCATTTTTTCTTGAGCTCCTACCAATAATCAGCTCCGATAGCATAACCGGCAAGCCAATGGCAAGTATAAAAGCCAGGTAAACAAAGAGGAAAGCAGCACCTCCATAAACTCCGGCGATGTACGGAAATTTCCAGATATTACCTAACCCAACTGCCGAACCAGCAGCTGCTGCTATAACACCAAATTTTGAACTAAAAGAATCGCGGTTACCCGAAGGAAGACTTGACATAGAAATTAATATTTTGAGAGTTTTCCCCTCCTTTAACTAACAATATGTAAAAATTTAAGCCCCAAAAATGCAAAAAAATAATTCATAACCAGCAAACCTTCATAAAAACATTCGTGGTTGATAGGAATCGCCACCAAAATTTAAAATTCGGATTCCAAACAAAGAGCCTTACACGGGAAAGAGCCATAAAACAACGCAAAATCACGCTACTTGCTGCGAACTACAGAAATGAAAAAATTCGTCCGGCTTGCTGCGAAAAACTTAAAACGGATAACCAATGGCAAACGAAAAAGTAAAATCGTCTCTCTTGTAGCCCCGGCTACCAATAATCCACCGTTTCCCCACGGGGGCAGCAGGGGCGCGAAGCTTCATCCCAATATCAGTACGAAGAATAAAATATGATAGATCGAAGCGGAAACCGGTTCCGGTACCAACAGCAATCTGCTTGTAAAACTTGTCGACTTTAAATACCGCGCCTTCGCGGTTATCGTTACTGTTAATGGCCCAAATGTTTCCGGCATCTACAAACAATGCCCCCTCTAACGAACCCAACAAACGAAAGCGGTATTCGATATTGGCCTCCAGTTTAATGTCCGACGACTGGTTTGGATAAGCATTCTCATCTTCCGGGGTATAGCTTCCCGGCCCAAGCGAACGAACCTGCCACGCACGAATGCCATTTGCTCCGCCGGCAAAATATTGCTTTTCAAAAGGCAAGAAAGGTGAGTTTCCGTAAGGCAACCCTACTCCACCAAACAACCGCCCCACAACGTAATTATAACGGTCAATCTGAAATGCTTTTCTCAATTCCAGATCGGCTTTAACGTATTGGGCAAAACGCACATTAAGTACTTCGTAATAATCAGAAAGTTTATGGGTAACAGAGTCTTGCTCAAAGGTTAGATCTCGTCCGGCAAGTTCAGATATTGCCCAAAGAATATTTCCCGACGACTCGACATTTAGCCGGGTATACATATAATTTTTATTGGAAGAAAGCCGCTGGTTATTAAAAATAAGCGAGTAGTTCATCGCAAAAATCAAGTGGTCGGTAAAACTACTTTTAATGTACAAATCCTGAATGGAATTGATAAACTGAGGATCGAATTCATACAAACGAACAACGTTCATATCCAGAAAATTCCAGACATGCCGGTAGTTTTGCGAGGTCTTCCAGTCGTAACCAAATTTAAAGTTAGTAATGGTTCGGGTGTATTCCGGGCGGCGCTGAAAGTTATAACCGGCGTTAAAAACCGTTTTCGGTAAATACTTTCCAAAACTTCGTATGTATTTACCCGGCCCTAAAAGTTTGGGCACCATTAAACTTGTTTCAACACCAAATTCGCGCGTATTAAATGATTCTGTAGTTCCATCTCCTACCGACCGGTGCAGGCGTTCGGTAGCCCCTTTTAACCGCACCTGAAATACCTCGGCGCCTTTAAACAGGTTGCGGTGCTGATAATAAATATTACCGGCCACACCCAAATTTCCCGAGGTATTGGTCCCTTCAATGTCAAACGAAGTAGATTGTTTATTTAGAGGTGCCAACCGAATATTACAGTCGAGCAAGTTGGTGTCTTGCTCAGGATAAGTTTCGTTAAACTGAATATCGACAAACCGAAACTGACGTAATCGATTCAACGCATTAAAGGTGTTCTCTACTTCAGCAATATTATACAGGTCGCCGCTTTGCATTTGGTTGGTTCGAATAAAAAGCCCTGGCGGATACGAAACCTTTTCGTTTGCATAAAGCACAGAGTGATCCCAAAAGAGTGTATCAGAGAAATTGTAATCTTGTTTTCGGTTTGCTGTAACCGGTGTATTTCCGGGCATCACCGAATAATAAAAATTATTCAGGTAATACGGCCTTAACAACCTGGTGCTGTCAACCTGGCTCGATCGCGGTTCTCCAATAAAAAGATCGAGAATTACCTGTTTATTGTACTGTATTGAATCGGCAAGATAACGCACCTGGTTATTCGAAAAGTAATAGTACCCGTTTTTTTGGTACAAATTAACAATTCTTTTCTGCTGCTTTTCCAATTCATAAATATCGAATGCAGTACCTGGACTCATTTGATGTTTTGCCGAGTCGTTGTAAAATATTTTCTGCAATTCAGGCGTTTCGAAGTGATAGTTTACCCGCCGTACTTTATACTGGTCGCCTGCCTCTACCGAAAATTTCAGTTTGGCTTTCTGCTTCTTTTCATTAAGCTGTACATCCTGCGTAATTTTTGCCTGGTAATAACCACGTTGCCCCATGTACCTTTTAAGCTGTTCTGCCGAACGCTCGGCCATATTTTCATCGTACAGTTGCGGTGCTTCACCAATCCGTTTTAGCCAATCGTCAGTCTTTTTCTTCGACGACATATTGTACAACAACAGATAGAACTTTATAAAACCCAGAATCTTATAATTTTCCTTTTGCCGTAAAACAGATTTGGCTTCTTCCCGGCTCACCTCCTGGTTATCAATTTCGAGTTCAACTTTTTGCAACAAATACTCTTGCTCCGGCACAAAACGAGTTTGAGAACACGATGCAAACAGCATTGCGCATAAAACAAATATCCACTTGTAACTTCCAATTTTTTGCCTGTAATTCTTCGCTGCCAAATCCTACATCTTTTATTGTATAAAAATAAGCTAGTGTTTTTACAGAAACAGTAACTTTACCACAAATATTATATGAATTCAGTTCAAAAATAAATGATTGGTAAAAGTACAACAAAACTTATTAATTCGCTGGCTTTAAAAAAATACCGTACAAAAGAAAACTGCTTTCTTATTGAAGGCGATAAAATGGTAAAAGAAGCATTAGACTCTGACCTTAAAATCAAGCTATTAATCGTTACCGATCAGTTTACAACTCGTTTTCCAATAACGCAATCTGCTGCGGAAAGAATTATTGAAACCGATGCGAAAGAAATAAAAAAGGTGAGTCTGTTGCAACATCCACAAAACAGCCTTGCCGTTTGTGAGATTCCGAAGAAGCAGGATTTCACCAAATCGCTACCAGAAGGTTTATCCATATACCTGGACGGAATTCAGGATCCCGGCAACATGGGAACCATAGTACGTATTTGCGATTGGTATGGTATCCAACATGTTTTTTGTTCGCCCGATTCGGTTGATTTGTACAACCCGAAAGTAATTCAGGCAAGCATGGGATCATTCAATCGTATTCACCTGCATGAGTGTGATTTTGAAACGCTGACAGATTTAGCGCAAAAATCAGAAGCACCCTTATTTGGCGCATTTATGAATGGCGATAATGTTTACCAAAAGCAACTGCCCAAACAGGCCGTACTTGTTATGGGCAACGAAGGAAACGGAATAAGACCTGCCGTAGAAAAACTCATTCCTAATAAACTGAGTATTCCTAATTTTTCAATGAATGAAACAAAGGCTGAATCATTGAATGTATCGGTTGCTACTGCAATACTTTGTTCCGAATTTAAACGTGCTTACTCGAAATGAAATGAAAGGGTAAAAATCTTTGAACGCAGATCTTTTATCGACTGTGCGTAATATAATCGTTGTGTTGGTGCCGGCAAATCTCCCAGCTGATTGTTTAAGCCAAAGCTGAATTTGGCTTCTACCGAAAACCTGAAAAACGCAAAATAATGATCCCAGCCACCACCAACTTCCGCATAAAAACCACCGTTCTTCAACTTAATCAAGTCTTCTTGCGCAGTTCGCGAAATATCGTGACGATAGGCTCCTCCGAAAATTACATAAGGCCGGTCGTTGTTAATGCGTCGGGCCTTGTATTTTATCAATAAGGGAAAATCAAGGAAAGTAGAGCGAATAGTGTAGAAAGAAAGACTTTCATCGTACTCATTAATGTCTATTACCGGCACATTAAAAGTTAACTGCCGTTCGCCAAACGATAAACCCGGAAGAAAACGTAAGTTAAAGTCTTTTGAAAGCCTCATACTTGTTATAATTCCAACGGTAAAACCGGGAACCAATGTCGCTACATCAGAACGAATTAGGTCATCGTAATTTACAATAATATTGCCCGCACCATCAACATACGGACGAAAGTCTTCATTTTCCCCAATTGGATTATAATTCACCACATTAAAATCGAGGGTATTCATCCCGATTGTAAAACCAAAATGAAAAAGCTTATCATCAAAAGTAGTCAGGTAGTTAATTTTTTGCTTTTGGGCAAAAACACTACAAGCTACAATAAGGAATATGATTGAGATTAAAACTTTTTTCACCTTGTTACTATTGCTTTTATGAAAAACAAAAAAACAAATAATTTATTGTTTGTTCTGTTTTTAATTGTTGGCTTTATGTGCCTTGTAAATTGAGGCGATTCCAAAAGTTTGTCGATAACACTCATTTTGAACAAAACCAACATCAGCTAAAATAGCTAAAAATCTGTCACCATCGGGGAATTCATTTACCGATTCGGGCAAATAGGTATACGCCCTGCTATCTTTCGATATCATACGGCCAATTAAGGGCAAAATACGCATGAAATAAAACATGTAAATTTGCTTGAACGGGAAACTCACTGGTTTCGAGAATTCGAGAACAAAAAATACGCCTCCGGGTTTTAATACACGTTTAATTTCGGAAAGTCCTTTTTCAATGTTCTCGAAATTACGAACGCCAAAACCAACAATAGCGGCATCGAAAGCACCATCATTAAAAGGCAGATTTTCAGAATCGGCTTTTTGAAACTGAATTTTGTCTTCCAGTTTTTTTGCCTTTATTTTCTCTCGTCCAACATTCAACATCCCTTCCGAAATGTCGATTCCGGTAACTTTAACATCGCCAAATTTTAACGCAGCAACAGCAAAATCGCCGGTACCCGTTGCAATATCCAAAATATTTACGGGCTGATAAGGTCTTAGTTTCTTAATCGTCTTTCTGCGCCATATTTTATCGATATTCAACGATAGAACATGATTCAGAAAGTCATAACGGTGAGAGATATTGTCGAACATCTCCTCTACCTGACCTTTCTTAGATTGTTTTGATTGCTTGTAAGGAAGAGCTGCCATTAAGATCCAACCGTCATTTTATCAATGTAACCCAACGACTGATCGTCGATTCTTATCTCTCCTTTGGTAACATGCCCTAAGGTAAAGAAAGGCACATTTATCTCCGACATGGCATCAACAAACTCGTCCTCTTTATCAGGATTTACCCCCACGATTAAACGCCCCATTGATTCGCCAAAAAGAAATGCATCGTTCCTGGTTTCTGCATCAGAAGTAATATCAAATCCTAATTCATTTGGAATGGCAGCGCGTAATAAGGTAAAGAAAAGTCCGCCTTTACCAACCGGGCTGGCGCTTTCTATCAACTTTTTACCGATTAAGGTTTTTATCGCTTTCTGAACCGCAATTTCATCCTCTATAGAAAATGAAGGCAGAGGCGACTCAGCAACACCATGGTAAAACTCAAGGTATTCCGATGAGTTAATGTCGTCGAGCGAACGGCCAATTACAAATATGTGGTTTCCTTTATTTTTAAAACTGTGGGTTATTAAATTCTCGCCGCCGGGCACCTGTGCCATAATACTTATAATAATAGTAGGTGGCACCGGACCGTGTTCTGAAAAATGATCGAAGCGAATTTTACGATCAGATATTTTAAGTCCATACTTTGCGGCAGCATTTTCCAGTCCCTTTTTAGCACCAGAAGCAATAAACTGACCGTTAGGATCGGCAAAGTCGATGTGATATAAGAATGCACTTACTGCAAAAGGCTGAGCACCAAAACACAACATTTTACGCGTTGCACGCGAAATTAAAATTTCGGTTGCTTTCTGAGGATCGCTTTCCAAATGGTGATGAAAAGCATGTGTGCTCATTGCCATTCGGGTGCCATTACCGTCCAACTCAAAGATTCCTATTTCATCGGTTTCGCTTTCACCAATCGATTCGGGCGAAATTCCCTGATCGCTAAAATCATTAAAATAGTTAATGGTTGATAAATTTGGATTAACCATTAAGGAATACACTATCTCCTCCAGGTTCTCCGGTTCTGGAATCATATCGATCGAGAACTCTTTTTCAGTCTGAACAGCATTACTCATACAGCATTTCTTTTCTTGTTAACCTTAAGCAAAGGTAATTAAGTAGCCGATTCTACCATAGATTTTAAAGTATTTTTTAACGCTTGCCAGCGTTGCCATACAACGGATTTAGAATATTTGATACATAAGTTTAAATAACCTGACAATGGTTAAGCGTTTTAGTAGCGCACCTGCTTTTCAAAAGCAATGTTCTGTTACCTAACGGACAATAATTTAATTAACTTTGCAGTTCAATTTCAAAAACAATGTCAGAAGCTATAGTAATTACTCCGGTAAAAGATTCGTTGCATACGACTCAACGTACAATTAAGGCAATAATGGAAGCCGGTGGCAATTTTTCGTATTATGTATTTAACGATTTTAGCCAACCAGAAACGAAACAGTATCTCGATTCAACGGCTAAAGAACTGGGATTTTCGGTAGTTCATCTTGAAGATATTACCGATACTCCATCTCCAAATTACAAGATCGTTCTTCAGAAAGCGCAACAACTTGCTCTTGAGGCAGGAGTGCCTTTGATAATTATAGAATCTGACGTTGTGGTTAAAAAGGATACCATTCAATCGTTAATCGACATTATGAAAGCAGAGCCAAACCCGGGTTTAGTTGGCGCTATAACTGTTGATGAAAAAGGAGACTATAATTTTCCGTATAATTTCGAGAAAACGAAAAGCAACGATGTTGTTGACACATCGCATAGTTTAAGTTTTTGCTGTACATTGATTACTATTCCTTTTCTTGAAAAATTTGATTTTAAAGAGCTGGCCGAAGATAAAGACTGGTTTGATGTATTTATTAGTCGCCAATCGAAAAAAATTGGTTTTACGAACTACCTGGCAAAAGGAGTAAGAGTTTTACACCTACCCCACTCAAGCCGTCCATGGAAAAATCTAAAATATAAAAACCCGGTGCTTTATTATTTGAAGAAGATATTTTTAAAGCGCGACAGAATTTAAATGCGACAACACCTTTTAAATAAGCGGAATAAGATTTTTGGGCACATTCTATTTTGGATAGCCAGTGTTGTTTTTTTGTGTTTTCTCTTTTTCATTTACAGTCGCGAATTTAATTTTACATCCATTGCAAAATCGGTGGTTATTAACACCGGCTTTGCAATAGCCGTATACCTTAACCTTAATATTCTTATCCCCCGGTTTCTTATCCGGAAACAATATATTTATTACATCTTTTGGCTGGTGGCTCTTATTTCATTCAGCAGTTTGGTTGTTCAGTTCCTCATTGTTTATCCTTTACGGCAATTCCTCGAAGTATCAGTGCAATTACAAACGTTAAGTACCGAAACCCACTCGGCCTTTTTCTTTGCCACGCTTTTTTATATCGGTATAACCACTTTCTTAAAGCTGTTTAAAGATTGGCTGTCATTACAGGATCTAAACTATAAACTGGCTAAAACCGAAAAAGGCAAACTTGAAGCCGAGTTAAAATCGTTAAAAGGACAGTTGAATCCACACTTTCTTTTTAATTCGCTTAACAACATCTACTCATTATCGCTTATTAACTCCGAAAAAGTGCCGGACCTTATTTTGCGTCTGTCGGACCTTATGCGGCATATTATTTACGAATCGAAGGATAACTTTATAAGCTTGAGGAAAGAGGTAGAGTTTGTCGATAATTTTATCGCTCTACAGCAAATCAGGGTTGCAGAAGATACCACTATTAATTACGAAAAACCGCAGATTACAAGTTCCTCTTATATTGCGCCTTTACTATTCGAACCTTTCATTGATAATGCTTTTAAACATGGCCTGCCCGGCACCGACAATGATTACCTAAACATTGCCTTCAGCATCGACGATGAATGGTTAACATTTGATCTTGAAAACAATTTTGCCGAACCAGAAAACTTCGATAAAAAACACTCAGGCATTGGAATCGCAAACGTAAAACAACGCCTTAAGCACCTATACCACGCTAACGAATATCAGCTCGATATAACTCAAAAAGATTCTACCTATTCAGTTCATTTAAGACTAAAACTTAAAGACCATGGCAGTTAAAGCACTAATAATCGATGATGAACCTCTTGCCCAAAATGTTATCAAACAATATGCGCTAAAAATACCTTCGCTTGATATTGTCGGTGCATGTAACGATGCTATTTGTGCCCAGGAGTTTTTACTTAAGAATGAAGTAGACTTGTTGTTTCTTGACATTAACATGCCAAAGCTTTCGGGCATTTCATTTCTTAAAAACCTGAATAAAAATGTAATGGTAATCTTTACTACAGCTTATTCAGAATATGCTCTTGAAGGTTACGAACTCAATGCTTTGGATTATTTGAAAAAGCCCTTTTCATTTGAACGATTTTTTAAGGCTTTTGTAAAAGCTGAAGAGTTGTACTGGCTAAAAAACAAAGCAGAAAGCTCTCCCACAAACGACAGGACAACTGACTTTCTGTTTATTAAATCGAATAAAAAGTCGATTAAAATAAAATTTACCGACATACTTTACATCGAAGGCTTAGGCGATTACATTAAAATACACGTTAGCGATAACAAGTTTGTTACCAACCTTTCAATGAAAAAAATCCATTCGCTTCTTCCCGAGGATCAATTTTATCGTACACATAAATCATTCATTGTATCGGTAAATAAAATTGATTCACTTGAAGGAAACATGGTTTCTATTAACGGAGAGAAGCTTCCTATTGGCAACAGTTACCGTCAGGACTTTTTTGCTTACATAAGCAAATTTACCGCTGATTAATCTGCCAAAAACCCCTGAGATTTTATTGTCTCCAGCATCTTTGCTGAGAAAAATTCATTATCCGCTTTTTTGTATCTCACATCGGTGAACACTTGCGCTAATGTTTGTTTACCGTTTTCGGCTACAAAAGCTTTCGAAGAATCTAAACTTTCTTTAAAAGCATATAACTCTTTGATTCTATCCTGATCATAGTCCATGTATACTCCGTCATGAATAATACCTTCCACTGGAATTCGGTCTGTTAATTCCGGAGTCTCTTCAGGATAACCGATGGCAACAGTAGTTACAGGAAATGTAAGTTTTGGTAAGCCAAGTACGTCAATGTGTTCTTTTGCATTGTAAGCTGTTGTGCCCAGGTAGCATATTCCTAATCCATTATTTTCGGCAGCTATACACACATTTTGTGCAGCCAACGAAGTATCGATTACCGCATTGGTAAAAGAGATCAAATTATTGTACGCGGGTTGAGCTTCGCTATACTGACACCATTTCGAAAAACGATTAAAATCGGCCACAAAAGTGAGAAGTATTGGAGCATTTTTTGCAACAGGTTGATTAAAATGTAGTGGCAGTAGTTTTTCCTTCCTTTCAACATCCTTTGTTACAATTATACTATACAATTGCATATTACCCGTTGTAGAAGCCCTTGTTCCCGAATAGATTATACTTTTTAATAAATCGGGGGCAATTACTTTATCCGAGAATTTTCTAATGGATACGTGCTTATTTAATAACTCCATATAACCTGTTTATTTAAGAATTACGAGACCACAAAAGTATTGAAAATAAAAAAAGGGAAGCAAAAAGCTTCCCTTTTTAATTACCCCAATATGGTATTATCTTTTAATTAATCTTACTGACTTAACAATTTCGCCATCGGCAGTCAATGTCATTATATAAATGCCGGCGTTCAGATTTCCTGTAGGTATTTCATAATTTGGATATTCGATATCCAATACTCTTTGACCTGCAATGTTTGAAATTACTACACGGTCAAGTTCGGCTGCCTTATCAATCCTTATAAATTCATTAAACGGATTAGGATAAACCTTGAAGTCTACAACTTTAAGGTCGGAACCAGCGCCTAACGGATACTCTCCTCCTGTTGTAAATGTCCAGTCTCCTGTATTACCATTCCAGGCCATTCCGTCTCCCATAACAATACCACTATCTACAGCTACCGTATAAGAAGTATTTAGTTCCAATGCACCAACAACCATATAATCGTAGTCGACTGTAATTGTGTTTCCATCAACCATATCAGCAGTAATTGGTATTTCAAGTGTAGCATCGGAAGAATCCACTGCCGTTACAATTAAGTATCCGTTTACAGATTCATTAAATGTAAATGAAACCTCATCGGTAAATACTATTGTGAAGACTGGGTGATTTGTTTCTATTGCAACACCATTAGGGCTTACAGAGTCAAGAACAGGAGCCATTCTGTCGCGTTCGGTTACTGTTACATTTAACTCAGCAGTACATGCTGTTTCTACATCGTAGTAAAAAGAATAATCACCGCCAGATAACATCGTATCAAGCATAAAGTCATTATATACGAATTGTATTACCTCATCGGTATAGGTTTCAACTGTTGTGTCGGAAGAAATACCATATTCAACTGTAACCTCTTCGGTATACACACACTGATGTGCATCAGTTACAGTAAATTCGTATGTTCCTCCTCCTAATGACAACACTGTCTCTGTGGTTTCAACACTATCAACCATAATCGTATAAGGAGCAACTCCTCCTTCTGCCGCAATAGTAACTTCTGTTGTACAATCACCGGTTTCTCCCATTGTTATATTTAATGAAAGTGCGGCAGTTATATTTTGATCGAACGTCACTGTTTGCGGAAGAGCTTCACAACTTTTGTCATCAACAACAGTAAATTGATAAGAAATATCATTGCCCTCAGAACTAAAGGCAAACAGCTGATCTAATTTTATTGGTTCGTAAAACCATACTGATGTGTCGGTATAATCGCCAGCTTCTGTTTCGATTTTTTGCCAAAGTATCCGATACATTCTATCTTCTTCAACTGCCACTTCAACTAAAACTGAAGCCATTGTATCATCAAAACACGTAACATCAGTAAGCTCAAATTCAACCGGCGGAACAGGATCAATAGTAATTACATTTGAAGTATCGGTGCATCCGTTGCTGTCCATCACTACAACAGAGTAATCATTATCAATTGCAACCAAAAATGAGTTCGATTCCTGATAATCCGTTTTTAGTTTTGATTTCTGCCAAAGTTGATACATATAACCTGTGCCTTCGGTACCTCCACTAACACTTGTTTCAATATAACCTATATTATCTCCCGGACATGTAAATTGTCCTTCAACCTTATCAAGAATTGCCTCAAGAACCTCAGGCTCGGTAAATGTTACTGTATCACGTCCGATGCATCCACTTTCACTGGTAACAACAATATAATATGTACCGGCTCCAAGATTTCCAAGGGCATTTGTTTCAACCTCGTTAATTGTCACGGTATATACAGGATCAACAACAACAACTCCATCCTTATAAATGGTTACATCATTAGCGTTTACAGTGATACTTCCGGTTAAATCTCCGTTACACGCCGGCGCATTCATTACAGTCGCGTCAACAACAACTTCAATCTCCGGTTTTTGAATTTGTACTGTCCAAGCCTCAACCGGAGCTCCAAGATCATCCTCTTCTCCTCCAATCATACATTCGTTAGCATCCATTGCCCAAACAATATATGTTCCGGGTTCAGAAACCGTAAATATACTGTCTGTCTGCCACTCCGAACTACCTGCATCCGGCACGGTAATATAACTTGGTAATTGAGATAACGCTGCATAATATTTATAATCACCTGCGCCACCTGAAGCCTGAACTGAGAATTTACCATCTTCGACACATACTATATCTTGTATATGAGTAGTACTCAACATTAATGCTGTTGGTTCTTCCACCATCACATCATTAATAGAAAAGTCGCACCCCACTGCATCTTCAATCAGTACACTGTAAGTACCGGCTACCAGCCCCGTAAAAGTGTTAACGCCAGTAGCATCGTAGGCCATATCAGCAATAACAGGGCCTGTCAAATATAAATGGTATGGCCCAGTACCTCCGGCAACTTCCCTCACCATAATTTCACCACTTGTACCACCATTACATAACACGGGAGTAACTGTGGCTATACCAGTAACTGGCCCCTCATCAGTTATCTCCACTGTCGCTTTTCCTTCACAGGAATTGTCGACTCCCCAGTTTTCAATAACTTTTACGTTATAAGTTCCGGCTGGTAGATCAGAGTATGTAACTGAAGGGCCACTTATATTGGCGCTCCATAATTGGTCATTTACATAAACATCATAATCAATTGGATATCCTGCATCCATATGGCCTCCTGACATCGTTAAGGTAAACGCACCGTCGGGGCTACATACACTGTTAACATTATCAACCGCTGTTGATACGGTAACAGGTGCCGGCTCACCAATTATAAAAGTTACACTTTCGGATGTACACTCAGGAGCCATTGCATCACGCACCTGAACCTCATATTCTCCTGCCTCGGTAGCAATAATCTCTTTGTAACTGGCACCATCAGGAAAATCGACCCAACCATTTGTATTAATTTTAAACTGATATGTTCCGCTACCTCCCGCAGCCCATATCTCTATTACTCCGTCACTTGTTCCATTACACGACATGTCCATAAAATCATGGCTGCTAATTACCACTGCATCTTCTGGTGCCATACCGGCAACGTCAATATTTGCAGTTTCAGCACCACAACCTTCAGAGTCAGCTACTAGTACTTTATAAGTTCCGTATGGAAGGCCAGAATATACCGTATCGACTACACTCACATAAGCAGTAACGTCTACCCAAGCTCCTTCTTCCCAGACTTGTATGGTATAAATATATTCCCCGGTACCTCCCTCAGCTGAGAATACTTTTATTTCTCCGGTGCTACTACCTCCACACACAATGTCGGTAACAGCTGCTGCAACAGAGTTAATGGTCACATCACACTGAGCGCTCAGCTCCGTACTAAACCCTACCAAACTGCATAGTAACACCAAACTAAAAATCCTTGTAAACATTTTTCTCATAGATCTTCTTTTAAATTGAACTTAAAACGCTTGGTAGGTTCTAATATTTAATTATTCCTCTCTGAAAAATTTGTCTCTATCTATGCTATATTTCCTTTGTTACATGCTTAAATTTCAATCAATGTACAAAATATAACTTGCAATAAGGGTATACTCCTGCACCATGTTTTCAACACGCCGCAAGCAAATCCAAAGCTTAGTGGTTAATATCCTGTTATATTTTGAGTTTAACGCCATCCAAATCCCGTATTACCTACAATTTAAAGCTTATTTTTATAATTCATATAATAAAAATCCTATTTTTTCGCTTATTAGTAATCAAATCAACTTTTGCAATGGAAAGAACCAACCATAGATATAACAAAAACGGCTATATATCAACACACTACACTAAGACAACAATCAAGTCATCTGTGAAAATGAAGAATATAACCAAAGCATTTTTCACCGGATTACTTTTGTTCATCCTCATGCTATTTATTGGCTCATGCAAAACTTGCAAGTGCCCTGCTTACAGTTACCAACAATTACAGCAACCCGAAATTACAAGACCTTCAAATTCGTAACCTTTTACATTAACTTATTTACCTTATAATCTCAAAACAGTTACATTTCATGCTCCATAATTAATCTTTACCCAAACAAACAGAAAAACTATTTTCACCGTAAATCCATTATCTTTTAAGCAAGATTTATTACTCCCTCATATATTTTAAACAAACATTTCCTATCGATCATTCGGCAAAATTGATTCTTATTCATTTTTCATCTGTGCGACAATGCAATATTCCAACTACGCGTTGAATTGGTGGGAGAAATGCCACTTATTCTTCGGAAAACACTTTAACTAAATATTAAGGTTCGGACGAAAAAAAAAACAGCACTTGACTCAATAAATAATTTGTACTTACTTTGTGGGGCTTAAAAAAAACAGGCAGTTAAAACCTGAAAGCGAAATAATTACAATAATTTTCTTTTAAATAAATTTAAACTTTCTCAACTATGATTAAAATAGGTATTAACGGATTCGGTAGAATTGGACGTTTTGTTTTCCGTCAGGCAGTTGCCAAAGGAACTGTACAAGTAGTTGCTATCAACGACCTTATCGACGTTGACTATATGGCTTACATGTTAAAGTATGATTCAACTCACGGTCGTTTCGACGGTACTGTTGAAGTAAAAGACGGTTCATTGATTGTTAACGGAAACATTGTTCGTGTTACTGCTGAACGTAATCCTGCTGACATTAACTGGGGTGCTGTTGGTGCTGAGTATGTTGTTGAATCAACTGGTCTTTTCTTAACTAAAGAAAAAGCTCAGGGTCACATCGACGCAGGTGCTAAAAAAGTTGTAATGTCGGCTCCATCAAAAGACGATACTCCAATGTTCGTTATGGGCGTAAACAACAAATCATACACTAGTGATATGACTTTTGTTTCTAACGCATCTTGTACTACTAACTGCTTGGCTCCTATCGCTAAAGTATTAAACGACAACTATGGTATTACTGAAGGTTTGATGACTACAGTTCATGCCACTACTGCTACTCAAAAAACTGTTGACGGTCCTTCTATGAAAGACTGGCGCGGTGGTCGTGGTGCAGGTCAAAACATTATTCCTTCATCAACCGGTGCTGCTAAAGCTGTAGGTAAAGTAATTCCTGAATTGAACGGAAAACTTACAGGTATGGCATTCCGTGTTCCAACTCCTGACGTATCAGTTGTTGACCTTACTGTAAACTTAGCTAAAGGTGCTTCGTACGAAGAAATTTGTGCAGCAATGAAAGCAGCTTCAGAAGGCGAATTGAAAGGAATTTTAGGTTACACTGAAGATGCAGTTGTTTCTAACGACTTCATCGGTGAAACTCAAACTTCAGTTTTCGATGCAAAAGCAGGTATTGCTTTAACTGACACTTTCGTAAAAGTTGTATCATGGTACGACAACGAAATGGGTTACTCAGCAAAAGTTTGCGAATTGATCGAGTACATGGATTCAGTAAAATAATTTTACAATTATATACTGTATGGAAAGGGATGCCGAAAGGTGTCCCTTTTTTATTTGCTGAAGCTGGAAGGATTGAAGGACTGACGACTTGAAAAACTAGTGACTGAGTTTTTCTGTTGACGAGATTGATGGAGATTAAATTCGTATAAGCACTAACAGATCTCTTGCTTCGCTTCGAGATGACAAACACTTTTGCTACCGACGCTATGATAGGGATTTGGCTTTGGCCGATTTTCAATTCGCTATGCTCGACTTTTGCCTTTCAACTTTTTACTTTTGCCTTTCTTCGCTACTCGTAACGCAACGATTCAATCGGATCGAGTTTTGATGCTTTTTGTGCCGGATAATAACCAGAGATAATTCCCACTACAAAACACAACACAACCCCCAGAATAATCCAGGTCCATGGAATAAAGAAAGGTGAATCGATAAGGCGGGCAACACCATTTCCGGCGAGTATTCCAAGTATTATTCCTACAAATCCTCCCATTTGCCCAACTAAAACTGCCTCTAATAAAAACTGCTGCTTAACGGTAGAGCTTTTTGCACCAATAGCTTTTCGCACCCCAATTTCGCGGGTACGTTCGGTTACCGTAACCAGCATAATATTCATTAAACCAATAGCCGCTCCAAATAAAGTAATCAACCCAATTATTGTTGCCACCAACGTAATATTCTTAATATTTTCCAAAAGCATGTTGGCTAGGTTATCACTTTTTTCGATGCTAAAATCGGAATCATCGAGCGGATCTAAATTACGAACAACTCTAAATATAGCTTCGGCCTGCCCCACCGCCGCATCCATCAATTCAGGACGATCGACTTTTACCTGCACATCAAAATTCATGTTCGGACGCGAGAAATAGGCTCGTGAATTTGTATAAGGAATAAAACAAACTCTGTCGCTATTCATACCAAAACCGCTCCCCTTTTCCTTTAAAACACCAACCACTTTATACTTTCCACTACCTATGCTCACCACTTTTTGCAAAGGATTTTCACCGCCTTTAAATAAACGTTTTGCCAAAGCACTTCCCAAAAGCACTACATTCCGACCATCCTCAATATCGTGATTACTAAAACTTCGTCCCGTTCCAATTTCGTAACCCGCTGTACCCAGGTAGTTTTCGTCAATCCCACGAACAGCAATATTCGGATTTGTTTTTTCCGACTGGTACTTTAATGTTGCTGCCCCCGTTGATGAAACCGAAATAGATGTTGTTGAGGGGAAATCGAAAAGCTCCTTAAATTCCTTTGCCTGATAGTACGAAATGTATGAGTAGTTTTTTGTACGGTAACGAATATTTCCCTGGGTACGCAAACCACCACTCGAAATAGAAAAAGTATTGGCCCCCATCACTGCAAATTCTTTGGTTATCGAATTTTTTATCGAATCAATAGCCGTTAAAATTCCTACCAGGGCTGTAATTCCCACGGCAATAATCATAACGGTAAGCGTAGTGCGCAACAGGTTGCTTTTTACCGAAGAAAAAGCGACTCTCAAATTTTCGAAAAATAATGTGGTCGATCGCATAAGACTAATATTGTCTGTAATTATAACATCAATACATTTGTAAAGTTAAGCTCTTAATAATTACCATAAAAAACTATTTTTTTGAATTTAAATTCTCTGCCAATTTATAAAACTTCAATTACCTTATTACCAAAAAATTACTTTATCTTCGCCCTCTTGAATTCAGAAAAAAATAAAATGGCAGATTTCGAATTAAAAGACGATTTACAAAAATTTAGTTATGCATTAGGAATGAGTATTTCTGCAAATCTCATCCAGTCAGGAGTTAAAACCGTTCATCCAACCGCTTTTATTACAGCTTTACAGGATGTTTTCTCAGGTATTCCACCACGGATGAAACCTGAAGAAGCCAACCAGATTCTCGAGTCATTTATGGCCGAATCGCAAGCTGCCGATGGCAGCAAAAATCTGGAAGAAGGTACAGCCTTTTTAGCCGAAAACAGCAAAAACGAAGGTATAATTGAATTACCCAGCGGATTACAATACGAAGTAATAAACGAAGGAGAAGGCGATATTCCAACCGCCGCCAATCAGGTAAAATGTCACTACCACGGAACATTGATCGACGGCACTGTTTTCGATAGTTCGGTAGAGCGTAACCAACCGGCAGTATTCCCTGTAAACGGTGTTATTCCAGGTTGGGTTGAAGCGCTGCAATTGATGTCGGTTGGCTCAAAATGGAAATTGTATATTCCTGCAAACCTGGCTTACGGACCAAACGGAGCAGGCGGAGTTATCGGACCAAACGCTACCCTTATTTTCGAGGTTGAATTATTAGAAATTGTAGAATAATAAAAATACGGTCGTTCGCGGCCAAAAAAGATTAACAAATGAAGAACAGTATTATTTATGTATTTGTAGTGGCATTAATTGTTGCTGCTACTTCATGCCAGCAAGGTGGTCCGGCAAATGTAAAATTAGAAACCAGTGCCGACTCTGTTAGTTATGCAATTGGTGTTTTAGTTGGGGCCAACAATAAACAACAACTTAAAACTGCCCCGGGCAATGACGAAATGAACCTGGAAGCTATGGCAGCAGCATTTCGTTTAGCAACATTAGGCGAAGAAGTTGAAATTTCTGAAGAAGATGCAAATGCAATTATTCAAAGTTACTTTCAGCAAGCCAGCAAGCGCGAAGCTCAGGCAAACCTTGAAGAAGGCAACAAATTTTTAGAAGAAAATGGAAAACGCGAAGGTGTAACAACTACCGAAAGCGGTTTACAATACGAAGTACTTACAGAAGGTACTGGCGAAAAGCCGACTGAAACTGATAAAGTACGTGTAAACTACCACGGAACTCTTATTGACGGAACAGTTTTCGACAGTTCAGTTGACAGAGGTGAGCCTATTGTATTTGGTGTTAACCAGGTAATTCCGGGTTGGACTGAAGCATTGCAACTTATGCCTGTTGGATCAAAATGGAAAGTATATATTCCTTCTGATTTGGCTTACGGTGCGAACCCACGTCCCGGTGGTGCAATTAAACCCAATATGGCTTTAATTTTCGAAGTAGAACTTCTTGAAATAGTAAAAGAATAGCAAGCCTTGTCATTCCGAAAGAGGACCGATTGAAGAAGCTGAAACTACATAGCATTTTAGTAACTGATTTCTCCCTTCATTCGAAATGACAAAAACTTGTTGAAAAAAACCCTTTGTCTGTTTTTAGGCAAAGGGTTTCTTTTTTTTATCTTCGTTCCTGAAATTAAAAATTAGGAAATGGCATTAAGCGTAAAAGGAAAAGTTGAGCAGATTTTAAAACCTGAATCTGGAGTGAGCCGTGCAGGGAAAGAATGGAGCAAACAAGAATTTGTAATTGAAACAGACGAACAGTACCCACGCAAAGTATGTTTTACTTTGTTTGGCGACAAAGTAGATTTGGTAAAGGGACTGTCTGCCGGAGAGGAAGTTGATGTGTCTTTCAACCTGGAATCACGCGAATATAACGGTCGCTGGTTTCACAACATTAATGCCTGGAAGATTGACAAAGTGAGTGCAGACGGTAATTTGCCGGAGCCTCCACCAGAATTTGGCATGGACGATATTCCACCCGAACCATCGGAAGATTCGGCAGGTGATTTACCGTTTTAAAGGATGAACAATTAAGAATTATCGATTAATAAAAAATGCCAGCTTTGTTTGATACAGAGATGGCATTTTTGTTTGTTGTCACTTCCACAAAGAATTGTTGTCATTTCGAACGCAGTGAGAAATCTGTACCAATGTGGTTGAGAAGTAACAAATTTCTCCTCATTCTTCGTCGAAATAACGATATGGATTTATCCCCGCGTAAACACCGGATTCCCAACCTTTGACAAACGTGGATTATAGACATAACCATCAGAATCAAACGCCTGCAGATCGTCTACATTCTCAATGTCATTCTCCACGATAAAACGTGTCATCAGCCCGCGTGCCTTTTTTGCATAAAACGAGACCATCTTATACTTCCCGTTTTTCATATCTTTAAACTGTGGGGTTACAATTTCTGCGTCAAGCTTTTTTGTATCGATACTTTTGAAATACTCGTTTGATGCCAGGTTGATTAGCACCTTACTCCCCGACTCATCAATAGCTTTCTGTACTTTGGGAGTAATTTTGTTTTTCCAGAAAGCATACAAATCGGCCGAGCGCTGAACGTTCAGTTTTGTTCCCATTTCAAGGCGGTAGGGTTGCATCAAATCCAACGGACGCAACACACCGTAAAGACCGGATAGAATCCGCAACTTCGATTGCAATTTCAGCAACTGCTTTTCACTCAATGTACCGGCCTCCAGTCCCTGAAAAACATCGCCACTAAAAGCCAGAACAGCTTGCTTGGCATTTTCGGGTGTAAATGGCTGATGCCAGGTTTGAAAACGATCATAATTCAGCTGTCCCAGATTGGCCGAAATCCCCATTAACTCCGAGAGTTGTTTAGGTTTCATTTTCCTAAGTTTCGGAAGTATTTTTTCCGACTCGTCAAGCATGTCGGGCATGGTGTACGTTGTGGTTACCGGTGGTGTTTTATAATCCAGCGATTTTGCCGGCGATATTACTATTAGCATATATTCTTATTTTCTTTTTCAAATTTAACAGCTTTTCTTTTTTAAAGTTCAGCACTATGGTATTTATTAACCCTCAAAAAGTTCCACGCAAAAAAGACCAGCAGTAATATAACTTTCATTGTCGATTTGGAAACCGATAAAATTACATCAACGATACGAAGTAATTAATTGTAGTATCTTTGCCGCAATTTCGAACAAAAACAGAGGGGTCGCGGTTTGGTAGCAATGTGCTCTTTATTCACGGTTATTATTTTGTAAGCCCTTGTTTACCATAGAAAACAATAATGAAATTTGAAGATTTAAAATTACATCCTGCCATCCTAAAGGCCTTGAAGGATGAAAACTACTCGGAACCAACCTCCATTCAGGCGCAGGCTATTCCACTGGTATTAGAAAAAAAAGATGTTTTGGGTAGTGCCCAAACTGGTACCGGAAAAACAGCAGCATTTGCTATTCCTATAATTCAGCATTTAATAAACAATACCCAACACGAAAAGGGTAAACGACGTATAAAATCGTTGGTGGTTACCCCTACCCGCGAGTTAGCCATTCAAATAGGCGAGAGTTTTAACGCATATGGCAAATACAGCAACTTACTAAACACTGTCATTTTTGGAGGGGTACCGCAAAATCCACAGGTACGACAATTGCAGAAAGGAGTTGACATACTGGTTGCAACACCGGGCAGGTTGCTCGATTTAATCAGTCAGAATCACATTTCGCTACAAGATATAAAGTATTTCGTGCTGGACGAAGCCGACCGGATGCTTGACATGGGATTTATTCACGACATAAAAAAACTGCTAAAGCTATTACCCAAACAGCGACAATCGCTATTCTTTTCGGCCACTATGCCAACTAAA
Source organism: uncultured Draconibacterium sp. (assembly GCF_963677155.1). NCBI lineage: Bacteria > Pseudomonadati > Bacteroidota > Bacteroidia > Marinilabiliales > Prolixibacteraceae > Draconibacterium > uncultured Draconibacterium sp. Next base: position 3,244,868 of record NZ_OY781884.1, on the reverse strand, counting down.
ATAGTAAAGCTTTCGCAAGAAATATTAATCAATCCTAAAAAAGTGGCGGTGAATCCGGTTTCCTCAACTGCCGAAACCATACAACAGCAAATCTATTTCACCAACAAAAGCGATAAAAAGAATCTGCTATTACACATTCTTAAAAATAAAGAAATAGAGCAGGTACTCCTGTTTTCGAGAACCAAACATGGGGCCGATCGAATTGTGCGCAACCTGCGGAATAAAAAAATAGAGAGTGCTGCTATCCATGGTGAAAAGAGTCAGAATCAACGCCAAAAGGCCTTAATGCAGTTTAAAAAAGGACAAATACGCGTATTGGTAGCAACAGATATTGCGGCAAGGGGAATTGATATTGACAAACTTCGGTATGTAATTAACTATGACATACCCAACGAGCCAGAAACCTATGTACACCGTATTGGACGATGTGGCCGGGCTGGCGAAGAAGGTGTGGCTATATCGCTTTGCGAACCGGAAGAAAATGCTTATGTGAAAGACATTGAAAAGTTGATAAAACTTAAGATTAATGTTAACAACAACAATCCTTTTCCACAGACTGACAGGCCGATGAACGCCAGTGAAAAGAAAGAGTTTGAAGCAGAAAAAAAACGTAAACGACAGGAGTTTTTTGAAAACCGAAATAAAAAGCGGGGAAATCAAAATCCAGGATTTAGAAGAAAAAAAAGGTAATAAGCAGAAATGTAATGCCCGTGGAAGTTTGGTGATCAGAGTTTAATCTAAAGAGTTTTTAGTCGTTACATATAGTATCTGGTCGCAGTATACAATATTAACAATTATCAGTTTAGCAACTGCTCACCTTTCCACGGTCTCAGTGCTCACGATATCATTATAAATACCAATGCCCAGTGAACAATAACTTTTCGCTTCCGGGAAGTATTTAATTTATAAGGGTACCGCGCGTAACAAACGAAAGCCCCATTTGCCCGTAGGTAGAGATCATAACTGCTTCAAAAATAGGATCGCAGGCAGTAGGTGTTTTTCCCCAATCGAAAATAATATTGGCACCGGTTCCGCCTTCATTGTCGCGGTGCTCGATAATTATCTCAACAGTTTCCATGGGCCGGATAAAAATAGGTTCCTGCAAATACGAACGGATACATTCGCCATGAGTATTGTAGTAATCGATAGAATGAATAAACAGAGAATCGTTAATGTTTGGATTACGCATGCTGATGGTAGCTGTTAAATCGACCAAACGCTCCTGTGTTCCCGAATAGATTTGCGAATAAACCGGCAAGTATGTACTGCCTATTTTCAACGAATCCTGAACAAGTTTGCTGGCATCGCGATTTTCCCAATTCACGGGCTTTACTTCCACAAAACCTGACTGGTTTCTACAGGCACAGGTAACCACAATCATTACTACAAAAATCAACAGCTGTTTCATTACACTCGCTTTTGTTCAAATGTATAAAAATCCCGGCTGCAAAAAAAGGCTACCGTTATTTCGCCCTGTCGGGGCTTTTTGCCTATTGCCAATTCCTTCTAAAATCAAAAATCGTTAATCTGCAATCTGCTTTTATGTAACAGATCTTTCCTCGCATACTCGTCGAGATGACAGCTGCTCTCAACTTTTGCCTTGTTACTTTTGCCTTGTTCTTCCTACATAATTTGCTGCAACCTGGTAAGCGATTGCTGAATGGCTGCCCGATCCTGCTCTGATATACCTTCTACTTTCAGTGCATTTTTATACAACTGTATGGCTTTTTCGGTGTTGCCTTCATTAAGGTAAATTTCAACCAGGAAAGCAGTTGCCGAAAGATATTCGGGCGAAGCACTGATCACATGCTCCAGCACTTTCTTTGCCGCTGAAGACTGTCCGTTCTGCACCTGATAGTAGGCCAACGTGTAACCATATTCCGGATCTTCAGGGCTGGCTTCATAGGCCATTTCGGCATATTTTACCGCTCCGGCCAAATCGCCACGCTGCGCCACAATCACACTCAGGTTTTTGGCTGCAACCGGTTGGTTTTCGGGACTCGCCTCCAGCGCTGTTCGCAAGGCCTTTTCAGCTTCGGCCATACGCCCCTGCTCGGCCAGCAACAAACCCAGATTCAGATTAGCAGCTTCGTTCTTTGGTTCGTATTCCAACACCTTTTTCAGATTCTGCTCGGCCTTTTCGTTATTGCCGATATACGAATACAACACACTGCTGTTAATTAGCGGCAATACCGCGGGAGGATACAAACGGGCAGCTGTTTCGTACGAATTTAACGCTTCCGTTGCCTCACCTTTGTTCTGATGATACAAGCCAAGGTTATAGTGATTGCTCCAGTTATCCTGCCGCGAAGTCAACGAAGCAACATATTCCTTTTCGGCTGCGGCAATTATTGTCTTTTCTTCTGCTGAAAAATCATCACCGGGAAAGGTCAAAATGGCATTAGCAGCCTGTATGCGTACCAAACGAATGTCATCCTGACAAGCATTCAGCAAGGCTGCTTTCACCTCATCAGTGAATATACCGCCCAAACCGTATGCTGCCGACGAGCGCACCAGTTCCGATTTATTTTTTAACGCATCGATCAACGCATCGGCTTTCGATGCATCGGAGTAATTATTCAACAAACGAATAAGCGAATTGGCCACAACATCGTCGGTTTTTGGATTACGAATGGTTGCAAACATCTTATCTACATTCTCCCATTCCATGTCGCGGGCTTCTTTTATCAACTGTGCCCATCGTAAAGTTTCTTCCTGGTAATTGCCATTGGGGCGCGCCTTTACAATTTTATTGGCCCACTCGGGCGATTTATCGGTATGGCACTGGTTACAGGCGTTTGGCGAACCAAATTTAATAGTAGCCTCGGGCATTGGCGGACGGAACGAGTGATCGCTTCGCAGGAAGCGGCCAACAAACTCGCGCTTTGGCATGTGACAACTCAAACAGGTAAGTCCTGCCGAAGCCGGATGTCCGGTATGCGCTTCCAAATCTTCAGTGCGGTTATTATGACATTTCAAACAAGCCTGGTTAGGCTTGTCCTTATTGCGGTCGCGCCCACTCGATGTATGACAGGTAACACAATGCAATTCGCTGTTTTCGGCACAGGGATTCATCATCCACTCGGTCATGGTATAGTTTTCACCCAAAGAACGCCCATCGGGGTAAAAATCATGATCCTCAAGCGTAGTCAGGTTATAATTATCGAAGAACTTATCGCCGGGCATGTAACTTGGCGTAATCGGGTTCATTTTGGCATGACAAGGCGAACAGGATGCAACGTGCTGCTCCTGTGTAAACACTTTTGTACTTATCAGCCCCAGCTCATCGGCTTCCTCGCCTTTTTTTAATGCTTTGAAAATACGAACGTGCTCGCCCGCCGGTCCGTGACAGGTTTCGCAGTTAATTCCAAGCTCTTTCCAGGTCGTATGATAGGTATCTGTGGCTAAGTCGTAGTTGGTACTCAACTGGCTGATGTGGCAACTGTAGCAACCAGAGTTAAAAGCAAACATATCATCCTTCCAGGGCAAAGCTTCGTCTTCGGGCATATCCTCACCAAAATGACGCATACCGGCCATAGGGTAATTAAACCACTCGTTGCGGTTAGCATCAAAAGCCAGCGGGATATTCTGCAGTTTTCCTTTCTCAAAGGGTGTAAGAAAAGTGTACACATTGTGTCCACCCATGGCCCAAATTACATCGTAGGTTTTTACCAGCTCGCCGCCATCGCGTTCGTACATTACCATGGTTGAATCTTTAAACTCCACCTGAAACTGGTGTCCTTCCACATCAATTGGTTCGCTATCGGGTAACTGATGCTCTGCCATAAAAGCGGCATCAATCGGCATCATTGCCTGTGCATGATACGATGGTTCCCAAAGCTTATAGAAGTTCTCGTGACACTCAATACAACTTGCCGATCCGGTAAATTCGTTATTTACCTCTTTTGATTTTTGCTTACACGATATTGCAGTTAACAGAACTGCACCAACAAGTAATAGTTGAGATTTACGTAGATTCATAATTTAGTATCGTTTAGTTGATCGGCAAGATACAAATTTCAACATTTTGATCATAAAAAAAGGCTGCTTATTCATATTGAGAATAAGCAGCCTTTCTTATTGTTAGCTATAGTTAGTTCTTTGGATAAAACACCGAATTAAAGAAAGCCTCCATTTCGTTGATATAATACACACCGTACTTTTTAAATGTAGCTTTTGTTCTGTCATCCGGTTTCCAGTCGAAAAACGCATGTCCGGCACCACCTACCTGTACATATTCTACACGTTGTCCGGCGTCAACAAGAGCATCCACATATCGCTTAACGGCCTCGTCGGTTATTAAACCATCTTTTGTTCCGCGGGTAAGGTAGTGCGGAATTGCACGTTCTTCAGCGTTAGGAATATTGCTCAATGGCGCAATCGCTTCTTTCCAGGTATCGTTGGCTTTCGGATCTTCGGAATAATGATTCAGAATATCGCTGCCAAATACACCGTAACTCGGAGCGGCTGCTTTTATGGCTGCTATCATTTCAGCACGCACCTGATCAACCGTTTTATTTTTGGGAATATACGATGGCATAAACTCAAATACCCCCTCGGTTTCGCCAAAGCCACCGTTACCAATTTTGTTGGGCATAGTTCCGGCCACTGCCGATAAATGCCCACCGGCACTGTCGCCCGTTACCGCAATCCGGGTTGGGTCGCCGCCATAATCGGCTGCGTGTTCCATAATATGAGCGATAGCGCCAAAAACATCTCCAATGATGTCGGCCATGGTATTGCCAACCTCGTCGCCATCGCTTTTTCCGGCCCAGCGGTAATCGATACTAAAAACAACATACTTTCCGTCTTTGGTAAGTTCGCGGGCCATTCCGCGCATAATATCTTCGGTATTCCAAATCCAGCCTCCTCCGTGAATGATAATAATACAAGGCAGGTCATGAGCACCTTCGGGAGCAAATACATCGTATTTTAATTGTTTTACTCCCGGCTTTGCATACGGAACATTCTGGGTAACCACCAGGTGGTCTACCTCTTCTTTTTCGATAAACGATGCGCCCAGTTTTGTGTCCTGGTTAATCACCACCTCGTAAGGCGATTCCATACTTTCGTGATACATATCGCCCCACATTCCTTTTACCGAATAATAAACCGCATCAAGTGCATAGTCTTTATCGGGTTTAGCATTAATGGTGAGTACCGTTCCCTCGGCGACTTGCCCATTATCAGGAATAGCCGGATCAATTTTTATTGTTCCGTTTTTTACTTCATCGACAGCTACCGAGAAGGTTTTCTGAGCATTTATTGCTCCGGAACAGCAAAACATAACAAGCATCGTAAGGATGAATAATTTCCGATTCATTGGGTTTCGTTTTTGTTTATATTGTAGAATAGTATTTGTTTTTAAAACACTAAACTTAAGCTATTTTAATCAAAAATCCATTGGCTGTAGTCTATTATTCAGCATTTCAGTACACTATCAAAACAACTTTGTTCCTACTACTAAATATAACATTTCATTCGGCAGGCAGTTTCTTCATTTGCTCCGTCCAACTATAATCGCTTCGTTTCACAAATCAGTACACAAATTTTCTTACTTTCGTAAAAATTTCAAAACCATGAAAGTAGGTATTCTTAGAGAAGGGAAAACACCTCCCGATAAGCGTGTTCCGTTAACCCCGCAACAATGTATGGAAGTGCAGCAAACATTTTCGCATGTTTCAGTTGTTGTTCAACCGAGCCCTATACGAAGTTATAAAGACGAAGAATACAGTGCTTTGGGTATTCCGTTACAGGAAGATCTCTCGGATTGTGATGTTTTGCTGGGCGTAAAAGAAGTTCGTATTGAAGATTTTCTACCCGGAAAAACCTACCTGTTTTTCTCGCACACCATAAAAAAGCAAGCGTACAACCGTAAGTTGTTACAAACCGTTTTAGAAAAAAATATTCAGCTGGTTGATTACGAAGTGTTGACCGATAAAGAAGGATTCCGTATCATCGGGTTTGGGCGTTTTGCCGGCCTGGTTGGTGCCTACAACGGCTTCCGCGCATTTGGATTGAAACACGATTTGTTTAACCTGAAACCGGCACACGAATGCGAAGATCTGGAAGAAATGTTGCAACACCTCGACGAGGTTAATCTGCCACCGATAAAAATTGCACTTACCGGCGACGGCCGAGTGGCACACGGTGTTTTGGAGATTCTGAATCACATGAATATTATGCGGGTTTCGCCCGAGGCCTATTTAAATGATCAGGAGCCGGAACAAGCTATTTATGTACAGCTGCTGCCCCGCAATTATGCCAAACGTATTGATGGCGAACCATTCGAATTGATGCATTTTTTCAACAATCCAACACTATACGAGAACAGTTTTCATCCGTTTGCAGAGGCAACAGATATGCTGATCGCATCGGCGTACTGGGATCCAAAATCACCGGTGCTTTTTACAGCCGACGAGATGAAAGAGGATAAATTCCGCATCGGAGTGATTTCGGATATTACCTGCGATATTGAAGGTTCTATTCCTTCGACAAAACGTGCGGCAACCATTGCCGATCCGTTTTACGATTATAATCCACAAAGTGGAGAGTTGGAAGAGGCTTTCTCGAATCCGAATAACGTATCGGTACAGGCGGTTGATAACCTGCCTTGTGAACTTCCAAAAGATGCATCGCTTGATTTTGGGCGTAACCTTATCGAAAAAGTTTTCCCAAGTTTGTTTGGTGAAGATTTAGATGGAGTTATCCAACGCGCCTCCATTACAAAAGATGGTGAGTTGACCGAGAAGTTTTCTTATTTGCAGGATTTTGCTGACGGGGAGTAAGCTCTCGCGGATTGCGCTGATTCCAGCAGAAATAAAATTTAAAGCCTCGTTTTGTATACATTAATCAAAATACAGAACGAGGCTTTTTTATATCCTGACTTTTCCTTCCGCGAAATCTGCGAAAACCAAAAATAACAAACGCCGATCCAAAATTCATGGACCGACGTTTTACTCACTCTCCCTTCACCAATCCGTCAGTTTGACGGACTTCTCACACTACTTAATCAATTCAACACTGCGCTTTACAAATTGATCCAGATCGGCACCTTTTAACAGGCCGTTCGCCAAAAGCGCCAGATCAACCATTTGTTTTGCCAGTTTATTCTTTTTACCAAATCCGGACAGCTCTTCGCGTTTAGCTTCTTCCAGTTTTGCCAGCTCCGCATTCAGTGTTTCCAGTTTTTCTTTATCTGCCGCTGGAATCTCCTCTTCTTTTTTGCCTTCTTTAGCTTTTTCCAAACCAGCAATTTCCTCTTTCTGAACCGAAATTTTTCCGGTCATTTCTTCCAGCTTGCTACCCAGTTTTTTGTCTTTTGCATCCAACACTTTTTTCACCAATGGGTGAGCCGTGTTTACTACCAGGTTCAACGAATCGGGCAGATCACCATACATACTCATTCCACCCTGAGCAGCACTCATATCTTTCATACGGCGCATAAATTCGCTGCGGGTAATTACCATTGGCGAACCGTTTTCCCCCAGATCCTGGAAATCAACAATGTAAGTATAATCGTTATTTTGTGGGCAAACTGCCTGGAATACCGGAGACAATTCTTGTTTTTGCTCCCATGTCCACTCTTCTTTCGCAGAATCTTCTTTCTTAATCAGGTTTTCAACTACATCAGAGTCAACACGCACAAAACGTTTGTCGGTGTATTTTTGCTCAAATTTATTAATCAGGTGAGGTGCCAGAACATCATCCAAAATCAGCACATCGTAACCTTTGTTTTTCGCTGCTTCAACAAAAGTAAACTGCTCCTCAACATTAGTTGTGTACAGGTAAATCGTGTTGTTGTCTTTGTCTGTCTGGTTTTCTTTTACCAGTTTTTCATATTCTTCCCAGGTGAAATACTTACTTTCGGTATTTTTCAGCAGGAAGAAATTCATGGCGCGGTCGTTGAATTTCTCCTCAGTCAACATTCCGTACTCGATAAAGATCTTCAGATCGTCCCACTTGCTTTCAAAATCTTCGCGGTTGTCTTTATAGATTTGGTGTAAACGATCGGCCACTTTTTTATTAATGTGGCTACTGATCTTTTTCACATTCGAATCGCTTTGCAGGTACGAACGCGACACGTTCAACGGAATATCCGGAGAGTCGATCACACCGTGCAACAATGTCAAAAATTCAGGAACGATCCCTTCAACCGAATCGGTAACAAAAACCTGGTTGCTGTACAACTGTATTTTGTTTTTCTGAACCTCGAAATTGTTTTTGATTTTTGGGAAATACAAAATACCTGTCAGGTTGAACGGATAATCCACATTCAAATGAATATTGAACAGCGGCTCGTCGCCCATCGGGTATAATTTCCTATAGAAGCTCTTGTAATCTTCGTCTTTTAAATCGGCAGGCATTTTTGTCCAGGCCGGAGCAACATCGTTAATTTGGTTGTCTTCATCGGTATCAACCTGCTGACCGTCTTTCCAGTCTTTTTTCTTTCCGTAAATTACCGGAACAGGAAGAAATTTGCAGTACTTATTCAGAATTTCCGAAATTTTTGCATCATCAAGAAAACCTTTTTCCTCTTCGCTGATGTGCATTACAATGTCGGTTCCAACAGTATCTTTTTCAACCTCTTCCAGATCATACTCAGGACTTCCGTTACAGCTCCATTTTACCGCCTGCGATCCGTCTTTGTATGATTTTGTAATTACATCAACTTTTTCCGACACCATAAACGAACTGTAGAAACCCAATCCGAAGTGACCGATAATCGCGTTAGCGTCGTCTTTGTATTTATCTAAGAATTCGTTGGCGCCAGAGAAAGCAATCTGGTTGATGTATTTCTCAACCTCTTCGGCTGTCATCCCGATACCGTTATCCGAAACTGTAATTGTTTTGGCTTCGGTATCTAGTTTTACAACCACTTTTGCATCGCTTACATCTCCTTTGTACTCGCCTTTTCCGGCAAGTGTTTTTAACTTTTGTGTTGCATCAACTGCGTTTGATACAATCTCACGCAAAAAAATGTCGTGATCAGAATAGAGAAACTTTTTAATAATTGGAAAAAGATTCTCACTGGTTACCCCAATTTTTCCTGTTTGCATTTTTCTATATTTTAGATTTTACTATCAATTTTTATGCTCGCCAAAAGTCAAACGCTGTGCCATTCGTTTTTTGTGACGAATTGACAGAATCTTACTCATCAAAACGTAAAATATGGCGGAAAAATGATTTTACCCTATATTTAATTCACCCAAACACGTTTATTTTGCGTCTTCTAATAAAATGTGATCTATGTGTAGTCTTGAAAAGTATTTTGAAAAATTCAGAAAAAATATTGTAGGTATCGATCAGGAATTTGAAACTCCTTACGGCAAAATGAAAATCAATTATGGCGATTGGATTGCCAGTGGCCGGTTGTATCGACCTATCGAATGCAAAATTACTGACGAGATTGGCCCTTATGTTGGGAACACTCACACCGAAACCAGCGAAACCGGACTGCGTATGACACACGCTTACCACAAATCGCACCAGCTCATTAAACAACACTTAAATGCCGGGCCGAACGATATTATCATCACTGCCGGTTTTGGGATGACTGCCGTGATTAATAAATTTCAACGCATTCTGGGTTTAAAATACTGCGGAGAAGTAGCAGGCAAAAAGTGTATTGCCGAGCGCGAAAAGCCGGTGGTTTTTGTTACGCATATGGAACACCATTCAAATCATACTTCGTGGTACGAAACCAGTGCCGATGTTGTTGTTGTTGAACCCGGCGATGGATTGTTAATCGACACAGACAACCTGCGTAAAGCATTGGAAAAATATAAAGATCGCCCATTTAAAATTGGCTCGTTTACGGCCTGCTCGAATGTCACCGGAGTGCGTGCGCCTTATCACGAAATGGCAAAAATTATGCACGAATACGGTGGTGTTTGTTTTATCGATTTTGCAGCTTCTGCACCTTACGATGAGATAAACATGCATCCTGAAGATCCGATGGAAAAGCTGGATGCAGTAATGTTCTCGCCACACAAATTTCTAGGTGGCCCGGGATCTTCCGGCGTAATTGTTTTTGATGTCAGCATGTATAAAAATACCGTTCCTGATAATCCGGGAGGCGGAACTGTTGACTGGACAAATCGCTGGGGACAATATAAATATGTTGATGATATTGAGGCCCGCGAAGATGGCGGGACTCCAGGATTCCTGCAATCCATCCGCACTGCACTTTGTTTTGATTTGAAAGACCAGATGGGAATTGAAAATATCCGTAAACGCGAAGAAGAATTGTTGGAGCGTGCATTTAAAGGGCTCGACTCCATAAAAGGATTAAATATTCTGGCCGACAACGTACGCGACCGACTTGGCGTAATTTCCTTTTACGTTGAAGGAATTCACTACAATCTGTTGGTTCGGTTGTTAAACGATAAATACGGTATTCAAACGCGTGGAGGTTGTGCCTGTGCCGGAACTTATGGTCACTTTCTGTTAGAAGTGTCGCTGGAGCAATCGGAAGAAATTACTGATAAGATTAACCATGGCGACCTTTCGGAAAAACCGGGCTGGGTACGCTGGTCGCTTCACCCTACAATGACCAATGGAGAGGTTGATATTATGATCGAGGCATTAAATGATATTGTTTTGAACATTAACGAATACGAGAAAGATTACAAGTATGTAAATAGCACCAACACCTTCTGGCACAAAGATGAAAAAGATGATAAGGAATTGTTGAACAAGTGGTTTACACTCGAACACAATTAATTAATCTGCTTCTTTTTTCGCTTTCCCAGTCTGGTAGCCACAAAACTGATTATAAGTATTTGTATCGGGTGGAAAATCATAATTGGCAGTAACATAATTCCGGTAGTTGCCGATTGCTGAAATAATATTTTAGCAAAAACAGTTCCGTGTACCAAGGACTTTTTTGTTCCGCAAAATTGTGTCGTAATCTGATCCTCGATAGTAAACCCGAATAACTGCGACACTTTAAGCGTTAGGAAATAAATCGCATAAAAAAGTAAGATTACAGCCGTTACAATCAGAAAAAGATCAGTGGCATCAACAGCACTAAAAACCTTGTTCTCGAACGAATGTGAAAAGCTTTTGAAGATAATAAGCAGAATCACAGATTTATCAAACAAAGTTAGATAGCGACTATTTTTTCGGGCAAAATCGCCCCAATAACGCTGCAGAAAAATACCGATAATAACAGGAAGTAAGATTTCGGTAATGAGTTTAAAATAAATTTCGCCAAGATTAAAATCAATGGTGGTCTGCTTTAAAAACAGTCCCATCCAGAGTGGAGTTATCACAATACCAATCAATCCCGAGACACTGGCGTTAAAAATAGCAGCCGGAATATTTCCTTTAGCAATTGAAACCATCACCACCGACGATGACACAGTGGAGGGTAGTGCAGCCAGAAACAAAAAAGCAAGCCAGATAGTTTGCCCGTTCTCCGATTTTATAAAAGGATGAAAAGCAAGAACAATTAATGGAAAAACCAAAAAGGTAGTTGCCTGTACCACTGCATGAAGTTTCCAGTTTCTGAGTCCCGTTTTTATATCGCGCGGACTGAGTTTTAACCCATAGAAAAAGAAAATCAGCGAAATCCCGATACTCGCAATTAAATCAAGCGGCACTCCACTTTCCTGACTTCCAATCCCGGGGAGAAACCAGGCAAGAATAATAACACCAATAATGGCTAAAACGAATTTGTCTATCTTCATTATATAATAGTAGAAAAATTACAGCGTCAAAACATGCGCTGCTACGTCAGTAAAAATACCCTCGAAAATTTCTTTTCCAAAATAAATATCAAACGAAGGATTTGAAATCTCATTTTAGTAACACCATTTCAATTGATTTTCTACCTTTGAGAGGTATGACAAAGAAATATGAAAACGGTCTGGTTTTAAGTGGTGGCGGAACGCGTGGTTTTGCCCATTTGGGTGTTATTGCGGCGCTTCAGAAACTGGGCATTCAGCCCGATATAATTTCAGGAGTTAGCGCAGGTGCAATTGTTGGCGCTTTTATTGCCGCAGGAAAATCACCCGAAGAAGTTCGGGATAATTTTAAACGTGGTTGGTTTTTTCAATATACAAAAATTCATTTGCCGGTTGACGGGTTGCTTAAGCTCGATGGTTTAAAGGAAATTCTGGAAAAGGAAATAGGCGTTAAAAACATTGAAGACCTTCAAACACCATTTTATGTTTGTGTTTCAAATCTGAACAAAGGAACTGTTGAATACCGCAACACCGGCAGCCTTGGCGACACAGTGCTGGCATCGGCATCTATCCCGGTTATTTTTGCACCGGTTGAGCTGGGCCGGTATTTATATGTCGACGGCGGATTAATGGATAATATTCCGGTTGCACCAATCCGGAAAGATTGCCAGCGTATTATTGCGTCGAACATCAGCCCCATAAATCCGAAAGCCAAAATGAGAAACCTCATACAGATTGCCACACGAACCGTTTATATGAGCGTAAATCAGAAACTGGAGGAGATAAAAAAACAAGTTGATGTTTATATTGAACCCAAAGGAATTGACGAATTCGATGTTTTCCAACGCAAACATGCCGATGAACTTTTCGACCTGGGTTACAAAAAAACGCTGGAGGTTCTGAAATAAAAAAGCCGCTCCGGAAATTCCCGAAACGACTCAGCATATATTTATATATTATCTAGGCAAATAAATTCTCATCCCTGATGATCATCAAAATTGCCGAATGTGGCAAAATAATGTACTTCTCGTTATTAAACTCAATTTCGTGCCCGCTTTTATTTAAATAAATAGCCAGGTCGCCAATGTGCGTTTGCAACGGAACATATTTTACTTCTTCCTTTTTTTCTTTCCACGCTTCGTCTTCTTCGCTCACTGCCGGAATCGGGTAACCCGGTCCTACTTTTACAATATATCCACTTTGCACTTTCTCGTTCTCCTGAACCGATGGCGGCAAATACAACCCCGACTTGGTTTTGCCCGACGGATTTTTGGGTTTTACCAAAACACGGTCGCCTACCATTATAAATTTTTCCAGATCTTTTTCTTCAATTATTAACGACATAAACAATCATTTTTTCTGTTGACAAAGATACAAGTTTTAGATGTTGCTGTAATAAAAGTAATTCGATGAAAGATTTTTTTAAAAGAAATTAAAGTATACGCTCAAACAAATATTCTTCTCTATTTGTACGACTTAACTTATCGCTCGTTTTTTCTCAGACAACACCGACACATATAAAAGACTAATAATAAGCGCATTAAAATCTCTACACAAAATATATTTCAAAAAATATACTACTTTGTTTTGCATAGTACCATTTTTTATACTTATATTTGCAATACAAAGTTCAGGTTTTAAACCAGTACATTTTAAAAAAAAGTTCTAAATTTTTGTAACTAATTATATTTTTGGTCGTCTTAATATCGAAAACAAGAAAACAGAACGAGAAAACAAGAAACAAAAAAGTAGAAGCAACAAAACAAGAAAACAAAAGCAGGAGGCAAAGTCATGAAAACAACAAACAATGTTCAGAAAGCAATCACAAAATCACTAGCAGTTATTATTAGTTTGGTTTTGATCAGCATTACAGTAAATGCACAAGATTTTTGGAGAACCGTAATGGAAAACAATAGCTTCAGCCAAATAGCCATGGCAATGACAGATAACACTGAAGCTAGCTCAGCATCAGCAGATGCTTCATCAACAACAGATATGAGTACCTATGCCAAGTATGCAACAGTTGAAGCAGAAGAAGCATTGGATGTAGAAAACTGGATGCTTACCGAAAACACTTTCTTTACAACGGTAGAAGTAGCAACAGAAGCAGAAAACACACTTGCAGTGGAAAACTGGATGACTAACGAAAGCTACTTTAACGGAATGGCGAGCTACTTTAAAGCAGAAACTGAAGAAACATTGGAAGTGGAAGGCTGGATGCAAAATACCGAGTACTTCAGTGTTCAAACAGCAGACGTTGAAGAAGAAACAGATGCAACTTTAGAATTGGAAGCCTGGATGACAAACGCAAAAACCTGGAATATCTAATTACGAATAACTCACTTTAATAAAAAACCGCTGCTCTTTCATTAGAGTAGCGGTTTTTATTTATTCTAACTATCATTTCAAAAGTTGTGAGAGTTGAAAATCAGCGGCGCCAAATCTCCAGCCTCAAATGATATTACAGATTTCTCACTGCGTTCGAAATGACAAAACTTTTATTACGAAGACTAAGTAATCGGATAATCGTTATGAATATCTGTCAAAACTTCGCAGCCGGTTGATGTTACTAAAATGGTGTGCTCGAATTGCGCCGACAATTTGCTATCTATCGTACGGGCGGTCCAGCCATCGTTTTCATCAATTACTGCTTTGGGTTTTCCCTGGTTAATCATCGGCTCAATGGTAAAAATCATTCCGGGTTTCATTTCCGGTCCTGTGTTTCTTCGCGAGGCATGATCCACTTGTGGTTCCTCATGAAATTCGATACCAACACCGTGGCCGCAAAACTCATATACAACACTATATCCCTGCGCTTTTGCATAACGCTGAATTACAAATCCTATATTCCCAAAACGGTTGCCCGGTTTTACCTGCTCAATTCCAAGATCGAGACAATGACCGGTAATGTCGATCAGATCTTCAGCCTCCTTACTTACATCTCCCACCGTAAACATACGCGATGTGTCGCCAAAGTAACCATTTAAAATAGTGGTTATATCAATATTCAGAATATCTCCTTCTTTTAAAACAGTTTGTTTTGAAGGAATACCGTGGCAAATCACATTATTCAACGAAATACAACTTGATTTTGGATAACCATTATACCCTTTGGTTGCAGGAACCGCTCCATGAGAACGAATAAATTCTTCAATTTTATCATCGATAAATTCGGTGTTTACTCCCTCTTTTACAAACTGCTCAGCAAAATCGAGTGTTTCTGCTGCCAGCTTTGCACTTTGCCTGATGCCTTCGATCTGCTCAGGAGTTTTAATTATTATTTTTCCCATAAAACTTTTTAATTTGCCGTAAAATTGAACATTTGTTATTGATTTTCAAAAACCGAACAATAAATTTGTGAAAAAGTTTACAAAAAGAACGAAGTCTGAAGCATAAAAATGAGAGACTATTTCTTTTGATAAAATTAATACTGGGCTCTTAGGCGATTGAACAGGAAGAATCTTTCTTAGGCAATTGAACTTCCAACATCGCACTTCGAGCTTAAAATCGTTTTAGCATGAAACACAAACAGGAATTAACTACAAAATCATATTTCGTTAGCCATTTTGGGCAACTTTCTACTTCTTTCCTTTTTTGGCAAATTCAGGACATTGCGTGGGAACATGCCGAAAAATTAGGTTTCGGGTTCGATAATCTTCAAAAAGAAAAGCAGTTTTGGGTGCTATCGCGATTGCTGGTTAAGATAAAACGACGCCCCGAATGGGGAGAAAAATTTACCGTTGAAACCTGGCCTGCCGGAATCGATGGCCTGCTGGCACTTCGCGATATTCATTTTATTGATGCCAACGGCGAAAGTATCATTCAGGCTACAACCAGCTGGCTGGTGCTAAACCAGGAAACTAAACGAATCGTAAAACTGGAACTCGATTCCATTCCAATACACGACGAACGCGTTTTGGAAATGAATGCCGCAAAAGTAAAACCAGTAAAATCCGATGATGAAGTAGTTTTTACCCCGGTGCTTTTTAACGAGATCGACGTTAACCAGCATTTTAACAGCGGACGTTACCTGGAACGTATTATCGACAGCTACGACTTTGATTTCCACGAAGCAAATGAGCTCATTGAATTTGAAGTGAATTTTGTAAAAGAGGGTACACAAAACGACAAGTTGGGAATTAGGAAACAAATACTGGACAAAAATAACCATATTTGCAGTGTAGTTCGCGAAAGCGACGGAGCCGATCTAATTCGCGCCAGACTGGTCTGGAGCCCGCGGAAACAAGCTTTCTGATGAAACAGTTCATTTAAATAATCACAGTCTCTTTTTCTTCCAGGAATAAGTAAGACGAAATGATCAAAAAAAAATCAGGCAATTTCAAACGTTTGCATTGATTTTGAACAGCTTATTTTGAATTATTTATACTAACAAAAGCCAATAATTAAAGATTAATTAAGGCTACAATACTTAAAAGAAAATGAAGAGATTACTATTGATTTTTGTGCTTGCCGTTGGCACATTATTTAGCCAGGCTGAGGAAATTACTTCTCCGAACGGAAAAATGAAACTCACCTTCGAGTTATCGAATGGAACACCGGTTTATCAACTTCAACTGGAAGACAAAACCATTATCAAACCCAGCAAATTGGGGCTTGAATTAAAAGATGCCAAACCTCTGTTAAGCGGATTTACACTTGCCGACAGTCAAACCACCACTTTCGACGAAACATGGAAACCGGTTTGGGGCGAGCAAAGCGAGATTCGTAACCATTATAACGAGCTGGCGGTTACTTTAAACCAGTCGGCTACCAACCGAAAAATGATTATCCGCTTCCGTGTTTTTAACGACGGACTTGGTTTTCGTTATGAATTCCCCGAGCAAGACAACCTTATTTATTTTGTGGTGAAAGACGAGCGAACCGAATTTGCCATGGACGGCGACCACACCGCTTTCTGGATTCCGGGCGATTACGATACGCAGGAATACGATTACACCAAATCAAAACTTTCCGAAATTCGTGGTTTGATGAAAGATGCGATCACTCCTAACACTTCTCAAACGCCAATTTCTGCAACGGCTGTTCAAACGGCTTTAATGATGAAGACCGACGACGGGTACTACATCAACCTGCACGAAGCTGCGTTGAAAGACTATTCGTGTATGCACCTCGAACTCGATGATAAGAACATGGTATTCAAATCGGTTTTAACACCCGATGCACAGGGAAATATGGCCTACATGCAAGTGCCTTGCACAACTCCGTGGCGTACAGTTATAGCCAGCCAAAATGCCGGCGACATCCTTCTTTCAAATATCACACTCAATTTGAATGATCCTTGCGCATACGAAAATACCGACTGGATTAAACCGGTGAAATATGTTGGCGTTTGGTGGGAAATGATCACCGGAAAAAGTTCGTGGGCATATACCAACCTGCCAAGTGTAAAACTGGGCGAAACCGATTATTCAAAGACTACACCCAACGGCATTCATGCTGCCAATACTCAAGAGGTAAAAAAATATATCGATTTTGCATCAGAAAATGGCTTGGATGCGGTTTTGGTTGAAGGCTGGAACGAAGGTTGGGAAGACTGGTTCAATAAATCAAAAGACTATGTTTTCGACTTTGTTACGCCCTACCCCGATTTTAATGTTGTTGAATTGCGCGACTATGCCAAAAGCAAAAACGTACACCTGATGATGCACCATGAGACATCGAGTTCAGTGCGCAACTACGAGCGTCATTTAGATACAGCATACCAGTTTATGGTCGATAACAACTACAACTCGGTAAAAAGTGGTTATGTAGGCAACATTATTCCGCGTGGCGAATACCACTACGGACAATGGATGGTAAACCATTATTTGTATGCCGTAAAAAAAGCAGCTGATTACAAAATAATGGTGAATGCACACGAAGCTGTTCGCCCTACCGGATTATGCAGAACTTATCCGAACCTTATTGGCAACGAATCGGCGCGCGGAACCGAATACGAAGCATTTGGCGGAAACAATGTTGATCATACCACAATACTTCCGTTTACCCGTTTGATTGGAGGACCGATGGATTACACACCAGGTATTTTCGAAACACATGTTAGCGCATACAATCCTGACAATAATTCGCAGGTTCGTACAACAATTGCGCGCCAGCTGGCCTTGTATGTAACAATGTACAGCCCGCTGCAAATGGCTGCCGACCTGCCAACAACTTACGAGAAATACATGGATGCTTTCCAGTTTATTAAAGATGTGGCTCTTGATTGGGATAAGACATTGGTTTTAGAAGCCGAACCGGGTGATTACATCACTTATGCCCGAAAAGAAAAAGGCAGCGAAAACTGGTTTGTGGGTCGTACAAACGACGAAGAAACCCGCACTTCAGAAATCAGTTTCGATTTTCTGAATCCGGGTCAAAAATACATTGCAACAGTTTATTCTGACGCAAAAGATGCAAACTGGAAAACCAATCCGCAAGCTTATGAAATCAAAAAATATGTGGTTTCAAGCCAATCGGAGTTAAAACAACAATGTGCTCCCGGCGGTGGTTATGCCATCAGTATTATCCCGGTTTCTGATAAGTCGGAATTAAAAGGATTGAAGAAGTTGTAAGAACAATTAAACAAGGCTGTCTATAAATTCTGAGAGAACGTCATTCTGAATTCATTTCAGAATCTGATTTGATCCTTCTTAACAAGCAAAAAGACCCTGAAACAAGTTCAGGGTGACGAGTCAATGATTTTGTAGACAGCCGTTAATTCTCAACACTACTTATTTAAATGATACTGCTGCTTCAATTCAGCACGCTCTGCCTCATCCAACGATTTCATATACCCTTTCCAACCCGGACACCAGTTAATGTGCCAACGCCAAAAGCGACCGGCAAACGATTTTGGTTTTTCATCGTATTTAGCACGAAGTGTACAGTCTGCACAATTTGATTCAGCCATCACAATTCGATTTAATTGATTACTGACGTCTCTTTTACGAAGGATTTTGTAATAGTTTCAAAATTTCGCCAACTTTTTCATCCATTGGCAGGTGTCCGTTAATCCATTGAATTTTTGTTCCGCGTTTTTCCATTCCCCTGAACCAGGTCATCTGGCGCTTGGCAAACTGATGAATGGCAATTTCCAGTTTGCTGAACATCTCATCAAAACTCAACTCGCCAATTAAATGCAGCGTCAGAAATTTATATTCAAGCCCGTAATAAATCAACTGCTCAGGCGTTAACCCCGAATCGAGTAATTTCTGCACCTCGTCCAACATCCCCTCATCAAGTCGTTGTTTTAAGCGGGAGGTAATTCGCTGGCGGCGCATTTCCCGGTCGAAATCAATCCCGACATTTAAACTGCTAATTTCGGGCATTTCAGAATCTTCCTGCGGATGTTCCCGATAATAATGTTCAATTTCTATGGCCCGAATAGCACGACGATCGGTTTCCACATCGGTTTCGTTGTGCAATTCAGGTTTTAACTCTTTCAAAATATCGGCGAGTTCCTCTAGTGATTTTCCTTCCAGGTCTTTTCGCAATTCCTTGTTTGGAGGAACTTCAATTAATCTATAATTTCGTAACACAGCTTCAAGGTATAAACCACTGCCACCACACAACACCGGAAATTTTCCGCGCGATTGTATCTCGCTGAAAACCTCAATAAAATCGGTCTGAAAACGATAAACATTGTAATGCGCCCCGGCATCTTCAATATCAACCAAATGCGACGGCACCTCAACGCCATTTACAAAATAATCTTCGTAATCCTTTCCGGTTCCCAAATCCATTCCGCGGTACACCTGGCGCGAGTCGGCCGATATTACTTCTCCGTTTAACTGTGCGGCCAAATGTGCAGCTAATCCTGTTTTTCCGGTCGCTGTAGGGCCAAGTATCGTTACTAAATTGCTTTTCAAAATTTCGTAGTTTTAGCTACAAAATAACAAAATATAAGTGGCTTATCCATTTTTCAAATACTTTTTAAATTATTTAAAAAACCACTTCTCTTTTTATAAATTATTGTCGAATTATTTATCTTTGGTGCCACATCATGTAAAAAATGTACAATGATAAAAGAAGCATGTGTTGAATCGTTTTTAGAAGCCAAACTGGCACAAGAAAAGGGTGCAAACCGAATTGAGCTGTGTTCCGACCTGGCAAATGATGGTTTAACTCCTGACCTTGAAACAATGGCAAAAACCTGTTCAGAATTGGATATTCCGGTAATGGTAATGGCACGTCCGCGCGCAGGTAACTTTGTACATATGGCAGATGAAATTGAAACGATGAAAGCTGCAATCGATCAGGCAAAAGCTGCCGGTGCTGCCGGTATTGTTTTCGGTTTATTAACGCCCGACAATAAAATTGACGAAGCAAACACATGCCTGCTGGCCAAATATGCCGAGCCACTTCCTGTAACTTTTCATAAAGCAATTGATGAAATGGACGATCCGGTTGAAGGCGTACGCGTTTTAAAAAACATCCCAAATATAAAACGCATTCTTAGCTCGGGCGGAAAAGCTACAGCCCTTGAAGGACAGGAAGTAATACAAAAAATGATCGCCGAAGCAGAAGGCAAGATCATCATTCTGGTTGCGGGAAAAGTAACCAATGAAAACGTTAGCGAAATTCAACAAATAACGGGAACCAACGAATTACACGGCCGTAAAATTGTTGGAGATCTAACAGCTGAGGAGAATAATTGAAATAGAAATTAAATAACTACTACGAATGAAAAAATTATTGGTGTTGATACCGGTCTTTCTGGCATTTATGGTAAATGCCCAGTTAGAACATGAAATGACAGATTATGTGTGGCCAACCGACCAGGCTTTACTCGACAAGCTGGAAGATTGGCAGGATTTAAAGTTTGGCTTACTTATGCACTGGGGTGCCTACAGCCAGTGGGGTGTTGTGGAATCGTGGTCGATTTGTCCAGAAGATTATGGCTGGTGTGAGCGTAAAAAAGGAAGTAATCCTGACGATTATTTTACCTACAAAAAAGAATACGAAAACCTGAAGCTATCGTTTAACCCAACCGGGTTTAATCCTGACCAATGGGCAAAAGCAGCAGCCAATGCCGGAATGAAATACGTGGTTTTTACCACCAAGCACCACGATGGTTTTTGTATGTTCGATTCGAAATACACCGACTATAAAGTAACCAGCACCGAGTGCCCGTTTAGCGTAAATCCAAAGGCAAATATTACCAAAGAGGTTTTTGATGCTTTTCGTAACGAAGGATTGTGGGCAGGCGCTTACTTCTCGAAACCCGACTGGCACAGCCCGTATTATTGGGATCCTAAATTCCCGCCCATGGATAGAAACGTAAATTACGATCCGGAAGCACATCCGGAAGAATGGGAAAAGTTTGTACAGTTCACCCAAAACCAGATTATGGAACTGATGAGCGATTACGGAAAAATTGACATTCTGTGGCTCGACGGTGGCTGGGTGTCGAAAAAATCGCCCGAAGAAATAAAAAACTATTACAGCAACATTGCCGAAAACTCCACTTCTGGATTTCCGATTTCGCGCGAAGTAAATCAGGATATTCGCATGGACGAAATTGCAGCCAAAGCCCGCGAAAAGCAACCCGGCTTAATTGTGGTTGACCGCGCGGTAAAAGGCCCCAACCAAAATTACCTTACACCGGAAAACAAAGTGCCTGATACACAACTTCCATACCCATGGGAAAGCTGTATTATCGCCGGTGGCGGTTGGTCGTGGGTGCCGGATGCGACATTCATGACACCAAAACAAGCGATTCATATGTTAATTGACATTGTAGCAAAAGGCGGAAATCTGTTGTACAATATTGCTCCCGGCCCCGATGGGAAATGGCCCGAAGGAGCATACGAACTACTTTCAGCCATGGGCGATTGGATCGACGTAAACGGAGAAGCCATTTACTCAACACGTGCTATTGCGCCATACAAAACTGATAATATTTGTCTGACTCAGCAAAAAGACACAAAAGCCGTTTATGCCATGTATCTTGAACAAGAAGATGGCAGTGGTCTTCCGGCATCGTTTACCGTGAAAGGAATTAAAGCGGCGAAAAATGCAAAACTTACGCTGTTGGGCGCCAAAGGCAACCTAAAATGGCAAAACACCAACGAAGGCGTAAAAGTTATTATCCCTTCCAGCATTCGGAAAAACCTGCCTTGCGATTTAGCATGGGCAGTAAAAATATCGGCGATTGAATAACCCGCTCCTTTTCCAACGTTTCGGATACAGACCTTCAAGGTTTTCAAAAACCTTGAAGGTCTAAAAACGAGACGGAAACGGGAATTTACGTCGTTGTGTGGCATTCCCGAATGGTTTTTTCTTTTTGTCTTATACTAAAATAGCTTGACTAAAAAAGTTAAGCAAAAATGAAAAAAATCAGCACTAACCTTTCGGATAATATGGAAGGTTTTAATCAGAAAAAAGTAGATTACAGTAATTACGAGACCAGTTTTCGGCGTTGGTTAATAGCCGAACTTGATTCCGGACGGATGAGTGTGACTGAAGCTCGTGAAAAATTTAATTTACCACATCGATTTGATAAGACGTACAAGCACTGGCAAGTCAAATATTCCGACGAAATCCACTTATCTTTGCAGTCTATGAGTTCAAAAGAAAGAGCAGATAACAAGGCCTTGGAAAAACGCATCAAAGAGCTGGAGAAGCAGCTGGAACTGGCGCAAATGAAAAACGTTGCGCTGAACACCATGATCGACATTGCCGAGAACGACTACAAACTCGAGATCAGAAAAAAGTCTGGCCCCAAGCAGTAGGTGTACTAACGCACATGTACCCGCTAACAAGCAAAGCGGTACTGTGCGGACTGTTTGGGTTTAGCCGTCAGGCCTGGTACGACAGCAAAAAGCGCCAGTCGGGGCTTCAAATGCAGGAAGTATTTATATTAACATTGGTAAAAGAGCTGCGTGGGGATCACCCTCGCATGGGGGCCGAGAAGCTCCATCATTTGATAGCGCCGCAGTTACAGGACCATAATATTAAATATGGACGTGACAAATTCTACTACCTTTTGCGCGAACACGGTTTATTGGTAAAACGTAAAAGAAGAGGACCTAAAACCACGAATTCGAACCATTTTTACCGTAAATATTCCAACCTGATCCGGGAGATAGAACTACTCAGCTCAGGGCGCTTATGGGTGAGCGACATTACCTATATCCGCACCGAAAAAGGCTTTGTTTACCTTTCACTGGTAACCGATGCCTATTCGAAGAAGATAGTAGGCTGGTGCCTCTGGCCCGATTTAACCAGCGAAGGGGCATTAAACGCCTTGCGTATGGCAGTTGCAGGCGAGGGAGTGAAACAAGGTCTCATCCATCATTCTGACCGGGGGATACAATACTGTTGTAACGACTATGTGAACTTTCTGAAGGGCTCGAAAATAAATATCTCGATGACCGAAAACGGCGATCCGTACGAAAATGCAATAGCCGAAAGGGTTAATGGGATTTTAAAGGACGAATACGATTTAAACCATACATTTTCTGATTATCGGGAAGCGCTTGAAGCCACAAAAGTTGCGGTGTACAAATACAACAACAAACGGCCTCACCGCAGCGTAGACTTCATGTTTCCAACAGATGCACACTTGCATACAGGAGTACTAAAAAAACACTGGAAAAAGCGGCATTATAAGGCGAATGCGGAAACAGGGGAAAGCCTGCAGAGTGTTCCTGCAAACCAGGATTAAAAAATAATACTGTAAGAAACTACAGGAGGATAAAATTTACCTGTCGCCAGTTTTAGGGCATACACAAAATCATGTCGGACTTTGCAGAAACAAAAAATGAAAACGCAGGAAAGAACAGTAAAGAAAAACTTAGTAGTTTTGTAAAACAGTAAATGAGAAAAAATCATTTACTCCTATCAGTAAAGAAAGTAATAATCTGTCAAGCTATTTTAGGAAAGGTCATTTTCCGACCGGTATAATCACTCTTTCAGACGGTAAAATAGCATTTCCGGCCAGTACAATCACACTTTCAGGTGGTACAATAGCATTTTCAGGCAGTACAATCACATTTCCGGGCAGTACAATCACATTTCCGAGCGGTACATTAGCATTTTCAGCTGGTACAATTGCACTTCCGTTCGGTTTTTCACCTTTTCTGATGGAACAATCGCTTTTCTGATCAGGTTGATGCATTTTCTAAGGTTACTTAGACCTTGAAGGTTTAAGTAATCAATCCCCTCCCTTTTCTTCACTTTATCCCAACATTAACAATCCCCCTTAAAACATGCTCTACAACATACTTTCTAAAAATTAGCCCTATTTTCGCGCGCTTTAATTGTAAGAACAATTAAACGAATAGTCTTTTTGAATTTTTATTATTAATCCCCCGGAACGAGACTTCAGGAGCGAGCAAAAGTAGCTACTCCAACCAGCCACAGTGCTGGGGTCTCTCACCTTCCGGGTTTTTCCACAACAAAAAATAAGTAGAACGAATGAAATTTGAATTCAAATTTATAGATAAGAAGCAGGGAAGCATAAAAGATGATATCCTTTCGGGGCTAACTGTTGCGCTGGCACTGGTACCCGAGGCGGTGGCTTTTAGTTTTGTGGCTGGTGTATCGCCAATTGTTGGTTTGTACGGTGCGTTTATGATGGGACTGATTACCTCCATCTTTGGAGGCCGCCCGGGAATGATATCGGGAGCAACAGGAGCAATGGCCGTTGTAATGGTAAGCCTGGTACAACAAGGTAATGCCATCGGCGACGGACAAGGCTTGCAGTACTTATTTGCTACCCTCATTCTGGCCGGAACAATACAGGCACTTTTTGGTGTTTTCAAGCTCGGAAAGTTTATTCGCCTGGTACCGCATTCGGTAATGATGGGCTTTGTAAACGGACTAGCTATTGTTATTTTCCTTTCGCAGCTGAATATGTTTAAAACCGGCGGCGAATGGTTAAGCGGAACGCCACTGTACACCATGCTTGGTTTGGTTGGTCTAACTATGGCGATAATGGTTCTGCTGCCCAAACTCAGTAAAGCCATACCGGCAGCGCTGGTTGGAATTTTAGTGGTTACTGCCATCGTAATTTTCGGAAACATAGAAACAGAAACGGTACGTAGTTTTATTCAAAGTGGTGGTGGCGATAGTATTAAAGCTGGCCTGCCGACGTTTAATGTTCCGCTAATTCCTTTAAACCTGCACACCTTGGAACTCATTTTTCCTTATGCCTTAATTCTGGCAGCAGTTGGTCTGATAGAATCGCTAATGACACTAAACCTGGTTGACGAGTTAACAGAAACGCGTGGTAGCGGAAACCGCGAAGCTGCCGCACAGGGATTCGCCAACATCGTAAACGGATTTTTTGGAGGAATGGGCGGTTGTGCCATGATCGGACAGAGTATTATCAATATAAAATCGGGTGGTCGTGGCCGTTTGTCGGGTATTGTGGCTGCCGTAATGTTGCTTGTTTTTATTTTATTCGCCTCGTCGTATATCGAAATGATTCCGATTGCAGCACTGGTTGGCGTAATGTTTATGGTGGTAATTGGCACCTTTGCATGGAGTACTTTCAGAATCATGAATAAAATCCCGCTTTCCGATCTTATCGTAATTATTTTGGTTACCGGGCTCACCGTAGCTTTCGATCTTGCCATTGCGGTTTTGGCCGGAGTTGTGGTTTCGGCACTGGTATTTTCGTGGGAAAACGCCAAGCGTATTCGTGCCCGCAAAAGTGTTGACGAGCACGGCATTAAACACTACGAAATCTTTGGGCCATTGTTTTTTGGATCCACTGCGCTTTTTCAAAGTAAGTTTGATGTTCAAAACGATCCAAACGAAGTGATCGTTGACTTTAAAGAGTCGCGTATTGCCGATCAGTCGGCTATTGAGGCCATTAACAAACTGGCCGAGCGTTACCAAAAAGCAGGCAAAACAATTCACCTTCGTCACCTTAGCCGCGATTGTATAAAACTGGTAAAAAAAGCAGAAGCTATTTGCGATGTAAATGTGGTGGAAGATCCGAATTATTTTGTGGCCATCGACCACTACAACAAGTTAACGAAATTGCAGACAAAATTGAATGAAAATGCAACTTCATAATACAATACTTGTCGTTAAATATAGAAAAGCTTTTACGGATTAGCTTCAAAAGCGGCCTGAAACAAAAACAATGTTCATCTTTCAGTTTTAGGCTGCTTTTTTAGGGTAAAAATTAACATTTATTAGTTACAAGCATCAATTACTTCCTCTCCTCAGCCAAATTATTATTCGTACTTATTTTACGCGTTATTCGGCCTCCCTTTCGCCTCATTTTTCTTTCTAAACTTTTGCTAACAATCATTAAAGAATGTAATCTATGTAAAACATAACAATCATTTTCATAAATTTGCTTCATCAGAAAAACATAAAACATGAAAAAAATTTTACTCCTAAGTGCTTGTGCAATATTTATTCTGTGCAGTTGTAAAGAAACAAAAAAAGAAACGGATGATCTTTTAATCAAAATGTATTTTGGCGAAACCCGATGCGCCAATCCCTGGGAGGCACTTCCTAACAGCGCGAATTACATTGAAGAAGTAAAAACCTATTTGGAAGAAGAAAAGATTCCGGTTGAATCAATTCGTGTACAACGCCTCTTCGATGCTCCTCCTTACGGAGAGTGTAGTACGCCCTCCGGCAGAAAAATTTACATTGAAGTTTTTGAAAAATACGAAAAAAGCGCTGCGGCTTTAGGTTTTATTAGCTATCAATAAACCTTCTTGAGAAAAAATCTCTGCAACTAATCATTAATCCCCAAACACATACTTATCTCAAAAAATGAATTGGTTCTTGTTATCTATCATCACTTAACGAAGAATCACAGAAAAACAGATTGCCAAGAAAGATAAATAATCGCGGTGAATCAATACTTCACTTTTTCCTTTTATGAAAATGTTTCGAATCGCCCCATTCGCCGTAACCAATTTCCGATCCGGCCATGTGGATTCTCGCCTCCAGACAATTACGACACAATTCGGCATCTTCATCTAAACAAGGTTTATTCTCGTAAAGCTGATACTCCTCACGATAAGCAGTTGGCGTTAAATTGGGCATAATTACATTGGCTCCAATGGCCAGTGCTTTTTCACGCCCTGCCGGATCAATGGCTTGCAAGGCAGTTGCCGCAGCAATATTAATATCGGGCATTAATAAGCGTAAAACGGCAATCATGTTCAATGCCAAATCAAACCGTTCCTGCTTTGTTTTTAGCAGATGCCGGTGTTGATACAGCGGCGTATCTTCGTGCTCGATGTATGGCCCCATCCCACACATATCAATATCAAGTTTTTTGAAAAACAACAAATCATCGGCAAGGTGTTCGTAGGTTTGAAATGGCAATCCAATCATTACTCCTGTTCCAACCTGATAACCGGCCGCTTTTAAACTTTCTAATGCTTCTATTCGCTTTTCAAACGAATGGATCTCATTTTCAGGGTGGATCTTGTAATACAGCTCTCGGCTCGATGACTCAATGCGCAACAAATAACGGTGTGCACCACTCTCGAACCAACGACGATAGGTTTCCAGGCTTTGTTCTCCGCAGCTCAATGTAATTCCTAATTCTCCGTTCGAAATCTGCTTGATTTTTTTTAGCAAACCGTCTACCCTTTTCACAAAAGCCGGCGACGATAATTCGCCCGATTGTAACACCACCGAAGCAAAACGATTTTCCCAGGCGAAACGGCACGATTCCAAAATCTCGTCATCACTTACCTCGTAACGCACAACCTTGTCATTTCCTTTCCGAATACCGCAATACAAACAATCCTTGGCGCAAATATTCGAAAACTCAATCAAACCACGGAAATAAACTTTATTCCCGGTTTCGTTTACCTTCACCTCCTGTGCCCGCTTTAAAAGTTCAGTGCGCTCTTCGCCTCTAGCCTTTAGTAATTGTATGATTTCCTGTTTATCCAAACCAATCATTTTGAGCCACAAAAATATGCTTTTCTGCGCAATAAAGCTCAAGAACGAAACCGTATGTTATGTTTTAGAACTAGGTTGCATAACATTAGCAGTTTACAACATTTCTCATGTTAGTCAATTAAAATTAAAGTTACTTTTGCATCATAATCCTGCGGGAAGGCTACGGCTGACTTTAGGGAAAACGATAAAGAATTAATGATTAATGTTAAAAGATTAATCACTGATCTGCTTTCCCTGTATTCCCCGTAGAATTTATTTGTAAAAATTATGTTGATGTTTGTTGACAGAAAAATTTCGGTCTTCAAACATGCAACTTCTAACTCTTATATATGAAACGACTGGGTTTTGTAGGCATAATAATTGAAAACCGCGAAAAATCATCAGAAAACGTAAATCAGGTTCTGAGTCAGTTTTCGGAACTTATTCTGGCACGCACCGGCCTACCGAACGCAAAAGAAAATTACTCAGTTATCACACTGGTAATCGATGCCACAACCGACGAGTTAGGCAAATTAACAGGAACACTCGGTAGCATTCCGGGCATTTCTGTAAAATCAGGACTTGCAAAAAAATAGAAGAATAAAAACCGATCTTTTAACTCAAAAAAATATGTATAACGTACCTGCCGATTTTATCAACGAAGCCAAAGTTTGGGAAGCACTGGAACAAAATAAAAACCCAGAGCCAGCAAGAATTAAAGAAATATTAGCCAAAGCTGCCGAAATGAAAGGCTTAAACCTTACTGACGTCGCAGCTCTTACCGCCATCAGCGATCCGGAAATGATGGAAGAACTGTTTAACACAGCAAACACCGTAAAAGAAACCATTTATGGAAAAAGGCTGGTGCTGTTTGCGCCGCTATACGTGTCGAATTTGTGTAAAAACGAATGCTTATATTGTGCATTCAGAGCAAGCAATAAAGATATTGTTCGCCATGCCTTATCGCAGGAAGAGATTGCAAAAGAAGTAGAAATACTGATCAATCAAGGACACAAAAGAGTTTTGCTGGTTGCCGGAGAATCCTACCCTGATAAAGATGGTTTCCAGTATGTTCTCGACTGCATTAAAACAGTATACAGCGTTAAAAACGAACATGGCGAAATACGACGTGTGAACATCAATGTTGCTCCGCTCACCGTTGAAGAATTTAAACAGGCAAAAGATGCGAATATTGGTACCTATCAGATTTTTCAGGAAACCTACCACCGCGAAACCTACAATAAAGTACATCTAGGCGGAAAAAAACGCGATTACAACTGGCGCACCTGGGCATTACACAGAGCAATGGAAGCCGGAATTGACGACGTTGGAATTGGCGTATTGCTTGGTCTGTTCGACTATCGTTTTGAGACACTGGCCATGATGCAGCATATTTTTGAATTGGAAGATAAATTTGGGGTTGGTCCGCACACCATCAGTGTACCACGTATGGAACCGGCAACCAACAGCGATATGGCATCGCATCCGCCTTTTCCGGTTTCAGATATTGATTTTCGTAAAATGGTAGCCATTCTGCGCCTGGCAGTTCCGTACACCGGCATCATCATGTCAACCCGCGAAACAGCACAAATGCGCCGCGATACATTCGCATTGGGAGTAAGCCAGATTTCGGCAGGAAGTAAAACCAATCCAGGAGGATACGGTGAAACTTCGGAAGACGATCCTTCAAGCCAGTTTTCGCTTGGCGACCATCGTCCGCTCGATGAAGTAATTTGCGATGTGGCTTCAATGGGATACATTCCATCATTCTGCACGGCTTGTTATCGATTGGGAAGAACCGGTCAGGATTTTATGGATTTGGCAAAACCCGGCGATATTCGCTTACACTGTGCTCCAAATGGCCTTAGTTCGTTTAAAGAATATTTGCAAAACTATGCATCGCCACAAACACGTGAGATTGGGGATAAATTAATTCGCGAAACAATAGCCGGCATGAGTGGTATTGCCAAACAACGCGCTGAAAAACTGGTAAATCGTGTTGAAGCTGGCCGTGATGATGTTTATTGTTAATAAACTTTGGAATTAGAAGTTTAATATTCAAAAGAGTTCACAACAAAATCATGTAATCCAATAATCAAGCAAATCATGATCAACACAAGAGAAGAAAGTGACTTTATTGGAAAGAAGCAACTACCAGCCGATGCACTTTGGGGTATTCATACCGCCCGTGCGGTGGAGAATTTTCCCATCTCCGGGCACAAGGTTCATCCGGAGCTTATTAAAGCTTACGGCGAAGTAAAACAGGCTTGCGCACAAACCAATAATACACTTGGCTTTTGGACTGACAAAACAAAAGCAGAAGCCATTGAAAAGGCCGCTTTTGAGATGAGCCAGGGATTACTAAATGAGCACATTTTGGTGGATGCTTTGCAGGGCGGTGCCGGAACATCAACCAATATGAATGTGAACGAAGTATTGGCTAATCGTGCCCTGCAAATTCTCGGAAAAGAATTAGGTAATTATGCATTTGTCTCTCCTCTTGATGATATCAACCTGCACCAAAGCACCAACGACACCTACCCCACGGCGCTTAAAGTTGCTGCTATTCGTTTGTTGCGCGAACTGGAACAACATGTGCTAAACCTGCAGGAAGCTTTTCAGCAAAAAGAAAAAGAATTTGCACACATCGTTAAAATTGGCCGCACGCAATTACAAGATGCAGTTTTAACAACGTTAGGGCGCGAAATGAGTGCTTATGCCGAAGCTTTAAACCGCGACAGGCGGCGTATTTACAAATGCGAAGAACGATTGCGCGTGGTAAATCTTGGCGGAACAGCCATCGGAACAGGGCTTGGTGCACCCAAACAATTTATTTTTAGGGTAGTCGACAAGCTGCGTGAAAATACAAACATTGGTCTGGCACGCAGCGAAAACCTGATGGACGGTACACAAAACGTAGATGTATTTGTTGAAGTTTCAGGGATATTAAAAGCATGTGCTGTTAATTTACTAAAGATCAGCAACGACCTTCGACTTTTATCCAGCGGGCCACATGCCGGACTTGGGGAAATTAACCTACCCCAACTTCAGGCGGGTTCATCGATTATGCCGGGAAAAGTAAATCCGGTTATTCCCGAAGCTGTGGCGCAAACCGCCATAAAAGTTATGGGTAACGATCAGGTGATAGCACAAGCCTGCAGCGCCGGAAATCTTGAGCTTAACCAGTTTATGCCACTGATTGCGCATAGTTTTCTCGAATCCATTGATTTGCTTAAAAATGCCTGTAAGTTATTCAACGAAAAATGTGTTTCAGGGATAACTGCCAACGAAGAGCTTTGCCGTTCGCATGTGCACAACTCAACCGCTACGATTACTGCGCTTATTCCGAAAATTGGTTACGAGCGTTGTTCAGAGCTCATAAAAATGGTCGAAAACAGTGGTTTATCGATCAAGGAAGCAGTCTTAAAATCAGAGCTTTTAACTGCTAACGAGTTTGATCAGTTGATTACTCCCGAAGCCGTTTGCCGTTTGGGCAACTAGGCGTTAACATTTTTAACAACACATTAACATGCACACAAACCACTGTTTTTCTGATGATTAAACCCTAAAAACAGAATAAAAACCTACTTGTCTTATTTTCAATTTGCTTTTAACTGTATTAGTTATTAATATTGAGTCTAAATAAACATTAAAACAATAATTATTCATTAATAACTAAAATTGGAAATCATGAAAAAAGTATTATTTCTATTAGCGTTTGTTGCAGTTTACGGAGTATCATTAGCAATGACTGAAGCTACAGTTGTTACCAACGATGAAATCGTTCAGGTTGTAGATAACGCCGACAAAGTAGAAAAAGAAAAGAAAGAGGATGGAAAAAAAGCCTCAAAGTCTGAAGCGAAAGGCGAAGGATGTTCAGGAACAAAAGCAAAAGCTAAGGGCTGCTCAGGCGAAAAATCAGCAGAAAAGAAAAGCGACTGCAGCAAATCTTGTGGTGGTGATAAATCAGGTAAATCATAATTGATTACCGCCTATAAAGGAAAGTCGTTCATTAAATAATGAGCGACTTTTTTTATTTAGCAATGTAAAATGTACCCCACTTTTACCACATTTTCGATCGAAATTGAAGGATCTCCGGCAAAGTACTTTCTGAGTTTCGAAATGAATACATCGAGGCTTCGACCGGCAAAATAATCGTTCTCGCCCCAAATGGCTGTTAAAATCTGCTCGCGCCGAACCACATTCTTTTTCTCCTTACAAAGCATACGCAACACCTCGGCCTCGCGCGTGGTAAGGCGTTTTATATTTCCGTCCAAACAAAGCGAAAGGTTTTCATAATCGAATTCGTAAGCGCCAACCTGGTAAACCGTTTCGGTTTCTTCCTGGATAAAATCGCTGCGTTTACTAATGGCAATAATTTTACACCACAACTCGTCCTCATCAAAAGGTTTGGTAATGTAATCGTCGGCACCAATAGTATAGCCTTTCATTTTATCCTCTTTCATGGCACGCGCCGTAAGAAAAACTACCGGAATTTCGGGTTGAACAGCTTTTACCTTTTTGGCCAGCGTAAATCCATCCATTTTGGGGAGCATCACATCAAAAATGCAAAAATTGAAATCACCTTTTTTTCTGAATCCTTCCAAGCCTTCTTCTCCATCGCGATACAGCGTTACTCCAACTCCATGGCTCTTCAAAAAATCCTCCAACAAAAATCCAAGATTAAGGTCGTCCTCAACTAAAATAATGTTTAAGTTTTTTTCGTCCATCTTTACGATTTTTCTAGTGGCAATTCAATCTTAAAACTAGTCCCTTCATCGCTTATACTTTCAACCGAAATGGTTCCGTTATGCGCTTCAACAATTTGTTTTACGTAGGCCAATCCAATACCAAAACCTTTGGCATTGTGCACATCGCCTGTTGGCACCCTGTAATACTTATCAAAAATATACTTTTGAAATTTATCAGGAATACCTATTCCATTATCTTTTACAAAGATTGCCAGCATATCATTTTCAACACGAGTAGATATTGCAATGTCAGGATTGCGCTTAGAATACTTTATGGCATTCGAAAAAAGATTAACAAAAACGTTTACAAAATGCATACGATCGATAAAAACCGGAGTTTTATCCGTTTCAAAATCATAAGATATTCGTCCGTATTTCTCGTTCAGTAACATTTCGCAGGTTGATGCCGCTTCTTTTACCACATCCTCTATCGATGTTTCTTCTTTGCTGTAATCAAATTCGTTACGCTCAACTGCTTCCAGTCGCAATAAGCTTTCTACCAGATTTTGTAATTTCCGGTTCTCTTTGCTTATCAGCTCGGCGTAACTGGTTAATTTTTGCTCATCTTCGCCATATCGTTTTTTTCGAATCATATTCGATGCCAGCGCAATCGACGACAACGGCGTTTTAAACTCGTGACTCACATTATTCAGCAACTCTTTGGTATGTTTGGCAATACGAATTTCGCGGTTGTAAATGCGCAACAGATATAACAGCGAAACAATAAGCAGGAAAATCAGAATTACCGACCCAACGAACATAGTTCCGGCCGTAGCAAAGAAAAAACGGGTTCGCGACGGAAATTCCACCACCAATTGATACCCGGTTTGCCCAAGTATTCCGCCCATACAACGCGAGTAGTACAATCCCTTGTCATATTCAGCCTCTATTAGTTTAAGCTCTTCCGAATCATTTTCGAGGATATACATTTCAAAATCCAGGTCAATGTCGTATGATTTTAATTCGTTCTGAATGGCATCGTGAATTTTCTGCCAAACTCCGGCTGAGGCCAGTTGGGTTTTCAGGCGAACAGAGTCACAATCAACACAAGATTTCACCACTTTACAAAGCGGTTTATCGGCCGTAAGATTTGTCATCGTTTCGCCAAGTGCCAGTTCTACACTTTTCTCAAATACCTTGTCCTGAAAGCGAATCGAATAAACAATCCATTTTATTTGTGTTGCCAGCAGTGCCAGAATTATAAGCAAAGCCAATAAAAATGTATATTTTCGGAATACTGTTTTCACGTATAAATTTCCCTGCTCCTCGTTAATGAAATATTTACTACCATAACCATATTGATAACCAATTGTTTTATGGCGTATATAAAACTCAAAAATAACCATAAAATCAACAAACGCTCCGACTGATAAACGCATTAACCTCGCATTAACGCTTACTTAAACCAGTAAACAATATATTTGTCACACAATCATAAAAAACTCAAAAATCATGAAACGAATTCTTATTGTAATCACTCTTATTGCAGCTTATAGTGTTGCTATGGCCAGCACAAGCGCAAAGGTTAATACCGTTAAAGAATCGGTAGTAACCCTTGTTGCCGACGACAATAATTCTGTTGTAATAAGTAAAGAAGAGGACGAAAAAAAGAAAAAAACAGAAAAGAAAACCACAACTGCTAAAAAAGCCGACAAGAAGGCGACCGGTTGCACCGAGGCACAAAAGAAAAGTTGTGCAGCATCGGGCAAAACCTGTGGTAACAAAAAAGCCACTTCTAAGAAAAAAAGTTGTTGTGGAGGATCGAAGTAAAATCAACTTCAAATAAATTAATTAGAGGGTGCTTTGGCATCCTTTTTTTATGGCAATAATTGCGTGAGTTGAATTGAATTTGTACTTTCAGTCGCGCAAAACAGAGAACATGAGAGCACCAAAATCATTTCGTTTACATATTGGAATTTTTGGCCGCAGAAATGCCGGCAAGTCAAGTATTTTAAATGCACTAACACAGCAAGATGTGTCTATTGTTTCGGATGTTGCCGGAACAACCACCGACCCGGTTGAAAAGCCAATGGAACTGCTTCCGCTGGGGCCGGTACTTTTTATCGACACAGCAGGTATTGACGATGTAGGAGCGTTAGGCGAAAAACGAATTGCCAAAACACTAGCTGTTTTCGACCGAACCGATTTGGGTGTAATTGTCTCGAATTTTAACGATTGGGGAGAATACGAAGAATCGCTGATTGGCGAATTCAACGAACGAGAAATTCCGTTTGTAGTCGTTTTTAACAAATGCGATCTGTACAAAGAAAACTTTGAACTTATTGGTGCCCTCGATGGCAAAAAAATAAAGCTGGCGCAGACTTCAGTCACTGAAAATAAGGGTTTACTTGAGCTCCGACAGTTATTGCTGAATTCAGCCCCTGCCGATTTTATTAACCGCCCCAGTATTTTAGGCGATCTTGTTGGAGCCGGAGAAGCTGCTGTTTTGGTGGTACCGATCGATAAAGAAGCGCCAAAGGGCAGATTGATTTTGCCACAAGTGCAAAGTATCCGCGACTTACTAGACAACGATGCATTTTGTATGGTGGTAAAAGAACGTGAATTGCGCGAAGCATTGTCGCGATTTAACAAACCTCCCAAATTGATTGTTACCGATTCGCAGGCTTTTTTAAAAGTGGCTGCCGACACGCCACCCGAAATTCCGTTAACCTCATTTTCTATTTTATTTGCGCGCCACCAGGGCGATTTGAACGAAATGGTTCGCGGAGCAATGGCTATTGATCGACTAAAAACCGGCGATAAAGTTTTAATTGCCGAAGCCTGCTCGCACCATCCCATTGGTGAAGATATTGGAACCGTAAAGATTCCACGCTGGCTCACACAATATGTTGGCGGCAAATTGGAAATTGAAAGTACACGCGGGCATGATTTTCCGCCAAACCTGTCGGAATATAAACTGATTATTCATTGTGGTGCTTGCATGTGGAACCGCCGCGAAATGCTGAGCCGTATAATGAAAGCTAAACAAGCAGGAGTTGCAATTACCAATTATGGGTTAACCATTGCCTATTCGCTGGGAATATTTGAACGGGCATTGCAACCCTTTCCGGCGGCACTGGATATATACAAAAGTGGATTTAAGAAGTAGATTTATACGGTTTAAAGAATCCAAAAAATTCAATCTTGCCCATGGCATCTTTCTTGAGCAGTTTCAGGTTTCTTTTTTCAAAAGCAAACTGAAACTCAATATTACTTCTGAAATCTTTTGGGTTGATTAATGTTATAAAGTTTCGGGCAACGCTCCATTTACCTTCAGTAGTTCCTTCCAACAGTTTTACCGGTGCATTGCCTGCTACTATAAAATCATGATTTTCGAGAAAAGATAAAACAAACAGTACATTTTTTTCTTTCAGCGCATCTGTTTCAAAATGGAATAACTCCTTCTCCTCATCTACATAATATTCAAACAATTGCCATTTGCCTGGAATCAGTTTCTTTTTACTACCAAATACTTCGGGAGATTTTATCCACTCAATAAATTTTGAAGAAATCGATTTTAGTTTCATTATAAGCTTGTTACGTTTGATATGACCCACCGATAAGGTAAAAGTTTAATGCCTTTTCAAAAGTCCGATGAATTAAAATAGCAATACTTGATAGTAAAAAGAAAAAGGGTAGCCCAACGACCACCCATTCATAAATTCATAATGATAAAAAATAAGGGTACAACAAGTTTAAGGAATCCATACAGGAATGTTCCGATTCTATTCACCATTTATCAACAACTTACCGTGAATAGCGTTCCGTTCCATGGTTTAAACAGGCGAAATATCTTCAACCCGAAAAAAACTTCTCTCTGCTACTTAACTTTTTTTATTTAGGGGTAAAATTGTATTATTTTTGTCGCTTCGACGCTTCCAGACTACTATTAGTCAGTAAAAAACGCCAAACCGTTGTCAATCAAAAATCTTTTAACTATTTTTGCGGCCAATTAATTTTATGCCGTTTCTATTGAAAGCGATGTTGCGGCGTAAACATTGTATAACAAATAGTTCTTTAAAAAATGTATTTAACATCAGAAAAAAAACAAGAGCTTTTCGCCAAACATGGCCAATCAGCTCAGGACACAGGTAGTGCAGAAGGTCAAATTGCATTGTTCTCGTTAAGAATTAACCACTTAACAGAGCACCTGAAAAAAAACAAAAAAGACCACAGCACACGTCGTGCATTGATTAAATTAGTAGGTAAACGTCGTAGCTTACTCGACTACCTCATTAAAAAAGATATCGAACGTTACCGTGCGATTATCAAAGAGTTGAACTTACGTAAGTAAATTATATTGAAAGGCAATGCATAGGTATTGCCTTTCTTTTTTTGTAAATTGCAAAACCTCACCACCCATTGTAATTAACAAAGGCCGCAAAACAGGCCGCAAAAATTTTTATTTAAATTATGGTAAACGCTACAGTTAAAACAATCGAACTTGCCGACGGCAGGACGATTACCATTGAAACCGGCAAATTGGCAAAACAAGCTGATGGCTCGGTAGTGGTTCGAATGGGTGACACCATGTTGCTGGCAACAGTTGTGTCGGCAAAAGAAGCTAAAGAAGATGTAGACTTTATGCCGGTATCGGTTGATTACCGCGAAAAATTTTCAGCCGCAGGTCGTTTCCCCGGAGGGTTCTTAAAAAGAGAAGCTCGCCCCAGTGACGACGAAATTTTAGTAGCACGTTTAGTAGACCGTGCTCTTCGTCCGCTTTTCCCGGACGATTACCACGCAGAAACAGCAGTGATGATCTCATTGATTTCTGTTGGAAAAGACGAAATGCCAGATGCATTGGCAGGATTAGCTGCTTCGGCAGCCATTGCAGTTTCAGATGTTCCTTTTGAAACACCTATTTCAGAATGTCGTGTGGCTCGTATTAACGGCGAATACATGATCAACCCAACTCGTGTACAGATGGAAGAAGCCGACCTTGAAATTATGGTTGGTGCATCGTACGACAACATTATGATGGTTGAAGGCGAGATGAATGAGGTTTCGGAAGAAGTAATGCTGGAAGCCATAAAAGTGGCACACGAAGAAATTAAAAAGCACTGTAAAGTTCAGGAAGAACTAGCTGCCGAACTTGGTGTTGTTAAACGTGAATATTGCCACGAAAACAATAACGAAGAATTACGCGAGCGCGTAAAAGCAGAAACTTACGAGGCTTGTTACGAAGTTGCCAAAAAGCAAATAACCAACAAAGCCGAGCGCATGGATTCGTTTATGGTAATTCGCGATGAGTTCATCGAGAAATACACAGAAGAAAATGCAGAAAACGAGGAAATTGATTTAGACCAGCATATTGGTTTAATTAAGAGATATTACCACGATGTTGAAAAAGAAGCCATGCGCCGCATGATTCTTGACGACAAAATTCGTTTAGACGGACGTGCAACCAACGAAATTCGTCCTATTTGGGGTGAAACAAACTATTTGCCGGGAGCACACGGTTCATCTATATTTACGCGTGGAGAAACTCAATCGCTGACTTCGGTTACATTGGGGACCAAAATGGACATTAAGAAAATTGATGGTGTAACTTTCCAGGGAACGGAAAAATTCTTGTTACACTACAACTTCCCTCCATTTTGTGTAGGCGATCCAAAAACACCACGCGGAACCAGCCGTCGTGAAATTGGACACGGTAACCTGGCCTTGCGCGGTTTAAAAAGAATGATTCCTGAAGATTTCCCATACGTTGTTCGTGTAATGTCTGATATTTTAGAGTCAAACGGTTCATCATCGATGGCAACTGTTTGTGCCGGAACAATGGGAATGATGGATGCCGGTATTAAAATTAAAAAACCGGTATCGGGTATCGCAATGGGATTGATTACCGATAAAGGTGCTGAAAAATACGCCGTTCTTTCTGACATTCTAGGTGACGAAGACCACCTTGGCGACATGGACTTTAAAGTAACCGGTACTGCCGATGGTATTAC
Organism: uncultured Draconibacterium sp.; assembly: GCF_963677155.1. NCBI lineage: Bacteria > Pseudomonadati > Bacteroidota > Bacteroidia > Marinilabiliales > Prolixibacteraceae > Draconibacterium > uncultured Draconibacterium sp. The sequence continues at coordinate 3,206,600 of NZ_OY781884.1, read as the reverse complement.
CGCTACACAAATGGACATTAAAGTTGACGGACTTCCGTACGAAGTGCTTGCCGAAGCCTTGCAACAGGCAAAAGAAGGCCGTTTACACATTTTGGGCGAAATGCTGAAAGTGATTCCAGAACCACGCGAAGATTACAAACCAAATGTTCCTCGTATTGAAATCGTTATGGTTCCGAAGGACATGATTGGTGCAATTATCGGACCTGGTGGAAAAGTAATTCAGGCAATTCAGGAAGAAACCGAAACGGTTATTGTTATCGAAGAAATCGAAGATCAGGGTAGAGTTGAAATTTCAGGACAGGGACTGGAGCCAATTGAAGCTGCAAAAGCTAAAATTAAGGCCATTACTGCTCTTCCTGAAGTAGGTGAAGTATACCAGGGTAAAGTAAAATCGGTAGTTTCTTTCGGAGCATTTATCGAAATTATTCCTGGAAAAGAAGGACTGCTACACGTATCTGAAATGGCTTGGGAGCGTGTTGAAAACGCAGAAGACTTTGCCAAAGAAGGTGAAACAGTTGAAGTTAAACTGATCGGTATTGATGAAAAAACCGGCAAACTGAAACTTTCGCGCAAAGTGTTGCTTCCAAAACCAGAAGGTTATGTGGAGCGCCCACCAAGAGAAAACCGTGGTGGTGACCGCAGAGGCGGAGACCGCCGTGGTGGTGATCGCAGAGGTGGAGACAGAAGACGTGATGACCGCAGAGGTGGTGATCGCAGAGAATTCCGCCCTCGTCGCGATAACGACTAAAAGCTGAATAAAATTCAAGCAAAATAATTAAACGCTCTGCCTTTTGGTGGAGCGTTTTTTATTAATAACAGTTTGCTCTAAAAAGATGACAAAGCGCTGATTGCAGATAATCATTCTCTCCCACCAGCGAACCATACGCTGAAACAAGATAGCCTTCATCTGCTATAAGATCAACTATATCTTTCACAAGATTGCCTTCATCTTTTACCAGATGATCATTATCTGATAAGAAAGAACCATTCGCGGACAGCAGATAGCCTGCATCTTCTGGAAAATGAGTACCGCTACTAATTTTATGGACTGAGACTGAAAACTTGAAACCAAAACAGATCTCTCGCTTTGCTCCGAGATGACAGATAACTAAACTTCCAATTCCTTTCATTAACTTCGCCACTAAAATTTGAGAACATGGGCAACTGGTCAGAAGAACTTCACAATAAAATAGACGAACAATTAAGTGGCTGCAGAGATAAAGACCTGCGCTTTTTCCGTATCGACGAATTTAAACGTAATATTTCGCGTGTTGATGATTTTTCTGGCAACTGCCCCGAATGCCAAAAAGTCCGGGTCAATATTACAGAAACTGTTGACACGATCGGGAAAGCAGTAAGCCACGTTGGCAAACAGCGCCGCAATTACGACCGGCTGATATCACGCCTATCTAAACACATGCAAAAAGAGCACGGTTTTTACGCACCATACTATTTTACCTACCTTATTTCATTCTTTGGAGTTATTGGCGGCTCTGTTTTGGGCTACCTGCTTATGCAACTTAATGCCGACATAAAACTTGAATTGTTTCTGATTGGTATTTCCATAGGTCTGTTACCAACCTATATTTGGGGATATTTGAAAGACAAAAAAATCAGAAAAGAAAAGAGACTAATGTAAATTTCATCAACAAAAAACAGTGATGTGCTGTTACCTTTCCCAAACGATCAATACATATATCAAGAAAATTGGAATCAAGAAATAGTTAATTTAGCGAAAAACAACTGCACAATGAAGAACACTGTTTTATTTGTACTGGCAACACTTGTTCTGTTTGCCTGTACTGAACAACAAAAAAAATTAGATTATCCTGTGACAAAAAAAGGAGACGTAAAAGACACCTACTTTGGTGTTGAAGTGGCCGACCCGTATCGTTGGCTGGAAGACGACCACTCGGAAGAAACTGCCGAATGGGTAAAGGCAGAAAACAAAGTAACTTACAACTACCTAAACCAGATTCCGTACCGTGAGGAATTAAAAGAAAGACTTTCATCGATATGGAACTACGAAAAAGTGGGTGCGCCGTTTAAAGAAGGCGACTGGACGTATTTTTACAAAAACGACGGATTGCAAAACCAATACGTAGTTTACCGTTTTAAAACCGGAGCAGATGAGTCTACTGCCGAAGTTTTTCTCGATCCGAATACGTTTGCAGAAGACGGAACAACGTCGTTAGATGCCTTGAGTTTTTCGGAAAATGGAAAAATTGCCGCCTACTCTATTTCGGAAGGTGGCAGCGACTGGCGAAAGATTATCATTATGGATACCGACTCAAAAACGCAAATTGGCGATACACTGATTGATGTGAAATTTACCGGTATTTCATGGAAAGGCGACGAAGGCTTTTTCTACTCAAGCTACGACAAACCCAAAGGCAGCCAGTTATCGGCAAAAACCGATCAGCATAAATTGTACTACCATAAACTGGGTACGGCTCAAAACCAAGACGAGCTGATATTTGGTGGAACTCCCGAAGAAAAACACCGTTACGTTGGCGGTAAAGTAACCGACGACAACCGTTACCTGGTTATTACCGCCAGTGTTTCTACTTCCGGGAATAAACTGTTTATAAAAGACCTTACCCAGCCAAACAGTAAACTGATTACCATAATTGGAACCGACGAAAGCGATACCTACGTAATTGATAATGTTGGTACGAAACTATACCTGGTTACCAATTTAAATGCACCTAACCAACGAGTGGTTACTACCGATGTCAGCAACCCAACTCCTGAAAACTGGGTGGATTTTATTCCTGAAACAGAAAACGTTCTCAGCCCTTCAACCGGATGTGGTTATTTCTTTGCCGAATATATGATCGATGCCGTATCAAAAGTATTTCAGTACGATTACAATGGTAAAATTATTCGGGAAGTAGAGTTGCCGGGAGTGGGTTCGGTTAGTAGTTTTGGTGCGAAGAAAAAAGATACCGAGATATATTACACCTTCACCAACTACATTACGCCGGGAAGCATATATCAATACGATTTCAAAACCGGCGAATCGGAACTGTACCGCAAATCAGCTATCGATTTTAATCCAAACGATTTTGAAAGCAAACAGGTATTTTATACTTCAAAAGACGGAACTAAAATTCCGATGATCATCACCTATAAAAAAGGTACCAAACTGAATGGACAGAATCCAACCATCCTATACGGTTACGGTGGTTTTAACGTTAGCCTTACGCCAAGCTTTTCGGTTACCAATGCCGTTTGGTTAGAGCAAGGCGGGGTGTATGCTGTTGCCAATTTGCGTGGTGGTGGCGAGTACGGTAAAAAGTGGCACGACGCCGGAACTAAAATGCAAAAACAAAATGTTTTCGACGACTTTATTGCTGCAGCTGAATACCTGATTGCCGAGAATTATACATCGAGCGATTACCTCGCCATCCGTGGCGGATCGAACGGAGGATTATTGGTTGGTGCAGTAATGACACAACGCCCCGAGTTAATGAAAGTGGCACTTCCGGCAGTTGGTGTAATGGATATGTTACGTTACCACACCTTTACCGCTGGTGCAGGTTGGGGCTACGATTACGGCACAGCCGAAGACAGCAAAGAGATGTTTGAATACCTGAAAGGATATTCTCCGGTTCACAACGTTAAAGCGGGCGTTGCATATCCGGCAACACTGGTAACCACCGGCGACCACGACGACCGTGTTGTTCCGGCACACAGCTTTAAATTTGCGGCTGAACTGCAGGCTAAACAAGCGGGCGACAACCCTGTTCTTATCCGCATTGAAACTGATGCCGGCCACGGGGCAGGAACACCGGTAAGCAAAACCATTGAGCAGTATGCCGACATTTATGGTTTCACATTGTGGAATATGGGCATTCAGTCACTGGCTGAATAAACAAGTGGATTTCTGAATAAAAATATGAATAACCCCATCCTTTAGGGTGGGGATTAACAACTTCGGGTTTACCACAGGATTAAAAGGGAATTTTGTAATTTTTAATTTACAAAATTCCCTTTTAATCCTTTTTCACATGTATATTTTAGCCCCGCCATAAATGACGGGGTTAATTAGAATTATTACCAGGAAACGATTATCCCGAAAAAATTAATTCCAGGCAAGCCATAATTTTCAATCAAGAAATACTACTTTTGGATTCCCGGTAGCACGATTTGTTACCGGGAATTTTTATGTTGAAGAACAATGCAATTTCTGGTTATTGAGGGAAATATAGGGGCTGGCAAATCAACACTTTCGCGAATGATTGCCGAAGATTACAACGCCAAACTGGTGATGGAACAATTTGCCGATAATCCCTTTTTACCCAAGTTTTACAAAGACAAAGAACGTTATTCATTTCCGCTGGAACTTTCGTTCCTGGCCGACCGCTATACGCAAATCAAAAACGAAGTGCTCAACCTCGATCTTTTTCACTCGTTTATGGTGGCCGACTACTATTTTGCCAAAACAGCCATTTTTGCCGAAAACACCCTTAAAAAAGACGAGTATCACCTGTTCCGGCAGATCTTCAACATTATTTTTGAATCGATGCCCAAACCCGATTTGTATGTTTACCTCCATTCAGATGTCGACCGACTGATGAAAAATATTAAAATGCGCGGACGCGATTATGAACAAAATATGGATCCTGATTACCTGGAAATAATCGGCGATGGATACTTTAACTTTTTTAAACAAATTTCCACCTTCCCGATCCTGATTATTGACATTAACGGCATCGATTTTGTGAAGAATCCCGACCATTATCAACAGTTGAAATCGGCCATTTTTGATCATGAATATAAATTAGGAATAAACCGTCTTATATTGTGATAAAAACATGTGGCACAGCTTTTAAATAATGAAAAGCTTTTTACTTTTGTCTGCTCGAATGTGAATATTTAATTTTAGAATAAATAATGTCTGTTATGAGAAGAATCAACTTTAAACCTATCGCCCTTTTCATTGGTGTTGCGGTATTATTGTCCGGATGTTCCGGTCTGAACAAAATGAAAAAAGATGCAGATCAAATCAACTTCAAAGTTACCCCTGAGGTACTTGAGGCACATGCCAGTGAAGTTGCCGTTGCAATCGACACCCGTTTCCCCGCCAAATACTTCAATAAAAAAGTTACATTAACTGCTACCCCCGTGCTAAAATACGATGGTGGAGAAACTGCGTTTGATCCAATTTCGGTGCAGGGCGAAAGCGTTGAAGCCAACAACAAAGTAATTAGCTACAACGGTGGTAGTGTTAATTACAAAAATGCTGTTGCCTACAATAAAGCCATGGCAAAATCAGAGCTTTACGTAAACCTCAAAGCCAGACAGGGTGCGAAATCTGTTGATTTCGAGCCAATAAAAGTTGCCGATGGTGTTATTGCCACCAGCGAAAAAGTAATCATGATTCCTAAAGCAATTTTAGGTGTTGAACGCGAAGCTAACAACAGCGGAAAATACGATCCAAATATTGATGCTTTTCAGCGTATTGTTCCTGACGAAATGACTGCCGACATCAAATACCTGATCAACCGTTCAAACATTCGCAGAGACGAAATTTCGAAAAGAGAAGTAACAGCGTTGGAAGACTACACTAAAAAAGCAAACGAAGACGAAAGAATCGATTTGAAAGATGTTTTGGTTTCAGCGTATGCATCTCCTGACGGAACAATTGACCTGAACCTTGATCTTGCTGCGAAACGTAAAGAAACATCTTCGGCATTTTTGGCAAAAAAATTAAAGGAAAACGGTATTGATGTTAAGTTGAAAACAAGATATACGCCTGAAGACTGGGACGGTTTTAAAACCTTGCTGGAGCAGTCGAACATTAAAGACAAAGAACTGATCCTACGTGTACTTTCGATGTACAACGACCCGGAAGTTCGCGAGCGTGAAATCCGTAATTTAAGCGAAACTTTTAATGAAGTTGCTGACGAGATTCTTCCTCAGTTGCGTCGTGCAAAAATGACTACCAGCGTTGATATGATTGGTAAAACCGACGAAGAATTAAAAGCAGCGGCCACAGCTGATCCTGCTTCGTTAAATCCGGCAGAATTGCTTTACGCTGCAACTTTGTTTACTGACCTTAACGAACAACTTTCAGTATACAATGCGTTTATGAAAGCTTATCCGAACGACTGGAGAGGGCCAAACAACGCAGGTTACGTAATGGTTCAGCAATACAAATATGCCGATGCAAAACCATTGTTCGAGAAAGCGGAGAAATTAGCCAACAACGAGCCAATTGTTAAAAACAACGTTGGTGCAGTTACTTTAACCGAAGGTGATGTTGACGCTGCTGAAGCTTTATTTGGTGCTGCTGCAGGTGCCGGCGACGCTGTTAACTACAACATGGGAATTGTGAGCATTAAAAAAGCCGAATACGACAGAGCTGTTCAGTATTTCAACAGATTTGCTGATGTAAACTCAGGATTGGCAAAATTACTGGCCGGAAACAACAACGGTGCAGTTAAAGATCTTGACGCCTGTACAATCGAAGGTTGCTATATGACTGAATATTTCAAAGCTGTTATTGGTGCACGCACAGCTAAAGAATCGTTATTGTTCGACAGCCTGAAAGCTGCTGTTGACATGAATGCCGGTTTGAAAGAAGTAGCCAAAACAGATATGGAATTTGCAAAATATTTCGACAATGCCAGATTTAAAGCTATTGTTGACTAATTAAGTTGTGATAACTTAAAGGGAAGGGCGATCAAATGATCGCCCTTTTTTTGTGCAGGTTCATGACAAAACCTCTTTTTTAATCCTGCGTAAAACACTATTTTTCAAGCTCAAATATTAAGGGTAATTCAAGTAAAAGTTATGGAGTACATTAATAAATATGTAGAGGAAAACAAAGACCGGTTTTTGGAGGAATTATTTGGGTTGATTCGCATTCCGTCGATAAGTTCGATAGCCGACCACAAACCAGATATGTATAAAGCTGCCGAATACTGGAAAAAGACATTGCTGGAAGCGGGTGCTGACAAAGCCGAAGTTTTTGAAACCGCCGGTAATCCGGTTACTTATGGCGAAAAGATCATCGATCCCGCACTGCCAACCGTATTGGTTTACGGCCACATGGATGTAATGCCGGTTGATCCCATTGATTTATGGGACACACCACCGTTTGAACCACAAGTGCGCGACGGAAAAATATACGCCCGTGGTGCCGACGATGATAAAGGACAGGGAATGATGCACGCTAAAGCTTTCGAGCTGATGGTAAAAACCAACACCCTGCCCTGCAACGTAAAATTTATGATTGAAGGCGAAGAGGAAATAGGATCGCCAAACCTCGGACTTTGGTGTGAACAAAACAAAGAAATGCTAAAAGCCGATATTATCCTGGTTTCCGATACTTCGATGCTGGCTGCTGATATTCCATCGATTACAACAGGATTACGTGGACTAGCGTATTGGGAGGTGGAAGTTACCGGCCCTAACCGCGATTTACATTCAGGTATTTTTGGTGGTGCTGTTGCCAACCCAATCAATGTTCTTTGTTCAATGATCGACCAAATGGTTGATGCAGATGGCAAAATCACCATTCCCGGATTTTACGACACCGTACAGGAAGTTTCGGCCGAAGAACGTGCCTTGCTGGCTAAAGCTCCGTTTAATGAGGATGCCTACAAAAAAGCCATTGGCGTTGACGAGCTAAAAGGCGAAAAAGGATTTACGCCAAGCGAGCACACCGGAATACGCCCGTCGTTTGATGTGTGCGGTATTTGGGGAGGTTACACCGGCGAAGGAGCAAAAACGGTATTACCATCAAAAGCATTTGCAAAAATCTCTTCGCGTTTGGTTCCCGATCAGGATCACGAAAAAATAGCCATACTTTTTAAAAAACACTTCGAGAGTATTGCTCCAAAATCGGTAAAAGTTGAGGTTACCTCGTTACACGGTGGCCCGGCTTATGTTTGCCCGATTGATATTCCTGCCTACCAGGCTGCTGAAAAAGCGTATACCGATACTTTTGGCAAACGTCCGGTACCGGTTCGTTCGGGTGGAAGTATTCCTATTATATCAACTTTTGAAAAGGTGCTTGGTATTAAATCGGTATTGATGGGCTTTGGTCTGGAGTCGGATGCCATCCACTCGCCCAACGAAAACTATCCACTGGAACAGTTTTACAAAGGCATAAAAACCATTCCGCTGTTCTATAAATATTTTGCGGAAATGAGTAAATAAAAGATTCTAAACAACTGTCATTCTGAGCGCAGCGAAGAATCTGTCACAAAACAGCTCTGTTGTAACAGCTCTCTCTCCGTCAGCTGACGGAAAGAGATGACAAAAATATTCAACGGGTGACTATTTTCCGAGACAAAAAAGTCACCCGCTGATTTTGGCTATATTTAGTATTTGCTACAACTTTATCAACTCCAAATACATCAACTGTTTATCGCTATTATTTTCGGCAGCAGGCAGCAAAGAAATGGCTTGTTCTCCACTTTCAGTTATTTCAATTTCTCCCAATTCTATCAAATCAAATTCCTCTCCCGTATCCGGTAGTTCTGTTTCTATTTTCCGATCACCTAAACGAACCGTCAATCCTCCTTTTTCAGCACTCCAGACCAAGGCTTCCACACGGTAGTTGCCCGGTGCTGCATCAAATATCCATTCAAGTCGCGTACGGCATCTATCCAGTTGGCAATTAACGATTTTGATCCGCGGCCTTTTAATACGGCATGTTCGCCATAACCGGGATTATAAATGTCCGCAAAATCAGCAGGTAACAAAATACTACCTTCTTTTAAGCGTGGTTTATTACTTGTTACTGTAATATCGCCACGTATTTTCACAACCACCACCGTATTAATCTCATTAAATATTACCGACGGCGCATGAACATGTAAATCGCCCTCTTCAAATTTCCAGGCAAAATGGTGCTGCGGATTCGACAACAGGTAAACATCGCGTACATTCGCTTCCAGCCCCGGAACGCTGAGCAGACCATCTTTTGGCCAGTCGAAAACATGCAGGTAGAGTTTGGTTACGCCACCCTCCTTTTTTGTGGTGCAACGCCCCCAGGGCAATTTATAAAACGGACTGGCACTGGTACCGTATATCGATTCGCCATTTTGCTGCATCCAGTGCCCCATCTCTTTTAACCGCTCAACACTGGCTTTCGGAAACTCTCCGGTTGCAGTTGGTCCAACATTCAGCAACAGATTTCCGCCTTTACTGGCAATATCAACTAACATTTTTATCAGCTCTTCTGTCGATTTCCAGTTTTCGTCGTACCATTTATAGCCCCAGCTGGTGTTCATGGTCATACACACCTCCCAATCGTAATCAAGCCCTGTTGGTGGCACATGCTGCTCAGGTGTTTGAAAATCGCCCGGCCACGGCCGATACAAACGGTTATTGGTTATCAAGTTCGGATAATCATCTGTGACTGCTTTTAAAGCGTTGGCTGCTTCTTCGGTCATTCCTCGTGGCGTGTCCCACCAAAGAATATCCAGTCCTCCGTAATTTTCCAGAATTTCTTTCACCTGCAGCACCGCTTTTCCGTTGATGTAATTCATCAATGGTTCGCGTTTCAAATCAGGGTCCCAATGCGGTTCGCCCTCTTCAATATTCCAGTAAGTTCCGCCCGGCTCGTGCCAGTCTTGTGCCTGCGAGTAGTAAAACCCCAATCGTATGCCCTCTCTTTCACAAACATCGGCCAGCTCTTTTAACGGATCGCGGTCAAAAGGAGTAGCATCAACAATATTATATTTGCTGGCTTTTGAATGAAATAGTGCAAATCCATCGTGGTGTTTCGAGGTTATTACAATGTATTTCATTCCGGCATATTTAGCCAGTTTTACCCATTCTTCAGCATCGTATTTTTCAGGATTAAACGATTCAGCCAGTTTTTCGTATTCCTTTACCGGAATTTTCGCATTGGCCATAATCCACTCGCTGATACCCGGAATACGCTTACCTTTCCATTCTCCTGCCGGCTCGGCATACAAACCCCAGTGAATAAACATTCCAAAGCGGGCTTCGCGCCACCACTCCATTTTCTGGTCGTGCGCCGATAGTTCAACATTCTTTCTGGTTTTCTGCTCTTTCTTCGAATCGCACGAAACAAATAGCAGAACAAACAAGGCAAGTAGTAATAATAAGCGATTCATAATATTAAGATTGTCTGTTTCAATGTACTGGTATAAATTTCGGAATAATTATTACAAAATCAGGCCATTCCTCCTCTTTTGTGCCATTAATTCAGTGTGCGTTCTTTTTCCTCTGCCAATCGGGTCAACTCATCTGCAAAACAATTTTATTTATCGCGGCTAACAGCCTATCTGCCTTAATTGATTGTTAAAGCCGTGAAAGCATTTTTAAGTTGCGCAGAATTTTGCTTATTTAGCTTTTCATTACCAAGAAAATGACAAACAAAACTTGCCTGATTTTTTGTAACTGTGGTGCGGGCATCATTTCCGACGACAAAAAGGAAGAGCTTTCTGAAGCTTTTAAACCGCTCGGAGTTGATATATACGAGCTACACGACCTGTGTGCTTTTTCGCTGAATGAGAAGGACTTCCTGCACAAAATCGATAACGATTACGATAAAACACTAATCGCTGCCTGTTACCCACGGGCCATTAAAAATATGTTCGAACAGAACGAGATACGACTTAGCGATTTCGAGGTATTTAATTTCAGAGAAGCAGACACCGAACAGATTACAGCTGAGTTATCAGCTAAAATAGACGGGAAACAAGACCAAACTTTTTACGAAATAAAAAAGACCGACCTGAAAGTTCCGGCATGGTACCCTATCATCGATAAAGAACGTTGCACCCTTTGTGGACAATGTGCACGATTCTGCGTTTTTGGGGTTTATTCGTACAACAAAAAAAGTCTTGAGGTTGTTAATCCGTTGTCGTGTAAAAACAACTGTCCGGCATGCGGACGCACCTGCCCCGCCTCAGCAATCATCTTTCCGCGATTACCAGAAAATTCGGCCTTATCAGGTGCAGAACCAACCAGTGATAAAAAGCCATCGGGCAACGAGCAAAAAGGAAATTTGTTTGTTATGCTGAACGAGCGCAACAATGCTCGCAGAAACATTTTCAGGCAAGGCGCTTTTCAACAAGCCGAAGAAGAGAAAAAAAGAGCCCTGGAGGAATTGAAGAACAGCTTAAAGAATCCCAAAAGCGATGTTTAAACAATTACTGAAAACAGATAAAAAATGCCTGTATAAGTTTACATACAACATGGGTATAAAAGGTGCCCGTGGTATTCAGCGTTTTCAAAAACGTTTGAAAAAAGGCGACTTCTTTCCTGCATTTCATTTTATTTCGGTTACCGACGACTGCAACCTAAATTGCCAGGGCTGCTGGGTAACCCATAAAAAACAGAACGCACACATGTCGCTCGAAATGTTGGATTCCATCATTACGCAGTCGATAGCAAAAGGATCTTATTTCTTTGGAATACTGGGCGGCGAACCACTGCTATACAAACCACTTTTCGATGTTTTCGAAAAACATTCCGACTGCTATTTTCAGCTGTTTACCAACGGCACCTTATTAACAAAAGATATTGCTGAACGTTTGCGAAAACTGGCCAACGTTTCGCCGCTAATCAGTTTTGAAGGCGACAATGAAGTTGCCGATGTGCGCCGTGGAGGAAAAAATGTTTACAAAAAAACGCAATCCGCCATCGATCATTCAACCGACGCAGGATTGATAACAGGTGTGGCGATGAGTGTTTGTAAATCGAATATCGATCTGGCCTTCTCTGATGATTTTATTCAATCGCTGATCGACCGTGGAGTACTTTATTTGTGGTACTATATTTATCGGCCAGCGGGACAAGACGCAACAGTAGACCTCTGCCTTTCGGAAGAACAGATTGAGCAACTTCGTCAGTTTATGGTGAATGCGCGTCAGAAATATAACATTGCCATTATTGATGCCTACTGGGATGAGAATGGTAAGGGTTTGTGTCCGGCGGCATCGGGCTTAAGTCACCACATTAATGCATCGGGCGATATTGAACCTTGTCCGGTAATTCAGTTTGCCACCAACAATGTGGCCGATGGCGACCTGGAAAGTATTTACCGCAATTCAACTTTCCTGTCCGAATTTAAAACAGAAATACCAAAACTTACCACGGGCTGCATCCTTATGGACGATCCGCAGTGGTTGGTTAATTATATAAAACAACACTCCGCAAAAGATACATCGGGCCGGGATAACGAAGTTGAACGGCTGAACCAAATGAAAAAAGTTTCCAGTCATGGTTCGGCAAAACCCGTTCGCGAAAAGAGCTGGTTGTACCGTTTTGCCAAAAAACGGGCATTTTTTGGCTTTGGGGCCTACGGTTAATATGAAGGAAACAAACGGCATACTAAAAGTTCCTGAGGAATCGTCCGTACGCAACAAAATGCGTAAGGCCGCTGCTGCTATGATTGAAAGTATCGGTCTAAGTCCTCCTGTAAACATTCTGAAACTGGAAGAACTGGCCGCTGATTTGGTGCACGAACAAGAAATCTCTGCTGAATTTATTCCTTTTGCAATGGTTTTGCTGGGCAACGAATCGTGGCGCAAAACGGTAAAAGCCACACCCATGAATCGCCGGCTTTTGTTGCTCCCTCAATGTTTGAATAACAAAGAAAAATGCGAGGGCCTATTCGATGAACTGGGGCTAAACTGTGCAGGATGTAAGGCCTGCCCAATCGACGATCTGTTAATTGAGGCCGAATCAAAAGGATATGCCAACCTGGTGGCAGAAGGAACCACAGTTGCGGTTGGATTGGTGGAAGAAGGATCGATTGATGCCGTAATTGGCGTGAGTTGTATGCCGGTGTTACAACGCTCGTTCGAACCGGTTTCAAATGCGGCAGTGCCGGTAATTGGCATCCCGTTGCTTTTTGATGGCTGTGAAGAAACCCGCGCCGATATTAAATGGATTCTGGATGAAATGCGTTCGTATGAAGCAGATGATGAACACCAGCCCATTTCGGTGTCATTATTAAAAAACCGGATCGAAGAATTTTTCATCAAAGAAAACATCGAAAAATACATTCAGGGTCACGATAAAACCGAACAAATTGCACAGGAATATTTGATTGTTGATGGTCAACGGATACGACCACTTCTTACAGCGTTAAGTTTCCTTGCCTATTCAAATACCAATAGCAATGAGCTTCTCCAGCCTTTAACGCTTATTATTGAGTGTTTTCATAAGGCATCACTAATTCACGACGATATAGAAGACAATGCTAACCAGCGTTACAACACGCTTACTGCGCATGAAAAATACGGCGTGCCTCAGGCCATTAACGCCGGAGATTTTCTGATTGGAAAAGGTTACGAGTTGTTGAGTGAACTGGATATTTCGAATGCAATCATGAAAAAATGTCTGCGTTTTATTGCACGCTCACACATTCAATTAACACGCGGACAAGGCGTCGACATTCTTTTTAACGACGGCAAAATACAACTGTTGCCCGATGAAATGATCGGGGTTTTTAAAAATAAAACCAGTGAAGCCATTAAAGTGGCCTTATTGCTGGGAGCAATTGTTGGCGGAGCAAACAAACAAGAACAGGAAACATTGGAGCAGTTTGCCGATTTTATGGGAATTGCCTACCAAATTCGCGACGACCTGAATGAATATACCGAACAACACTCCGCTGAAAAAACCGGCGATTATCCCTTCCTGCTGGCTTTACTGAACAAACATTTTGCAGATCAGGCAAAAGAAACACCAACAAATTTGTTCGAACAGGCTGCTGAATTCAGAAAACTGATTGATGAAACCGCACTACTGGAAGTTGCGCAAGGATACTTACAGAAATACATTGACAACTGCTACGCAGAACTCGACAAACTGGAAAATTCCAAACTTCGTCTGAGCCTCTATGCAGTAATGGGGAAAATCTTTAAATCAGAAACTACCAATGAGTAAACCAAAGAAAATCGCGATCTATAAAAAACTGGTTCGGCGACTTTCTTTAGGATTTGAAACTTTATCGCCCGAAATACAACACGAAATCATTGATTTTATAAAAAGCCAGCAACATAGCTCGGGTGGCTTTTGCGACCGTGCCGGAAATCCCGATCCTTACTACTCGCTTTTTGGCTGCTGGCTAAGTTTAGCTACAGAACAAAAAGAAGAAATTGAGCAATTAAAAGCCTACATTTCGAAACAACCTGAAACATCAAGTACCGTTGAAGAACTTGCGCTAAATCTAATGAAAGCGGAGCTGTTTCATCAGCAGAAAAACGAATCGCTGTTTTCGTTGCTAAAAAAAGTTTTTTCGGGGCACAATTTTATGGATGTTTCGTATCGCTTTTTTTTGCTGGCATTAACCATTGATGCGACAGCCAAAAGCCGCTTTCTTTTTAACCTGATGGCGCGTATTTGGTTGCCCTTTTACAAAGTGAAAGAAAACTCTCCTTGCAGTCTGGTTTCGGCACTTTGTTTTGCCCGATTTGATCTTGAATTAAGCTACAAAAAATACCAAAAATTATTATTGAAATTTCATCATAAAGAAGCAGGGTTCAGAACTTTTGAAACCACACCGTTCAGCGATACTTTATCAACAGGAGTGGCACTTTTCTCTTTGGCTGAAACCAATTATGATCTGCGGTTGATCACTCCCGATTGTCTTGATTTTATTCAAATGAATTATCTTTCAGGAGCTTTTCTTTCCGGCGACGGCGACGAAACCCACGACTTGGAATATACGTTTTATGGGTTGCTGGCGCTGGGAAGCCTTGTACGAGAATAAGGCAAAAGGAAAAAGTTGAAAGGCAAAAGGAGGAAGAATGAATGACGAATGATGATTAACGATTTTTGATTTCAGAAGTTTTTTGCGCCTTGATAACTTCGCGAGAAAATTAACTTCGTGTCTTAGCTTCTTTGTGTTTAAATAGAAAATTTCGAATGAAGGATAAGTTAGAAATACGGTTTAAAGAACTGAGCGACATCTTGCTTGGCGAGCTTAACGAGGATGGCTTTTGGTCAGGAGAATTATCGTCAAGTGCACTCGGAGTTGCCGTTGCTGTTGCTGCTCTTCATTTCCACGATGCCAGTCTTCATCAACAAGAAATTAAAAAGGGATTGAAATGGCTTTCGTTAAACCAGAATTCTGATGGAGGTTATGGTGACACTCCCGAAAGTCCTGCTAATATTTCGACTTCGTTACTTTCTTACGCTGCATTAAATTTATACATAGAAAACAATCCTGAAGTAAAAGCAACACAGCAAAAACTGGCTGACTACCTGAAAACGCAAAATGTTAATGTTCTCTCTGCACAGGTAGCAAAAGTTATTCTCGATCACTACCAAAAAGATTATACATTCTCGGTGCCCATTTTAACGTTGTGTGCACTTTGTGGAATTCCCGGCGAAGATGGCTTTAAACATATTCCGCAGTTGCCTTTCGAACTCGCTTTGTTACCACGCCGGTTTTATCGCTTGCTGAATCTGAGTGTGGTGAGTTATGCAATTCCGGCATTGATTGCCGTTGGAATTGTGGTATTCCGCAAGAAAAAATCCAACGGATTAACACGAGCCATCAGGACAAAAGCCGAAAAGAAAGCACTTAAAATTCTGGAACGAACGCTACCTGACAGCGGTGGTTTTCTGGAAGCTATTCCTTTAACCGCCTTTGTTGCATTAAGCTTGATAAATGCAGGATTGAAAAACTCGATGGTTGTAGACAAAGGAATTGCCTTTTTAAAGCGTACACAACGCGAAGACGGCAGCTGGCCCATAGATATCGACCTGTCAACATGGGTAACTACTCTCAGTGTAAAAGCTTTGGGTGAACGAAAAAACGAAGTGCTTTCAGAAATCCAACAAAAGCATATTGTCAACCACCTGCTTTCGGTACAGAATAAAACTATACATCCGTTTAACGGAACTTCGCCGGGCGGATGGGGCTGGACAAATTACTCAGGATCGGTACCCGACTGCGACGATACACCCGGAGCAATTCTGGCACTTTTAGATCTGGCACCACACCATACAATCAGGGAGGAAATTCTAGTTGGTGGCGAATGGCTCCTTCAACTTCAGAATAACGATGGAGGCTTCCCAACATTTTCACGTGGCTGGGGAAAGTTACCTTTCGACCAAAGCTGTGCCGATTTAACCGGACACTGTGTTTTAGCACTTGCCAAGCTTTTGGATTCATACAGGGCTGAGCTAACTTCAAAACAGAAAAAGCAGTATAAATCAGCCATAAATAAAGCTGTCGATTATCTGGAAAAACACCAAAAAGAAAATGGTTCGTGGCTGCCGCTTTGGTTTGGAAACCAGCACACACCAAACCATAAAAATCCGGTGTATGGAACCGCCCGCGTACTCACCTATTTTCAAAAAGCAAAACGGTTATTGAAAGATGAGCTGGTATTGGTCGCAAAAATTAAAAAGATGATTGCTAAAGGAAATAACTTCCTGCTAAAAGTTCAGAATGAAAATGGCAGCTGGGGAGGTGACTATGGAATTGCAGGAACGATTGAAGAAACAGCACTTGCTGTTGCGGCTTTGAACAGCACAAAATCAAAAACTGAGATCAAAAAGGGACTAGCATGGCTCGACATTTATTACAAAAAAAACGGGCTTAAAAAAGCCCCTATCGGATTGTATTTTGCATCGTTGTGGTACGATGAAAAGTTATATCCTTTAACCGCATACCTTAAAGCAGTTAAAGGATATACTTCTAAAATTTAGATTGCTGCTCCCTGCTTTTCAACCAACGATCCGTCTTCCATGATCACCTCGTAAAAGTAACCGGCACCAAAATCTTTATTTAGTGTAAGTTTTCCTTTAAAAGTAACCACATCGCCCACCTTTACATTGGCTTGCGTTGTAATTGTCAGATCGTAATTACCACCGCTGCCGGTGCCATCCTGAATGTGTACCCAGTTTTTACCCATCACCTGTTCGTTTACTTTTACCACAGCACCCTTAATCTCAAATTCTTTGCTGCTATAATCAGCTTTGTTTGCAAAAATATCAGCAATCTTCAGTTCTCCATCAACCTTACTCATCTCAACTTCGGCATCGCTAACAGCCACTTTCCCCTGGTGCGACGATGGCATTCCGCCACTCATGGCTAGTTGTTTTGCCCCGGGTGTTTTACTGATATTATTTACAAAATATATTATATCAAAGGTTTTATCGATCTCTTTACTATGGAAATCTTTCATCGGGAGTGCATCGTAGTAGTATAAAACTTCGCCCGGATTTACGTTTTGTTTCGCTACTGCAATCCATTTTGCAATGCCGTTTTCAGTTGCACTAATGTAAGTGTAACTCTCTCCCTGAATCACTTCCGAAACCTTTATCATATTGAATGCGCTCTCGCTCTGAGTCTGAGTTGTCGCGCCATTTTTATTCCTCACACACGCTAAAAACATGCCGGCAACTGCCAGTATCATCAAAATCTTAGTCATCCTCATCATTCTGTTATCGTTTTAAAATTTAATTCTCAAATTTAGGTACAACCTGTTAAACAACTGTTGCTCCTGAAATGTTGCCTCGTAGTTCGCCAATATATACAGCTTTTTACTGAACTGCCACGACAAATCAAGCTCTCCAATGTGCTGCTGTAAATTAGTTAAAGTATTCACATATTTAAAATCTACCCAACGATAATGCAGCATTGTATATAATTTTCCTGAAACAAGATTCTTTGATAATCGTGCTCCGTAAACCTGCCCGTCGAGATAGCTGGTTTGCATCAAATTAGTGGAAATACTAAACGAGGCATTCAGCGCCGGTACCTTTGTCCACGTTGCAAAACCATTCAATGTTTTTGTTGGTCGCGAATCCTCATCGCGAAAACGTGTTCCGGCGCTGGCTCCAACAATAAAGCCATTTACAGGACGATAGTTAATCCTGGCCCTTACTCCCTGTCTGCTTGCCTGTTGTAAAATCTCGTCAGCGTAATTCCTGAATGTTTCGTAGTAAATCACATTCTTCCGATTGTCATACGAACCAAAAACCGAAAGTCGTTTTGAAAAGCGATAACGCGCCGAAAAATACAGGCTGGTTAAACTTACGGTATTTGTTGGCTTATCGTTTTCAAGTTTGTATAAGTCAAGCTCCAGCGAAGAAAACAAGGTTAAATTTTTAATAGCAGAATTGGTGTGCTGCATGTAAAAAAAACGCCGGTCGACATTTCCGGTATTTCGTTGCTCGAAAAAAGCCAGCGACGATTGCACAAAACCATTTTCAGTTTTTGCACTCTGCCCAACGTAAGCTCCGTATTCAAACAAATCAAAATTGTAGCCATAATCCTGGTGATCGGGTCGCGAACCGCCAACAATTCCGGCAAACATATTTCTAAATTTATACTCGAACTGCAATCCATCAATTGCTCCAACATTAGCAATGCGCGGATTTATTTTTCGCCCGGCCCACACAGTTGCCGACTCGTTGATATCGTATTTCAGTGCCAGACTGTAAACTTTCAAGGCATTGTTCAGATTCTCCTGCACTACATCCCACTTATGCAATTTATGCGTAAATGACACGTAGGTTTCGGCAGATAGTTTTGATCCTGACAAATTCGACGCTTTTGCCGATAAAGTATAACGGAATCGATGAATATTATCCCCCTCATCAGAAAAATTGGAGTAAGAAGACATGGACAATCTACCGCTTATATCCTGTGTCCTCGACGGTTCTTTTGTCGGTTCCTGAGTAATTAATACCTGTTCATTTACGTCTTTTTCAGGCAATTCCTGTTGCGGCTTCACAACTTCTCGAACCGGATTGTTTTTTCGGCCATAAACAATATCGTCTACTTTAAATGTGTGCTCAGCTAATTTGAAACACAAACATGAAATGGAAGATTTATGGTCAACAAGTAAAGCCGATGTTAGACTGTTTTCATCCCTGACAAACAGCGTATCGCCATTTTCAATTTGCTCTGTTGAAGTAAAACGTACATAGATATTCTCTCCGGTTATGTACGACACCTTTCCTTCCATCAGATTAGTCGATTCCTGAGCACTTGTTTCGCCTACTGCAAAAATTAAGAAGAGCAAGCACAATAATCCGATATTTCTGATTATGCGCTTAATCATTTTTCTCGCCTGTTGGATGACACTCATAACAACTTACCGATGCATAAACATTGCCGCTTACATCTCGGTGTTCACTATCCATTTCTGATTGATTATGTTCGTGACAATCGATACACGAGAACACAGAATAGTTACTCGTTTGTGTGTGACAATCGATACATGAACTCCATTCGCCACGATGCTCTCCAGTGTAAATCGGGAAGTACTGCCCATCGTGGTTAAAAGTGGATGGTTCCCAGGCATTTTCCGAATGACAAGACTCACAATCTACTGGGAAATTGGCAGCCGCATGCGAAGGATCAGTTGTATTATTATAATCTGTTGAATGGCAACCGTAACAAGATGTTGCTGTTGAAGTATAATTCCCTTCGTGACACAAAAAGCAATTATTTGCAACAGTTGCGTGTGCGCCGTTTAATGCGTAATAATCGTTATGATTTGGAAACAACGCAGGCTCCCATCCCGGATTGGTCGTGTGGCATTCGTCGCAACTCATCGACAATCCTAAAGACGAATGATTTGGATTTGCCGTACTATTAAAATTACTTTGATGACACGAATTACACTGCATCGATGTTCCCGCATATCCGTCAGTATGGCAAGCGGTACATTCTGTTGCAATGTGCGCACCGGTTAAAGGAAACTGAGTTAAGTTATGGTCAAAATCCGCACCATCCCAGGTGTTTACGCTGTGACATTGCAAGCAATCGGTTGGATAATTCGAAGCCAAATGATTTTCAGCATTATTATAATTCTCCTGGTGACAGCTGATACAAGCCGGATCAGCTGCGGTTGTTGTTCCCAAATGGCAATCTGCACATTGTGTTCTATCGTGTCCTCCGGCAAGTTCAAAACCAGTGGTTACAGTATGATCGAACAACGATGGAGTCCATCCCTCTTCAGTGTGGCATGGTTCACACTCCAAAGAAATACCGGCCGATAAATGATTCGGATTAGCTGCCTCGCTATAATTTGACGTATGACAACTGCTACATGAGCTTGAAGTCCCCGAAAAACCGGCAGCATGGCAACTTAAACAATCGTTTTGAACATGTGCACCTTTCAACGGGAATCCGGTTGCGTCGTGGTTAAATGCCCCCTCTTCACGCCCCAGCGGATGACAGGCAAAACAGGCAAGGCTATTGTATGAATAACCGTTTATTCCCCGGTGTTCGTCATCCGTTTCATTCTGATTGTGTTCGTGGCAATCGGTGCAACTAAACACCGAGTAATTATTTTGTTGTGTGTGGCAATCAAAACAATCATTCCATTCACCACGGTGTTTGCCTGAATAAATCGGGAAATAATAATCATCATGAACGCTAAACTCCGCCGGACTCCAACCCGGATCGGTTGTATGACAATCAGTGCATTGCATTGAAAAACCGCTGCTTTGATGCGAAGGATTTGTTGTCGATGCAAAATCAGATTCATGACAACTAAAACAATCCGTTGAGATCGGATCAAAAACTCCTGATGTATGACATTCGATACAGCTGCTAACTGCATGTCCTTTTGTTAAGGGGAAAAAATCATGATTAATTCCCTGAGCCGCCCACGAAAAGGCATCAATCCGGTGGCATTCCATACAATCGGTAGAAAAACCTGATCCAACATGATTCGGTTCTGTTGTTGCATAGTAATTCTCCCGGTGGCAATCGATACACTCTACACCCAGAGGCTGAAATTCCAGCAATGAAGCACCGGAATGGCAGGCCGAACAATCGGCGGTATTGTGAGCTCCCAGCAACGGGAATCGGCTGGTTTGATGAATCTCGGTAATGTTACTGACCAGCCAGGAGCGTGAATCGTGACAACGACTACAATCCAGGTCAACCGTGCTGTTGTGCATATCGTTATGACAATCAATACAGTTCGTTTTTGCATCGTTAAAAACCAGTGAGCTGTGACACGTTCTACAATCGGCACCAGCATGCTGCCCTTCAAGCACAAAATCAGTTGAATCATGCGAGAAACGTGCCGTCGCTTTCGAAAAAATCCATCCTTCGGTGGTGTGGCAATCGAGGCAATCAATTGAAAGATCCTCGCCATGAGGATTTTCTTGTGCCCTCAGTTGAAAAACCGAAAACAACACTGCTATTATTAATGACAACTTGCGCATGTTATATCTTCAAATTTGTAAACGATGTAATTCCGGATTAAATTATCAGTGGATTTATGACAGGCGATGCAATCCAAGCCTTCATGTTTCCCATCAATTTTAAACCGTGCATTTTCATGATTGAATTTTTCAGGTTGCCAATTGTCAAAAGTATGACACCTTACACAATCATTCTTTCCAGATTCATTAAACTGTCCCCTGTGAATATCATCATGACAGTTTTCGCAGTTCATCGGGAGTCCTGTAAAATGCTGTGTTACAACCCCCGCATTTTCAGTAAAATGGCAATCACGACACGATACCGTTTTATGTTTTCCTTCAAGATCAAAATTGGTTTTTGTATGATTAAATTCTACCTCACTCCAAATTTCCTCGTTATGACACGAGCGGCAATCAGAATCGGGCATGAATTTGTTGCTCATCTTATTTTCGTGAATGTTTTCGTGGCAGGTAACACAGTTGAGTTGATCGAACTTAAATTTCCATTCTTTCCCTTTTTTATGGCACTCAAAACACGGTGTTGCCTTGTGGGCACCGCTTAAGGCAAATTCGGTTTTGTTGTGCCGGTCGAAGTCAAAAGAAGAAGGCAAAAATCCATTAACCGAATGACAAGAATTACAATCGGGAGAAACTCCGCTTTTTGCCATTTGCCCTTTATGGTAATCGCTGTGGCAATCGGTACAATTATTATATGGCAGTGCTTTTGTGTGATTCCCTGAGGTGTGGCATGATTTACAGTCTACCGCAACATGTTTTCCGCGCAACGGATAGTCGGTGTTATTGTGATTAAACTCGCGAATATTCTTCACTTGCGTGAATGAAAACTCATCGTGACATTTACGACAGTCGTTGCCAAATTTATTGTTGTGCACATCCTTGTGGCAGCTGGTGCAGTTTTTAAATTCTACCCCGGAAAATTCCTGAAATTCCTTTCCGTTCAAAGTAGTTTTTTCATGGCATTTTGCACAATCAACCTCCCAGTGTTTACCAACTAAGGGAAATTCAGTTGTTTGATGATTAAATCCTGTAGCCGGAACAAAAGTCTTCTGGTTGTGGCAGTTGGTGCAGGTTTGCGACAAGGTATTCTGGTGCACATCTGTGTGACAATCGATACATTCGGTGCCCAATCCCAGGTAAGTGCCGGCCGATTTTTTCTGTGAAATATTATTTTTTATAAACTCCGCTTTGTGGCAATCAGCGCAATTTATCTCCGCATGTTTTGCTTCCAGTTTAAAGCCCGTTAAGTCGTGATTAAAAGTATCTTTATCAAGTCGAACCACCTTAAAATCGCGACCATAATGTTCTCCATGGCAAGCAGCACATCGTTGCCCGGTAACTTCTGCCAATGCATGATAACCTTTCTTTTGATCTACCAATCTTTTTATTTCGGTATGACATGCCAGGCATTTTGCCGAGGTTTGCTTTTCGCCCAAAACATGACACTTTGTGCAGTTTGTTAGTCCCTCCAAATGGGCATGCACAGCAGATAACTCGCCCGGAGATAATTGAGCAAAGGATTTTGCCGCAACTAAAAATAGAGCCAAAAGAAAAGCGATATGTTTTCCCTGTTTTTTCAATCGTTTAAGCGTGTTTTAATAGTGCTTCGCCAAATTTTGTAGTTATTTCAATTCCTGCATTTCGCAGAAATTGGGTAGGTAACTCTCCACCAGCAAAAATGTAAACCAGCTGGTTGGTAATTGTCAATTCCTCTTCCTGTCCGGCAATTTTTAAATGCACACATTCCTCTTCAATAGCGTTTACATTTGAATTTAAAATCACATCCAAAAATTTTGAATCAATGGCTTCTTCCAGTTTCTTTCGGTTTTTTGGTTTCAGTCGCGAAAATGTTTCTTTTCGGTACGAAAGAGTAACATCATTTGCATCCGCTAACAACAGTGCTGATTCAACAGCCGAATCTCCACCTCCAATAACCAATATTTTATTTCCCGAAATAAGTTCAGGCTCAAGCAAACGGTAAGCAACTTTAGGCAAATCTTCGCCCGGAACATTTAGCTTTCGAGGTGTACCTCGCCGGCCAATAGCCAGCAAAACGCTTTGCGAGGTATACAGTTCTCCGTTGTTACATTCCACCCGAAAGCCTTGTTCTGTTTTAGTAATTTTATTAACCTTTTGTTTTTCGGAAATTTTAATGTCGTTTTTCGACAGTACTTCGTTCCACAAATCCAGTAATTCGGGCTTGCTGGTTTCGTATAGTTTTACTTTTCCGAACAAGGGCAAATCCATTGGGGAGGTCATTACAATTTTAGCCCGCGGAAAAGTGTAAACAGTTCCGCCCAGTGTATCTTGTTCCAATGTAACTATTTTCAATTTCAGGCGTTTTGCCTCCAGTGTAGCAGAAATTCCTGCTGGTCCGGCACCAATAACAATCAAATCGTATTCAGTACCCACTTCCTGTTTTATTCCTTTTGCCAGATTTTGAACAGCCTGCCGTCCCTGCTCCACCGCATTTCGTATAAGTCCCATTCCTCCCATTTCGCCGGCAATGAACATTCCTTTTACGTTGGTTTCAAAAGTTTGATTAACGTGTGGCAAATCGACACCACGCTTCTCGGTGCCAATAAACAACGAAATAGCCTGCGTTGGACAGGCATGAAAACACGCGCCATGTCCCACACATTGGCTGGCATTTATCACTGTTGCTTTTCCGTTTCTAATTCCCAGAATATCATGTTCTGGGCACGCTCGCACGCAGGCTCCGCTTTGAATACAAGAATTTGGATCGACAACCGGATGTAATGAAACCGGTTCATACAAGCCAGCTTCTTTTGCCCGTTCAATTTTTTCTTCAACAATTTTCGATTCACGTCTCAACTTCCTTATATAGATGAAAACTACGCCGAGTAGAAAAATTACTACTGCGCCGTAAATTAATATTTGTTCAAGCAAGTTTTCCATCTGTTAAAAAATCCAGGTGTAACCAAAAAGCAAAGCCACAACAATATGAACCAACATTATCACCAGCATTATTAAGGCAAAAGGAAGGTGTGCCACGTGCCAGTATCGCATTAGTTTTTGCATGGTTGAAAGCCATGCAATTCTGCGGTTCATAATTATTTTTGACTTCAATATTTTTATCGCCTTCCGGTAGTTTCCGCCTTTAAGGCCTTTCTCTTTTAGTTCTTTTCTCAAGTCGGCAATTAACGAGCGTTCAAATCGGAACCGATTTGCAAGGCGTTTTACGTAGTTACCATCCTCGCGGTACAATTGTGTTTTTAACGCTGCATTTACTTTATGCAGACCTGATGAAAGAGCTTCATTCCCCTCGCTAAATTGCGCCCAAAGATCGGCTTCCATTTTATTCAGCTCGTTAAGACTCATTTCACGCCCTTCGATGGTACGAGGAATTTGCAAATAAATTACCCGCCCGATTACACCGCTAACAACAACCGCAACCATACTCCAGAAGCTTACAGCCACAATCCCTCCGAACTTAAATGACGTGTGAAACAGGACCATAATCGGTCCCAGTGTGCATAAAAAAATATGAAACTCGAGCCAGTGTTTTAGCACTCCCAACCGCGATAAAAACCGGAATCGTTTGCGTGCCATATAAGCAAATACGCCAACGACCATTAACGTAGCTCCAATAACTCCGAGCCCGTGCCCGATTAACCCAGATGGCCTCAACAAAATATCCTGCTCGTGGAAATGACGTTCACTCAAATCTGCCAGATAATAATCAGCTCCGTAAACAAGCAAAAAAACAAATACAAAAACTGTAATTGACACTAATAAAAACAAGTACAGCGAATGCCAAAACCGTCCCATTGTTCACTTCAATTTAGGTTGGTAAATTAAATCTAGAAATATTTTATAAAATACTATACGTTAAAACGCCATAGAATAGTATTTCAAACCAGCTATAAATTAGAAAGTTACGATTTATTTCGTTTTACTACCGAACGAGTGTTCAATAAAATGCAATAAGACTACTAATAAGAAATAGAAACAGAATTTTAATTGCCAATTTTATAACAACTAATTTAAAACGCATCTAAACTTCTAGATATGTAAAAAACGTTAGGGAACTGAAAGATAACTCAACAAAACAGAAAAGAAACAACTCACATAACGCCCAACCTACTGTCCGTTTTCGGCTTCAGCAAGTATTTGCTCCACAGGTTCCCATTCAATTTTTTGCAACTCCTGCATTAGCGAATCTTTAACTACGATATAGCGCTCCATGTTTTCTTCCTTAACGGGCTCAACAGGAGGCGCTTTTACTTTTAGCGGATCAACATAAGTACCGTTTTTTGCTACACGAAAATCGAGATGAGGCCCGGTGGCAAGTCCCGTTGCTCCAACATAGCCAATTACCTGGCCTTGTTTTACACGCGCTCCGGTTGTAATTCCTTTGCCAAAGCCTGAAAGGTGCATATAAGTTGTGGTATAAACCGAGTTGTGTTTTATTTTAACATAATTACCGCCACCACGGGCCTGATAAGCACGAGCAATTACAGTTCCATCTCCAATACTCATTACAGGTGTCCCCTTTGGTGCAGCATAATCAACGCCATGATGCGGACGACGAATACGCAAAACCGGATGCATACGGCTGTTCGAGAAGCGCGAACTTATTCGTGAAAACTGAAGTGGTGCTTTCAGGAAGGCCTTACGAAGACTTTTTCCCTGCTCATCGAAATAATCCCAACGGTCGTCCTGATCGAAGATAAATGCATAATTCTCTTCACCATAATGATCAAACTGTACTGCATAAATTTGGCCAATACCAATGGAAACAGAATCAACAAATTGCTCGTCGTAGATCACACGGAAACGGTCGCCTTTTTGGATCGCAAAAAAGTCGATGGTCCAGGCAAAAATATCAGATAATTCAAGTGCCAGCATCGGGTCTTGTCCGTTATCCACCATAGCATTCCATAACGACGATTCTACTTCGCCATAAGCTGTTCGCAACCGTGTTTTTACTTCCTTTTCACCCCTGTAAATCCCTAATGTATCAGTTAACTCGAAAACAGTATATTCAACCGGGGAGTTTTCGTAAACAAAGTATTTTGCCACAGGAATTGAATCGCGTGTAGAAAGAACACAAAAGTTTTCGCCGCTTTTAATTTTGCGAACGTCAAAAACAGTTTTCGATTTTCGGGCAATTTTATCGATGGTTCCCATGCCCACACCACGTGCATTTAAAATCTGGCTGAGGTATTGGTTGTTTTTCACTTTTCCCATTTCAAGCGAAAACGAATCAACCGGAAGCCCGTACCTTAACTCCGGCATTTTTACTTCAACCACAGTATCCAACACTGAAGCTTCTTCCTGTTTGGCCTTTTTAGGTGCACACGAAAACAACTGACTCAATGCAACAATGAGTCCCATCCCCACAACTATCGATCTCAATTTCCTCATCTTCAGATTTTATTAAATGCAAAAATATAAAAACTGAGCAGAAAACAAGTTTAGTATGTGTACCGGTAAAAACTTCTTTGCGAAACCTGTTTGCGAGAAACGGGGCGGAAATGCAAGAAACCATCCGGAAACGCGATTTTACCGCACGGAAATGCCACTCAACCGCACGGAAATGGATCTTTACCACACGGAATTCCAAAAAACCGCCCGGAAATAAGTTTTACAGCGTCGTGAGTTATTTCCGGATGGTTTTTCCTGTTCCCGGATGGTTTCTTCTATTATTGCATTGTTTGCCATACCTTCAAGGTTTCATAAACCCTGAAAATATAAACGAATGAACCTTACAACTTCAGTTTATCGAAACCCTGGCCATACACGCCCATTACGCTGCCCATTGATATAAAAGCATCAGGATCGATTTGTTTGATTTTTCGAAAAATATCGCCGGTTTCTTTTTTACGTACAACCGACATTACAATTTTTGTTTTCTTCTGAGTATACCAGCCCGAACCATCCAAAAGCGTTACACCTCTGTAGGCTTCGTTTCCTATATACCGGGCAATCTCTTCGTATTTTTTTGATATGATAAACATTTGTGCCGAGCGATTGGCACCACTCAAAACTGAATCGAGTGCATACGATACCACCCACATCATTACATAACCGTAAACCAGCTTTTCAACCGATTGAAAAACAAAATAAACTGAGCCAATAATAACCACATCGCAAAGCATAATAACCCGGCCCGGGCTAACATTTCGGTATTTATTAACAATCATGGCAATAATGTCGGTACCACCTGTACTTCCTCCACGCGAAAACACAATACCAAGTCCCACTCCACTCATCATTCCGCCGAGTACTGCCGATAGAAACATGTCATCAACCAGCGGCTCAGACAAGATATCCTGAAATAAACCAAAAAATGAAGAAACGACCACAATACTGTAGATTGTTTTTACGCCAAAATTGGCACCCAAAAACTTGATGGCAATCAACACCAAAACGATATTTATGGAGAAATAAGTGATACTCACCGGAATTTTTGTGGCATAAAATACCACCGCGGCTACACCACTAATGCCACCACCTGCAATTTCGGCAGGAATAACAAAAAGGGTCCATGCCATAGCAAAGAGAAATAAGCCAAAAGTCATGATCCCATAGTCCTGAATCGTTTTAATTAGCTTCTGTTGTGTCGCAAAAAGTTTTGTAAACATCTCAACAAATTTTGTCGTTTAAAATCGCGCAAAAGAACAAAGCCTTTACTGAAAAAAATGTGATGATTGTCAGGGATTTGCGAAATAATATAGATTTAAAAAATGAAAGGGCAACCACATGGTTGCCCTTTCAAAATATATCGTAAAGATTAAAAGTTTAACTTATTATCCTACAGCAATATTAATGATCTTTTTCGGTACAAAAATAAATTTCCGAACGGTTTTACCTTCCATCCATTTGGCAGCGCGCTCGTCGGCAAGTACGGTCTTTTCAACTTCATCTTTTGCCATATCCAACGGCAGCTCAATTTTAAAGCGCATTTTACCATTAAACGACACCGGGTATTCGTGCGAATCTTCGGTCAGCAAACTTTGGTCAACTTCCGGCCAGGTTGCATAAGCAAGCGTTTCTTTATTTCCGTAAAGCGACCACAACTCTTCGGCCATGTGTGGCGCATAAGGTGCCAGTATTTTTGCAAAGGTTTCAGCCGTTTGTTTGCTAACTTTTCCTTTTTTTATTGCCAGGTTATTGAACACCATCAGTGCCGAAATTCCGGTATTGAACTTCATGTTCTCAATGTCGTGCGCAACTTTCTGTATGGTTTGATGCAGCAATTTTGCCACTTCTTTATCTTCTTCTCCATCAACAATTTTATCAGGATCGGCAAAGAAACGGTAAGCACGTGCCAAAAAGTTAAACACTCCTTTCACACCGTTTTCTGCCCATGGTTTACGCTCATCAAGTGGCCCCATAAACATTTCGTACAAACGCAGCGAATCGGCACCATAGTTTTCAATTACATCATCCGGATTTACCACATTCTTCAGCGACTTCGACATTTTTGCAACGATCTGTCTCAGTTCCTCGCCGGTTTCTGTGTGGAAATATTTACCGTCTTTTTCCTCCACCAAATCAGAAGCGACTTTGGCACCTGTTGCAGTTTCGTATGCAAAGGCCAAAATCATTCCCTGGTTAAACAGTTTTTGGAAAGGCTCGTCGGTTGAAACAACGCCCAAATCGAACAACACTTTGTGCCAGAAGCGTGAGTACAACAAGTGCAGAACAGCATGCTCGGCACCACCAACATACAAATCAACAGGCATCCAGTACTGTTCCTTTTTCACATCGAAAATACTGTCTTCGTTATTCGGATCGATGTAGCGCAAGTAGTACCAGCACGAACCGGCCCACTGTGGCATGGTATTGGTTTCGCGGCGACCTTTTCGTCCGTTTTTATCGGTAACCATTAACCAGTCTTCTGCATTTGCCAATGGCGATTCGCCGGTTGCACTTGGTGAATATTCTTCCAGGTTTGGCAATTGCAATGGTAAGTCCTCATCTTCAACCAGGCTTACTTCACCATCTTCCCAGTGAATAACCGGGAAAGGCTCGCCCCAATAGCGTTGGCGGCTAAACAGCCAGTCGCGCAATTTAAAATTCACCGTTGCTTTTCCAATACCTTGTTTCTCCAGCCACTCAACAACTTGTTGAATTCCGACAGCTTTATTCAAACCATTTATGTCCAAACCGGTTTCATCGCTTGAAGAGTTGATGTAAGCACCGTCTTCTGTCCAACAGGCATCGCCGGCTAAAATCTCATCGCGGTTCTCTGCATCTTTCGGATCAAGAATGCAGTTGATCTGAATGTCAAATTCTTTCGCAAATTCAAAGTCGCGGGTATCGTGTGCCGGAACAGCCATAATTGCTCCTGTTCCATAGCCCATCAATACATAATCAGCTATCCAGATCGGAATCAACTGTTTATTCACCGGATTCACGGCATAACGGCCTGTAAATACTCCGGTCTTTTCTTTAGCCAGATCAGTACGATCCAAATCCGATTTTAAAGCCGCAGCTTTTATATATGCATCAACCGCTTCTCTTTTGTCTTCGGTAACAATTTCATTTACCAACTCGTGTTCCGGTGCAATTACCATATAAGTTGCACCAAACAACGTATCTGGACGGGTTGTGTAAACACATAAATTTTTATCCAGTCCATCAATAGCAAAATCCACTTCAGCACCACTTGATTTGCCAATCCAGTTGCGCTGCATGTCTTTTACTCCTTCCGGCCAGTCCAGGTTTTCAAGTCCGCTCAGTAATCTCTCACCATAATGAGGAATACGCAGCAACCATTGTTTCAGGTTTTTACGAATAACCGTATTACCACATTTTTCGTGCGAACCATCCGTCAGTACTTCTTCGTTGGCACAAACCGTTTTACACGAATCACACCACCAAACCTGTGCGTTATCATAATAGGCCAGGCGTTTTTCGCTGATATAAGTTTTTACAGCCTCTTCTCCTTTTGCTTTTACGTCTTCAGGAATTACCAACTCCGAAATTGGACGGCCTTTTTGTTGCTCCTCATCAAAATAAGTATCGTATAATTTTTTGAAGATCCACTGTGTCCACTTAAAATATTTTGGGTCGGTGGTATTTATTTCACGATCCCAATCGTAGCTCAAACCAATGGCTTTAATTTGTCGACGGAAGTTATCGCAGTTTTTCTGAGTGGTAATTGCCGGGTGTGTACCAGTTTGCATGGCGTACTGTTCGGCTGGTAAACCAAAAGCATCGTAACCCATCGGATGCAATACATTAAAGCCTTTCATACGTTTGTAACGGCTCAAAATATCGGTTGCGGTATAACCCTCAGGGTGACCAACATGCAATCCTGCGCCCGAAGGGTACGGGAACATATCAAGAATGTAATATTTTGGTTTCGAGTAATCGTCGTTGGTTTTAAACGTTTTGTTATCCTCCCAGTACTTTTGCCACTTCGGCTCTATTTCCGCGAATTTATATTCCATTTTCTTACGTAATAAGATTCTGATTTTAAAGGCGCAAAGATAAAATTTTTGTTGGATGTATCAGGCGATTTTACACATTCAAAATAAATCAAAACAAAATGATTGAGTTTACAACTGATTGGGTCTATATCAAGCAGTCTAATATTTTAGGTACCAATTAGTATGCTGAAAAGCAACAGGATAACTACTTCTTTTTTTCGTAACTTCAACATATAAAAACTAATACCATTAAAATGAACACTAAAAACAGTAAGCTATTTGTTGATGATTTTATGAACTACGTACAGGCAAAAGATCCGGGACAACCTGAGTTTTACCAGGCAGTGCACGAAGTTGTTGAATCGCTGGCCGATTTTCTACTCGACAATCCAAGGTATCTTCACGCACAAATTCTGGAACGTATGATTGAACCAGAGCGCATCATCCAATTCCGTGTTCCGTGGATAGACGACCGTGGAAAAATTCATATCAACCGTGGCTATCGTGTAGAAATGAACAGCGCCATTGGCCCCTACAAAGGTGGCTTGCGTTTTCACCCAACCGTAAATCAGAGTATTCTTAAATTTTTGGCTTTTGAACAGGTTTTGAAAAACAGCCTTACTTCGTTGCCAATGGGGGGCGGAAAAGGAGGTTCTGATTTCGATCCGAAAAACAAATCGGACAATGAAGTAATGCGTTTCTGTCAAAGTTTTATGACCGAATTGTCTCGCCATATAGGGCCGTACACCGATGTGCCGGCCGGCGATATTGGTGTTGGCGGACGTGAGATTGGCTTCCTTTTTGGCCAATACAAACGCCTGCGAAACGAATTTACCGGAGTATTAACCGGAAAAGGCGTTGAGTGGGGAGGTTCGCTGATAAGGCCGGAGGCTACCGGTTATGGCGCCGTGTATTTTGCCGAAGAAATGTTGGAAACGCGCGGAGAAAGTTTTAAAGGAAAAGTAGTGGCTGTTTCAGGTTCAGGAAACGTAGCACAATTTGCCACCGGAAAAGTAATTGAACTTGGCGGTAAAGTGGTAACCTTGTCCGACTCAAGCGGCTCAATTTACGATCCGGAAGGCATTGATCGGGAAAAACTGAATTTTGTAATGGAACTGAAAAATATACATCGCGGAAGGATAAAGGAATACGCCGACAAATACTCCGTAAAATACATGGAAAAACAACGTCCGTGGAGCGTAAAATGCGATGTAGCCTTGCCTTGTGCTACCGAAAATGAGCTAAATCTTGAAGAGGCAAAAATGCTGCTTAACAATGGTTGTTATTTGGTGGCTGAAGGTGCCAACATGCCGAGCACCGAAGATGCGGTACATTATTTCCTTGAGAAACAAATTCTTTACGGACCGGGAAAAGCGGCCAACGCCGGTGGAGTTGCCGTATCAGGATTGGAAATGACACAAAACAGTATGCGTATTTCGTGGAGCCGCGAAGAGGTGGATACCAAATTACATTCGATTATGCAAAACATTCACAAAATGTGTGTGAAATACGGAAAAGAGAGTGCTGATTTTACCAACTACGTAAAAGGCGCAAACATTGCAGGCTTTGTAAAAGTTGCTAATTCCATGATAGCTCAGGGATTGGTATAGCTTAACCCATAATAATTTATATTCTATCCGGGCCGAATGTTCAGCCCGGATTTTTTGTACAAAAACTTCACAAATAATTAGCTTTCTGTTCACACTCAATTGATTACTGCACAGCATATTTGTAACAGACAAACAAATTATGGCAAAGCAAGTAAGAAAACCTGATATTGTTGTTGTTTCCGATTTTCATCTCGCGACACATGCTTGTAAGGCGACGGAAATTCTCAAATACCTCAAATCCATTCTTCCCAAACAGTTAGTTCTGAATGGCGACATTATTGATGCCTGGCGTTTTTCGCGAAACTATTTCCCGAAAGCCCATTTAAAAGTGGTGCGCCAACTGATAAAAATGATGGAAAAAGGAACGGAGGTAGTTTATGTAACCGGTAACCACGATGAGTTTTTGCGCGAACTGGGCAACACGACAATGGGCAAACTAAGAATTGTTGACCAAATAACGCTCCACCTCGACAACCAAAAAACACTGATTTTTCACGGCGACCTCATTGATTCGGTTATTCATAAAGCTAAATGGCTTGCCAAATTTGGAGCTGCGGCTTACGGTTTGGTAACGCTTTTTAATAAACTCATCAATTTAATACTTAAAACAATTCGGATTAACGATGTTGTTTTATATAAATGGCTCAAAGAATTGCTGGGTAATCCGAACACCGAAACCACAAAATTTGAAACCAAACTCGCAAAACTGGCCTACGAAAAAAATGTTGACCTGATAATTTGCGGGCATACCCACAGAGCAGTTGATAAAATATTGCATTACAATAACCGATCAATTCGTTACATCAACACCGGCGACTGGGTTGAAAATTTTACCGCCGCCGAATTTGAAAACGGCTCCTGGAACTTATGTAATTATGCGACAACGTTCAATACTATCGAGCACAATGAGGCTGAACCTGAAGACCTTTTAATTCCTACAAAAAAGGAGCTTTACACCACACTTTTTAACCAACTTGTATTCAATAATTAATCCCCCCTTCGCAGAAAGCATCAGGGCATAATTTTTGTTGTAACGCGACCAAATAATACATTTGCGCAAAATTATTTCCTGTGATAAAATTAAAACTAGCCTTTTTTATATTTCTGCTTTCTGTTTCCGGTGTTTCTGCTCAGTCGTATGTTCGTGTAATAAATGCCAAAACCAGTTCGCCAATTGAGCATGCCATACTTATTTCTGATAACTTTCTTACACAAACCGATGACGAAGGCAGGGCAAAACTCGACGGTTTTTGGGAGGATGAAAAAATACTTTTCAAACATTCATCTTACATACCGTTTGTAAGCACTCGCCAAAAAATTGAAAATCATAGCCGAACGGTGCTATTGGTTGAAAGTCCGGTACGGCTTGATGAAATAGTTGTTTCGGTAAACCGCTGGAAACAGTCGAAAACAGAGATTCCGCATACCATAATATCAATACAGCCCGAGGAAATAATGCATTACAATCCGCAAACCACTGCCGACATGCTGGGTACCGAAAGTGGTATATTTATCCAAAAAAGCCAGATGGGAGGCGGCAGTCCGATGATCCGTGGTTTTGCTGCCAACCGCGTTCTGATTATGGTAGACGGAATTCGGATGAACAATGCCATTTACCGCAGCGGAAATCTGCAAAATGTAATTTCTGTTGATGCGCAAAGCCTGCAAAATACCGAAGTTATTTTTGGACCGGGGTCGGTAATTTACGGAAGCGATGCACTAGGAGGCGTAATGAGTTTTAACACGCTTTCGCCCAAACTTTCGACAAACGATGATTTTGAAGCTTTTGGAAAAGTATACGCCCGCTACTCAACTGCCAATTTTGAAAAAACCGGACATTTCTCATATAATTTTGGTGGCAAAAAATGGGCATCAGTAATTAGCGCGACCTTCACCGATTTTGATGATTTAACAATGGGAACTTCCGGCCCCGACGAATATTTACGTCCCGAATATGTGGCGGACGCTCCTTATTCCGGCGAAGACCAGATTGTGCAAAACAGCAACAACCGCGAACAAAAATATACAGGCTACAACCAGTTTAACTTATTGGGGAAACTGCGCTACAGACCCAATGAAACAATTGATATGACTCTGAGCGCCCAGCACTCGCAAACCAGTGATATTCCGCGTTACGACAGGCTTATTCAGTACAGTGGCGATGAACTAAAATATGCCGAATGGTATTATGGACCGCAAGAATGGACACTTTTATCGGGGCGACTGCAACTGAAAAAAGAAATGTTATTATTCAACAAGGCAAACTTGCTGTTGGGCTACCAGGATTACACCGAAAGCCGACACGACCGCAAACGGAATAAAGACGTACTGCGTAACCGCACCGAAAATGTAAATGTATATTCGGCCAACCTCGATTTTGGAAAAGATATCGATAAAAAAAGTGAACTATTTTATGGTTTAGAAGGCTATTTTAACAAGGTCGGTTCAACCGGCTTTTCCGAAAATCTGCTCTCGGGTGAACAGGAAAATATTGCTCCGCGTTATCCCAACGACTCAAAGTATTCGAGCCTGGCGGCGTATTACTCTTTTAAATATTCCATCAGCCCCAAAATTATTTTCCAGATGGGATCGCGCTTTACCTACACGCATTTAGAAGGCAAATTCGACTCCAACTATTATCAGTTCCCCTTCGATGGATTCAATATGAACAACTCGGCCTTTAACGGGAACCTGGGCCTTGTTTGGCACCCCACTACCGAGTGGCAAATTAATATTCATGGCTCCACCGGTTTTCGCTCGCCCAATATTGATGATGTTGCCAAGGTTTTCGACTCGGAACCCGGCACGGTTGTGGTTCCCAATCCCGACTTAAAACCGGAATATGCCCGCAACCTGGAGCTAAGTCTAATCCGATCGTACCAAAATAAAGTGAAGGTTGAACTTACCGGTTTTTACACCTGGATGAAAGATGCCATGGTTCGGCGAGCTTTCGACGGACTCGGACAGGACTCTATTTTATACGACGGCGAAATGAGCCGCGTGGAAGCATTGGTGAATGCCGAGTCGGCAACCATTTACGGAACAACGGTGAATATAGAATACCTCTTTAATAACCAGTGGCGAACCCGCCACGATATTACTGTTACAAAAGGAGAAGATTCGGAGGGTTTACCCATTCGACATGTGCCGCCGGTATTTGGTTCGTCGCACATTATTTTCGAAGGGCCAAAATTGTACCTTGATTTCTACGTAAACTACAATGGCAAACTTAATTTCGAGAATCTGGCTCCCGACGAGCAAGACAAACCTCATTTGTATATTCCCGATGAAAACGGCAATCCGTATTCGCCATCATGGTGGACGGCCAACATAAAATCGAACTACCAATTGAATTCAAGCCTGACACTGAGTGGCGGAATAGAAAACATTTTCAACAAACGCTATCGTCCTTATTCTTCGGGAGTTGTGTCGCCGGGAATGAACTTTGTTATTTCTGCATTATTTAAATTTTAAATTCAAACTCCGCTTTTTGAAACAAATGTGCGGGAAATGAGAATCGAATAACCTAATATTAACGTTAGAATGCTTTTTATACAGAATAAATAAAACTGAGAAAACATACTGTTTACAAATAGTCGTCAACTTGCGGACACTTAAATCAATGCAATGAAACGACGAAATTTTCTTGGAGCACTTGGAACATCAGCGCTCTCCGTATCAACATTATCCTTTACAACAAACATCACTCCCGATGAGAGTAAAGATCGGTTATTCCGAATCGCTCACTTAACTGATATGCACATTTTTGAATCGGAGAAAGTAGCCCGCGGAATGAAACAATTGTTGAAAGAGATTCACCAAATGGAAGACAAGCCTGATTTTGTGCTCAACACCGGTGATAATATTATGGATGCCCTTAAGCATTCGAAAGAAGAAGTGGAGCAGCAGTGGGCTGCCTGGACGCGCTATTATAAAAATGAGTTACAATACCCTTTATACAGCTGCATTGGCAACCACGATGTTTGGGGATGGGGACTAAAAGACCAACCCATCCAGAACGATCCGCTATACGGAAAAGCATGGGCCATGAAAATGCTGGAACTCGAAGAACGATTTTATGCATTCGAACACAAAGGCTGGAAATTTATTTGTCTCGACAGTCCGGCACCAGTAGAAAATGCAAGTTACACTGCCCTACTCGATGATGAACAGTTTCAGTGGTTAAAGAAAGAATTAAACCATACTGAAGCTTCAACACCAATATGTATTGTTTCGCATATCCCAATTTTATCTGCATCAGTTTTTTACGATGGCAACAATGTAAAAGACGGCCAATGGCAGGTTCCCGGAGCCTGGATGCACACTGATTCAAAAAAGTTAAAAGACCTTTTTTATAAACACCCAAATGTAAAAGCAGCATTAAGCGGGCATGTTCACCTGGCCGACAAAACTGAATATTTGGGCGTACACTACCATTGCAACGGTGCCGCGTGTGGCGGTTGGTGGGATGGCAGTTATCAGGAATTTGGCCCGGCTTATGCAATAATCGACTTTTATGCCGACGGAACCATTACTACTGATTTAAAAGAATATAAATTCTAAATCCAATAGAATAGTATAATGAATACCGGATAATCATATCCAACGCTCCTCAATTTTACGGAGCCATTTTTCAGCTACAATAAACACTGCATTTCATAAAATTGACTTACGCAAGTAGGTTAAAATGGGTTTACTATGATTAAAAATTAATAGAAATCGAATCAAAGTATTTACACAAATCTACGTATCTATGAAACACTTTATTGTAACTATCGGATTTCTGATGATGGGGCTAGTCCTTTTTGCCCAGAAGAAGGAAATTACGGGAAGAATTACAGAAACAAACGGACTTTCCTTACCCGGAGTAACTATTATGGAAAAAGGAACATCAAACGGAACAGTTTCCGACTCCAATGGAAATTACCGAATTGAAGTGAGCGAAAACGCAACGCTTTTGTTTTCGTTTATTGGCTATACAGCAAAAGAAGTACCGGTTGAGGGGAACACCCTGCTTAATGTTGTTTTAGCAGAAGACCTTCAGGAAATTGATGAAGTTATTGTAACTGCTCTGGGTATTAGCCAGGAGAAAAAAGCGCTTGGTTATACTACTCAGGAAGTAAAGGCGGAAACCATAACCAGTGTTAATGCGCCCAACATGGGGAACATGTTAAGTGGTCAGGTAGCCGGTTTAACCGTTGATACCAAAACAGGTATTTTTCAAAGCCCCGGCTTCCATCTTCGTGGCAAAGAGCCGCTGATTGTAATTGATGAAGTTCCGGTTGAAACCGACTTTTTTGATGTTTCATCTGCCGACATTGCAAACATTGTAGTACTAAAAGGGCCCACTGCCTCGTCGCTTTACGGATCGCGGGGAAGGAACGGGGCTATTCTTATTACTACCAAAAAAGCTGCCAAAAAGGGTCTGAATATTACCATCTCAAACAGCACAATGATTTCGGCTGGTTACACCGTTTTCCCGGAAACACAAAACGAATATGGAAACGGATCGAATGGCAAGTACGAGTTCTGGGACGGACAAGACGGTGGTATCTCAGACGGAGATATGATATGGGGCCCCAAATTCTCCGACAACCTTGAAATTCCGCAGTGGAACAGCCCGATTTACGACAATGTAACAGGCGAAACTATTCCGTGGTGGGGCGATGTTTCGGGAACGCAATACGATGATAAATCGCGCTATTCGAGGGTTCCAATACCTTGGAAATACCACAACAACCTGAAAGACTTTATGGGAACCGGCATTGTGTCAACATCAAACTTTTCAATCGCATCAAAAAACGAAAAAGCATCAACACGTTTTTCAGGCTTTTACCAGTCAGAGAAAGGGAGAGTACCCAACTCAAAACTAAAAACCGGAGGCCTAACTTTTAACGGGTTATACAACCTTACTTCAAACCTTACACTCGATGCCAAACTGTCGTACAACAAAGTTTATTCGCCCAATTATCCTCGCTATGGCTACGGTCCTAAAAACCACATGTACACCATACTTATCTGGATGGGCGACGATGTAAACGGACAAGAACTGAAAGAACACATGTATATTCCCGGGCAGGAAGGCTACCGCCAGGCCAACTACAACTACGCCTGGTATAACAACGTGTATTTTGCAGCTAACGAGCTAAACCAAAAACACGATAGAAATACGGTTAACGGCCAGGTTAAAATGAAGTGGGATATTACCGAAGACCTGAGCCTACAGGGAAGAAGCTCTGCGGTGTTAAAACATACTTTTGAAGACCGCGAAAGCCCAAAATCATACCTTAACTACGGCGACCCGCGCGAAGGTGATTACAAAACATGGAATACCGACCAAGTAAATATCGACAACGACATTTTGCTGTCGTATAAAAAAGATTTCTCCGAGCAATTTGGATTAAGTGCCAACGCCGGAGCATCAATGTTTTACAAAAAATACCAGCAGGAATATAACGCTACCGATGGTTTAGTAGTTCCCTGGGTGTATAGTTTGAACAACTCGCTGGGAAATGTAAAAGCATCAACCTACTTTCAGGAACGCGAAATACGAAGTGTATTCGGAACTTTATCGGGGGATATGCTGGATGCCTTTTTCTTAACTGTTACTGCACGTAACGACTGGTCTTCTACACTGCCAACCTCAAACAATTCGTACTTCTACCCTTCGGTTTCCTTAAGTACCCTTTTGTCAAACCTTATTGATTTTCCGGAAGCTGTTGACTACCTAAAATTATACGGATCGTGGGCAGAAGTATCAAGCGATCTTGATCCTTACCAAATCTCATCGTATTACAATAATCAAGGAACTTATAATGGAGCGTCAAAAGTATCTTATCCAATTCCAGATCCTGAAACAGGAAAAATAGCCATCGCAAATCCAAATATCAAACCTGAAAAGTCTATTTCATTCGAATTGGGGCTTTCTTCCGTATTTTTAAAAAACCGGTTAAGTTTTGATTTCACTTACTACAATATTGTGGATGAAAATCAAATCATTAACCTGCCAATTTCTGAAGCAAGTGGATTTGAAGCAAGAAAAGTAAATGGTAACCAATACACAACCAATGGTTTCGAAGTAATGATGAGTGCTAATCCAGTGCGTAAAAGTAATTTCCGCTGGGATGTTGGATTAAACTGGACAACAAGCGTTAAGAAACTTACTGAAATTTATGGCGGTGCAAAAAAATACGGGAACTACTCGTTGAATGAGCGCGTTGACAACTACTACTCCACAGGCTGGATGAAAACTGCCGAAGGTAAGCTTATTGTATCGGCAGAAACCGGTCTGCCATCAAAAGACCCTAATCCGCAATTATTTGGACATACGACTCCCGACTGGATGTTTGGCTTACAAAACCATTTAAAATACAAAAACCTTTCGCTCGATATCGATATCGACGGATCGATTGGCGGCGTAATGTGGTCGAAAACAGTAGAAAAAATGTGGTGGGGAGGTAAACACCCCAACTCGGTTGAATACCGCGATGCAGAGTACGCTGCCGGTCATCCGGTTTATGTGCCCGATGCCGTAAACGTTGTTAGTGGCGAACTAACCACCGATACTGAAGGAAACGTAATTTCCGATACACGCCAATACCAACCCAACGAAACTGCCGTTAGCTGGCAAACCTGGAGCCAAAACTATCCTTACCGCGCAAGAGTGTCGCAAGACGAAAGCGAAAAATTTGCCAATGTTTTCGATCGCAGCTTTGTAAAACTACGCAAAGTGTCTTTTTCTTACGATTTAACCAACCTTATCAATGTAAATGCTTTCAAAAAAGTTGAAGCATCAGCTTACGGTTACAACCTTGCTATGTGGAAAAAAGCCGATATCATTGATCCCGACTATGGAAATGACAACGATCTGCAGGATCCGTCAACACGTTATGTGGGCTTGGGATTAACCGTAACATTCTAAAAAACACTAACAATTAAATTTTACCACGATGAAGAAATATATATTATCAGCAATACTTTTGGTTTGGGTATTCAGTTCTTGCAGCAATTTGGAAGAGCTAAACGAGAACCCAAACAATGTACCCGAAACGCATCCGCAGCTTTTACTTACCGATATTGAATGGAATGCTTTTCAGGTTGAAGGACTAGACCCAATGTTTGCCGCACGAATGGTAGTGCAAACCGATGGAGAAAATGCGAACCAGTACTACAACTGGAACCGTGCGGGTTTTGGCGATTATGCAAAACTACGGAATATTACAAAAATGATGGAGGAAGCAGAACGTATTGAAAACACAGCTTATACCGCATTGGGAAAATTTTTCCGTGCCTATTATTTTTATAATCTCACACTAACTTTTGGCGACATACCTTATTCTGATGCTTTGAAAGGAGAAACCGACGAAGTATTTGCCCCGGTTTACGATTCGCAAAAGGAAATTTTTAAAGGAATATTGAAGGAGCTGGAAGAAGCTGATGCCTTGCTGGCCAACGACAACAGCATTATTGCTGGCGATATTATTTACAATGGAAGCACAAGCCAGTGGCGTAAATGTATCAACTCGTTTCGTTTAAAAGTACTCATCACTCTTTCAAAAAAAGAATCGGATTCTGATTTGAACGTTAAAAACACCTTTGCAAACATTTACAACAACTCGCCAATTATTGAATCGAATACCGACAACGGACAACTCGTTTTTATCGACGAATTGGGAAGTCGTTATACCGAATACAACAGCAGTAGCTATGGCTCGGCCCGATACATGGACTCAACATACGTGAAGCGTCTGCAGGATTTGAACGATCCGCGATTATTTATTTTTTGCGGACAAACACGTAATGCAAAAGAAGCCGGTTTGGGCATAAACGATTTTTCGGCCTACGAAGGTGGCGACCCGATTGCTCCTTATAACGAGGTAAACCTAAAAGCAGCAGCCGGAAAAGCATCGAAAGTAAACCTGAGATACACCACCGACCCGACAACCGAACCTCATGTATTTTTGGGATATACCGAAGTTCAGCTAATTCTTGCCGAAGCCGCTGTACGTGGATGGATCAACACCTCGGGCAAAGAGCACTACGAAAATGCGGTAAAAGCATCGTTTGAGTTTTACAACTCCCATGCTGCCGATTATGCTGCTTATGTAAATACCAATGCAGCAAATGCATATTTGCAAGGCGAATTGGTTGATTTTGCCAATGCTTCATCAAACAAAGAGAAACTAAAGCTGATAATGCTTCAGAAATATATTCCATCATTTCTGCAAGGCGGATGGCGGATGTATTTTGATCATTTACGCACCGGTTATCCAGAGTTTAGAGTTGATGGCACAAATACTCCACCATTGCGATGGATGTACCCAACCAGCGAATACCAGCAAAACAGCAAACATGTAAGCGCTGCAATTTCTGCACAATTTGGAGAAGGTAACGACAAAATCAGAGAAACTACATGGTGGTTAAAATAGCACGCTCTCTTTTTTCATAGATTTATTACTAAAGGTCTGTGTATATTTATACAGGCCTTTAAATCTTTCTCAAACTGCGAACATGAACCTATTAGTTTACCAACATTTAAACCATTAATATTATTCAGATGAAAGCCAAATCAGCCACGTTTAAGCACTTTTTTATTTGTTGCCTAATCTTTGCCGGAAGTTTTAGCGTTAAAGCACAATCACATAATCGCAAAATTTATATCCACGCTCATAACGACTATTTAAGTGAAAAACCGCTAATAAATGCTTTAAATGCCAGTGCAAAATCCATCGAGGCAGATATATTCCTAATCGATGGGAAACTATATGTTGCCCACACAAAGGAAGAAATAACACAAAAAAATACCTTTGAGAATAGCTACATTATACCGCTAAAAAGATACCTGTTAAAGCAGGATGCAAAACCGGATTTTCATTTGATGCTCGACATTAAATCCGAGGCTGTTCCAACACTAAACGAAATTCAAAATACCTTGTTGAAATATCCTGATATTTTTTCAGACGATGGAATTAAAGTTATTATTTCTGGCAACAGACCCAATCCTGAATTCTATAATAACTATGCTTCTTTTATTTTCTTCGATGGGCGAAAACCGGGTGACGCAGAAGGAATAAACGCCGGAAAAGTTGCAATTATTAGTCAAAACTTTTCAGCATTTACAAAGTGGCGCGGAGAAGGCAACCTCTCAAACAGCGAAAAACAAAAGCTTATAAAATTTGTAAACGCTTGTCACGCAAAACATAAACCAATTCGTTTTTGGAATACCGGTGACAACGAAAAGATGTATGACTTCCTGATATCAATCGGGGCAGATTATATCAATACCGATTCACCGGAAAACCTTCGAAAATATTTAAATCAAATCAATTAAATAGTAGAAAAAATGAAATCAATACTTTTTACATTTCTTGTAATTTTTTGTGCAACGAACGTTTTTGCGCAAAATGTAAATAACATTCAAATGCCGGAACTCTTAAACAAGAATTCGCGCAAAACAATAAACATCCCTGACATTTTGGGCTACCAAACCTTAAAATGCGATTTTCATATGCACACCATTTTTTCCGATGGCGTTGTGTGGCCAACGGTTCGCGTTGACGAAGCTTACAACGAAGGGCTTGATGCCATTGCAATTACCGATCATATTGAACGTAATCCATCAAAAAAATATGTGAATGGAGACGACAATTCATCATATGAAATTGCTCTACCACGCGCACAGCAAAAAAATATCATTCTTATAAAAGCCGGTGAGATTACACGCAGCATGGCTCCGGGGCATTTCAATACCCTGTTTTTAAAAGATACACAGGCACTTGATGTCGAAAACTGGCACGATGCTTTTGCAGAAGCTAAAAAACAAGGGGCATATTTCATATGGAACCACCCGGGCTGGAAAGCCCAACAACCCGATACTTGTATGTGGTGGGATGAACACTCCGAACTCATGGAAAACGGAATGCTAAATGCAATAGAGGTATTTAACGAAAAAGAATGGTACCCCATTGCGCTCGACTGGTGTATGGATAAAAACATTGCGCCACACGCCGCATCCGATATTCACGGAATAAATTCAGAAATGTACAACCTGAAAGATTACCACCGCCCAATGACATTGGTACTGGCAAAAGAACGCTCGCTTGAATCACTTCGTGAAGCCTTGTTTGCCAACCGCACAGTGGCCTATTTCGGAAATATTTTGGCTGGTAAGGAAGAATACCTGAAAGCAATTTTCGAGGCTTCAGTAAAAATTAAGTTTTACCAGGAACATAAAAAAGGGAAGGCCTATATCATCGCCAATACATCAGATGTTCCATTCATATTATCATCGGAAGAAAAGCTTTTTACTATTCCCGCCAACGGAGAAACAATAGTAACTATTCCGAATGATTTTGACAATGTAGTTGAGGTAAAGAACTTGTTTACAAAAGGAACTGAAAATCTGAAACTTAAATTAAACCTATAAGATCAACACTGATTT
The DNA here is from genome assembly GCF_963677155.1 of uncultured Draconibacterium sp. Lineage (NCBI taxonomy): Bacteria > Pseudomonadati > Bacteroidota > Bacteroidia > Marinilabiliales > Prolixibacteraceae > Draconibacterium > uncultured Draconibacterium sp. The sequence goes on along the minus strand of NZ_OY781884.1, from coordinate 3,162,996 downwards.
AGTAGTACTACAATACGCAATTATCGTTTTTTCTCACTGAAGGCAGAAAACAATCTTACGAGAGAAGATTTTCATTTATTTAATTCGGTATTGCCTTCAAAGAGGGACGCCAGGCGTTCCTCTTTTTTATTGAACATATCTGTCTGAAATCAGTTGTTTGTGATAAGTATTTTACAATATGACCAAAATTAAAAACGAAAGCCATTTTAAAGAACTTTGCGAATGGTGTACCACAGTTGAGCCAAAATTAGAGACTGTAATAAAGGAATACGATTACCCTCCGCTGTGGTATCGCAAACCAGATTTCGCCACACTCATTCTCACTATTTTAGAACAACAGGTTTCACTGGCATCGGCAAAGGCGGCTTACAATAAATTGCTCGATAAAATAAAGGATGTTACTCCTGAAAACCTGTTAAAACTATCGGATGAAGAGTTGCGGGCCTGTTATTTTAGTCGCCAAAAAATTCAGTACACTCGTATTCTTGCCAACGAAATTGTAAGCGGCAAACTCAAGCTCGCGGAAATTAACGAAATGGAAGAAGCCACCATCCGAGAAATTCTGACAAAACTAAAAGGCATAGGCAACTGGACTGTCGATATGTATGTTTTAATGAGCCTTCACTATTCTAACATTTTCCCTCCCGGAGATCTGGCAACTATAAAAGCGGTATACGAATTAAAACTTGTTCCACCCGAAGCCACAAAAGTAGAGATTGTTGAGTACATGAAACGTTTTTCGCCTAACCGCTCAGTGGCAACTTATATTTTGTGGCATTTTTATATTCAAAAACGTAAACTGGTTCTGGAGTAAAAGTTAAAGCAGAAAATCACACGGTAAAGATTTTCATTACCTTTAAACTATGCTCGTTTCCAACAAAATTTCAAAAACGCTTGAAGGCCCGTATCGTTTTATCGGCATCTATTTTGTCGTTGTTGGTATAATGTCGTTATTCGAGCAAGCCTGGATTATTTTCAGTATTCACGCTATATTGGGGTGGTTTCTACTGGGCTCCTATTCCGGTGTTGACATCGACACCAAGAAACAGCAATTCAGAAATTTTAATATGTGGTTTGGCCTGTTAAAAACCGGCAAATGGGAATCTGTTCACAAATACATTGGCCTAACATTGGTATCAATGAATAAAGTATACAGTTTGTACAGTCGATCAAACTTACAAAAGAGGAACGGAGGCGAAGGAGAAGATAAACGATTTGGTATTCCCGATGTTGAAAGCTTTGTTGCAAGACACTTTTCACAGCAAATAAACAGAAATGTTGGAACATTGATGAAGCGGATTTTCTGCACGAACGCGAATTAATTTCAAAGACATTTTAATCGGCGCGATAATATTACATGGCGTAAAACTTCTTTTCAATCAAACTCAACGAATTAAACTTACCTTTGCGCCATGTCAGGAAAAAAGAAGAACCAGAAAAATATTCTCAGCAAGCTAAATATCGAAAAGCTTAATCCGATGCAGGAGGAGGCAAAACTTGCCATTCATAAAGCCGATAATACCATTTTACTTTCGCCAACCGGAACAGGAAAAACGCTGGCCTTTATGTTACCCATTATTGCAGAACTCGATTCGGATTGCGAATTTGTACAGGTGTTAATTCTAGTTCCTTCGCGCGAACTGGCGATACAAATTGAGCAGGTTACCCGCGATATGGGTACAGGTTATAAATGCAATGCTTTTTACGGAGGACGAAATTTTAGTAAAGACCGAATTGATTTAAACCGGCCACCAGCAATTTTAATTGGTACGCCGGGAAGAATTGCCGACCACATGCGACGTGAAACGTTTTATACGCACAAAATAAAAACGCTCGTTCTTGATGAGTTTGATAAATCGCTGGAAATTGGTTTTGAAAAAGATATGCAAGACATTGTATCTTTCCTTCCCGAAGTAGAGAAAAAGATTCTTACATCGGCAACTCATCGTGTGCGCATCCCCGAGTTTCTGGCTTTTAATAACCCGCTCAGTGTCAATTTTCTGAAAGATGAGATTCCTGAACTGGAGATAAAAACTATTGTTTCGCCCGAGAAAGATAAACTGGAAACATTGGTAAAAGCTTTGCGACATTTAGGAAACCAACCCGGCATTATCTTTTGCAATTTTAAAGAATCAATTGACCGGGTTAGTACTTTTCTTACTGATAACGGGATTAGCCACGGTACTTTTTATGGAGGCATGGAACAAACCGACCGAGAGCGGGTACTGATTAAATTCAGAAACGGCACGCTCCGGTTAATTATAGCAACCGATCTGGCAGCGCGCGGTTTAGATATTCCTGAGTTAAAATTTATTCTGCATTACCATCTTCCCTTACGTTTTCAGGAATTTACACACCGCAATGGGCGAACAGCTCGAATGCACAGTGAAGGAACTGCTTATATACTAAAATGGGAAGGGGAAAATTATCCTGATTTTATTCAACCTACCAAAATTGAGGAACTGACAGATGCACCTCTACCCGCACTAACAGGTTGGGATACGCTTTTTGTTTCGGGCGGACGGAAAGATAAAATTTCGAAAGGCGATATTGCCGGACTGTTTTTTAAACAAGGTAAACTCGGCAAAGATGAATTAGGTGTGATCGAATTAAAACACGACTGCGCTTTTGTAGCTGTTCGGTCGGATAAAGTTGAGGCAGTAATTCCGGCAGTTAGCAACACTAAGTTGAAAAATAAAAAAGTTCGCATTTCGCTTATTTAATGAAGCACTCAAAAATATCCATCTTCCCAGTTTCATTTTCCTTAAGTTGATTTTTGCGTAACAGGAAGCACAACAACTTATTACCGAAAGTTTTGCATCCTAAACCGTGGAAATCCTCCGAAATCCTAAGTGATTTCAACTGAAGAAATCCCGTAACCTTTTTTAGAATATTTATGTAAAAAAAGGTATCGTTGCGTGTAAATGTGGAGCAACGCGGGATTAAACAAGTTACAATGAAAATTACACAGGGACATATCAGGCTTTTGGTTATTGCTGTCAGTATATTGTTACTGTCAATCCTTTTTTTACTCATTGTTGCGCCCGGAGTTTATACCAAAACACTACCCGGCTCAGCCAATACAGGCGCTTTAATTGGAATATCTCTGGCAATTATATTTCGCCTGGCACTGTTGTTCGGCTACCTGCTAATTATTAAAAGAAGCAGACATAACGACAACATACGGATTGGAGGATACATCGCTATCGGTGTTGTTCTGCTTCTTTTGGGATTAATTGATACCGACGGGGCTTTTGCATACCTCGACAATAAGGATGTCCTATACATTTCCTTTTTGATGTTTACAAGTATCTTTTGCGACCTAACTGCCGCAATACTAACTTTTATAGCCGCGTCGATAAAACCAATAAATAACCAAATTCAAACTGCGGCTGACAAGAAGCTACTAAACGGCTTGGGAATTGGATTAGGCGTAATGGTTATGATCTTCTTCGCGTTTCCCTGGGGGATAATTCTTTCATTGGCATTTTGGATTTATTTGGGCGTAATCCTCCGAAAAAAGCACTCCTTTTTCTCCCCAGAAATGGAAGTGGCATTAGTAGAAAAACTCCAAAAAAGGTTAAAAGGCACGTTGACTATAGCGGTAGTCTCGCTTCCTGTTGCGATTGCCGGTGTAATTGTTCATAATGTACATTCGGGCAAAACCGGAAGTGAAGAATCACTTTTTTTCTACATTGGCATTATTGCCGAATACTTTTTTGTGCTGGCATCTGCTGGTGGTATTATCACCTTTCTTAAAGGCCGGCAAAACCCAAATTAAAGAAGATCGGGCTTAAAATATGAGTGAATTATCATCCGGAATAGGAGAAAATTATTCCCGGTGAGATTCTCGGATTATTTCATTTATCAGCTTAACTGAATCGCGGATACACCCCTCGCAGACATCCGCTTTCAAGTTATTGGCTTTAAAATACTTCTGACCATCTTCAGTATTTAAGTCACAACTGATTAAGGTTTTACAAACGGTTGTTCCTCTTAGCTGCGTAAACTGCTTATGAAATGTTTGAACCATCGTGTATGTCTTCGCAACCTTTTCCGGATTATCTTTCAAATCGGCATTTGCCAAACCAAAAATCATATAGGCTGCTGATACAGCACCACAAGTTTCCTGCAACCGGCTCATCCCGCCCCCAAATCCACACGACAAATTAATCGCGGTTTCCTTATCTATTTGCAAAACATCAGAATAAGCTAACAAAACAGATTGGGCACAATTATAATCCTGCAAAAACAGCTCTGCTGCTTCATTGCCAAGCTGGTTGTTGTCTAAAAATTTATTCATTGTTTTCGTTCTATATTTAGGTGTTATTCCTCTCCGTTAGTAATAGTTATTATTTCCTTTTGAGTATCATAAACTAATAAGGCTTTCGATTTATCGCCGACTTGCCCCATTAGCTCCCCTTGTTCATTCCAAACCGATGATCTTCCAGCGCATTCGTAACCTCCTGACATTCCAACATAATTGGCCATAAATGTTACCAGTTTTTTGATCCTGACCATACCCTAAAGCTTCTTGAGTTCTACATCAATTCCTGCAACCGAGCTTAATACGCTTGCAATATAAATTGTTGTATTATTTTGCAATGTTCTCTTTTACGGCCTCAATTTGTCCAACAGCTACTCTCATTGTATTTTTGATCGTTAACGTTCGGTTTTGTTTAGTATGAGACTTTTCGTGTTTGCGGGATTAGCACTTCTATTTTGTTTTTCAGCCGCAAAACAGGAAAATCAAAATTAATTAATCGCTGTAAATCTTAATCAGAAATTCGGCGAAATACTATTTTTCAACTAACAAATACATGTTTTTGAATGATAAAAGTTAAACACTTGTCTTTTCTACTTTAAACACTTGTGATCTTTATACGAATCACAAGTGACTTTTTTGCGAATCACTTGTGTTTATAATTGTAGTTTCAGATGATGGAAAGTCTTGGCCTGATAAACCGCATGCCCTTCCACATGTTTTCCCTTTTCAAATTTAAAAAAAGGGCAACAAAAAAAGGGAAGCTAATGCTTCCCTTTTTTTGTATCTAATTCAATGAATTATCTTTCAGCTTTCTTTCTTGACGAGTAGTTAATGTTCAGTGCAGCCGATTTACGCAGCTCCTGCTTTACATCACCTACAATACTCATTCTTGTATTCTCATCAATTTTCAACGAAGTAACCATAAATGGTTGTTCAGCCTCATCTCTGGCTTCGCGCTCAGCAATAACGAAATCTTGTACTTCATCTACTGTTGCGAATTGATCGTTCAACTGAATACGTGGTGCCTTACCAAACGTTTTTTGATACGTAGGAAGAGGTTCACCAATGTAAATGTAACTTACTAAAGATTTCTTTTCCAGCTTACTCAATTCTGTAGCTTCCGGAATACGCATTTTTACTTTTAGTGTTACCTCACGCATTGTTGTACTAACCATAAAGAAGAACAGAAGCATGAACACAATGTCAGGCAACGAGGCCGTTGAAATAGGAGGTAATTCCTTACCATCATCTTTTCTAAACTTGCTCATAATCTATTCTTTTAAATTTTACCTTTTGGTTCAGCTTCCGAGATTTTCTGCGGATAAATCTTTCTGATGGCATCTTGTTTGTCACTATCAAGATCATCGTATGCTTTACCAAACTGTTGTTTAGCCAACTCGTCTCTTAATTCATTAATGGCAGCAACCAGTTCGTTTTGAACAGCGAGATAGGTTCCATATTGAGTATCCAGGTCGTTTCGTAACGAAATTACCCCTTTGCTTACCATAACTTGTCCAAAGTATGGTACCTCCATAGGTTCTTTCTCAGGCAAATTTTCAGCATTATATGGGTTCGCCATAAATTCTTTTGCCCTTTCACGTAGGTTCTCAATTTGTTCGTAGTCACCTTCTACTAATAGGTCGTTATTTTTGTTAACGAGCACAACGAAAATGTTTCTTTCATTGATTTCGTTATTCTGATCCTTTAATTCTGAAGGATCAACCCATTGCGGAAGTTTTCTTCGAAGACCGCTGTCAACGTCCATCGTGGTTGTTACCAGGAAGAAGATCAGCAACATAAATGCAATATCTGCTAAAGATGCTGCCGGTATTTCAGGTATTTTCTTAGCCATAACTTTTTCCTGTTTTTATTACCACGATTAAACTTATCTAAACAAACGCATTACTGCTGATGATGCAACCGACAATACTGCCAATCCTAAAAGGATATATGTTGCATACAGCCCAGTGTCTGTTAATTTTGCTACTTTCTCATTCAAGGTTCCGTCTGCCAAAAATTTGTCAACTCCTGGAAATTGTGGAATTTCAGGAGAAGCCAATAAGTAGGCTACAAAAACCACCGCTGCCATAAAACCCAGGGAAATAAGCCCTGATTTTGCAGCTTTTTTGTCGGTGAACATGTGGAACAGTCCCGAAAGAATTGCTACACCGGCACCAACAGCTACAAGTATGTAGCTCCATACCAAGTTGGAATTAATCCAACGCCCCATAGTAGGGTCTGTATCTACATCACTTATGTTTACAAATAAAGAAACAAGAAGAATAGTAGAAACAATGATAAGAGCCCATAGTACAATAGTTACTATTTTTGCTGTTTTACCCATTTCTTTACTCCTTATTTTTTCATGTTATGTTTTACCAATAAGTCTAACAACGAGATTGATGCATCTTCCATGTTGTTGATGATGCTATCAATTTTAGCAACACAGTAGTTGTAAAAAATCTGAAGAATAATAGCAACCACAAGACCTGATACAGTTGTAATCAAAGCTACTTTAATACCACCAGCCACAAGAGAAGGGCTAATGTCACCTGCTACTTCAATAGCATCGAAAGCACCAATCATACCGATTACTGTACCCATGAAACCTAACATAGGAGCCAAAGCGATAAAAAGTGCGATCCAACTCAATCCTTTTTCCAAAAGACCGGCTTGAACACCACCATAAGAAATAACTGTTTTTTCAACTACATCAATACCATGATCGAAACGATCAAGTCCTTGGTAGAAAATACTGGCAACTGGTCCTCGAGTAGTACGACATACTTCTTTTGCTGCCTCTACACCACCACTTTCTAATGCTTCTTCAACATTAGCCAACAGTTTTTTAGTATTGCTGGTTGCAAGGTTAAGGTAAAGAACTCTTTCAATTGCAAAGGCAAGACCTAAAATAAGGGCTACCAATACGAAGCTCATGAAAGCAGGATCACCTTCAATAAATTTTTGTTTCATCTGGCTGTGAAGTGATTTTCCTTCTTCTGCAGCGGCTGCAGCATCTTCTTCAGCTATTGCAGCAGATGTTTGCTCTACTTGTTCAGTAGCAGTTTCTGTGGCAGCTGCTTCTTCCTCCTGAGCAAGCGCTACATTCGATGCCATAAAAAACAGCATCCCAAATACGGCTATTAACGCGAATAGTCTTTTCATAATTGATTTGAATTTTTAATTAATAATCTCTTTGAATTTGTTTTTGTATTGATTTTTTAAATAATTAATCCATTGTCCCACAAAAAACATGCCCCTATTAAAAGCTTGTTCTTATTTTTAATGAACGTCTCATTTTTGCGGAGAGAGAGGGATTCGAACCCTCGGTACCCTTTCGGGGTACACACGCTTTCCAGGCGTGCCAGTTCAGCCACTCCTGCACCTCTCCAATATTTTTTGGCGCGGCCTCCCAAAAATGAGGGCTGCAAATTAATAAAAAATTGTGAAAAAAAAACTTTGCTATTCACTAATTTCCCCGCGCAGACTTTTATTGAGGTACATTTTGATTTCGTCCGGTTTTAGGCCTTGCCCGAGCAAAAACATCAGCTTTGTAACTGCAGCTTCAGTGGTCATATCTTTTGCGGAAACTACTCCTGCATTAAGTAACTCTACACTTGTTTGATACTGCCCCATAACCACCTTTCCCCCCTGGCACTGTGTAACATTTAATACCACTATGCCACGCTTAATAGTACGCTTAATAGCATTAATAAGCCAACGCGATGTAGGAACATTCCCCGACCCAAAAGTCTCAAGCACAACACCTTTTAACCCAGGAGTATTTAACACCGAATTAAAAACGTTCTGATTAATCCCTGGAAATATTTTCAGGATAACTACATTGTCATCAAAATCGGTATTCACTTTTAAGATCCCCTTATTCTCAGGATAATAAATAAACTCAATACTATATTTTATATCGATACCGGCCACAGCCAAGGCAGGATAATTCACAGAACGAAACGCGCTAAACAATTCGGCATCGCGCTTTAAAGTGCGGTTTCCGCGATACAATTTAAAATCAAAATAAATACACACTTCAGGAACCAAACATTCTCCCTGAACTTTTTCGGCCGCAATTTCAACCGCTGTAATCAGGTTTTCTTTTCCATCGGTGCGAATTACCCCGATCGGCAGTTGCGATCCGGTAAGTATGATTGGCTTATCCAGATTCTCAAACATATAACTTAATGCAGAAGCTGTATAAGCCATAGTATCGGTTCCGTGTAAAACGACAAAACCATCGTATGCATTATAGTGTCGCTCGATAGTTTTGGCAATCTTGATCCACGAAATCGGGTTCATATTAGAAGAATCGAGAGCTGGATTAAAGGTGATGGTTTTAATTATAAAATCAAACTTCTTCAACTCGGGAACCACTTCCTGAATTTTATCAAACTTTACAGGTTTCAAAGCACCATTTTTGGCATCCTGAACCATACCAATGGTACCTCCCGTATATATTATTAATATCGAAGTCTTTTTGGCAGCTCTTGCGGTCATTGCAGTTTTTAATTAGGCCTGCAAGTTATCAAATTCCGAATAAATCACGGGCATTAGTGGTGGTAATTTCGGCAATGCGGGTAAGCGGTAAGCGATATACATCAGCAACTTTTTGTGCTACATGAATGAGATAAGAACTCTCGTTGCGTTTACCTCTTTTAGGAACCGGCGCCAAGTAAGGAGAATCGGTTTCGAGAACAAGATGATGCGGATTGATTTCTTTGATTACTTCGTCGAGATCGCTGTTTTTAAACGTAACGACTCCTCCTATTCCAAGCAAAAATCCTAATTCCGTAATTTTTTGTGCTTCCTCCACCGTTCCGTTAAAACAATGAAAGATCCCACGCAATGTTCCATCTTGCTCTTCCTTTACAATCTCGTAAGTTTGATCGAAAGATTTGCGCACATGCACAACTATGGGCAGGTTTAATTTTTTTGCCAATCGTATCTGGTATCGGAAAGCCTCCTTTTGTTCCTGCTCATATTTGCTTTCCCAATACAAATCGATGCCAATTTCTCCAATACCATAGAATTTTCGCCGTTGCAACCAGTATTCAATAGCTTCCAACTCCTCTTCGTAATCTTCTTCTACCGAAGTTGGATGCAAACCAATAAGCGGAAAACATAAATTTGGATAAGCCTCTGCCAAATCAAGCATATGCTTTATCGAGCCGGAATCGATGTTTGGAAGTATAATTTTTTTGATTCCACTTTCATCAGCCCGCTTTAATGCTTCGTCCCGATCGTGAATAAAATCTTCTGAATATATATGCGAATGTGTATCTATTAACATCTGGTGCTTTTACATTAAGCTAACTATTGCCTGTCCTCCCGTACGAATTAAATTAAATACTCTGCGAAACCAGACAACTAAACCTTAATTGCTGACAAAAGTAAAAAAGTGTTTGTTTATTGCTTTCTTTTCAACTTTACCTAAAAATTAAATTTTAGTTTTCGGAGAATGCAGCACCGCTGAACTACGTACAAAATAAAACATCCGCCCGAAATACGAACGAATGTTTTACTATTTTCAATATTAAGTAATTCTTAACCAAGCTACACAACCCCCTGCGCCAACATCGCCTCGGCTACTTTCACAAAACCACCAACGTTAGCACCTTTTACATAGTCAACCTTGTTTCCTTTCGAGCCGTAACTTACACATGTTTCGTGAATCGCTTTCATAATTCCCTTTAAACGCTCATCCACTTCTTCGCGCGGCCAGTTAATTCGCATACTGTTTTGCGACATCTCCAAACCGGAGACGGCAACACCACCTGCATTAACAGCTTTACCCGGAGCATAATCCATCGCTTCGCTTAAAAAGTCGACTGCATCGGCAGTACATCCCATATTCGACGCTTCGGCCAATAGCTTACAACCATTTTTTGCCAATTCTTTTGCATCTTCCAGCCCAACTTCATTTTCGGTAGCACAAGGCATTGCCAGGTCAACCGGCACTTCCCACGGGCGTTTACCGGCAACAAACTCGGCGTCGAACTCTTCGGCATACGGAGAAACAATATCATTATTTGTGGCGCGCAACTCAAGCAGATAGTCCACTTTGTCGCCAGTAATTCCATTTTTATCGTAAATGTATCCGTCCGGGCCTGAAATAGTTACCACCTTTCCGCCCAACTCATTAATTTTTGAAATAGCTCCCCAGGCTACATTTCCAAATCCCGATACCGAAATTGTTTGACCTGCAATATCTTTTCCAATTCGGTGCAACATATGTTGAGCAAAATACACGGCACCAAAACCTGTTGCTTCCGGACGAATTAAACTTCCGCCCCAAGCCAAACCTTTCCCGGTTAATACTCCGGTGAATTCATTCTTAATTCTTTTGTATTGTCCAAACAAGTAGCCAATCTCACGTCCACCAACGCCAATATCACCGGCAGGAACATCAGTATGTGGTCCGATGTGACGATACAATTCCGTCATAAAACTCTGGCAAAACCGCATAATCTCGCCATCGCTTTTCCCTTTCGGACTAAAATCCGATCCTCCTTTTCCTCCACCCATTGGCAAAGTAGTAAGGCTATTTTTAAATGTTTGTTCAAATCCTAAAAACTTCAAAATACTCAGAGTAACACTGGCGTGAAATCGCAAACCTCCCTTGTATGGTCCCAATGCAGAGTTAAACTCAACCCGGTAGCCACGGTTGATTTGCACTTCTCCCCGATCGTCGACCCAAGGCACACGAAACATAATTACCCGTTCGGGCTCTACCATGCGCTCCAGAATTTTAGCACGTTGGTAACGAGGATTTTTTTCGTAGAAATCCCAAACCGAACCAATTACTTCTTCTACCGCCTGGTGAAATTCATTTTCCCCCGGAGTTCTGTGCTCCAAATTCGCGATGAATTCATTTATATCTGTTTTCATAAGGTTAAAAATTAGAAGACAATCAACATGCGACTGCCTCATTAAAAATCATATTCTTTTATGAACTCTTCCAATCAAAAAATGATTGTTTGGCAAAGGTAGAGAAGTAAAAAAATAAATAACAAGCTTTTTTAAAGATTTACAGACACTACTTACTTATTGATTACCAAACTATTAAGCCTCAGCAAAAAGATGTTAAAAAACACTGTGTGACGGAAATCAGCATTCCCGACATCATTCGCCAACCCCCTATAAAACAAGCAACTGTAAGCATTTACACTCCTTTAGTTTAAATTTTTAACTGTTGTATTTCTGAAACCCAAGTGCTTGTTATTTTATCACTGATTTTTCTATCAAAGTATCAGAAAAACGCAGCGACATCTCAACCTTTCAATTTTGCATAAATGCTGTAACCAAAATTCTCCCGTAACAGTAGCCTGGTTGGGCATAAAAAAAGCCCTTCTCAAACGAGAAGAGCTTTCTATATTTTTCTACGAGCTGATTTTACATCATACCGCCCATTCCGCCCATTCCTGGAGCGCCACCCATTGGAGGCATTGCAGGAGCATCTTCTTTCTCTTCAACAATTACAGTTTCAGTAGTTAAGAACATACCAGCAATTGAAGCAGCGTTTTCAAGCGCAACACGAGTTACTTTTGCAGGATCGATAACACCGGCTTCGTAAAGTTTTTGGTACTCATCAATGCGAGCGTTGTAACCATAGTCGCCTTCACCATCTTTTACGTTTTGAACAACAACAGCACCTTCTTTACCAGCGTTCGCTACAATCTGACGCAATGGCTCTTCGATAGCACGTTTAACGATTTCAACACCTGTTGTTTCATCATCGTTTTCTCCTTTCAGGTCTTCCAATGCTGCAATTGCGCGAACCAAAGCAACACCACCTCCAGGAACAATTCCTTCTTCAACAGCTGCACGAGTTGCGTGCAATGCATCGTCTACGCGGTCTTTTTTCTCTTTCATTTCTACTTCTGAAGCAGCTCCAACATAGATAACAGCAACACCACCAGCCAATTTGGCCAAACGCTCTTGCAGTTTTTCTTTGTCGTAATCAGAAGTTGTTGTTTCCATCTGAGTTTTGATTTGGTTAACACGAGCCGCAATAGCGTCTTGTGCACCGGCACCATTAACTACAGTTGTATTTTCTTTGTCAACAGTAATTTTTTCGCACTGACCCAACATTTCAATTGTTGCTTGCTCCAGTTTCATACCTTTTTCTTCGGTAATCACTGTACCACCAGTCAAAACTGCAATGTCTTCCAGCATTTCTTTTCTGCGATCGCCAAAACCAGGAGCTTTAACAGCGCATACTTTTAACGAACCGCGCAAACGGTTAACAACCAAAGTTGCCAATGCTTCGCCATCTACATCTTCAGAAATGATCATTAATGGCCGACCTGTTTGAGCTGTAGCTTCCAATACCGGAAGAAGGTCTTTCATTGTACTGACTTTCTTGTCGTGGATCAGAATATACGGGTTATCCAATTCTGCAACCATTTTTTCTGCATCAGTTACAAAATATGGAGAAAGGTAACCACGATCGAACTGCATACCTTCAACTACATCAACGTAAGTGTCGGTCCCTTTTGCTTCTTCAATTGTGATAACACCTTCTTTTTGAACTTTTTTCATTGCCTCAGCAATCAATGATCCGATAACTGCATCGTTGTTGGCAGAGATTTTTGCTACTGATTCGATTTTCGCGTAATCGTCGCCAATTGTTTGAGCCTGATCCTGAATACTTTTAACAACAGCTTCAACTGCTTTGTCAATACCACGTTTCAAATCCATTGGATTTGCACCTGCAGTTACGTTTTTCAAACCAACATTAACAATCGACTGAGCCAAAACAGTTGCAGTAGTAGTACCATCACCAGCGTCGTCACCGGTTTTAGAGGCAACCTCTTTAACCATTTGTGCACCCATATTTTCGTATGCGTCGCTTAACTCAATTTCTTTTGCAACAGTTACTCCGTCTTTAGTGATTTGTGGTGCTCCAAATTTTTTCTCGATTACTACGTTACGACCTTTTGGTCCTAAAGTAACTTTTACGGCGTTAGCCAGTTGATCAACACCACTTTTAAGCAAATCGCGTGCTTCAATATCGAATTTAATTTCTTTAGCCATCTTTTCTAATTTTTACTTTTTGAAATTAGTTAATGTATAAAACGTCAGATTGCGACATCAATAAATAGTCTACTCCATCAATATTCAACTCAGTACCTGAATATTTACCGTAAAAAACAATATCACCAACTTTTACTTCCATTGGCTCATCTTTTTTATCGGCGCCTACCAATACTACAGTACCAACCTGTGGTTTTTCCTTTGCCGAATCAGGAATAATGATTCCACTCACTGTTTTTTCTTCTGCTTCCTGTGGTTGAACCAGGATCTTGCCAGCAAGAATTTTACCTTTTAAATCTGCCATTTTGTTTTAGTTTTTTATGATTAAATATTTTTTTCGTTTTAACGCACTTTCAGTATCATATTTTATGCCAATAGATAAAAAGCAACTCCGTCCGCCAAATTGAAGACAAAATTACACCTTAAACGTTAAGACACTCTACCGCCAGCTAACTACATATCTGATTTTCTTCCCATTAGACAAATGTCACACTTTCTGCCATGGTGACAGCCAAAAACAAAAACCTTGCTTCGATTAAAATTAAGGGCTTCGCTAATTTAAATCTCTCAACCGACGCGCAATTTGTTTTTCCCTTAGTTATTGAGAGCGAACACTACTCCCTATAGAGATTGAAATAACAAGAATTATGCTGCCTCAGGATTAGTTGAATTTGATAACAGCAAAAAAAGAAGCCAGTTAATTTACTTTTACCCCACAAACAGAACAAGAATCATCCGGTTACCCAAACCCTTTATCTATTGATTTTCAACATCTTTTGTTGTATCTTTATCAGTAGTACACCAAACAACATTGCTATGCAAGCAAAAAAAACGATGGCCAATCACAGCTTCGACATGCTCGCCGGATCGGGAGAGTTTATGAATTTGTTATTAGATAATATAACCAGCTGCGTATTACTACTCGATAAAAACATGAGACTACAAGCGTTTAACAACGCTCTAAAAACGATTTTTTCGAGCAAAGCGAATGAAGACCTTCTGTACAAGCCTTGCGGCGAAGCAATTGGATGTGCTTACCAAATTGAGGAAGCAAAAGATTGCGGAAAAACCAGTAAATGTTGCACCTGCGAGCTACGGCTGGCAGCTTTCGATTCGTACCTCAACAATACTATTGTATATAAAAAACATATCAGGCGCCCTTTCTTTAATCAAAATAATGAGCGAGAAATGAAAGACCTGCAGTTTTCAACCCGCCATTTCTATTTCAAGCAAGAGAAATACATTATTCTTATTATTAATGATATTACAGAAAAAACCATTGCCTCCAGCAAGTATGAAGAAGATAAACGATAGTGCAAATCAAAAAATCGGACATAAAAAAAGCCGTTCGGATTTGAACGGCTTTAAATATATTATTTCATGAAATTCTAGTTTGCACCACCTTCATCGTCGGCAGCCGGAGCTTCTTCTGTTGCAGCCGGAGGAGTTGTTGGAAATGTTGGTACCTGAGTAGGATCAACAGCTGTTTCAATTTGCTCCAGAACACGACTTTCCTCGGTACCGGCTTGTTCGCGAGGGATAAAACCTGCACCTACAACAGAAAGGAATAATAAAGCGCCTGCCAAAAACCAGGTTCCTTTTTCAAGAAAATCATTTGTTTTTCGCACTCCCATAACCTGTCCTGAAGACTGGAAGTTGCTTGCCAGACCTCCACCTTGTGAGTTTTGCACCAATACAATTAGTACCAAAAGCACACAAACGATAAATAGTAAAACGGTGATTAAAGTATACATCTTTTTTAATTATTATTCTTTAACAATTCAATTTCTTCAATACGGCCTGCAAAGTAAACACTTTTTTCTGGATATTTCAAACTTAATTTCCGATAGGCATCCAAAGCTTTATCAAAGTTCTTCTGCTGAAAATAAATCGACGCCAACGTTTCTGTAACCAGCTCGTTATCTTCTTTTACTGATTGCTCTACATGTGCAGTATCGCTACCATTCCCATTGGTATCCAAATTAATTTTCACCGTCCCTAAACGAGTACTGTTGGCCGATAAAAATTTATCGATCAACGAATTCTCCGATTGTAGTTCGACATCTCCTTCTAAACGATAAGTTACCGGCGTGTTCTCTGTTGCTACTTCCACCTGTTTTTTAGGCAACTCATCATTTAAAAACTTAAACAACATCCTTCTGTCAGGAACCATAACCGCCACTTGCTTCAAAATAACATCATAATCCGCATGCTCCAGTTTCTTTAGGCTCTTTAAATACAACATCCAGCCTGCTGAAAACCATGGAAAATCGACAGTGAGTTTTTTAACCTCAGCCAACGACTCTTCATTCAGCGATTTCGATGCATTTATATATGACTGAAACTGTTCCCGTTCCATATTACCAGTTTGCAATTGTAGCGTTAAAAATATCCTCGGTAAGTTTTTCAATAATTTGGGCAGTCAATTCCTCTTCCACCGAACTGATAGATTCGTTACTATCAAAGTCTTCGTAGGCAGAAAATGACTTTTCGAAATTATCATCAGGAACCTTATTATTGGTATACTTCACATTAATTGTAACAGTAAGGCGTGTTTGCGCCGACACGTCCTCTTTCTGAACTGACATTGGACGAAATTCGTATCCTGTAATCTGCCCTTCAAATTCAAGATCCCCACTTTCCGACAATTCGTTTAATGATGTTTGGCGCGTTAATTTCTCGCGCAATTCTTCGGTAAAACTCTGGCTCAGCGTTGGGTTAATCAAACGCGCGCGATTGGGAAAGTAATATACCGTAAATGTTTTTACTTCGGGCGATAAGTTAGCGCCAGTAAATGTATAACTAACTTTACAAGATGGCATAAAAATGCCAGCCAGACCCGCCAAAACAGCAACAAACAATAGTTTTCTCAACATATTTTATCCCTTAATATCGTATTCTTTAATTTTGCGGTATAATGTCCGTTCCGAAATTCCCAATTCCTGAGCGGCATATTTTCTTTTCCCGCGGTGTTTCTCCAGTGCTTTCTGAATCAACTCAATTTCTTTATCGGCCAAAGAAAGCGATTCTTCCACAAATTCTTCCGTATCCTGAATATTATCTTTGTCAACCGAGGTAATATGTATTGGACTCGGCGCGTGATCTTTTGCCACAAAATTACCATCGTCGGTATTGTACAAATTACGGATAATTTGTGCCTGATCGCCAGAAATCGGCGCATCTCGGTTTTCCATTAAATCGAGCACCAGCTTTTTCAAATCGTTCATATCGCTCTTCATATCAAAAAGAACTTTGTACAGAATTTCCCGCTCGTTGGCAAACGACTTATTGTCTTCTTCACGTGCCAGCAAAGCCGGCAAATTAGCTCCCCCGCTAACAGGTAAATACGGGCGTAACGCTTCGCCCGAAATATCACGTTCCTGCTCAATTATCGAAATCTGCTCAGTAATATTTTTTAACTGGCGAATATTTCCGGGCCAGCGAAAACTTACCAAAACAGTTCGTGCGTCTTCCTTTAAACGCACGGGAGGCATACGGTATTTTTCGGCAAAATCGCGCGCAAATTTTCGAAACAACAAAATAACATCGTCGGGACGTTCGCGCAAAGGCGGAATTGCAATTGGCACCGTATTTAAACGATAATACAAATCCTCACGGAATTTCCCTCCTTCAATTGCTTTCGGAATAATTACGTTGGTAGCGGCAATTACCCGCACATTGGTTTTTATTACCTGCGACGAACCAACCTTCATAAACTCGCCGGTTTCCAACACTCGCAGTAAACGCACCTGAGTTGACAAAGGCAACTCGCCAATTTCATCCAAAAATATGGTTCCGCCATCGGCTTCCTGAAAATATCCTTTCCGGTCGGCGAGTGCTCCGGTAAATGCTCCTTTTTCGTGCCCGAACAACTCAGAATCGATTGTCCCCTCGGGAATAGCTCCGCAGTTTACGGCAATATATTTACCATGTTTCCGGCTCGAAAACTGATGTATTATTTGTGGAAATATTTCTTTACCAACACCACTTTCACCAGTTACCAAAACCGACAAATCAGTTGGTGCCACCTGAACGGCAACTTCAATGGCCCGGTTTATACCGGCGGTGTTTCCTATTATTCCAAATCTTTGTTTTATTGCTTGTAATTCCATATTGTATCCAGTCAACAACTTGCAAATTTACAATTTTTCGGTGGCAATGACAGAAAGTCAGTCACAATTAAGTTTTTTTAGTTTTTTTCGACACTTAGAAGTGTTTTGCAAAACCTATTCCAACATATTTTCTGCGCAATATAGATTATGTCTTAAGCGATTATTATCTTTGATGCGTCGATAAGTATTTCTGACAAATTGTTCACAAAACAAACTGTAAACGAATAAAAAAAGAGAAGAATGAACTTCATTGGAGTTATACCTGCCCGTTATCAATCCTCACGATTTCCGGGAAAGCCGCTGGCAAAAATAAAGAACAAACCTATGATTCAGTGGGTGTATGAAAATGCATCGAAAGCTCTTCCGTATGTTTGTGTTGCCACCGACGACGATCGTATTTTCGATGCAGTAAAAGCATTTGGTGGCAAAGTAGAAAAAACACGTCCTACACACCAAAGTGGCACCGACCGCTGTGCCGAGGCAGCATTAAAAATTGCAAAAAATCGCCCTGTAGATATCGTGATAAACATACAAGGCGACGAGCCTTTTGTAAAACCGGAACAAATTGAATTAATTAAGTCGTGTTTTGAAAGCGAAACAGAAATTGCAACACTGGTAAAAAAACTAGATTCGGAAGAGGAACTTTTTAATCCGAACCGCCCAAAGGTAGTGCTCGACAAAAACGATTTTGCCTTGTATTTCAGCCGCTCTCCTATTCCGTATTTCCGTGGAGAAGAAAATAAAGACTGGATAAAAAAACATACATTCTGGGGGCACATTGGCATGTATGCTTTTAAGGCCGACGTATTACAAAAAATAACTCAACTAAAGCAAGGAAAACTGGAACTGGCCGAATCGCTGGAACAGTTACGCTGGCTCGAAAATGGCTACAAAATAAAAACAGCAGAAACCAATTCTGCCACCATTGGCATTGATACACCAGAAGATTTGAAAGCAGCTTTGCAACTATTCGAATCTTTTTCTGTCATATAATAAATATACACAGGCATGTTATTTGCAGCATATACTTCGAAAACAATTAAACAATACCGCCATGAAACATATTATACTTCTCTTATTTACATTAATTGTTGCTTCAGCATCTTATGCTCAAGATACTGGATTCTCTTCGTTCCAAAATGAAGAAGAAAAAAACGAAGTAAAAGTTTATCCCAATCCTTGCAAGAATAATAAAGTTACTATTGACTATACGTTAAAAGAAATAAGCGAAATCCGTATCACCAACATTACAGGGAAACAGGTTTATTTGAAAGAATACAAATTTCCGATTTCAAAAATACAGCTATCACTTAACGATATTCCAAACGGAATTTATCTGGTTCAAATCTCAACAACCGACAATAAACGAACCGTAAAAAAACTGATGATCTCGAGAAATTAATTTTTGAACAATTTTCTTTTTCGCCTGTATTTTTCAACGGTATTTATTTACTTTCACATAAAAATTAAATTACACATTGTGAAACAAGCATGTAACAGATTTTCACATAAAAGTGGATAATCAAAATCATGCGAGTTATATCTTATACCTTTAAAACAAACATTTTAATAAGATGAAGATCTTGACATTCATTCTGTTTCTTTTTACAAGCGTTGAGTTGTTCGCTCAAACAAGTATCTACGAAGCTCGCCAAAAACCAATAAACACAAGCGTTACGGTTTCAGGAGTAGTGACTAACGGTTCCGAACTTGGCGCCATCAGGTATATACAGGATGATACCGGCGGAATTGGCATATACGACAATACTCTATCTGGGACGCTACGAGGAGATTCAATTACTGTTACCGGCAAGCTTGTTGATTATAACAATTTATTGGAAATAAACCCGGTTACCAACTTTACGAATCATGCTTCGGGAATATCGCTGGCCGAGCCCCAAATCATCAGTATTAACAATATTGGTGAAGATTATGAAGCCGAATTGATACGAATGAATAATGTTGAGTTTGTAAATGCCAGCGGGCAATTTGGCGGAAATAACAATTACTCTTTTACTGATGGCACAAATACAGGAGAAATACGGATAAGCTCAGGCAGCCCGCTTGTTGGAGAGGCAATTCCAGCCGGAAAATTTGACTTGGTTGCTATCTGCTCGCAATACAAAACAACTTACCAACTTCTTCCGCGCGATGCCGATGATTTTATTTCCAACTCCAGCATTCAGCTAACTTCAGCGCTTAAAGCAGTTGAAAGCACAACCAGTTCGATTACGATTAAATGGCATACTGATACAGATGGCACCTCTGAAGTACGATACGGATCAAGCATGGAAGTAGCAGCCTTGACAAATCATGCAAGTGGCGAATCAACTGCTAATGCCGACGAATATACGCATCAGGCACAAATTACAGGTCTGCAAAATTCAGAGATCGTTTATGCACAAGCTTTCTCGGTTAACGAAAGCGACACTGCTTTTTCAGCCATCAATGCTTTTGTAAGTAATTCAAATTCATCTGGAGAAATAAAAGTATACTTCAACACCGACATTGATGAAAGCTACGCTAATCCAACTGTTGCATCCTATATCGATGATTTTATGGCAGACACACTCGCGGCCTATATTAACAGAGCCAGCGAAACAATAGATTTCTGTATTTATAATATCGACAATTCAAAAATAGCAGACGCGCTAAATGCTGCCTACAATCGCGGGGTAACTATTCGTTTTATCACCTGCGGATCAACAAAACACTCCAGTGTTTATGATCTGAATAACAATATTCCGGTACTCGAACGGCCGGAGATAGCTGAAGGCGGAATTATGCACAACAAATTTGTTGTTTTCGATGCCAATTCTGCCAACGCAAATGCTTCCTGGGTATGGTCGGGCTCTACCAATCTCACCCCAAACCAATTAACTTACGACAGCAATAATATGATCTTTATTCAAGACCAATCGCTGGCAAAAGTTTATGAGATTGAATTTGAAGAAATGTGGGGTAGCACCGGCAACCAGCCAAATGCCGGAAATGCAAAATTTGGAAATACAAAAATTGATAATACTCCACACCAAATTCAGGTGGGCGATAAACTAATTGCCTGTTACTTCAGTCCGTCGGACAATACCAACCAACAATTAATAAATGCGATTAACACAGCAGATTACAATCTGGATATTGAAACCATGCTAATTACCCGCTCAGACCTGAGCAATGCTATTACCGATGCCTACGACCGCAACGTGGAGGTAAATGTTCTCACAGAATCAGAGACGGACAATACCGACTTCGTGAATTCCTCCCTTAAAAGTTCGTTACCCGCTAAAAAATATATTTTTGACGATGCAGCAGGTCAGCTTCACCACAAAATGGCACTAATAGATGCAAACACCCCTGATTCTGATCCGCAAACAATAACCGGAAGCCACAACTGGAGTAATTCGGCCAACGAAAGAAACGACGAAAATACACTCATCATTCACGATGCAGATATTGCCAACCAGTATTACCAGCAATTTGCTTATCGCTTTGAACAAAACAAAGGGACACTGGTACTCTCGGCACAGCATATAAAATCAACTTCTGTTAAGGTATTTCCAAATCCAACAGAAGGAAGACTAATAATAAATGCCGATAAAGAGATTTCAAGTATTTCAGTATATAACACAACCGGTGCAAAAATCAAAGAACTACATCCCAATGAAAATACTGCAGAATTTAATTTGCCACACAATTCAACCGGGCTTTTTCTGCTAAAAGTAGAATTAGGCAACGGCGATTATAATACGTATAAAATATTGAAGAAATAAAAAAGGCTTCCTGAAAGGGAAGCTTCTTTTCTATTCCCCAAATCGTTTTTTTGCTTCTTCAAGAATAGCAACAGTTGCCGTAGCTCCACAACGCGAGCAACCGACTTCATACACGGCCAACAAAGCACCGAGCGTACGCACACCCCCGGCAGCTTTTATTTTTACATTTTGTCCACTATTATCGCGCATGAGCTTCAGGTTTTCAACAGTAGCTCCCATGTATGAATATCGTCCATCAGCACCTTTTACAAAACCAAAACCGGAGGATGTTTTGATATAATCAGCCCCCACTTTTGTGCATATCTCGCAAAGTTTTTTAAGATCCTGTTCATTAGCAATATAGTCGGTTTCAAAAATCACCTTTACAATCGCCCCATTTCTATGACAAGTTTTTACTACTGTGGCAATTTCATCTTCAACATAATCCCAGTCACCTTGCAAAGCCTTCCCGATATTTATTACCATGTCAATCTCAACCGCTCCATCCCTACAGGCTGTTTCGGCTTCAAAAGCTTTTACTTCTATTGCTGAATTTCCGGCCGGAAAACCAATAACACAACCAACTGCTACCCCGGTATTCTTTAAAAGCTGCGTGGCTTGTTTTACCGCATAAGGCTTAACACAAACCGATGCCACATTATACTTTGCCGCAACTGCACATTCTCGTTCTAAATCATAATCTGTCATGGTGGGATGAAGGATCGAATGATCAATCACTTTTGCAAGCTTCTGAACACTAGTCATTTTAATTGATTTTTAAGTTATAGGGTAAATTTACAAAATATACCGACTATCTAAACAATCCTCACATAACCTTTCCGAATAAAGTGAGAACGCAACATACATACGCGAAAATTGTGCAGGCACGCTCATTCTCCGAGCTATCAGAGAAAATAAAAGTTCTTACTCAATCATAAGGAATTGAATATTATAAACAAAAGGATTCATAAAAGAAAAATCCCGGCGCCTCTGCTACCGGGATTCAAACTAAACCTAACTAAACCAAACTTATGAAAAAACAGCATATTGCTGTGAAGTATTTTGTTTCTAATCTATTTCCTGAATACTATTAACTATACTCAGTTTAATTGTTTTCATGACGAAAAATAAATTACAAATACTATGCCAAAACCTAATTTCAAAAGAACAAATTGGAGTTAAACGTGCGATTTTATACACTTACCTTAAATATTCATTCCTGTTTAGCGACCAGCGTCCTAAAAACAGGAAAGCAGAAGATGGCAGAATCAATGCAAAATACCTGCTAAATGAACTTCCACAAGAAAACGATGCTGCCCAGAACCCGAAAAAATGTCACCGAACCTGACGGAACTTTAATAATCGTTCATGAAGGCTTAAAAACGAAACTTTACTTCCTCAACTTTTTGCCTGAAGCCACAAAAACCATTGTGCATCGTTCAAACTGAAACAAATCCGCAACACATAATTTCGTGGTTAATTGCAAACAAAGTAAATACCTAAATATTCTGGTTCCACACAAAAACGAATGAATTGACGCCTATATAATATCCTTTCTATTTACTACCGAACTTATTGTAAAAATTAAACATCAGCATCGGTGAACCAGTCCTGATTTATATCAAAAATTAGAATATCTTTGCGCAAAATAGAAGGAACCATTTAAGTGAATGGTTGTTAAGAGGTAGTAAATGGAGAAAATTAGAAACTTTTGCATCATTGCACACATCGACCATGGAAAGAGTACGCTGGCTGACCGCCTGTTGGAATTTACCAAGACCGTTAGCGAACGCCAAATGCACGCTCAGGTACTCGATAGTATGGATCTGGAACAGGAACGTGGTATTACAATTAAAAGCCATGCCATTCAGATGGACTATGTGCACGATGGTGAACCTTATAAATTAAACCTGATTGATACTCCGGGACACGTGGATTTCTCATACGAGGTTTCGAGATCGATTGCGGCATGCGAAGGGGCATTGCTTATTATTGACGCTACCCAGGGAATTCAGGCACAAACTATTTCGAATTTGTACCTGGCTATTGAACACGACCTGGAGATTATTCCGGTACTGAATAAAATGGATCTTCCTAACGCAATGCCCGAAGTCGTAGAGGATCAAATCATCGACCTGATTGGCTGCAAACGCGAAGATATCATTCGAGCCAGTGGAAAAACAGGCGAAGGAGTTCAGGAGATTCTTGATCATATTATTTATAAAATACCACACCCGAAGGGCGATCCGAAAGCACCACTACAAGCTCTTATTTTCGATTCGGTTTTTAATTCGTTTCGTGGAATTATTGCCTATTTCAAAATTCAGAACGGGCAGATTCGCAAAAAAGATCTGGTAAAATTTGTGGCCACTAGCAAACAATACAATGCCGACGAAGTGGGCGTACTCAAATTGAGTTTGCAACCACGTGATGTTTTAGGTCCCGGCGATGTTGGATACATTATTTCGGGAATTAAAACAGCCAAAGAGGTAAAAGTTGGTGATACTATTACCCATGTTGAAAATCCGTGCGATAAAGCGATTGAAGGTTTTGAGGAAGTAAAACCGATGGTTTTTGCCGGAGTTTACCCCATTGACGCCGATGATTATGAAGATTTGCGCGCAGCAATGGACAAACTGCAGCTAAACGATGCATCGTTAACTTTCGAGCCGGAATCGTCGGCTGCGTTGGGATTTGGATTCCGCTGCGGGTTCCTGGGGCTTTTACACATGGAGATTATTCAGGAACGTCTGGAGCGCGAATTCGATATGAACGTAATTACAACAGTTCCTAACGTTTCATACAAAGCCCACCTTACCGACGGAAGTGAAATTACGGTTTACAACCCTTCGGGAATGCCAGCTTCAACAACAGTTGACGAGATTGAAGAACCATATATCAGGGCCAATATTATTACAGCCTCGGAATTTATCGGGCCGGTAATGACCTTGTGCCTCGACAAACGTGGCGAACTGATCAGCCAGAATTACCTGACTGCCGAACGCGCCGAACTGGTTTTTAACCTTCCGCTGGGCGAAATCGTTTTCGATTTTTACGACAAACTAAAAAGCATTTCGAAAGGCTACGCTTCGTTTGATTACCACATGAGTGGTTTTAAACCGGCAAAACTGGTCCGTTTAGACATTCTGCTGAACGGCGAAATGGTTGATGCCTTATCAACACTAATTCACTTCGATAATGCTTACCCGTTCGGTCGCCGCATGTGTGAGAAGTTGAAAGAACTAATTCCGAGACAACAGTTCGACATTGCCATTCAGGCAGCTATTGGTGCAAAAATTATTGCCCGCGAAACCGTAAAAGCTGTTCGAAAAGATGTTACGGCAAAATGTTACGGTGGCGATATTACGCGTAAACGAAAACTGTTGGAAAAGCAGAAAAAAGGAAAGAAACGAATGAAACAAGTAGGTAATGTTGAAGTACCTCAAAAAGCTTTCCTAGCTGTATTAAAGTTGGATTAACAAAAATCAACATCATAAAAAAGCCTGATAATTTTATCAGGCTTTTCTTTTGCTATTTAATGTTGTCAAACAATCAGTTTATAACCTTTTCCGTGTACATTTATAATTTCAACGGTAGGTTCTTCTTTCAGGTGCTTGCGCAGTTTGGTAATATAAACATCCATACTACGCGCATTAAAGTAATTATCGTCGATCCAAATCGATTTTAATGCATAATTACGTTCCAGCACCTTGTTGGCATTCTGGCA
This sequence comes from uncultured Draconibacterium sp., assembly GCF_963677155.1. NCBI lineage: Bacteria > Pseudomonadati > Bacteroidota > Bacteroidia > Marinilabiliales > Prolixibacteraceae > Draconibacterium > uncultured Draconibacterium sp. The sequence goes on along the minus strand of NZ_OY781884.1, from coordinate 3,138,096 downwards.
AAGCAATTTCAGCAAATCCGATTCTTTTGTGGTTAGTTTTACGGTGTTTTCACCTTCAGTAAGTGTTTGTTTTCTCGTATCGAAAGTAAATTTACCTAAAGTAAAAATCTGCTGAGTATTGGCCTGTCCTTCATGCGAAGTACGACGAAGAATCGCCTCCAAACGCATAATCAACTCTTCCATGCTAAAAGGCTTGGTAATATAATCGTCGGCTCCCAGCTGAAAACCTTCCAGCACATCGTCTTTCATGTTTTTTGCGGTAAGAAAGATTATCGGAATGTCGGCATTAATAATACGTATATCTTTTGCCAAAGTAAACCCGTCTTTTTTCGGCATCATCACATCCAAAACGCAGATATCAAAATGCTCTTTCATAAATCCTTTGTAAGCGGCTTCACCATCAGGATAAAGCTCTGCATCATATCCTTTTGCAACCAAATACTCCTTCAATAACAAGCCTAAATTTTCATCGTCTTCCGCCAGTAATAATTTTGTTTTTTGTTCCATGGTTAATTATTTATTTGTGGGAAATAAATTTTAAATTTCGTTCCTTTATTCAATGCACTCTCTACTTTTATTGTACCATCATGAAGGTCGATAATCTTCTTCACATAACTTAATCCCAGACCAAATCCTTTTACATCATGTACATTTCCGGTAGGCACCCGGTAAAAGCGATCAAAAATCTGCGCCTGATGTTCTTTAGCAATTCCAATGCCATTATCTTGCACCGAAATAACAAGCTGATCTTTTCGATTCTCGGTTTTTACCCAAATTTCAGGTACATCCTTGCTGTACTTCATTGCATTGTCGAGCAAGTTAAAAATAACATTTGTAATATGCACCTCGTCGCCTTTAATAAGTGCATTGTCTGCTAAAATTTCGGTATGAAGCGTTCCGTTTTTATTGTTAACCCGCAACTCGAAGTTACCAGTCACGGTTTTTATCATTTTATTCGCATCAAACTCCCTGAACTTTAATTTTAAACGGCCTTCGTTAAAAACGGCCATTTGCAGCACTTTCTCTACCTGAAACCCCAAACGTTTACTCTCCTGATTAATTACGTTTGCAACGTGTTCAATTATCGATGGCGTGTTTGTCACACTTCCATCCTGCAACATTTGGCTGGCAAGCGAAATAGTTGAAATTGGTGTTTTCAACTCGTGCGTCATATTATTAATAAAGTCGTTTTTAATATTCGACAACTTTTTCTGGCGCATAATAACCATTAAAGCATAAGCAAAAATGGCAATTAGCAATCCGGTTAATATAAATGTTGGAATAATGGTTAAACCGGTTTGTTTTACCAGGTATTTTCTGCGTTCCGGGAAATATATATTTAAATAATTGGGTTCCGCACCGTTGTAGTCGTTCTGAAAAAGCAACTGCGGATATTCTTTCCTTTTACCCGGTTTATAATCCATATCACCAAAAATTATCCGGTCTTTTCCCAGCGTTGAATTTTTAATGGCATATTTATATTCCAAATCGATTTCGGTTTGCGCCAGCGCATCTCTCAAAAACATTTCAAGCAGTGTCGAGTCAATTCGCTCTTCGATGGGCCGGTCTTCCAAAAGAATTTCATAGTTCTGCCAGTTTCCATCGCGTATCCATTGCTGCCGCTTTCGTTCCAAATCAAGACTTTCCTCCAAAAAGCGCTGCATTTGTGAAACTGCACTTAGTTCCGTCGAATCCGCTGTTTCGGAGTTGTACTTTTCTTCCATTTGCCCATACTGGTTACTCTTAGAGTAGCTCAGCCGAAAACTTACGGTTGCTTGCGACAGGCTATTTCGCGGAAAAACATTGCTAAACTCACTTGGATTGGCATTTTGCCCGGGAACGATTCCTCGGCTTGCATACTCACGCGCCAGTCGTTGTTCGGCCAAATTCAGTTGCACCGCAACCACATCTAATGCATTAGCCACCTGCTGATTAAACTGCTCCTCCCTGATATCGGATGCCGATCTAATCATCGATCCCTGCACCAATATCAACCCCGACAGCACAACAGCCATCAACACAATTAATGTTATTAACATTTTACGACTCATGCAGCAAAGATAATTTTATTGAAATGCTGAGAATATGGTACTTAACATTATTTAACAGGATACCGTGATTTGTATAATTAATTAACCAACCCGTCGCAATTCCAGCTAATCATTGACGGTTATTAGCTATTTCCGTTTATTACGTTTTCTATTACCGCTGGATAATGTTCGTATTCCAACGCGTGAACTTTTGCAGCTACCTGCTCGGGCGTATCATCGGGCAACACCTCGCATTTGGCCTGAAAAATGATTTTTCCTTCATCATAATTCTGGTCTACGTAATGAATTGTGATTCCCGAGTGTGTTTCTTTATTTGCAACTATGGCTTTGTGTACATTCATTCCGTACATTCCTTTGCCGCCATATTTGGGCAGTAAAGCCGGATGTATATTAACAATCGTGAAGTTTTCAACCAGATTATCGGGAATAAGCCACAAAAAACCCGCCAGCACGATAACATTCACTTTACGATTTCTTAATGTTTCAATAATTTCGTTGGTATTATAGAATTGGTTGCGATTAAACACAAAGGTCTCCACCCCATGTTTTTGAGCACGAACCAATGCATAAGCATCAGATTTGTTTGCCCACAAAGAATCGATCATAATTTTTTCATTTCCAAGAAAGTACTTAAAAATATTCTCGGCATTGGTTCCCGATCCCGAAGCAAATATTGCAATCCTCTTTTGTTCCATTTTAACGTTTCTTTAGACTTAGAACTTTTAAACAATTCGTTCAATTTTAGGCGATTAATAGTTATATGAGCTACTACGTTAACATCTTTTTTAGTTTTTTTCTTGGAGATTTAAAACGTAAATGTATTACTTTGCAGCGAATTATTTGAAAACAAAATTTAGTATTAATTAAAATTAAGAATTATGTCTGACGTTGCAGCAAAAGTAAAAGCAATAATCGTTGATAAATTAGGTGTTGACGAAAGTGAAGTAACTACAGAAGCATCTTTCACTAACGACCTTGGTGCTGACTCACTTGACACAGTTGAATTGATCATGGAATTCGAGAAAGAATTTGATCTTGCTATTCCAGACGACGAGGCAGAAAAAATTTCTACAGTAGGTGAAGCAGTAGCTCACATCGAGGCTGCTCTCTAATTTTACCAAAAGAAGTTATATTCATAGAATTCATTTATGGAATTAAAACGGGTAGTAATAACCGGTGTTGGAACCGTTAATCCTTTAGGGAATTCCGTTGAAGAGTACTGGGAGAATCTAAAGAATGGAGTAAGCGGAGCTGGGCCTATAACCCACTTCGATGCTTCGCTTCACGCAACTAAGTTTGCATGTGAAGTTAAAAACTTTGATCCTCTTCAGTACATGGAGAAAAAGGAAATCCGCAAATACGACCTGTATACACAGTATGCATTTGCAACCGCGGCCCAGGCTGTTGAAGACTGTGGCCTCGACCTGGAAAAAGTTGACGGTGACCGGGTAGGCGTTATTTGGGGTGCAGGAATTGGAGGCTTGGAAACTTTCCACAAGGAAGTTCGGGCTTACAAAGAGGAGCGTCCTCGTTTTTCTCCGTTTTTTATCCCTAAAATGATTGCAAACATTGCAGGTGGATTAGTTTCAATTAAGTACGGATTCAGAGGGCCAAACTACACAACTGTTAGTGCCTGTGCATCAGCCTCTCACGCAATGATCGACGCTTTAAACACCATTCGTATGGGAAAAGCTGATATCATACTTACGGGAGGTTCTGAAGCAGGAGTTAACGAAGCTGGTATTGCCGGATTCAACTCAATGAGAGCTATCTCTACACGCAATGATGATCCCAAAACTGCTTCGCGCCCATTTGATAAAGACCGTGATGGTTTTGTAATGGGTGAAGGTTCTGCAGCATTTATGCTGGAAGAATACGAACATGCAAAAGCACGTGGAGCAAAAATTTATGCCGAGGTTGCAGGTGGTGGCATGTCGGCCGATGCTTATCATATGACTGCTCCTGATCCTGAAGGAAAAGGTGCCGGTTTAGTTATGAAGTGGGCATTGGAGGATGCTGGATTGACAACTAAAGACGTTGATTATATTAACGTTCATGGTACTTCAACTCCGCTTGGTGACATAGCAGAACCAAAGGCTATTAGCAAATTATTTGGAGAAGATGCTTACAACCTAAGCATTAGTTCTACCAAATCAATGACAGGTCACTTGTTAGGTGCTGCCGGAGCCATTGAAGGTCTTGCTAGTGTTCTTGCCATGCGTGCAGGTATTGTTCCACCTACAATCAACCACTTTACACCAGATCCTGAAATTGACGAAAAGTTGGATTTCACATTCAACAAAGCCAAAGAAAGGGAAATCAATGTTGCTATTAGCAATACATTTGGTTTTGGTGGACATAATGCAACAGTAGTTTTTAAAAAACTATAGTACACTGTGGTTAGAAAAATAGTACAACGAGTAAAACTCTTTTCGTCTGATCGAAAAGAGTTTTATTTGTTTTTAAAAAATCTTTTAGGATTTTACCCCCAGAACTTACGATTGTACGATCTTGCTTTTATTCACAAGTCGGCTTCGATAGTAGATTCGCAGGGCAATTTTGTAAATAACGAACGTTTAGAGTACCTCGGCGATGCCATTCTTGGGGCTATTATTGCCGATTTTCTGTACAATCGTTTCCCGCAGGAAGATGAAGGTTTTTTAACCAAAACCCGATCTAAACTGGTAAACCGTGCCATTCTCACTCAGTTAACACACGAAATGGGATTGCATATCTTTATCGATTCAAACACCACAAAAAACATCGATAAAAGCCATATTTACGGCGATGCACTTGAAGCGCTGATCGGAGCCATTTATCTCGATAAAGACTATAAAGCAGCTAAGTTTTTTGTTACAAAAAGAATCCTGCCCCAATTTGTTGATCTGAACGAAATTGAACAGGAAGACTCGAATTTTAAAAGCCAGTTGATTGAGTGGAGCCAGAAAAACAAACGCGAAATAGAGTTTGAAACCACTGAAGAAACCGACGAAAAAATTAAACAGCCACGATTTAAAGCGGTTGTTAAAATCGACAATAAAAAAGCTGGCGAAGGCGTTGGAACTTCTAAAAAAGAAGCCCACCAAAAAGCAGCACACGAAACATTAAAAAAACTTGACCAGCTTTAATATTTTCAGTGCTCACAGAACTTATTCGTTACGTTTATTAAATTTGCCCCGCAATAACAATACATGGAAGGCATTTTAATTATAGGACTTGGATTTTTTGCCCAGGGATTATTCTTTATCCGCACCATTGCTCAATGGTTTAAATCGGAGAAAGAAGGAGAAGTAATATCGCCGGTAATTTATTGGCAAATTAGCCTGGTGGCATCGATAATGATGTTAACCTATGGAATCCTTCGCCACGATTTTGCCATTGTTATGGGGCAATCGCTGGTGTACGGCATTTACATCAGAAACCTGCAGCTTAAAAATGTGTGGGCCAAAATGCACTGGGCTATAAAAGTTCTTGCACTGGCTATTCCTGTTGTCTACTGGGTTTGGCTACTTACGTCGGGGAACTTTGCCAACATTCTGCACAACGAAGATGTTTCGCTTTTCTGGATGGTTTGGGGAACCACCGCACAAATGGTTTTTATATCGCGCTTTTTCTACCAGTGGATTCACTCCGAAAATAAAAAGGAATCGCTATTTCCACTGGGATTCTGGATTATCAGCACTTGCGGATCATTAATGATTTTCACCTACTCAATCATCCGACTTGATCCGGTTCTTTTCGCAGCTCACAGTTTAGGACTGTTTACCTACATGCGAAATATTGCTCTACACTATGGCAAAAGTAGTTTATTCGAAAGGCTCAATAAAATTCCGCTGCTAAATAAGGTTATTGGTAAGATTTCGGATAAAATTAAATAATCCTTTGCTACCGAGTTTTAGCAAATAAAAAGGCAGATCTCCATTAGGAAACCCGCCCTACACATAAATAAAGATTACTTGTTTAATCGTTTTCTTTCATTTTCTGCTTAATAAATTCTTTTAGCACAAAGTAAATCGGTAAGGAAACAAGCAAAACTATTAGTCCCCAAATAGTAGTGTAAAAGCTAACAATTGCTCCGCCCATAACCAGTTGAGGAGATATATCTTCAGCAGCACGTATAGCCTCCAAAGCTTGCACAATGCCCGTAATTTGTGATAGCACGCCCAATGCGGCGGCAAATAGTCCGGCCATTCGAATCAAGCTCACCAGTTTCAAATCATAATGCTTTTGCACAGTTATCTGATAAATTTTTATCCCGGCTACTACCAGCATTAACACGCCCATTACAGTAATTACTCCCATAAACGGACCACCTTCTTTATGAAATTGCATAAAATTCATGATAATAATTTTAAAGTTTACACCGACAAGCTACTGCAGTTTGTTCTGTTAGTACTAATTTAATCGTTTAACAACCACAAATCAACGCTCAGTAACAATTTCCGGGAAGCATAACTTATCAGGCCACTTTTAAGTCATTCATCTTTGTTTCTGTGAATTTAGCCGATAAAAATAGGTAAATCCAAAAATCCTCGATAATTTCCTGTTTTAATTGTATTATGACTGATAAGATTCAACATATAATAACCCGGGTAAAAACCTCGAAGTACATCCGACCTGTCTATCACATTGCATTTTGGATATTGGTTGCCTGCTTCTACTTTTTCATGTTTAGCTGGAACAGTGCTTTTCGCGAGGCCACTATCATTTTTTCGGCCGGGCTGCTACCGGTGGCTATTTTGCTTACCTACTTTTTTAACAACTTTCTAGTGCCGCGTTATCTCTGGGAAAAACGTTATGGGCTGTTTTTCTTATATAGTTTATTCACCCTGCTTACCGGTGTATGGCTGTCGTTTTTAATTGTGTTTTATGCACTAATTCATATTCTGAATAACAAAGCAATGATCGATCCGTCAGTGCTTCACCCCGAGCTACAAGTGATTTCGCTAAATTTTATCGTATTTCTTGCCATTGCTGTTAAACAGATAAAACGTGCCTTTTTTATTCAGCAGGAAAAGAACGAGTTGGAGCGGAAAAAACTCAGTACCGAACTCAAGCTGAAAGAAGCAGAACTGAAGTTACTAAAAGCGCAAATCCATCCTCATTTTCTTTTCAACACCCTGAATAACCTTTACGGCCTTACCATTGAAAAATCGGATGAAGCACCGGGGCTGGTATTACGCCTTTCCGATATTCTGGATTATATTCTTTACCGCTGCAACGAAAAAAAGGTTTTACTCTTCGACGAGATCTTGAACCTGGAAAACTATATCGAGATTGAAAAGCTGCGCTACTCGGAAAAACTAAGTATAACAACTGATTTCCCCAAAGAAACCAATAATCGGCAAATTGCCCCACTACTTCTGCTGCCATTTGTTGAGAATGCGTTTAAACATGGTGTAAGCAACAATCCCGGCACAGCACAAATTACATGCAGCTTAAAAACACAACATACTTCTATGGTATTTAAAATCGAAAACTCAAAGAATCCTGCGCAACAACATATAAAAAGTCTGTCGAAAGGAATTGGCCTGAGCAATGTAAAAAAACGGCTGGAGTTACTTTACCCCAGAAAATACAAGTTGGAAATCGACGAAAAAGAAACAACTTTTTCAGTAACTTTAGCGTTAGAACTAGCAAAATAATGCACCGCTGTATAATCATAGACGACGAACCCATTGCCATTCGGGTAATCCGGAACCACCTGTCGGTTTTTACCGATTTTGAGATTGTTGCCGAATGCAGCAACGCGCTGGAAGCCATGCCCCTTCTGCAAAAGGGAAACATCGATATGCTGTTTTGCGATATCCAGATGCCACAAATTACGGGAGTCGATTTTATTCGCTCATTACTACACCCGCCCAAGGTTATTTTCACGACTGCCTACCGCGATTATGCCATCGATGCATTTGAACTAAACGTAGTTGATTACCTGCTAAAACCCATTTCGTTCGAGCGTTTTACCAAGGCCATTAACCATTTTCTCGAATTACAGACGGCTACTTCTGCATCGTCGTCAGAAGAAGAAGAAACAGAAACCCGCGATTTCATTTTTCTTAAAGCCGATAAAAAACATCATAAAATAAACCTTACCGACATCCTGTATTTCGAGAGCCTCGGCGATTATGTAATCGCTTACACCAACGACCAAAAAATTGTAACCAAAGAACGGCTCAGTCATCTGTCTGATTTACTTCCCCCAAAACGCTTTATGCAGATTCATCGTGGCTATATTGTTTCTATCGACAAAATTGAATCGATTGGTGCTGGCTTTGTAGAGATTAAGGGTAAAAAACTACCTGTTGGCCGAAACTACAAACCGAGCCTTCAGAAACTGTTATCGCACTAAACCTTTCCGTTTTTAATCTGTTTTATCTACTTTTAAACTACATACATTACCCGATGCAAAACAACAGATACATATTTCGTGAGGGTTGGATATCGATTTTTGTCAACACTTTACTTTTCGGCTTGAAATACTGGGCAGGGACTGTAACAGGCTCGGTGGCTTTAATTGCTGACGCCTGGCATACACTTACCGATTCGGTGTCATCGGTAATTGTTTTAATCGGCGGAAAAATATCAAGCAAACCAGCCGACGATGATCATCCCTTCGGGCATGGTCGTGCCGAACACATTGCTGCCATTATAATAGGTGTGTTGCTTGCTATTGTAGCTTTCGATTTTGTACTGAAATCAGTAGATAAGTTTGGCTCACACGAACAGACGATTTTCGGAACAGTTGCCTGGGTGGTTACTATTGTTTCCATTATTGCCAAAGAGTTGCTGGCTCAATATGCCTTTTTCGGATTTCGGAAAACCAACTCAACTATTTTAAAAGCTGATGCATGGCATCACCGCACCGATGCACTTTCATCGGTAATTATTCTGATTGGAATATTCGTGGGTAAATATTTCTGGTGGACCGATGCAGTTTTGGGACTGGTTGTTGCCATAATGATCGGATATGCCAGTTTCGAAATTCTGTCGAAAGAAATCAAATCACTTCTTGGCGAAAGTCCTTCTGATGAGTTATTGGAGAAGATTCATAAAACAGTTAGCCATAATTGCGTAATCCGGGTTAACCTGCATCACATACATCTGCATCACTACGGCAACCACACCGAAATGAGTTGCCATATAAAACTTCCACCAGAAATGACATTATACGAAACGCACGAGATCTGCACAAAAATAGAGAAAGCCATTAACGAAGAATTTGGTTTTTTCACCACCATTCACCCCGAGCCGTTGAACAACAAACTCAAAACATTTGAACGCTATTAAAGCAAAATTTCACTAAAAAGATATTTTGAGCACATACCAACTTTTTTATCGTGTGAAAACGCAATTTGTTAGCCTATAAATTAATTTTTTCCATATTTTTATCATCTATTTAAATTTTTTAAAAACTAACTGAATGAGAAAGATATCTGTTTTGTCAATTTTAGTAATCCTTTTATCCATGTTTCAATCCTGTTCAGAGCAAGTTGATACCGACCTCACGAAAACAGCTTTTATACCAAAACCAACCAGTGTAACAGCTACGGGCGATGGTTTCAACCTTAATAAAGCCAGCGTAATTTATGTACAGGCAGGTAGCGAAGGAGTGGTTCGTTCGGCTGAAATACTGGCCGAGAAGATCAACCAGCTTACCGAAGGTTCAATTGTAGTAAAACCTACCAGCACCCCACCGTCGAGAGAGATTTATATTTCGAATGCAGACAACGAACATTTAAGCGAGCAAGGTTACGAGCTTAAAATTGAAAAGCACCTGATTTCGATTCAGGGTGCTGATGCTGCCGGATGTTTTTTTGGCATCCAAACACTATTACAAACCCTACCTGTTAAGGCCGACAATACCCAGCCACTATATGTGCCAACCGGAATAATAACTGACGCACCAGAATACACCTACCGTGGTGCAATGCTCGATGTTTCGCGCCACTTTTTTAATATTGAAGAAGTAAAACAATACATTGATTTTCTGGCGATGTACAAAATGAATGTGCTTCACCTGCATTTATCGGACGATCAGGGTTGGAGAATTGAGATAAAATCCTGGCCAAAGCTTACTGAAATCGGAGGTAAAACTGAAGTTGGTGGCGGCGAAGGTGGTTTTTACACGCAGGAACAATACAAAGAGTTGGTTCAGTATGCAGCCGATCGCCAGATTATGATCGTTCCTGAAATTGATATGCCGGGGCATACCAACACAGCACTTGCAGCATACGCTGAACTAAATTGCGACGGCAAAGCCCGCGAGCTATACACCGGAACTGAAGTTGGTTTCAGTACGCTTTGTACCGATAAAGAAATTACTTACCAATTTATCGACGATGTAATTCGCGAGTTGGCTGAAATAACTCCTGGGCCATACATCCACATTGGTGGCGACGAATCGCATGTAACAGCTCACGACGATTATGTGTACTTTGTAAATAAAGTTCAGGACATTGTTAAAAAACACGGTAAAAAAATTATTGGCTGGGACGAAATTGCCAACGCCAAACTAATTGACGGCGTTACCGTACAATTCTGGGCCGATGTTGAAAACACAACAATGGGCGTTGAAAAAGGGGCACAAGTACTTATGTCGCCGGCAGCACGCGCTTACCTCGATATGCAGTACGACTCAACAACTCATCTGGGCTTGCACTGGGCCGGTTACATTGAAGTGGATCAAGGTTACAATTGGGATCCGGCAACACTGGTTGAAGGTGTTACTAAAGACAAAATTCTGGGAATTGAGGCTCCACTTTGGTCGGAAACAGTTACCAATATCGACGAAGTGGAATACATGGTATTCCCTCGTTTGCCAGGATATGCCGAAATTGGCTGGACAGCACCAGCCGAAAGAAACTGGGAAGAATACAAAACACGTTTGGCTAAACATGGCAAACGTTTCGATGCGTTGGGAATTGACTATTACAAATCGCCGCTTGTTCCGTGGGAAGAATAGAAGAAACTGATTGGATTAAAATATAGAAGACGGGTTGCAAAATTGCAGCCCGTCTTTTTATTTAAATTCAACTTTTGCAATTCGGCCATTGCTCCCGGCAGCAAAACCTGTCAACTGATTCGGAATCGATCGAAATGTAAAATACCCTTCGCCAGAAAGAAAACTCCAGTTTATTCCTCCATCAGTTGATATATCGCAACCCGTTTTTCCAATGGCAAATACAAACGAATCGTTACCTGTATTTACAAACTGTACACACGAGCGGTATTCTTTTGGCATTGTTACTGTAGGCTGCCAGGTCACTCCACCATCAAAAGTATACGATGCAATATTAGTATTCAATTCCGGCTGATCGTAAATTCCCCCAACAATAATTCCTTCCCCGTCATTTTTAAAGGCTACAGAAAATATTCCTGATGATGCCAGTCCGCGTACCATTGGCGTATTCGATACCTTCCACGATTTTCCAAAATCATCAGAATAAAACACACGCGCAGCTTTTCCACCACTGGCGATCCATGCTTTCCCCGATGGCAAATATTCAATACAGGTATTTGAAGCTGCAAAGTTGGCCTCTCCTGCTTCTACAGGTGGCAAATTCACAACCTGTTTCCAGGTATTTCCGGCATCTTCTGTTCTCAACACAAAAAACTTTCCGTCAACCGGATCGCTGACAGCCAAACCATTTTTTGCATCGGCAAATTTTACCGAGTTAAAAAACAGACCACTTGTAGTATCACTGAAAACCACATTCCAGGTCGTTCCGCCATCAACGGTTCTGTAGCCAAATTCAGGGCCTGCAACACCAAAAACGATGGCCGTTTTTTCATCCCAGGCATGAATACTGCGAAAATCATTTTGCTCAGTTCCAGGAATGGAAACATCTTTCCAGCTATTGCCACTGTCAGTCGATACCAACACTGTTCCCCTGGAACCACTAGCCCAAACAATGTTTTTATCAACTACATGCAAGCCCCGAAAACTGGCTTCAGCATCCGTATTCAGCTCTGTATATACTAGGGAGGTCGGTTTTTTAGGTGAAAGTTGGCAAGAAAATAAAAACAAAATAAAAGCGGAAGTCAGAAGAAATTTCATGTATAGATATTTTTTTATAAAACTAAAATAAAAATAATTGTAAGTTTATAGCATCAGAAACCTTTCTGAATAATTTAAATCATAATCTAAAACCAACAAAATGAAACGACTTATTTTGCCGTTTGTCTTGTCTCTTCTCATTACTATTTCGTACGCCCAGAAATACGAAGCAAACTGGAAATCAATTGATAGCCGACCAGTCCCTCAATGGTTTGAAGATGTAAAATTTGGCATTTTCATTCATTGGGGAGTTTATTCGGTTCCGGCCTGGGCACCTGCAAATGCCGATATTGGCGTTTATGCCAAATACGCCGAGTGGTATGGATACCGAATTAACGACGATAGCAAGGCCGGAAAACTCTTTCGCGAATACCATAACAAAATGTATGGAGAAGATTTTCTTTACCCGGACTTTGCCCCACAATTTAAAGCGCAACACTGGAACCCCGAACAATGGGCCGATTTGTTTAAACGCGCCGGAGCAAAATATGTGGTACTTACCTCGAAACACCACGAGGGATTTACGCTTTGGCCCAGCGCGCAAAGCTGGAACTGGAACAGCGTTGATATTGGCCCGCACCGTGATATTTGTGGCGATTTAACGACTGCAGTTAAAAATGCCGGGTTGCACATGGGATTTTACTATTCGCTATACGAATGGTATAATCCACTCTACCACAACAACCTTCAAAAATATGTCGACGACCATATGATTCCACAAATGAAAGACCTTGTTACCAGCTACGAACCGGATATTTTATGGACCGACGGCGAGTGGGAACATCCAAGTAAAGACTGGAAAAGCACCGAGTTTTTGACCTGGCTTTACAACGAATCTCCGGTTAAAGACCGGATTTGTGTTAACGACCGCTGGGGAGAAGAAACCCGCAGCAAACATGGTGGATTTTATACTACCGAGTACGATTTAGTGCACGACGGAAAAAGTTCCAAAATTGAAAAAGCATGGGAAGAATGTCGCGGAATAGGAACTTCATTTGGGTATAACCAGATTGAAACCGTTGAAAACTACATGAGCTCTGAAGCATTGATTCATCTCCTAATTGAGAAAGTTGCCGGAGGAGGCAATCTTCTGCTTGATGTTGGGCCAACTGCCGATGGTCGCATTCCTGTAATTCAGCAACAACGTTTACTTGATATTGGCAACTGGCTCGAAATAAACGGAGAAGCAATTTACGAAACAAGAAAATGGGAAGGCGCTGAAAAAAATAATATCACTGATGTATATTTCACAAAAAAAGGAAAAGACCTGTACGTACATTGCACCAAATATCCAACTTCCGAACTAAAGATAAAAGGATTAAAAAAAGCCTCATCTGTTAATTTGTTAGGCTATCAAGGCAATGTGAAATTCAAGAAATCGGGAAAAACAATCAGCATTTCTGCGCCGGTATTAAATCCGGGTAAACTTACCCGCACTTATGCCTGGGTATTTAAACTTGAAAATGTACTTAAATAAGAATTACCAATAAAACGCAATAGTATTATGACCAAAGCAACTGAATTTTTGAAAAGCCACAAAATGATGGCTGACGATATTAACATGAAAGAGGTGGTGAACGCCTTTTTAAATGAAATGGCAAAAGGACTGGCCGGAAAAGACAGCTCACTCCTGATGCTTCCGACATATATTGAAGCTGATGGAGAAGTAAAAGCCAACGAACCTGTTGTGGCCATTGATGCAGGAGGAACCAATTTCAGGGCTGCAAAAGTGTATTTCGACGACAACCTAAAACTGGTTACTGAAAACATAAAAAAGGCAAAAATGCCCGGCGTTGAAAAAGAACTGACAAAAGCCGAATTCTTTGATACGTTTGCATCGTATCTGGCAGATTACAAAAACATATCGGATAAACTGGGATTTTGCTTTTCGTACGCCGCAGAGATTTTCCCAAACAAAGACGGAAAATTGATAGAATGGAGCAAAGAAGTGAAAGCACCCGATGTGATTGGAGAAATGATAGGAGAAGGACTTTTAAAGGCTATGCAAACGCCCGACAAACAATTGGTGCTGATGAACGACACCGTTTCTACCCTGCTTGCCGGAAAGGCTGCGCGAGCAATAAAAGCATACGATACGTACATTGGTTTTATCCTTGGTACCGGAACCAACACCAGCTACATCGAGGCCAATAAAAACATTACCAAAACCGACGGTCTCAATATGGAAGGCAGCCAAATCATCAATATCGAATCGGGGGCATTTACGCTGGCACCACGCACTGATATTGACATTGCCTTCGATAATACCACTGAGAATCCGGGACGTTATGCTTTTGAAAAAATGTTTTCGGGAGGTTACTTTGGTGGCTTGTGCACCGCAGCTTTAAAAACGGCAGCAGCTGAGGGTGTTTTTGCCGACCCAGAAGTTTTTAAGAATCTACAGGAGTTAACATCGGAAGAAGTGAATAATTATGTACACGGCATTGAAAGTGCGCACAATGTATTGCCCGGAGTTTTCACCAGCGATTCGGATAAAATGCTGGTAGCAGAAATTATCGACAAGCTTATCGAGCGTGCGGCAAAACTGGTAGCTGCCAACCTGGCTGCCGTAATTCTGCAAACCGGAAAAGGGAAAAGCCACGAAAAGCCGGTATTAATGACCATTGAAGGAACAACATTTTACAAGCTTCATAATTTTCAGGAGATGTTTGAAGAATACCTGCAGGGTTTCCTTTCAGGCGATAATCAACGTTATTACGAAATTGTGGAAGTGGAAAACTCAAGTTTACTCGGTGCTGCCATTGCGGCCATTGTAAACTAATATCGTTTAATAGCCGAAGTCTTTTTCTAATCAGGCTTCGGCTATTTCTGATTTTCAATTAGTGGTATAACCCGGGCACGCATTAAATCAAGCACAAAAACCTGTTGAAACCTTGATTCAAATTCCTCATTACTAATCTTATTCAAAAGATTGATATTTTTATCAGCTCGCAAACAATCAGTAGTTATCAATAGCCAGTACTCATCGAGCTGTTGTTTTTGATACAAGCGCAGTTTTTCATCTTTCTTGGCAATCGCTAAACGAATATCATCAATCACATTATTTGATATTCCCAGGTTATTCGAACGTTCCCAAACCGATTCTTTTAAATCCGGATGATGAGCGATCATTACCTGTTCCACACCATCAGGCAACTCTGAATTTGTGAGGATCTTATGGAAAAAAGCTTCATTGGCGTTACCCGAAATAGAAGACTTTATTGTTGCCACGGTTTTCGATCGGATCATTAACTCACGTTCTGGGACGATTTGGTGTTTCTCCGAAAACATAAATTTCACAAAAAGCTTTGCATCTGATCTCGCTTCAAAAAGCTCCTTCATAGCTTCAACCATTTCGTCCCTGAAATTAATCCGGGCCTGATCTGTTTCTGTTTTAATTGTCGCACTAGCGGGGTTTAACCGTGTAAGTTCAATTCCCAATTTGTGTGCATTTTTCATTTTCACCACAAAATCGGGCGATTCGGAGGCCACAACTTTCCCTTTCGGAAAATCGGGGTAACAATCTCGAAAATAGTTTACAAGTAAAACTTCCAGCTGTTTCTTTACTTCCTGCATATTCGGCTAATTCGTGTTCTGAGTCCTAATTCTCGATAGCATGTTATTGAACCAAATAAAGATAAGAAAATACGGGATTGAAAAAACTGATCGGATTATCATAAAACCAATCGATGTTTTTCTGAAAGCTTTCAACCAAAAGCAAAATCTGGTGTTACATTTCTATAAAAACATAAATTATGTACCAAGGACTATTACATGCACACAACGGATTTAGATGGCTGGTTTTAATCGCACTTGTTTTTGCAGTTTTGCTTGCAGCAAGCGGCCTCGCAAGTAAACGTATATGGAGCCGGACCGATAATCTGTCAGGATTAATTCTGGTAATGATAATGGACATTCAGTTTCTGGTAGGAATTGTACTCTACGCTTTTGTTAGCCCTATTACCAAAGCAGCATTTGCAGATTTTGGAGCGGCCATGAAAAACAGCGATTTGCGTTTTTACGCCGTTGAACATATCCTGTTAATGATAATTGCACTTGCATTGGTGCACATTGGCAGGGCAAAATCGAAAAAAAATGTGGCTCCGCTAAAGAAATACCGGGCAGCGACAATTTTTTATGGCCTTGCATTAGTACTCGTTCTGGCGGCCATTCCGTGGGACAGGGCTTTGTTTTAAACAACAGATACTTAAAATCGGGCAATAAAAAAGGCTGCAGGAATGAACTTGCAACCTTTTAAGCTTGGTTCAGCTTGTGCTTTCGCACCTGTTTCGTTACTACTACTTTTTTGCCCCTACGGCATATATATCATCAATTAAGTGCTTGTATTTTACTGCAACGGCATTTCGTCGAAGTTTTAGTGTTGGCGACAGTTCCCCCGATGTTGGAGTCCATTCTTCGCACACCAGACGAATGCGGCTGATTTGTTCGTGCGATCCCAGGGTTTTATTCACCTTCATCACTTCTTTTTGCATTTTTTGAATTACTTCCGGAAGCTGAATCAGTTCTTCATTGTTTTCGTAGTGCAGTTTGTGCTCGCCTGCCCAGTCGTGAAGAATTGGAAAACACGGTGAAATGATGGCACTGGCAAATTTCTCGTTGGCCCCAATTACCATCACCTGCTCAATCAGTTCAGATGTTTTCAACTTGTTCTCAATCATCTGAGGAGCAATATATTTTCCGCCCGAAAGTTTAAAAATTTCTTTTTTACGATCGGTAATCTTCAGGTATTTATTGTCTACTAACATACCAATATCGCCGGTGTGAAACCACCCGTTTTTGTCAATCACTTCATCGGTCAATTCAGGGGCTTTGTAATAGCCTTTCATAATACCTGGCCCCTTACATAAAATCTCGCCATCCGAAGCAAATTTCACATCATAACCTTCCAGTATCGGGCCCACTGTTCCCACCATCATTTCCTTTGTAGTTGGATTATTTACGGCAATTACCGGCGAAGTTTCGGTTAAACCGTATCCTTCAAGTGTGGTAAGTTTGGCCATCCCAAATACGCGGCCAATACGCGGCTGAAGTGCGGCACCACCAGAAACAATATAGGTGATATTTCCGCCAAGTGCTTCTCTCCATTTGGAGTAGATTAATTTATCGGCCACCGAAATTTTCAGTCGCATTAACGGACCGAACTTTTTATTGTATTCAAAATGATGCGTAAGATTTAATGCCCAGAAATAAAGTTTCTTTTTAATTCCTGTCAGTTCTTTTCCTTTGGCCACAAAACCATCGTATACTTTTTCGAGCAATCGTGGCACCGAGTTAAACATATGCGGTTTTACTTCTTTAATAGATGAAACAATCTGACTGAGGTTTCCCACATAATACACGCCCATTCCCCGGTACTGGAAATGATAATTGACACTTCGCTCGTAAACATGGCAAAGTGGGAGAAAACTCAATGCTTTGTGCTCTATTCCAAGGTTATGAAGTTTTGCATGCTCGGTAAAATTCGAAACCAAATTCTTGTGACTAAGCATCACCCCTTTGGGGACACCGGTTGTTCCCGAGGTATAAATAATAGTTGCCAGATCTTCCGGCTTAATGTCTTTTTTTACGGCCTCCAACTGATCGGCAAATTCGTCATTTTTCTCCTCCCCCAAATCCAGAATCTGCTGGAAATTCTTTGCCCCGTCAACTTCTTCAAAAGTATAAACAGCATCAACACCATCACTCGCACTGGCCAGCGGACACATGCTTTGGAAAAGCTTTTTATCGCCTGCCAAAATGATCTTTACTTCGGCGTGTTTCAGAATATACTTGTATTCATCGTCGCCCAGCGTTGGGTAAATAGGAACATGAATTATTCCGGCCATTGCCATTCCCATATCGGCAATATTCCACTCCGCCCGGTTGGTGGTAACTGTAGCCACTCTATCGCCACGCTTTAAGCCCAAAGCCATTAGCCCTGTGGCCAGATGATGCGATTTTTTATAATATTCGTTGGTTGAATAGGTGTACCATTTGCCCTCTTTTTTACCAGCAATGGCATCTTCACGGGGGAATTCTTTCAATATCCGTTCAAGAATATCAAAGGTACGTGTTACTGTCTGTCCCATATTTCAATTTTAAAAACCTCGAAATATAAGGCTTTTGTTGTTGGTTGATTTATAAAGCGATTATGCTATTTTTTAGCTCATCCTATTTATACACATTCCAAATAACATCAATTACCTGTATAACAAAAAGTTAAAATCTGACGAATCGACTTTATGAACTTATTATTCTAAAGTTTCACTTAACGGATATCTATTCCGCTGACTCAGCTTTCAACTTGTTGAGCCTGATATTTATTGTCTTTTACATAGGCCCAGATTATCAATCCAACCAATACCAAAATAAATGCAGGAACCGCCGGATCAACTCCATCGGCAACACCTTTTCCGTAGGAGTGTAATCCTGAGAGGTAATAATTGACGCCAAAATAGGTCATCATTACCGAAGCAAAACCAAGTATCGACGCAAAATTATAATTGAAAATTCCCTTCAATGAAGGAATCAATCGCATGTGTACAATAAACGAGTAAACCACTACAGTAATAAGTGCCCAGGTTTCTTTCGGATCCCAGCCCCAGTAGCGGCCCCAGCTTTCGTTAGCCCACACGCCACCAAGAAAAGTCCCGATGGTAAGAAAATACAAACCAACCGTTGCCGACATTTCGTTAATTGTTGTAAGCTGCTCAATAAAGCCGTTTACTTTTATCTCGTTCACGCTTCTTCGCAGAACGATTAATAGCATCACCAAAACTCCAAGAAACATACTCAGTCCCAGAAATCCGTAACTGGCCGTAATTATCGCCACATGGATAGCTAACCAGTACGATTTAAGCACCGGCACCAGATTGGTCACCTCCGGATTCATCCAACTGAGGTGAGCCACAAAGAGCGCAATTCCGGTTAAAAATGCTGCAGTACCCACAACCATTGGGTATTTCCGTCCAAAAATAATTCCGGCCAGCATGGTTGCCCACGCAACATACACCACCGATTCGTAACCGTTACTCCACGGCGCATGTCCCGATATGTACCAACGTACAACTAATCCAACGGTGTGTACTAAAAACAGGATTATAATGAATCCGAAAAACGAATACTTTAAAAACGACGGTAATTGCTTTTGCCTGAAAATGTTGATAAAAAGTACCGTCAACAGCAAGAAACCAAACAACAGGTAAAACGGAAAAATGCGTTTAAACGGATTGACTTTATTGAAAAGAATCTCAACGTTTTTCTTCTTTTCTCCGGGTAAGAGATCAGCTCCGTATTTCGCCTGAAAATTATCGACCGCTTGCAATACCTGCACAGCATTCTCACTTTGTTTTTCGGTAATCGATTGCAACAGCAGCTGAAATCCACTTTGTATAAATATAGAATCGCCATCAGAATATTCAACAGCAGCACTTCCTGGTGCATACCAGCTATCTTCCACCCGTTCGCGCGGGAAAAGATGAAACATAGAACCCTGAAATACCATAAAACAGATATTTACCCGCTCATCAACATTAATATACTCTTTATCCATTCGGTTGCGCATTCCCGGCGCTTTAGCATAAGCCGCCCGCACAGCATCTGATATTTTATAATTACCGTTTTCATCAAACAGCGATTGAATGGTAATGTATTTATTCTGTGCACCAAGTGCCATCTCCAGCGATTTATCTCCCACTTTTATAATGGGCATCGATTGCCAGATTTCGGGATACGCCATCATGCTCAGCACCACCCCATCGGCAGACAAACCATATAATCCGGATTTACGGCTTATTTTACGAACGATTTCGCCCGACAGCGTAGATACCGGCTCAATACGTCCATCAACACCTTGTACCCACAATTCGCTAAATTCTTTTACTACTTCTTTGTCAATCGAGGGAATTCCCGCGCCAACACCACTTTGTGCCGATGCAGAAAAAGCCACACTACTCAACAAAGCCAGGATTGCAATTACTTTTACCGAACTGGATTTTAGTTTTTTTGCCAGATACTGGAAATACGAATTTGGATTTACCAACGACAGAATTACACCAACAATAAGCAAAATATAACCGAGGTACGATATCCATGTTCCCCAAAAATCGTAATTCACCGAAAGAATTGTTCCCTGTTCATCGCGATCGTACGACGATTGAAAAAACTTATAGCCCCGGTGATTTAAAGTGTTATTCATAAAAATGCGAATATCCTCGTTAATGCCTTTTTCCTGATCGACCAAAACAACTTCCGAAGCAAACGACGACGGAGAATTCGATCCAGGATAATGCTCCAACTGAAAATCTTTTAAATAAATACTAAATGGCACTTGCAGCGGCAGCGCGCCATAGGCCAGTTTTAAATTACCGTTGCCCAGCGGCACGCGTACAGTATCTGCGCGTTGCCCTGAATGACCAAACACCGGAATATTTTGCTGTCGCACACCATCAGAAATCTGCACCATCACAGCATCTTCACCTGTTTCGGTCTGGCTTTTTACTGCCGTAAATGTAGCACTTGGCAGGAATTTCCGAATCAGGAAGCGGAAATTATCATAACCATATAAAAACATTGGTTTAACCGGAATTGTATCACCCGGAGATAAGTTAACCGTCTCCTGCGTAGCCATAGTTGTTTCTTCCAGTTGCGCAAAAGAAGTCATAAACAAAGCTCCATCCTGCATAAAGAAGTTGATCACTTTTTCATCATTAACTTCAAAACCGGCAGAAAAACCGGGATAATCCAACACATCTCCTTCTTTAAACGAAAACGATTGCATTCCCTGGGTATTGGGCGCTGAAAAAACAAAGTCGATTACCGGCTCGCCCGAATCGGAAGCGATGGCCTTTTTTTCAGCATTTTCGATAAAACCAACGGCTTTTACTTTTACCGCTTTTCCGTTTACATCCATCTTCGTGGAAAACTGCTTTGGCGTAACCTCCGAGAATCGCACGTGCGACACTTTTTCCTGTCCTTCAAATCCGGCATAAAAATAATCGTTGGTTGAAAGAATATAATCAGCACTCTGTCCTTCGCGAATGTGCATTACTCCCTCGAAACTAATGAAACGGGTAACTGCACCTCCCAGTATCATCACCAAAAACGACATGTGGAAAATACCCAATGTGTAACGTTTGTTGGTGAAAAACCGGTAACGAAACATGTTATTGATAAGATTGAGTGCAAACAGCCCCCAAAGTACCTCGAACCAGTGCGTGTTATACACCAACGCACGGGCAGTTGGTGTGCCATAACTGCTTTCGATAAATGTGGCCACAGCCATTGAAAAAGCAAGCGCGAGAAAAATAAATGCCGCGAACGGTATGGATGTTATAAACGCAAAGAATTTCTTCATCTTTAATTTTTCGATTTTAGTTATAAGTCTTTTGTTTAGGAACAATTGGAATAACTATTTCCAAACAAAATAGTTGCTGAAAATAATCCTTATTTAGAACAAATCAAAAAAAGAAACAAAACAAAAGCCCGTCTGCTACTTTTTCTCTGCGGATTATGGGAAGCGAACGAGGCAGGAAGTTTTTGTTTCGTTTTTTTGCAGCGAAATTGGGTTGTAAATATCAAAATGACAAAAAAAGGGCGAATATCATCGCTCCTACGCTACAAAATGCTCGTCCTACACCTGTAGGACAAGACAAATGTAATGTAGGAGATAGGTTCACCAATGTAGGACGTAGTTTTTTCAGTGTAGGATGACATTTTTTTTGTGTAGGAGCGGTTCTTTTCGGTGTAGGAAGGCAATTTTTCATTGTAGGAAACCATTATTCCAACGTAGGACGTGACCTTTCCTAAAATAGCTTGACAGATTATTACTTTCTTTACTGATAGGAGTAAATGATTTTTTCTCATTTACTGTTTTACAAAACTACTAAGTTTTTCTTTACTGTTCTTTCCTGCGTTTTCATTTTTTGTTTCTGCAAAGTCCGACATGATTTTGTGTATGCCCTAAAACTGGCGACAGGTAAATTTTATCCTCCTGTAGTTTCTTACAGTATTATTTTTTAATCCTGGTTTGCAGGAACACTCTGCAGGCTTTCCCCTGTTTCCGCATTCGCCTTATAATGCCGCTTTTTCCAGTGTTTTTTTAGTACTCCTGTATGCAAGTGTGCATCTGTTGGAAACATGAAGTCTACGCTGCGGTGAGGCCGTTTGTTGTTGTATTTGTACACCGCAACTTTTGTGGCTTCAAGCGCTTCCCGATAATCAGAAAATGTATGGTTTAAATCGTATTCGTCCTTTAAAAT
The DNA here is from genome assembly GCF_963677155.1 of uncultured Draconibacterium sp. Lineage (NCBI taxonomy): Bacteria > Pseudomonadati > Bacteroidota > Bacteroidia > Marinilabiliales > Prolixibacteraceae > Draconibacterium > uncultured Draconibacterium sp. Next base: position 3,115,729 of record NZ_OY781884.1, on the reverse strand, counting down.
CCCATTAACCCTTTCGGCTATTGCATTTTCGTACGGATCGCCGTTTTCGGTCATCGAGATATTTATTTTCGAGCCCTTCAGAAAGTTCACATAGTCGTTACAACAGTATTGTATCCCCCGGTCAGAATGATGGATGAGACCTTGTTTCACTCCCTCGCCTGCAACTGCCATACGCAAGGCGTTTAATGCCCCTTCGCTGGTTAAATCGGGCCAGAGGCACCAGCCTACTATCTTCTTCGAATAGGCATCGGTTACCAGTGAAAGGTAAACAAAGCCTTTTTCGGTGCGGATATAGGTAATGTCGCTCACCCATAAGCGCCCTGAGCTGAGTAGTTCTATCTCCCGGATCAGGTTGGAATATTTACGGTAAAAATGGTTCGAATTCGTGGTTTTAGGTCCTCTTCTTTTACGTTTTACCAATAAACCGTGTTCGCGCAAAAGGTAGTAGAATTTGTCACGTCCATATTTAATATTATGGTCCTGTAACTGCGGCGCTATCAAATGATGGAGCTTCTCGGCCCCCATGCGAGGGTGATCCCCACGCAGCTCTTTTACCAATGTTAATATAAATACTTCCTGCATTTGAAGCCCCGACTGGCGCTTTTTGCTGTCGTACCAGGCCTGACGGCTAAACCCAAACAGTCCGCACAGTACCGCTTTGCTTGTTAGCGGGTACATGTGCGTTAGTACACCTACTGCTTGGGGCCAGACTTTTTTCTGATCTCGAGTTTGTAGTCGTTCTCGGCAATGTCGATCATGGTGTTCAGCGCAACGTTTTTCATCTGCGCCAGTTCCAGCTGCTTCTCCAGCTCTTTGATGCGTTTTTCCAAGGCCTTGTTATCTGCTCTTTCTTTTGAACTCATAGACTGCAAAGATAAGTGGATTTCGTCGGAATATTTGACTTGCCAGTGCTTGTACGTCTTATCAAATCGATGTGGTAAATTAAATTTTTCACGAGCTTCAGTCACACTCATCCGTCCGGAATCAAGTTCGGCTATTAACCAACGCCGAAAACTGGTCTCGTAATTACTGTAATCTACTTTTTTCTGATTAAAACCTTCCATATTATCCGAAAGGTTAGTGCTGATTTTTTTCATTTTTGCTTAACTTTTTTAGTCAAGCTATTTTAGTATAAGACAACGACTGTTTTTTGCACTACCGACAAGCAAAAGGGGCATCTCAAAACAAAAGACCTTCAAGGTTTTTCGAAACCCTGAAGGTCTTAGTAAGCATTGTTTCCGATCCCTTAGTAGCTTTCTGTGAGAATCAGCTACACCAGTGCATCAGCGTTCCATTTTCATCTTATTGCAAAAACGACAGTGCTTTTTCAATAGCAGCCTGCAAACCGTTTACATCTTTTCCGCCGGCAGTAGCGTAAAACGGCTGACCTCCGCCGCCACCTTTAATTTCTTTCCCGGCTTCACGAACAATTTGTCCGGCATTTAATCCTTTATCGGCAACAATATTATCCGAAATCATTACCGTTAAATTTGGTTTGCCGTTAACATCAGCTCCGATTACTAAAAACAGATCATCAATCTCGCCTTTAAGCTGGAAAGCCAAATCTTTTACCAATCCGGCATTATCGATAACAATTTTATCGGCAATAATATTTACACCTTTTTCATATAAAATTTTGCTCTTCAGATTCAACTTGGTAATTTTCAAACTCTCCTGCTGAAAAGTATCAATTTGTTTACTAAATTCTGTATTTTGCTGAAGTAGCGTAGTTACGCTACCCAGGATATCGTTCGAACCTTTTAGCGTTTCTTTAATGTCGTTAAGCAGCGCCAGTTGATCGTTAATGTATTTCTCCGCACGATCGGCAGTAATTGCTTCAATTCGGCGAACACCGGCAGCAATGGCGCTCTCCGATACAATTTTCAGCAAACCTATCTGACCGGTTGCAGCAACGTGTGTTCCTCCGCACAACTCAACCGATTCGCCAAATTTAATTACACGAACAGCCTCGCCGTATTTCTCACCAAACAACATCATTGCTCCCGATGCTTTAGCTTCTTCAATCGGCATTTCGCGGTTTTCTTCTTTTACTGAATTAGCACGAATTTTTTCATTAACCAGTTTTTCTACTGCTGCAATTTCCTCATCGGTCATTTTTTGGAAATGCGAGAAATCGAAACGCAGATGGTCGGCATTTACCAGCGATCCTTTTTGCTCAACATGCGTTCCTAAAACCTCGCGCAATGCAGCATGCAGTAAGTGCGTTGCCGTGTGGTTATTGGCAATATTTGTCCGGCGTTTGGCATTTACCACAGCGTAAAAAGTTTCTTCCGGATTTTCAGGAAGCTCATTTACCAAATGAACAGTAAGGTTATTTTCTTTTTGCGTATCGAAGATTGATGTTTTTACACCATCAAACTCGATGTAACCGGCATCGCCAACCTGACCACCCGACTCGCCATAAAACGGCGTCTGGTCGAATACCAATTGATAAAACGATTTTTTCTTTTGTGTTACTTTGCGGTAACGTGCTATTTTAATTTCGGCTTCCAGTTTATCGTAGCCTAAAAATTCAGTCTTTTCAATTTTTCGTAGTTCCACCCAATCATGAGTTTCCTGAGCTGCGGCATTTCTTGAACGGTCTTTTTGAGCCTGCATTTCAACGCCAAAACCGTTTTCGTCGACACCCAAACCGTTTTCGCGGGTAATCAGCTCAGTAAGATCGAGCGGGAAACCAAAAGTATCGTACAATACAAAAGCATCTTTTCCGGCAATTTCTTTAGCGCCTTCATTTTTTGCTTTCGAAATAATATCGTCGAGCAATTTTATTCCGGTTGAAAGTGTACGCAGGAACGATTCTTCCTCTTCTTTAATTACCTTTTCAATCAGCGTTTGCTGGCTTACCAACTCAGGAAAAGCTTCTCCCATGGTTTCTTTCAGCACATCAACTAAACGATAAATAAAAGCGTCTTTTAAATCGAGAAAAGTGTAGCCGTAACGCACAGCACGACGCAAAATACGGCGGATTACATAACCGGCTTTGTTATTCGAAGGCAACTGACCATCGGCAATGGCAAAAGCAACCGCACGCAGATGATCGGCAATAACGCGCATAGCAATATCAACCTTTTCGTTTTCGCCATATTTTTTGTTACACAACTTGCCAATTTCAGCAATTGTATTCTGGAAAACATCGGTATCGTAATTCGACTGAACACCTTGCAATACCATACACAAACGCTCGAATCCCATTCCCGTATCAACGTGTTTAGCTGGCAAACTTTCAAGGTTTCCATTTGCTTTTCGGTTAAACTGAATAAATACGAGGTTCCAGATTTCAATCACCTGTGGATGGTCCATATTTACCAAATCGCACCCCGGAACTTTTGCGCGTTCCTCTTCCGAGCGAATATCAACGTGCACTTCCGAACAAGGTCCGCAAGGCCCGGTTTCGCCCATTTCCCAGAAATTGTCTTTTTTGTTACCGTTCAAAATACGGTCTTTTGGCAGGTATTGCTCCCAGTAACCGGCAGCTTCGTTGTCGCGCTCCTGGTTATCGTCGGCGCTTCCTTCAAAAACGGTGGCATACAAACGGCTGGCGTCAATCCCCATACGGTCTACCAGAAATTCCCAAGCCCAATCGATGGCTTCTTTTTTAAAGTAATCGCCAAACGACCAGTTTCCCAGCATTTCAAACATGGTGTGGTGGTAAGTATCCAAACCAACTTCTTCCAGATCGTTGTGTTTTCCTGAAACACGCAGACATTTTTGCGTATCGGCCACCCTCGGATATTTTACCGGTTCGTTACCTAAAAACTGGTCTTTAAACTGGTTCATCCCTGCATTGGTAAACATCAGCGTTGGATCGCCTTTTACCACCATCGGAGCAGAGTTTACAATCTGATGTTCTTTCCCGGTAAAAAAGTCGAGAAAAGCCTTACGTATCTCTTTAGAAGTCTTCATTTTCCGTCTGTATGATTTATGAATTCGTTAAAAATATTTAATGCAAAGAAAACAAATTCATTAATTATGAGTTATTTACTTACCTTTGCCGCGTGAAAAATCACGTTTTATTAAATCCATGCAAAGTTATAGGATTTAATGAATAGACATTAAAAAAGAGATAAAACCGGCCTTTTGTATGGCAAAAAAGAAATATAAATTTAACCCGGATACCCTCAGTTACGAGAGTGTAGGATTAAGTTGGAAAACCAAAGCAACAAAAATACTCACCTATTTTTCGAGTAGTTTCGCTTTAGCAATCGTAATTTCGCTAATCTTCGTAAACTTTTACGATACACCGCGTGCAAAACATTTGATGCGCGAAAATAAGCGTTTAATTACTCAGTACGAGTTGCTTTCAAAAGATTTGGATAAAGTAGAAAATGTATTGTCGGAACTGCAACAGCGCGACGATAATATTTACCGTGTAATTTTTGAAGCCGATCCTATTCCTTCAACTGTACGAAATGCAGGTTTTGGTGGTGCCAATAAATATTCGGAGTTGGAAGACATGGACAATGCCGACCTGGTAATTGCCACAGCTCATAAGTTGGATGTAATTTCGAAACAAGCTTATATTCAGTCGAAATCGTACGACGAAGTGTTGGAACTGGCGCTGAATAAAGAAAAAATGCTGGCTTCGTTGCCAGCAATTATGCCCATTACCAATAAAGACCTAAAACGTACATCGAGCGGTTGGGGGTACCGGATGCACCCTATTTATAAAGTGCGAAAAATGCACTGGGGACAAGACTTTACAGCTCCAATAGGAACGCCGGTTTATGCAACCGGGGATGGAACAGTAACCGATGTAAAAGGATCAAAACGAAGCAAAGTTGGATTTGGCCTTCACGTTAAAATCGATCACGGTTTTGGTTACGAAACCGTTTATGGCCACCTGAATGGTTTTAACGTAAAACGCGGCCAAAAAGTAAAACGTGGTGATGTTATCGGATATCTGGGTAACACAGGTGGCTCTACTGCACCACACTTGCACTATGAAGTGCATAAAGACGGGAAAAGAGTAAATCCGGCTTACTACATGTTTAAAGATTTAACACCACAGGAATACGATAAAATGATTGCAATTTCGTCGAATATCGGGCAGTCGCTGGATTAACGGTTTCACGAATTTTAAAAGATATTGAGACTTCCATCGGTTTATTCCGACGGAAGTTTTTTATTTCCAAAATGTATAACCATTAAAAATTCATTCACTCTTTTGTCGCAGCTTCAAATTCTTTTATCTTGCATATAAATTATTAGCGTGTGCCATACAAAAAGCCCAAAATAGAAAAGATACTATATTCCATTGGCGAAGTAGCTGATATGTTTGGCGTAAACGTGTCGCACATTCGTTATTGGGAAAATCAGTTTGAGGCGCTAAAACCGGTAAAAAATAAAAAAGGCAACCGGCAATTTACCAAAAAGGATATTGAAACGATTCGTTTTATTCATCACCTGGTAAAAGAACGCGGACTAACTATTGAAGGCGCCCGAAAAAAATTAAAAGAAAATCCGGAAGACACATTAAACAATTTCGAGGTAGTTAAACGTTTGCAGGATATCAGACAAGAACTAATCGCGATAAAACAAGGACTTGGAGAGAATGAAAATTAAAGCTATTACTAATTTTTTGGAAGATCTTGCACCGTTAAAATTGCAGGAATCATACGACAATGCCGGGCTAATTCTTGGCGATAAAAACGCTGAAGTATCGGCAGCCCTGGTTACGCTCGACGTTACTGAAGCGATTGTTGATGAAGCGATAAAAAGAAAAGCAGGATTAATAATTGCCCACCACCCCATTGTTTTTTCGGGATTGAAAAAAATTACAGGAAAAAATTACATTGAGCGCACGCTGATAAAAGCCATAAAAAACGATATTGCCATTTATGCCGCACATACCAATCTTGACAGTGTTACTGGAGGCGTAAATGGAAAAATTTGCGAAAAAATTGGATTGGAGAACTGCAAAATTCTTCAGCCTGCAGGCGGAATGCTGAAAAAATTGGTTACTTATGTTCCAGTTGATCATGCCAATAAGGTTCGCGAAGCAGTTTTTGCTGCCGGTGCCGGACAAATTGGGAATTACGACTCGTGCAGTTTTAACGCACACGGGCAAGGCACTTTCCGTGGTAGCGACACCACAAATCCTTTTGTCGGGAAAAAAGGTGAACAACATTACGAAAACGAGATCCGCGTTGAAACCATCTTTCCCGATTACCTTCAGGGGAAAGTTATAAATGCCCTCATCCAGGCGCATCCGTACGAAGAAGTAGCCTATGATATTTATTCGCTAGACAATAAATTCGATCAGATTGGAGCTGGTATGATCGGTTTATTACCCAAAGAAAAAAGCGAAACCGCTTTTCTTCGCCAGTTAAAGAAAACTTTTGATGTAAAAATGATCAGGCACACTGCCTTACAAGATAAAAAAGTGAAGAAAATAGCGGTTTGCGGAGGGGCAGGTTCGTTTCTTCTAAACCAGGCTATTGCGGCCGAAGCCGACTTTTTTGTGACTGGCGATTTTAAATATCATCAATTTTTTGATGCCGAAAATAAAATAGTTATCGCCGATATCGGACATTTTGAGAGTGAACAGTTCACTAAAGAACTTTTTTATGAGCTACTTACAAAAAAATTCCCTAAATTTGCAGTCCATTTATCAGAGGTGAATACCAACCCGGTTTTTTACTTCTGATTTTTATGTATAAAAAAATATTACGAGCATGAATGCACCATATTCAAGGCAAGAAGACAAAGACATTTCAGTAGAAGAGAAATTACGCGCATTGCATGAGTTGCAGAGTGTTGTATCTGAAGTTGATAAAATAAAAACCCTAAGGGGTGAGCTTCCTTTGGAAGTTCAGGACTTGGAAGACGAAATTGCCGGTTTAAAAACCAGGTTAGTAAATCTTGATGACGAGGTTAAAAATCTGGATACGTCAATCAACAACAAAAAAATTGCGATTAAAGATTCGCAAGCGTTGATTGTAAAATATACCGAGCAGCAAAACAACGTTCGTAACAACCGTGAATTCGACTCGCTTTCGAAAGAGATTGAGTTCCAAAATCTGGAAATCGAACTTTCGGAAAAACGTATTAAAGAATTCACTGCGGAAATGGCTCAGAAAAAAGAGACTATTACTGCATCGAAAGAACAGTTGAAAGAGCGAGAAGAAGATCTGGACAGAAAGAAAAGCGAACTTTCTGAAATTACTGAAGAAACCAAAATCGAAGAAGATAAGCTGAGAACGAAATCAGAAAAAATCGAATCGTTTATCGAGCCTCGCCTTTTGGGAGCTTTTAAACGTATTCGCAAAAACGCACGCAACGGTTTGGCCGTAGTTACTATTCAACGTGATGCTTGCGGTGGTTGTTTTAACAAAATTCCACCTCAGCGCCAGTTGGACATTGCCAGCCGCAAAAAAATTATTGTTTGCGAATATTGCGGTCGGATCTTGGTTGACCAGAATATTAACGTAGTTGAAGATATTGCTGACTAAGCATTAAGATATTGATAAAAAAACAGCCGGTTCAAAATTTTGAATCGGCTGTTTTTTTTGAAAGAAGCTCAAAAGTATTCCTAACATTTTGTCCATAAAAAAAATCCCGGCGTCCACTCCGGGATTTTTTCTTCTTTACATCTATTCTTCTTTTGACTGACTCTGTTATTAAGAGTTTGTATAAATCGGGTTTGTATAGTACAAATATAGTGGCTACGATTGAGTCACAGCATTATTTTTTGCCTAATCGGAGTCGACAAAAGCAGTATTTATAGATGATGATTTTCGAAACTGGCTACACAAGCCTGCTTAAAAGCGGGGTTATAATTACCTATGACCTACCGCCAAAATCCTTAAAAGAAAAAAGCCGCTCCTTCAGAAACGACTTCATTAAATTTGAACATTGTAATTTATATAACGAAAAATGAACTTCTGTTACCAGCTTCCACCGGCGCCTCCGCCGCCAAAGCTTCCACCACCAAAACCACCGAAGCCGCCGCCGCCGAAACTTCCGCTTCCCGACGAAAAGTTTCCGAACGAGCCTGATGAACGACCACTCCCCGACATCATTCCCATCGCTAACCAGAATGGCAAACTTCTACCTGGTGAATAAAACCGACCTCGCCTGCTTCTTCCAAATAAAGTTATTAGCAAAACAAAAAAGATAATTATAAAGGGAATTCCGGCACTACCACCGGCGTTAACCTTTTCCTGGTAATTCGCGGCTGTATATTCTCCGCGGGTAATATCCATAATTACATTCAAGCCTGCCGCCAAACCACCATAATAGTCATTTTGCTTAAATCGAGGAATCATCTCCTCGTTTACAATGGTGGTATTTACGATGGCATCGGGCAAAACACCTTCCAAACCGTAGCCGGTTGCAATAAACACCTGGCCCCTGCTGTTACCAACTTTTGGTTTTACCAAAACCACCAATCCATTATCATTGCCTTTTTGACCAACTCCCCAGCTTTCGCCCAGTCGTTGCGCATAATCTGCACGATCATATCCTTCGAGATCAGGAACCGTTACCACAACAATTTGTGTGGAAGTTTTTCGTGCAAACTGCTCCAAGGCACTTTCCATATTTTGCTGTTCGCTATCACTTAACACATTCGCAAAATCGTTTACCAAACGTGCCGGTTGCGGACGTTCGGGTATTTGCGCCAAAACGCTTGTAGCGGTTACAATAACTGCAATTAGTAATATTATTGTTCGTTTCATACTTTTTAAATTTTAACCCCTCTGCCATCCCCGCTTTCCTTATGCGGGCACCTGCCTGCGGCAGGCAGGTCTCCCCTTACCAGGGAAGAAAAAGCGGAACAGTGATTTTTATTTTCCAAACGAAATCTCGTCTGATAATTCATTCACATCATCATCCTGATAAGGGAAATGCGTTTTTAACTGTTCGCCAGCCATTATAATTCCGTCGGCCAAAGCTTCAGCGTATTTACCCTCTTTTAATTTGGCAATAACCACTTCTTTGGTACTTTCCCAGAAATCGTCGGGCACCTTTTGGTTTATTCCCCCATCGCCTAAAATCGCAAACTGTTTATCCTCAACCGCCAGGTAAAAAAGCACACCATTGCGTAATTCAGTTTTGTGCATTTCCAACTTTTCAAAAAGATAAGCGGCACGATCCAAAACATCTCCTTTACAGTGATTTTCGATGTGCACCCGTATCTCTCCCGAGGTATTGGTTTCAGCCACACGAATGGCATTGGTTATTTGCAGTTTTCCTGCTTCACTAAAATATTTTTGAACTCCCATATTTTTACTCCTTTTTATAATTACTGCATCCCCAAAAGATGCTCTCCTTCACTTGCCAGATGCTGAAACAAGTTCAGCATGGCATACTTCTAAAAACTATTAGAACTGTACTTCAGGAGCTTTTTCTGCACCTTGCTGCGCTTCGAAATAGGTTTTCTTTTCGAAACCGAACCAACCGGCATAAATTACCCGCGGAAATTTCCGGATATAGGCATTGTACGATTGTGTCGTCTGATTAAATTTACGCCGCTCTACAGCAATTCGGTTTTCCGTTCCTTCCAACTGCGCCTGCAATTCAAGAAAATTCTGATTGGCTTTTAAATCAGGATAACGTTCAACAACTACCATCAGCTTACTTAAAGCAGAGGAAAGTCCTTCCTGCGCCTGGTTAAATTGCTGAAGCGACTGCGCATTCAATTTTGTAGGATCTACATTCACAGAAGTAGCTTTCGAACGCGCTTCAATAACGCCGGTCAGCGTTTCCTGCTCGTGTTCGGCATAACCTTTTACAGTATTTACAAGGTTCGGAATCAAATCGGCACGACGCTGATACACGTTCTCTACCTGTGCCCACGATGCAGTTACCTGCTCATCCATTTCCACCATTTTGTTGTACCCACAACTCGAAAACAGAACTACACTTACTAACGCTATTAATACAATTTTTAATCTTTTCATCTATTCAATTATTATTTGTTTTCCCTTTTGCGTATGCAATAACTGCAAATATTTTCAAAAGGTGTGAAATATCAGAAGTAAATTCGGGGAAAGGCGATAATTTGTCGCTGTATTTCGAAATATTTAAGATTAAAGCAGAGGAACCATGAATTCAGAAGATTTTAAAACCGCTATTTTACAAGGGATCCCAGACGAACTTCCAATGCCGAAACCGTATGAAACCAACATTAACCATGCCCCAAAAAGAAAGGACGTATTATCGGCGAATGAAAAAAAACTGGCGTTAAAAAATGCCTTGCGTTACTTCCCTGCGAAATTTCATGAAGTACTTGCCCCCGAGTTTTTGAACGAACTGGAAACATTTGGACGCATTTATATGTACCGTTTCCGCCCCGATTACAAAATGTATGCACGCCCTATTGATGAATACCCGGCAAAGTCGAAACAGGCAGCATCGATTATGCTGATGATACAAAACAACCTGGATTATGCCGTGGCACAACATCCGCACGAGTTGATCACTTACGGTGGAAACGGTGCAGTTTTTCAAAACTGGGCGCAGTACCTGCTTACGATGAAATACCTGGCCGAAATGACCGACGAACAAACGCTGGTAATGTATTCCGGGCACCCAATGGGTTTGTTCCCGTCGCATAAAAACGCACCGCGTGTTGTAGCTACCAACGGCATGGTAATTCCGAACTATTCGGGGCGCGATGATTACGAACGAATGAATGCACTTGGCGTTTCACAATACGGGCAAATGACTGCCGGATCGTACATGTATATTGGGCCGCAAGGCATTGTGCATGGCACAACAATTACCGTTATGAATGCCGCCCGCCTGCACTCACCCGGCGATTTTGGCGGAAAAATATTTGTTACCAGCGGACTGGGAGGCATGTCGGGAGCGCAGCCAAAAGCAACAGTAATTGCAGGCATGATTTGTATTGTTGCCGAGGTAAACCCGAAAGCAGTGGAAGTTCGCCACAGCCAGGGCTGGGTGGATGAAGTTTATACCGACCTCGATGAGTTAATGACCCGGACACAACTAGCACGCAAGAATAAAGAAGCCGTTTCGCTGGCTTACCAGGGCAATATTGTTGATCTGTGGGAAAAACTGGCCGAAGAAAATATTCCGGTTGAACTGGGCTCTGATCAAACGTCGTTACACAATCCATTTGCAGGTGGTTATTACCCGGCAGGACTGAGTTTTGAAGAATCGAATAAAATGATGGCCGAAAACCCTGATCAGTTTAAGGAAGAAGTATATAAAACCCTGCGCCGACATGTAGCTGCCGTGAATAAACTCACACAAAACGGCATGTATTTCTGGGATTACGGCAATGCCTTTTTGCTCGAAGCCAGCCGGGCCGGAGCCGATATTACGAAAGCTGATGGCGAATTTAAATACCCGTCGTACGTGCAGGACATTATGGGGCCGCTGTTTTTCGATTATGGTTTTGGGCCGTTCCGCTGGGTGTGCACATCAGGGGAAGCCGAGGATTTGGAAACTACAGACAAAATTGCTGCCGAAGTGCTGACTGAAATAGCAGCCTCGGCACCGGAAGAAATTACCCGCCAAATGGAAGACAATATTCATTGGATAAAAGAAGCCGGGAAAAACAAACTGGTTGTGGGTTCGCAGGCACGTATTTTATATGCCGACTGTAACGGACGTACAAAAATTGCCAAAGCTTTTAACGATGCCATTGCCGACGGACTAATCACTGCTCCTATCGTCCTGGGGCGTGATCACCACGATGTATCAGGAACAGACTCGCCGTATCGTGAGACTTCAAATATTTACGATGGTTCGTCGTTTACAGCCGATATGGCTGTGCAGAATTTTGTGGGAGATGGTTTCCGTGGCGCTACCTGGATTTCGTTGCACAACGGCGGCGGTGTTGGCTGGGGAGAAGTAATTAACGGCGGTTTTGGGATGACCATCGACGGCTCGCCCGAAGCAGAAGAACGCCTGAGAATGATGCTTCACTGGGATGTAAACAACGGCATTTCGCGCCGCAGCTGGGCACGAAACAAACCGGCACGTTTTGCCATTGAGCAGGCCATGAAAGAAAATCCGGATCTGAAAGTTACGCTACCTGAAGAAGCTGACGATGAATTGCTCGATAGTTTATTATAAAACTTCAACAACTTATTACAAGCCGAATATCAAGTAGGGTGCTAATACCCAAAACAGATATTCAATTAATTTTGAGATATTTTATAAATCCGGTGAGGCCGCACAGAAATAAATGAATTGGAATCTTTATTAATAAAAAAATCACGTTTTATATAATTATACTCTTCGCTGTCATTTTGCAATAACTCAATCTGCTTGGTTTTTAGGTTCAATGTGTAATAACCGTCCAACCTGACAACGGAGCTATAGTCATATCCTTTATAAAAAATAATCTTATCTGACGAGAAATCCATAAGTGCCGGGAATTGAAAAGTCAATCCTTTTTCGTAAGGTCCTTCATAAACAATTTTGTCATCGTGGTAAACTAAAAACCTTGAATAAACTTCCGACTCGCTTTCATCGTGAAAACGTTCAACAACAATTGAATAGCCTAACTCCGTATCCGAATAAGCAACATAATAATTAACCCCAAGGGTTGGGAATAAGTTCTTAAATGTTGATGTATTGAAATCATAAGCTTCTCCATTTAAATAAATATTGTCGTAACTATTTTCACTTAAAAACCTGATATCAGCCGGGTAGGACATGCTCGAATGATCAGAAAGATCTATTCTTGTAACGGTACCTGTCTCAAGCGGATTTGAGATAAAAATATTATTATTTACAATTCGTGAATACCTTCCATAATCACCTGAACCCCATCCTAAAAAATGTTGTTCATTGGTACTTAAATTAAGCGCAACAACTGCACTGGAATCTTTTCCCAAATATCGATTATCATAAAATCTCTTTTCAAGTATTACATTAGAAGTATCAATCGCGCGCATCGTGGTAGAGATAAAGTCTTCATTCATCACTTCCAAACTATTATCTTTCAATAAAAGCCGCTTCAAAATTATCTTATTCTTCACATAGTCCTCATAAAAAATAGCATCGCGTGACGGGGTAATATCAGCTTCAAGCCATTGATTTATTTCTGCTAATTCTTGATAGTTCAACCCATTTTTATACTGATGTTGGTACGAGCACTGGAATTTTTCTTTAACTATCGTATTGTTTTCCACATGGCTTGCATATACATTAATTTGATATAGTTTGTTCGGATCAAATTGATAACTCACACCGGTGTACAAATTTGCATAACCATCTTTCTTACTCTCAATTTTTTGGCTCAGCAAAGTATCTTGTGCACAAATTAACTCCAATTCATACTCCTTTTCAGTTTGATTTATAATCATGAAATCAAACTGAGTGTCCGATAACGGAGCTATTTTAAAGTCTAGATCACTGACATCGATGATAATCACATCCTTTTGTACACTATCACTGCCAGGTTCTACTTCGTCCTTTGTACAAGAAGAAAAGATGAAAAATAGGGAAATGATGAAGAGATAGAATGATTGATTCGGGTTCATGTTTATTGATTTTATTTTTAATCAATAGCAAACAATATTCATGCCATAAATGAACATATGTCTTTCACTTTAATTAAATGACTTAAGACTGCTGTTAAAGAAATAACACCAAAACTAATCAGGCAGGCTTTTGCCCGCGGCAATGCCATCAAAAAGTATTTTGGCAGGTTTTGTCCACCTGCAACGAGTGAACAAAAAGGAGATTGCGTCTTCTGTTCAGGAAAAAAGCTGGTGCAATAAACTAATCAAACAACATCGAATAATACCGTTGAATTTCCTGTTGCAACTCATCAATACTAAAGGCACGGCTCTTACGAATGGTTTCGCGGCCATCGAAAAACACCACAATGGTAGGTGCAGTAAATACGCTGTTTTGGGCAGCCACATCGGGCAAAACATCTGATTTAACGTAAGCCAGTTGCATTTTCGGAAACGCCACTGTTGCCATTTCCTCTACTTTTGGTTTTAAAACCTTACAAACTGAACAGGCATCGGTTGAGAAATAAGCAAGAACAGCAGTCTGCTCTTCTTTCAGCGCAATAAACTCTTCTAATGATTTTATTTCTTTGAACATGGTCGGCATATAAAATTTGTAAGCATCATAGTTCTACTTCGCTCACTATAACATCAGGCTGAATGCAGTAGAAGCCTAGTAATCCCCAATACTCAACAACACCAACGTGCAAGCTTCTTCTGTCTCAATTCCGTTGGCTTCCAACTTTTTAGCAAACTCCGGATTTTCAGTTCCCGGATTAAAAATAACACGTTGTCGTTTCATTCGAATAATATCCGAATAATACTCCAGCTGATGCTGTGATCCAACATAAAGTGTTACGGTATGAACATCTTCGTTTTGCGGGAAGATTGTTTCAATAGCAACATCATCAACCAAACCTTTGCGTTTAGCCAGTGCTACCACCTCGTGATTGTTCCGGCGAAGTGCAAGAATTGCTTTGTTGGAATATCGTGCCGGGTTTTCGCTGGCACCGATAACAAGTGTGCGTTTGCTCATTTATATGCGTTTTAGAAGGACCACTGCATTAACCGACATACCTTCTTCGCGGCCTTCGAAACCAAGCGTTTCAGTAGTTGTTGCTTTCACCGATACGCGGTCGACATCGATTTCCAAAACATCGGCCATACATTGCTCCATTGCCGGAATATGCGGCTTCAATTTGGGCTGTTGCGCCTGCACCGTTGAGTCGATATTTACAATTTCGTAGCCCTTTTGTTTTACCAGCTCGTACGACTTTTTCAGCAAAATTTTACTGTCGATATTCTTAAACTCGGCAGCGGTATCAGGAAAATGCGTACCAATATCGCGCAGTTTCAGCGCGCCCAGCAAGGCATCGCAAATGGCATGTATCAATACATCCCCATCAGAATGTGCCACGGTTCCCTTACTGTGGGGAATAAGAACACCGCCTAACCACAAAGTTTCTCCTTCGGCTAAACGGTGTACATCATATCCTTGTCCGATTCTGAAATCCATTAACGTTGGCTACTAAATGCATCAATATCAAACGCCAGCGAGAAACGCAGCGTATTTTCCAATGGGTGGTTACGTTCTGTTGGCAACAGGCACGAGAAATCGAGCGCAAAAACATTCATTTTTAAACCCGCACCCGCAGTAATGAACTTTCGGTTACCTTTATTTTCATTTTCGTAGAAATAACCAGCGCGCAAAGCAAACTGCTTGTTGTACCAGTACTCAACACCAAACGACCAGGTAATTTCTTTCATCTCTTCTTTAAATCCGCCCGGCGCATCGCCAAACGATTTAAAAATACCTTTGATAACACCAACATCCGAACCAATTCCTCCTGAAATTACAGCACCATCACTATAAGTAGAGTCATTTGGCGTTGGCACTAGTAATTTATTGGCTTCAACTGTAAAACCAAACGAGTTGTAATCGTCAAGCTCCATGGTGTATGATGCACCCAGTTTCAGCGTGGTTGGAATAAAGTCTTTCATCGTTCCATCCGTATAAGATATTTTTGATCCGATATTCTGAATATTGATACCGGCTGCAAAAATATTGTCTTGTCGACCTGCTCTGAATTCGTTATAATAATAGAAAGCCACATCGGCCGCATACGAATTACCGGCTTGAGAAGCAACACCATTTACCAATTGTCCTCCGGTAAGATCGGAACGAATATAGCGTATTGCAACCGATCCCGAGAAAACATCACTCAACAAACGAGAGTAAGCAAAATCTATCGCAAATTCATTTGGATTCAACTGAATTCCCTGCTGTCCCTGCTCATCTCTTGTTAATATGTCACCAAGCGCAAAGTAACGCAATGAAGCACTTATGCTCTGCACATCGTCCAATTTTTTATATCCTGTAAGGTAAGCAAGGTTGATGTCATCAACCAAATTACGTAACCATGGCGAATACGACAAACCAACTCCTATTTCGCTCTCCATAAATACATATTTTGCCGGATTCCAGTGCTGCGAGTTCACATCGGCAGTGGTACCCACACCGGCATCACCCATACCTCCTGCGCGCGAATCGGGCGTGATTGCCAAAAACGGCACAGCAGTTTTTATCATATTGGCTCCATTAACTGTCTGGGCCTGTACATTTTTACTTACCATGGCGACCATAGCCACCACAAATAGAATTCGTATTAGTTTAATCATACTTTTAAAAATTGAGCGTGCAAAGATACAACATTTGTCTTTGCAACAATAGGTTAAATCTGTACCCTAAATAGTTTTCATTTCAAGTGTAGTAATTCTTCTGTTGCAGCTTGTAAGCATACAAGAATGAGAACGCAGCTTTTGACAAAAAATTTTACGCAAAGCGAAAAATTATTGTATCACAAGCAACTTTCCTGATTTAGAAACAATTAGCCCATCGTTGTTTTTCAAAAAAACCTGATACACATAAACTCCCTGAGTAAGCGGAATTTGTGATTCGGAAAGATCCCAGCGCACCGGGTTAGTAATAGTTCCGTTGGAACTGATTTCTGTTTCAAACTGATCGACCAATTTGCCGTTGATGTTATAAATGTCGAAAATTGCCGAAAAGCTTTCGCCTGCCTGATTATGCTCGATTACAAAATAGGTATGATCTGTTATGGGATTCGGGTAATTACTAATTTCATTAATAATAAAGTCGCCGGTAACTTCAAACTCAATTTCCACTTCTGATGAGTTATTGGCAACATCCCATGCTTTTAACGACAGCGTGTGCTTTCCAACCGAAAGATTATTTAACGGATATTGTAATGAGCCACTGGTGTAGTCGTCTTTTTCGGCCTGGTAATAGTTGTTCAGCACATAAACTTTTGAATAATCGTTATCGATTACCGCTGTAATATCGTGTCCAATTCCGGTTCCAACCGTGTTGATACCATTTTCATCCGACAAATAAGCCAATAATGTTGGGTTCTTTCCGGTTATATCTCCCGACTGAAAATCTTCCGAATCCAGATAAAGCTGAATCTCAGGCCCGCTGTTATCTGTAATGTTCGAACCTTCGCCGCCAATACTAAAATTAGTAAAGGCACCGTGCGCATCTTCTTTGCCATTTTGGGCGTAATACATAATTTTCCCCGAACCAATTTTATACGATATATCTTTGGGGACAACAAAACTAAAGCTGAAATTTCCGTTGGTAACACTGGTCGTCCCCGAGTAGATAATGTTGTTCTGCACCTGAAAAGTCAATGGGCTGTTGTCGTCTCCATTTCCAAGTGTTGTTAAATCCATTTCCTTATCGTAAACAGTGTGTGTTATCTCACCGTTAAAATTATCAATTCGCTTATCGAAATAATCGGCCACATAACCTTCGATGGTAATTTTTTCGAGTGTGCCAATCGTATCGGCGCTGCTTGTTGCATCCTTGCCATTTATTGAAGTGGTAACTACCTGGTATTTCGGATACGAAAGTTTTAATGCAGGATCGGCCAACAACGAAAAGTTACGTTTGTTGATTCCGTTTGCAAGGTTAGATTTTGCGAGGCGCATTACATCGCCCATGCGGTAGTGTTCTCCGTTTTCGTCTTTGGCAAAAATAAAGCGGTAAAAACTGCGGCTCAGCATAAAGTTCGCGCCTGAAGTTACCACTCGTGTGGTAGAAAACAGCCCGATACCACCACCATTTGGATTCATCAGTACTTCCTCTCCTGCCGAGGTTTCATCAGCATCAAACCGGCTGAACTCGCAAGTAGCTGTTACAAAAATCGGTAACTGATTTCGGTTCGACCACGAATTAATATCTCCTTTTTCCAATACATGTTCGTGCGACAGGAAACTGTTATTGGCATGCCCGATATAATTAAGAATGAGCACCCCTTCTTCTACCCTTTCATTAATTGCCGCATTTACTTCAGGATAGCGCTCACCTGCCGGTGTGATATTTTCGGCATATGCATCAAAATATATTTTGTCGGTAATAAATTCTCCGTAACTGCGATTAAGTGTATCGGCAATTTGCTCCGACTGCCGCATATGAACTCCGGTATCGCCATCATCTCCGATCATACAAACCACATTTCGCCAGTCGCCCAAAGCCTCCGGTTCGTAATAGCGTTTTATTTTATCAACCACCAACTGCGCCTGATAAGCTGTTGATGCCGGAATTCGTCCAATCCCCAAATCGATTGCCCCATTCCATAACCGCTCTCCGGCATCGAGCATTACAAAATAATCGTCGCTAACATATGAGTTTAACGGATCAAGCGAATTCGAAGATTGGTAAGTGGGGATAAAATTCAGTCCACTTCCGGTGATGTTTCGGTTATCGTAACTGCCATCGCCAAAAAGCAATACATATTTTAGAGTGTTCCCCCGGTCGTAAATCATTTTAATAAAATTTCGGATTCCGGTGGCACTTTTGCTGCCCGAACTGAATTCGTTATAAACATCGTTTACATCAACCACTTCCACACTCATTCCATCCTGCGTACGGTGAAAATTGGCCAGCTCTTCGGCAGAACTCATAAAGTTGCTGTGCGAAATGATCAGGAATTCCGGGGTGCTTATGTCGTGTAAATTCTGGTTTTCAACGTTTTCAACAAATGTCGGTTCCGGAAAAGTCCCTGTAGTATTAAAGACCACATATTCTTTTAATTCCGAGGCTTCTTGTTTAAAACGTAAATCAGTACCATTTAGCACCGCACTTATCTCTTTTGTATTGTTTACATCTGAAACGTCCAACACTTTGGTATCATTTCCTGCATTGGCAATTTGAAACTCAACAACATTCCCGTATCCAACCGATTTTGAATCTCGAAAGAACAAAGGCACATCACCCACCGCAATGTTTCGTCGGTAGTTCAATTCCAGATAATCGAGCCACGCTTCAGCACTGCTGTTGGAAGCATTGAAACTAATACTGATTTCCTGTTCGCCTTCCAACAAATCAACATCTATTGTTTTGGTTTCGGAATCGGCAAAAATACCATAAGTTTCACCGGTATTAACACTTCTGAATGATACTGTTCCTGCTTCCGTTCCGTTGGCGGCAATCCCAAAATCCGACGACCGAAACGACCGTGCAGCACCGCTCACTGTTAATTTGGCTGCTGTTACTTCTGCCGGATCAGGAACCGTAAAAGTGTAGGTTTTTGATCCGCCATTTGTAAACCGATCACCATACCAACGTTTACCCGACCCCATTTCCAACAAGTTGTATTTTTCTTGCTCTATCAAGTCATAACAATCAAACGTTGATGTTGAATGTGTAATTCCCGATGAAATATTGTCAAGTATTTCAGGTTGTTTTGGTGTTCCGGTATTTCCCAGAAAAAAATATCCCTGCATGGTATATTCGTTCGAACGATGCGTAAAAACACCTGATGTGTTTAAATCCCACTCGGTAATTCCGGGTGCATAAAAAAACAAACACTGTTCGCCATTGTTCGTGGCCGTCCAAACGGCACACTCCTGCAAGTCATCGTAATTAATCTCTCCGGGATCTTCCGATTGTATTATTCCTCCGCTTCCAAATACTCCCACCTGGCTTGGATCTGAAAATCCCCAGGCAGTTAAACTCGAATATGGTATTTTATAGATTCCCTTGCCGGAAATTCTAATTTTCACCCAGTCTCCCGTTGCCAACACCGATTCTGATTTCCAATTTATCGCTTGAACCGATTTTTTATAAACATCGGGAGCGGAGCGTAATCCAAAACTTTTTAATCGGTAAATTTTTCCATTTTCTTCTTTCAGAGGAATGATCTGAAGTTCTATTTTTTTCTCGTCCCCCGACTGTACAACAGAAGTATTCACCTCTATTTCCGAAGGAACTTCAACTGCTAATAGTTCTTTAATACTATCACTCAGCTCTTCAAAAACAGGATTCTCTATACTAAACCGAAGTATTCTATTTGGATTATCGAGTTGATAAAGCCGGGTATAAACAGGCAAAGAAAGGTGCGCCATATCGCCCGACATATCAGCATTCTCAAAAAATTCCAACACTTCTCCGTCGCTACTACCCGGGTTTTCCTGCCAGTTAAGTACAATAATCTCGTTATGCACATCGCTAACAGCAAAACCAACCAGAACAACAAATAACAGGAGTAGATATTTATTCATAAAATACGGTCAATAATATAAGCTTGTAAACGGCTTCCGGGTTCAAATATTGCAAATACCACAGCAAACCAACCACAGATTAACGTCTTATAATGCCAAAGATATTAACATCCTTATTAAATCAAGAATAAAATAATTGAAAAGGCTGAACAATAAGAATAGAACAAATTAGTTATATTTGTGTCGATGAGAAAATTTATGCATACAATGAATTTTAACAAATTAAAACCACTCGTTTATATTGCCTTGGCTGTATCCGTATCCGGATGTGGATTATTCGGAGGAGGTAAGGGGAAATCATCACGAACTACTGGTTGGGAATACAATGCTGAAGAAACCGGAAATATTCCAAATGTTTCGGGTTACGAGCAGGAAGCCGGACCGGGTTTAGTTTTTATTCAGGGTGGTACTTTTACCATGGGGCGTGTTGAACAGGACGTAATGTACCGCAACGACAATTACCCACGAAGAGTTACTGTAGCTTCATTTTACATGGACGAAACAGAAGTTTCAAATCAGGACTATCGTGAATTTACCCATTGGACAGGTCGTGTATACCCCGGCGATGTAGAAAAAATGAAGGCTATTACCCCTGACTCAAGTGTTTGGCGTAAGAATTTAGCCTACAACGAACCTTATGTG
Organism: uncultured Draconibacterium sp.; assembly: GCF_963677155.1. Taxonomy (NCBI): domain Bacteria; kingdom Pseudomonadati; phylum Bacteroidota; class Bacteroidia; order Marinilabiliales; family Prolixibacteraceae; genus Draconibacterium; species uncultured Draconibacterium sp. Next base: position 3,095,042 of record NZ_OY781884.1, on the reverse strand, counting down.
AACAACTACTTCCGTCATCCGGCATATTCAGATTATCCGGTAGTTGGTGTTAGCTGGGAACAGGCTGAAGCTTATTGTGCCTGGCGTACCGACAGGGTAAACGAGCAAATACTAGTAGATAAAGGCATTATTACACATGACAATACTCAATCGGGCGAAAACGTTTATACAACAGATACCTATTTAGCTGGAATTTACCAGGGAACAGAAGGAGACAAACCTGTTGAAAATCCAGATGGAACAACACGTCGCCCAAAGTGGGAAGATGGGATTATGCTCCCGAATTACCGTCTGCCAACCGAAGCAGAATGGGAATATGCAGCCTACGGTTTAATTGGCAACACCGATGGCGAATTACTTACCGACCGCAAATTGTACCCATGGAATGGTTCGTACCTGCGTCAGGATAAGAAAAAAGAAAAAGGCCGATTAAAAGCCAACTTTGTTCGTGGACGTGGTGATATGATGGGTATGGCAGGAGCACTGAACGACAATGCAGACATTGCTGCACCAGTTTTCTCTTACGAACCTAACGATTACAATTTATATTGTATGTCGGGTAACGTTAACGAGTGGGTTGCAGATGTATACCGTCCAATGTCGTTAAACGATATGGAAGAGTTTAACCCATTCCGTGGTAATGTAATCACAGAATATCGTCACGACCAAAATGGACAATTAATGAGAGACCAATATGGTGAACTCATAAAAGACACAATTGCCGGAATGGACTACCGAAATGTTCTGGATGGTGATCCTAACTCGCAGATTGTTGAAGGTGATACATGGATTGGGAACGAAAAACAAACCGAAGGCATGTATATTCAGGATGACAGACCGGGTGCATTCTCTTCATTGATTGATGATGAAGTACGTGTATACAAAGGAGGATCGTGGCAAGATCGCCCTTATTGGTTGGTTCCCGGAACACGACGTTACCTGGAGCAAACAAAAGCACAGAACGATCTTGGGTTCCGTTGTGCAATGACAAGAGTTGGAAGCCCTGAAGGTTTCTAAATCATAAAAATATTTTCAGAAAAGCTTCGTACAACTGCGGAGCTTTTTTTATGCCAAATTGAATCTTATTTTTGCTTTATGACAAGTATTGAAACTATTTACAGTTGTTTTCTGAAATCAACAAAAGTATCTACCGATAGCCGTAAAATTGAGAATGGCTGCATTTTCTTCGCACTAAAAGGTGCCAATTTTAATGGCAATAAATATGCCCACGATGCCCTTAAAAAAGGAGCTGCTTTTGCCATTGTTGACGAAGCAGAATATGCCACCAATGACAAAATATTACTGGTAGACGATGTGCTGACCTCGTTACAACAATTGGCCCATCATCACCGAAAACTATTGGGACTGCCCATACTTGCCATTACCGGCACCAATGGCAAAACAACCACAAAAGAGTTGATCTCAACAGTACTTGAAAAAAAATTCAAAGTAAGCTTTACGCAAGGAAATTTGAACAATCATATCGGCGTTCCAATAACTCTGCTTGCCATGAATGAACACACCGAATTTGGCGTAGTAGAAATGGGTGCCAATCATCCGGGAGAAATTGCCGATCTGTGTAAAATTACCGATCCTGATTTTGGCATTATCACCAATATCGGCCGGGCACACCTCGAAGGGTTTGGTTCGTTTGAAGGCGTAATTAAAACCAAGGGCGAATTATACGATTACCTCAGGAAGAAGAATGGAGTTGTTTTTTACAACGCCGACAATAAACTACTTGAAGAAATTGGCAAATCACTTCCTAAACGTATCTCATACGGAAAAGAAAATGCGTTGTTCACCGGCGAAACCATCCAGAGTCCTCCATTTCTTCACGTAAAAGCCAATTTTAAAAAGGGCGTACTTTACCTAAACAGCAATCTGATTGGTGACTTTAATTTTGAAAATATATTAGCAGCTGCCTGCATCGGGAATTATTTTGATGTTGACCCGCTAAAAATCCAACAGGCAATTAAAGAATACCAGCCTACCAACAATCGCTCTCAGTTGATAAACAAAGGAAATATAAAGATTATAATGGATGCTTACAATGCTAATCCCACAAGTATGGCGGCATCCATCGAAAGTTTCCTGGAAAACTTAAAAGGCGACAAATACCTTATTCTTGGCGATATGCTTGAACTGGGAGAATATTCAGAGGAGGAACATTCCAAAATCGTTGAGATGATTCCTGAAAATTTGAAAAGCAGCATTTTTTTGGTGGGTAAAGAATTCTCGAAGGTCAACACTGGGAACAGCATAAAATCCTTTATTCATGTTGACGAATTATGTGCTTACCTAAAAAATGAGCCCATAAAAAACGGGAACATTTTGATAAAAGGTTCCCGCGGTATACAGCTTGAAAAAGTACTCGATCTTCTTAATTAGCCTGAGGTTTTTCAACTTTCAATACATCAGAAATGGCTTTCTCGAAAGTTTGTTTCGGAAGTGCTCCCATTGCCATTTGTGGTTGTCCGTCTTGTGGCACAAACAGTAATGAGGGAATACTTTGCACACCAAACATTCCGGCTAATTCCTGTTGTTCTTCAGTGTTTACTTTGTAAATTACGATACTGTCGCCATACTCCGATTGCAACTCTTCCAACACCGGAGCTACCATTTTACATGGTCCACACCAATCGGCATAAAAGTCGATCAAACATGGCTTCTCACCTTCGTATTTCCACTCTTTATTAGTTTCAAAATTGAAAACTTTCTCTTTAAATGTTTCTTTCGTTAAATGTTCCAACATGATTTTATACTTTTCAATATTTATATATCTATTTATTTCAATATTTACATATCAAAGATAATACCAAATTTTGAATTCCCAAGTTACTACTTAATTTCAACTAAATAATTGTAATTTTGTCACGATTTTTTATCAAAGTGGCAGAATTGTCCATTTTGAAATACGATTTTTGACAGATGAACAGCAAGCTAAAAGAGAAGATTTTCAAAGATATACAGGCAGTTGCCGACCGTGTTGAAACAGAAACTTATGTAATTGGAGGATATGTGCGTGATCTATATCTCAACCGCCCTTCAAAAGATATTGATATTGTAACCATTGGCAGTGGCATTGATTTCGCCACCGAAGTGGCGAAAAGCCTTAAGCCCCGCCCAAGAGTAAATGTATTCAAGAACTTTGGCACCGCCATGTTAAAATACAATGACCTTGAAATTGAGTTTGTAGGTGCCCGGAAAGAGTCGTACCAACGCAACTCAAGGAAACCGATTGTGGAAGACGGAACGCTGGTAGACGATCAGAACCGCCGCGATTTTACCATCAACGCCATGGCTTTTTGTTTAAACGGCGATCGTTTTGGCGAGTTAGTCGATCCGTTTAACGGGATGGAAGATTTGAATAACAAGATCATTCGCACTCCGCTCGATCCTGATATTACGTTTTCTGATGACCCGTTACGAATTATGCGTGCCATTCGGTTTGCCACTCAGCTTGATTTTGAAATTGAGGATGAAACCCTAAAAGCAATTGCCCGAAATAAAGACCGCATTAAAATCGTCTCAGCCGAACGTATTATCGAGGAACTAAATAAAATTGTTATGGCTCCAAAACCATCGAAAGGTTTTCGACTTCTGGAAGAAACCGGTTTGCTAGCCATAATTTTCCCCGAGCTGCAAAATATGAAAGGTGTTGAAAAAGTGAACGGTATCGGTCATAAAGACAATTTTTATCACACCATTGAGGTGCTCGACCGCCTGGTACCGAACTCCGATAATTTGTGGTTGCGTTGGTCGGCATTATTGCACGACATTGCCAAACCCAAAACAAAACGTTTTATTGAAGGCCTGGGCTGGACTTTTCATGCGCATAATTTTGTGGGGGTAAAAATGATTCCCAAGATCTTTAAACGCATGAAATTACCGCTGAATGAAAAGATGAAATACGTTCAGAAAATGGTAGGACTGCACATGCGACCAATTGTATTGTCGGAAGACATTGTTACTGATTCAGCCGTGCGGCGCTTGCTTTTCGAGGCCGGTGATGACATTGATGATTTGATGACACTTTGCGAGGCAGATATTACATCGAAGAATCCGGAGAAGGTGAAACGCTACATGAAAAACTTCAAGGTGGTTCGACAAAAATTAAAGGAAATTGAAGAAAAAGATGCTATTCGGAATTTCCAGCCTCCGGTTGATGGCGACCTAATTATGAAAACTTTTAACTTGTCGCCTTGCCGCGAAGTTGGCCTGCTGAAAGATGCCATTAAAGAAGCAATTTTAGATGGCGAAATTCATAACAATTACGAGGAAGCTTTTGCTTTTATGATGAAAAGAGCAGAAGAAATGGGGTTGAAAGCAAATGATTAATTCACCTGCAACTTTAATAGAATCGGTAAATGGTCGCTAAATCCACCATTGTATCTATAGCCCGTGTAAGTACGATGCAACTTTCGACCTCCGCGGGTTTCATCTGTTTCAAATAAAAAGGGAAGTTTGCAAATTGTTGCATCTTCAGGCTTAGTGCTTAAACCATTTGTTGCTGTCAATAAACCCGGCGAAACAATTATCTGATCGAAAACAAACCACCGCCCCTGGTACTTTAAAGTCCCCTCCTCCTTATTCATCCAGGGTAAAGATAGATTGTATAAACCAGCGGATTTATTATCTAAAGGATCAGAAGCACCAAGATCCTGCGATATACTTTCATCAGTGGGCTGGTCGTTAAAATCGCCTACAATAACCACTTTGGCCTTATCATTTTTTTGGACGATTTCATTGTATTTCGATAAAAGTAAACGCGCCGCTTGTTTTCGTGCCGGTCGTGTTTCCATCAATCCTGAATAACGAGAGGGCCAGTGGTTTACAAACACATGAACAGAGTCACCTCCATTTATTGTCCCTAAAACATAAAGAATTTCACGACTTTTTCGAATGCCTCCATTTTTATCTTCAAGTGGGTAATACGCGTAATCTAGCGGATAAAAGGTTTCGGTGTTATATACTAGCGCCACATCAATTCCCCGCGGGTCAGGAGACTCTTTATGAATAATTTTGTAAGGCGTAGCTTTTAGTGGGGTATCTTTGATAAGGCTTTCAACCACAAAACGATTCTCAATTTCTGCCAAAGCAATTAAATCGGGCATTTGCCAACCTCCGGCACTAAGAAGTACTTTCGAGACATTATTGATTTTATCATCAAAACGCTTTCGCGTCCAGTGCCGTTCACCTATGGGCGTAAACTCATCATCATTAGTCAATGAATCATTTCGTACATCAAAAAGGTTTTCTACATTATAAAAGAGTATTGAAAATTTGGCATCGTCAGTTTGAGCATTGCTTTTTGCAATAAACAGAATCAGGGATAAACAAAAAAGTAATTGTTTCATTTTACTTTTCAATGCGTTCGTAAGCTCCCAGGTCGGGGCCATCTTCGCCAGTTCGGCTTCTGTTCAACAAGTCAGCAGGAAACCGCCCAGAGTATTTTGTTGTTCCCACATCTTTTGCTGCCGATAAAGTATCCAACTCAAAATTGTAATCATCGTAGGGATCAACAAAACGAGGATCATATTCCATCCCGATCATTGCATTAACAAAATGTTCGGTATTACTGGTATTCAATGTATCAGGAGCCTGAATAATACAATGGTCAAACAAGTAATTAAATGTATTTTCTTCGTTATCGCCTAACTCCAGTTCATTTCCAATATTACCGAAAATGATACTGTTTCCAAAAGTTGCTTTTGTTAAATCGCCATTATACGAAACTTGTTCGCCTTTTGAGTTTTCAACAACAAGCACGTTCGAAACAACCAACGATGGTGTAGTTCGCACAGCTTGTCCAAAGTTGCCCCAATAGTTGGCAATAGTAGAGTGGTAAAATTCATATTCGCCACCAACAAGCAACGCTGCAGCATAAAATCCACAGTTGGCAATTAGGGCATTATAAGCATAAACTTTCGATTTTAAAGCAAAAATTCCTGCATAAGCCATATTTTCAATTTTCGAATTGGTAAGCGCTACCGAGGCGTAACCTTCGTTTTCAATAGTTCCTATCTGCAAACCAATATTTGCATTTTTTATCGTGGTAAAATTAAATACGTTATCATGACTTCCGGAGTACAACACAATGCCATTCCACTGGTCGGGAATATCTTCATACGCTGGTTCCAGCCTGTCGGCCCGGAATATTATCGGCGATTCGAAAGTTCCATCGGCGACAACATTTCCACGAACATACATTCCAGCTCCTTTATGAAAATATATTTTTGTTCCCGGCTCAATCGTTAAGGTCGACGTACTATCCACATAGGCATAATCGTAAACAAGGTAGGGCTTTTCTGCGGTCCAGGTAGTTGTTTTAATCCTTTCGCTTTTTATCAGTTTAAAATCCTGTCCGTAAGCTTCCAGCATTATACTCTGGAAATTTGAGTTAGTGGTAAACTCAACCGAATCCTGTACAACCATTGGTAAGTTTTGTCCGGTTGGGTCAATGGTTACTTCAACAAAAATATAAATACTGTCCTTTGCCGGTAAGGTAACCTCATATAGCTCGCTACTTTCGAAACCATTAATATTTAACCTAAAATTAGAAGCATCTCCTCCTGCCAAACGAATTCGAGAAATCAAAACATCCTCGTCGTAGGGGTTACTAACAGTAAATCGACGTGTTGTTGAACCAAAAGAAGTAAAAATGGTATCGAATGTTACGGTATCGGCCGAAAAATTGAGTTGAGCATCAGTAGATGTCAAATACCCATCATCCTCGCATGAGAAGAGCATGACAAGCACAAGGGTTGCAGCCAGTATTTGAAGTAAATATTTAACCAATTCGAATTAATTTATATCCTTATAACGTCCACTTTCTGCCGTTATTTTACAAATATAAAAAATCAATTCACAATTTTTAACATTTATTCGTAATCATTAGTGCTTAACAGCTCTTTTTTCTGAAATAAGTAGTAATCCAAGCATTGTTATTGCTCCGTTAAGTATGAGCAATTCGAATCCAAACTGATAACCATCAAAAAGCACTTCGGAGTATTTAGAAATAAAATAGCACAAAACGGGCGCAGAAATTCCGATATAAGGCACCCACTTATCTTTCACTTTTCGCGAAGAGTACATGCCAAACAAAAATAACCCAAGAATAGGCCCGTAAGTGTAACCGGCAACCGTAAATACTGCCACCACAATACTCTGATTATTAATAGCATCGAAAACAAGAATTACAGCAATTAACAGCACCGAAAACATTAAGTGCGACATCATTTTCATACGGCGTTTCTTCTCTTCTGGGTATTTATGTATTTTCAAAAAGTCGACAGTAAATGAGGTTGTTAGCGCGGTTAATGCAGAATCGGCACTTGAATAGGCTGCAGCCGTAATACCCAATAAAAAGGCAATTCCCACAGGCAATCCAAAATATTTTAAAGCCAACATCGGATAAAGATCATCGGTATTTTCAGGAATACTAATTCCATGCTCACGGGCAAAAATATATAACATTACCCCCAGACTTAAAAACAACACCACCGTAAACAGAAACGACAAACTAAACACCAGCATATTTTTCTGGGCTTCCCACTTATTTTTGCAGGTCAGGTTTTTCTGCATCATGTCCTGGTCCATACCAACCATAACAATGGTAATAAACATACCCGAAACAAACTGCTTAAAGAAGTTATTTCCCGAGCGCCAGTCCCAAAAGAAAAGTTGCGAGTTACTATCGTCGGTAATGGTTTTCACCAGCCCCGACAAGTTCAAATCAAGACTTCGCGAAATAGCTACAATGGTAAAAATAACCGCACTCACCAAAAAAAGTGTTTGCAGCGTATCGGTCCAAACAATGGTTTTAATTCCTCCCTTAAAAGTATACACCCAAATAAGTGCGATAGTAACAATTACGGTTAACGAAAAAGGAATATTAAAGGCATCGAAAAAGGCAATTTGCAACACTCCCGCAACCAAAAACAACCGAAAAGCTGCCCCTATCAATTTCGAAATCAAAAAGAAAAAAGAGCCGGTTTTGTATGATCGTGGCCCAAAACGGTCATCAAGAAACGAATAGATTGAAACCAAGTTCAGACGATAATACAAAGGCAGTAGAATACCCGCCACAAGCCAGTACCCCACAAGGTTACCGAAAACAAATTGCAGGTACGAAAAGGCAGAATTACCAACTTCTCCCGGAACAGAAATAAAAGTTACTCCCGAAAGTGTGGCACCAACCATACCAAAGGCCACCAAATACCACGGCGATTTTCGGTTAGCAGTAAAGAAAGCCTGTGTATCGGCTTTTCGCGCGGTTAACCACGAAATAAATATCAGTACTAAAAAATAACCAAGTACAATTCCCAGAACTAGATATGGACTCATAATTTTTGTTTATTCGAAATCGGGGTACAATAAATATTTTTTTCTCAGTTGTTTGAAATCTTCCAACCCAGGCTGCCAGCTTTTAGTTATTTCAACTTCGCTTTTCCCTTTTCTGATTTGTTTGATCATGGAGTCGGTTCCGGCAAGCAGATTCAGCCAACTTTCCCGCGTGAGGAAATCAGCTTCATTCTCGTATTTACTATAAAAGTCGAGGAAGTATTTCAATGTAAATTTTGGTGTCTCTTTCAGTGTCCGCAAATCAACACCATAGCATTTTTTGTCTTTATTCAGCGGGTTTATTGCCACGCCGGGAATACTACGCGGAGTAAACTCGAAAGTGCCAAGATTTTCGTTTAAACCACCCAAAACCTGGAACGGAAAATCGGTTCCACGTCCAACACTTACGCTCGTAGCTTCAAAAAAGCATAACGATGGATATAAGCGCACTGAAAGATCGTTGGGTAAATTTGGCGACGGACGCACCGGCAAAGAATAAGCCATTTTATGATCGTAATTTTTTACGGGTATAACCGTAATATCGCATTTTCTATTGGCAGCATGCCAGCCTTCTTCATTGATCATATTTGCGAGTTCGCCAACCGTACATCCATGCACAATAGGAATGGGATCGAGACTTACAAACGACTCAAAACCTTCCTCTCGGATTGGGCCAGCAACATAATCGCCATTCGGATTTGGACGGTCAAAAATAATCAGCGGAATATCATATTCGGCACACGCTTCTATAACATAATGCATGGTTGAAATATAGGTATAAAAACGGCAACCTACATCCTGAATATCAAAAATAACCACATCCAGTCCATCAAAATGTTCTGCAGTTGGTTTTTTGTTTTTTCCGTAGAGCGAAAAAACCGGCAAACCCGTGCTTTTATCCAATCCGTCTTCTACTTCTCCTCCCGCTGAAACATCGCCTCTAAAGCCATGTTCTGGCGCAAATATCTTTTTTACATCAACCTGTTGATTCAATAAAAAATCAACCAGATGCTCGCCTTTAGCAATTGAAGTGTTGTTTACCACCACCCCCACATTTTTGTCTTTCAGCACATCTGAATATAGCGAAGTACGCTCCGCTCCTACAATAATTTCATTATCTTGCAGGGCCATGCAACCACCGGCTAAAATCCATAAAACTAACACTAAAAGAATCCTTAACATAGGCTTTAAAATATTACATTTGCGCAAACGAAGATAGTTTTTAATTTTTTTCAGAAGCAATCATCTGCTTAAAAAAGTGAAACGAAATAAAACTATAATGCGCTTTTTTGTACTATTTTATTCCGATAAACGTTTAGCGTGTAGCACAAATTTTTAGCAATTTATTATGATGAAACCAACACCTACAATATTTCTACTTTTTACCATTTTAGTGCTTTCACTGGCCAACAGCGCCTCTGCTCAGGAACCTCCGTTTTTGCAATACAAAAATGATGAATGGGTAAATCAGCAACTCGAAAAAATGAGTTTAGATGAGCGCATTGCCCAACTGATGATGATTACCGTTTACCCCAAACAAAACGATGCAGCCAAAGCTATTTTCAAGAAAAGAATACAAGATTGGAAACCCGGAGGAATTCTTGTAATGCAGGGTTCTCCAACAAAAAATGCCGCATGGATCAATCAATTTCAGGCTGCTTCTGAAACACCACTTTTGGTAGCTATTGACGGCGAATGGGGCCCCGCCATGCGAACCGACAGCACAATTGTTTATCCGTATGCACAGTCGTTGGGTGCAGTGCAGGATACTTCCCTGCTCTACCAAATGGGGCAGGATTTTGCCAGCCAGCTAAAACGAATGGGAATTCAAATGAATTTTGCGCCGGTTGCCGATATCAATACCAATCCGTTTAACCCGGTTATCGGATTTCGCTCGTTTGGAGAAGATAAGCATAATGTAGCTGAAAAATCATGGATGGTGGCAAAAGGAATGCAAGACAACAATGTTATTCCGGTGGCGAAACATTTTCCCGGACATGGCGACACCAAAACCGACTCGCACAAAACACTGCCGCTTATTCCGCATTCGAAAAGCCGTATCGACAGCATTGAAAGCTATCCGTTCAGGTATTTATCTAAAAAGGGAATCACAGGAATTATGTCGGGGCATTTAAATGTTCCTTCGCTCGATGATTCAGGGATAACCTCATCGCTCTCGAAAAAAGTGGTAACTGGTTATTTAAAAGACGAAATTGGCTACAAAGGTTTTGTGGTTACCGATGCCATAACCATGAAAGGCGTACAAACTACAGCCGGAAGAGCAGAACTGGAAGCCTTGATCGCCGGAAACGATATGATAGAATTTGTAGAGGATGTGGCAAAAGCTGTGGCAACAATAAAAGCAGCAATTGCCAACGGCGAAATAAGCGAAAATGAAATTAATGAAAAGTGCAGAACTGTTTTGGCACTAAAACGCTGGGTAGGATTAAGCAACTACCAACCGGTGGATTTAAAAAATATTACTGCCGATCTTAACGCTCCCGAATACCAGGTCACCAACCGAAAACTAATTAAAAAATCGATGACTGTTGTTATAAATAACGACAATACACTTCCGGTACAAGATTTGGATAAACGCACCATTGCAACAATCATGATCGGTGGCGACCAAAAATCAGCCTATCAAAATATGCTGGCAAAATATACCAGTATGGATCATTTTTGGCTACCAAAAGATGCTACAGAGAAGACCTGGGCAAATCTTCGTCAGGAACTAAGCAACTACAACTTTATTATTGCCGGAGTTACAGGAATCAATAAATACTCATCAAACGATTATGGTATTTCCGAAATACAAAAACAAGCGGTTATTGATTTGGTAAATGAACAACATGTTGTGTTTTCGCTTTTCGGAAACGCTTATGCATTGAAACACTTTGCCAACATTCATCATGCCGATGCATTGATTGTAGCTCACCAGGATAATGAATTGACTCAGGAATTGGCTGCGCAGCTTATTTTTGGTGCATTTAAAGCAAACGGAAAGCTTCCGGTCACTTCCGACAGACGCTTTAAAGCCGGCGATGGATTAACTGTTGAACCGAATAAAACATTTTCGTACACCATTCCCGAGGAGGCCGGAATGAGTTCTGCTATTCTGAACCGAAAAATCGATTCGCTGGCGAATCTTGGGATTTCGGAAGGCGCATACCCTGGCTGCCAGGTTTTGGTTGCCAAAGATGGGCAAGTGGTTTTTCACAAGTGTTACGGGTTTCAAACCTACGACAGCATTTACCCGGTAAACCAGAATAATATTTACGATTGGGCATCGATTACTAAAGTTACCGGTCCGCTACCTGCAATTATGCGCTTAGTTGACGAGCGAAAAATGAATGTTGATGATAAGTTTAGTAAATACTGGCCCGATTTTATTGGCAGCAACAAAGAAAACCTGAGCTTCCGTGAGATTTTAGCTCACCAGTCTCGTTTGGCTTCATGGATCGCTTTCTGGACAATGACCGTGCAGAAAGACGGAACACTCGATAAAAATGTGTTTCAAGATCATCCCTCGCCACAATTTGATGTTCGCGTATCGGAACATTTGTGTATGAATCACGATTTCAGAAAAACGATGTTCGACACCATCCGAACATCGGAACTGCTGCACAGAAAAAGATACCTGTATTCGGGATTGAGTTTCTACCTGTACCCCGACATTATTGAAAACCTTACCGGCACTCCTTACGAATCATATGTGAAAAACACTTTCTACCGCCCTTTGGGAGCGCATACAATTACATTTAACGCCTACAAACATTTTCCTCCTGCCCAGATTATTCCCACCGAAACGGATGACTTTTTCAGGATGGAAAAACTGCGGGGTTATGTACACGACGAAGGAGCCGCAATGATGGGTGGCGTTTCCGGAAATGCCGGTTTATTTGGCTCAACAAACGATCTGGCCAAGGTATTTCAAATGTATTTGCAAAAAGGATATTTTGGTGGCCGGCGTTACATCTCCGACTTAACCTTAAACGAATTTACACGCATTCAATATCCTGAAAATAAAAACCGAAGAGGCCTGGGTTTCGACAAACCTAAAATCGACAATTATAAAAATGATTTGGAAAATGCATACCCTGCAGTGTCGAGTAGCAAAAGGAGTTTTGGACACAGCGGATACACCGGAACTTTTGCGTGGGCCGACCCCGAAAACGAGCTACTATACATCTTTATGTCGAACCGCGTTTACCCAACCCGAAACAATTCAAAACTCTACGAACTAAACATCCGTACAGCCATGCATCAGGCCATCTACGACAGTATTATTTCTGAATAAAACACGACTGTCCGGCTTCCCTTAAAAAATGTTAACAAACACCTTAACAAGACCTGTTCTACAACATATCACAAAAACTCAACACCCTTACAATTCAGCCGTTTACAACAATCCAACACCTCTGTAATACACATAATTTTCCTCTTGTGTTATAACATTTAACAATAGTAGTTGATGACGCTTTTATTATTAAATTATTAATTATACTTTTAAAGCACGTTCTTTACAAATACAATAATTATTAATTAATACCACAGCGATATGGAAAAAAAGATAACATTTAATGAGCTGCGTAAAATTAAAGACAGCTTACCTGACGGTTCGATTAAACAAATAGCGCAAGAATTTGAATTAAAAGAAGAAACTGTCAGGAATTATTTCGGAGGCGCTAACTACACAAATGGAAAAGCAGTGGGAATTCACATGGAGCCAGGACCAAACGGAGGAATTGTTCTCTTGGATGATACGGCAATTTTGGAACGAGCGCAACAATTAGCTAGCACAGCGGTTTAATAGAGAAAAAATAAAAATATTTAAGAAACTGTCCTATATTTATGGGGCAGTTTTTTTATGTCAATTACATCTAAACCATCACCTTATGAAGAAATTTACATTTTTTATTTCACTCGCTATCCTTAGCATCTTATTTAGTTCGTGCGAAGCCCCTTGGCAACCGTTGTTTAATGGCGAAAATCTCGACGGCTGGGTAACCTACATCGGGACTCCGCTTACCGGCTTCGAACAGCTGCACGAAAAGGCCAACCCCGAGAACGTTTTTAAGGTTGTTGATATTGACGGAGAAAAGCTAATTCATATCAGCGGAGAAGTAAATGGCTCGCTGGCTACTGTCGACACTTTTGCCAATTACCATCTGGAATTGATATTTAAATGGGGAGACCAGGTTTACACAACCCGCAATAGCGGACTTTTATACCACAGTTTTGGCGATTTTGGAGAAGCTATTGGCACATGGATGACCAACATCGAATGCCAGTTGATGCACGAAAATATGGGCGATACTTACCTGATGAACAATACTTGTTGTGAAACCGAAGCCAAACAAACCGAAAAAGGCTTTCAATTTACAAAGGGAGGAGAACTTACCCAGTTTGGAAAAGACTTTAACGGCCCGGGGATAAAAAAGGCCGTTGATGCAGAAAAGCCACTGGGAGAATGGAATACCGTTGAACTTTATAGCATTGGCCGTACAACAGTTCATCTGGTTAACGGACAAGTTACCATGGTAAATACCAACACTGGAGTTAATGAAGATGGTAAAATAAATCCGCTGAGTTCAGGGAAAATCCAAATCCAATCCGAAGGCGGCGATTTATTTGTAAAATCAGTCCGGCTAAAACCAATTAAGGAGATTCCCGCCGAATTACTTCAATAAAAAATATACTTTATACCCGTTTCTTTCGCAAACGGGTATATTTTTGCGCAAATTTTAAACGAATACAAAAAACATGAGTGGTAAAACTTTACGTGAACAGTTAACCTTAAAAAACACCGTATTGGGTGTGCAGTTCTTATTTGTGGCCTTTGGTGCTACCGTTTTGGTCCCATTACTTGTGGGCATCGATCCGGCCGTTGCGCTTTTTACAGCAGGTATAGGCACGCTGCTTTTTCATTTAATTACCAAAGGACAGGTACCTGTTTTTCTGGGTAGCAGCTTTGCTTTTATTGCTCCAATTATTGAAGCCACAAAACTTTATGGCTGGCCCGGTACACTTTCGGGAATTATTGCTGTAGGTGTGGTTTACGGCGTAGTATCAGCACTGGTTAAACTACGCGGCTTAACCTTTGTCGAGCGGCTTTTCCCATCGGTTGTGGTTGGCCCTATCATCCTGTTAATCGGATTATCGCTGGCATCTACAGCAGTTGACATGGCAAAAACCGACTGGACGGTTGCTGTAGTTTCGCTACTTACAGCCGTTACAGTAGTTATTTTCGGCAAGAAAATGATCAAACTGATCCCAATTTTCATTGCCATAATTGTTGGCTACATTCTTTCCATAATAATGGGAAAAGTTGATTTTACACCAATAAAAGAAGCAGCATGGATAGGTCTGCCAGAGTTTACCGCTCCTGAATTTAGCTGGCAGGCCATTTTGTATATGATACCGGTAGCCATTGCTCCAATTATCGAACATGTGGGCGATATGTATGCCATTGGTGGTGTATGCAACAAAAACTTTATTGAAAAACCAGGTTTGCACCGTACGCTGCTTGGCGATGGTATTGCCAGCGGTCTGGCCGGATTTTTCGGAGGTGTGCCTAACACCACTTACTCTGAAGTAACCGGAGCCATAACACTTACCAAGGTTACCAATCCATTCATTTTACGCATAGCAGCCATAACAGCAATTGTTTTCGCCTTTGTTGGAAAAATCAGCGGGTTCCTGAAAACCATTCCACAGGCGGTGCTTGGCGGAATTATGCTTCTTCTTTTCGGAATGATTGCATCTATCGGTATTAAAACGCTGGTTGATTCAAAAACCAACATGGATGAAACCCGTAACCAGGTTATTGTTTCAATTGTTCTTACCGTTGGAATTGGTGGTGCCGTTATTTCATACGGAACCTTCTCGCTGGCCGGAATTGGGCTGGCTGCAGCAGTAGGTATTATTCTGAATTTGGTATTGCCGGCAACAAAAAAGGAAGATTTATAAAAAATAGCTAGTTCCTGGCTTCGAAAAAAAAAGGCTCAGATCTATTAAAAAGATCTGAGCCTTTTTCTCGTTCAATATCGACTAAGCTTAATTCGCCTCCTGTTTTTCGGGCAGATAACGCCAAAAACGCCTTGGCATGTGCTGGCGTTGCAATTTTAGGTTTTTGCGTTCTTCAATAGTGATGTGTTTAAAGTACGAGAGTCAGATTTTTATTGATTCAGGGTCTTTATCTATGGTATGAATTGGATCAGTTTTTACGTTTGATAATATCTCTATTTTGCTGCTAATGCAAAAGGAAATGACAATTAATTACCCACAACAGATAATCTAGTTTTTAATAAAATAATCGAGTATGAAGTTATCAAATATCATTTAAAATATCTTCAATTTGTCTCGAACAATGTTTAAACAACTTAAGGTCATCTTTATGAATTGGTACACTTTCGTAATTATTTAACTTAAATAACCTATAGAATTTCAGATTGCATTCAACCGTTTTTCTGTTTACATTTGAATTCTCTTGCAATTTCTTTAAAAAGAACTCATAATTATCCCATCCTTTAAATATCTGTTTTGTAAAAGGTTCTAGTACAAAAATATATCGTCCTCCTGAAATGTCTGGATTGATTGGATAAAATTGATGTCTAATAATGAATCTTAGATATTGTTCCGGCACTTCGTCAATATAGCCTCGAATTAATTCAAGAGCTGCACCTGAAATATGGACTATATTATCATCATCCACATAATCCCAACACGAATATAAAATGTTAAATGCAATTTCAACATCTTTAATTGAGCTCTTAATAAATCGCTCTAGCCTTCCTAAACATATCTCTTGTAACTCCTTTTTTGTGAATGTCGTACGAGAATCCTTATTTGTTTTTTTGTGTTGTTGATTAAGCAAATAAAGAAAATTTGAATAATTATATTCAATCTTCGAATCTTCTTTTAAATAATCAACCAAAAAACCTGATACCTCATCCTTAGAAAATTCATCCTGCCCTTTATGAATTACATCAATAATTTTATCCGAATGTTTTTCTAGAAAATATGTATCAACTTCAAAATACACTTCAATAACTTTCTTCCAGTCCTGAAAAGACTGAAACTTATCTATACTTAATAAATATCCAATTGTGTCATCCCTTGTTTCAGGATTTCTATTCCACAAATCATACACCTTATTTTTAAATGAAAGATTATTCTTCATTTCCTCTAAGTTGCTCTAATTCTTCATATGCAGATGTTGTCAATTGGTTTTGAAAATAAGAATCAAATTTTTCAACTCGCCGAATTGACTTTAAATTTCTCTCTCTCCCATTATTTGGAAACATCGATGATAATGTTGATATGATAATATCTCTGTCATTGGAATTCTTAACTATTTCATCCAATTTTACATCAGTCTTAAAAAGGTACAATTTTGCACTTTCATTTTCAATTAAAAAGTCTTTATCTCTATATTTTAACTTCGAATAAATATTTCCGTACTTTAGACGTAATATTTCTAGCTGTAAATATATTCTTAAAACTAATGCTTCTCTTAAAATTGGCCAAGTAGTATTAATCACATTCATCAATTTAACTACATCTCGCTTATTTTTCAGAAGCTTTACAATTTCAATACTCTGCAGGAGGGCATCAGCAGACTCAAATTCTTCTTCATTAGAACTAGCAACATAATCCTTTTTAAATTCGGGAAAAGATATCTCCAACTTATTAGCCAACTCTTCTCTTACTTTTAAATCTGTTATTTTACTAAGAGAAAACTCAACTTGGAAGAATTTAGACAAGTAACGTTGAGGATGTTTAATCTTATCTTCCAGTATATCTAATAAATAATCTTTATCATATCCTAACACAAAAACAGTGTTAGGTAAATTCCCAATATTCCGAATTATAGTTAAAACCTCATAAACTTCATTTGCTTGTAACCTATCTATGTCATCAATAAAAACGATGAGTCTCTTCTTTGCATCTAATATAGACTCTTTTATACTTTCATGTACATCTCGAATGTTTTTCTCCTTAATAAATAAGTTCGTTAAAGTCCCCCACCAATTTATGTTCCCCTTAAAAAGCTGATTCAAATAATCATTGATTCTGTTGGTAGAAAAAGAATAGCGACATAAATGCTTTTCTACTTCCTTTAAAAATACACGAGTCAAATTCGTCTCTTCAGGATACTGCCATGGATTAAAATCAATAATAATATTTTGCCCAGTGTTTACTTTATCCTGTAATATCTTGATAAAAGACGTTTTCCCCGACCCCCAAGGACCAACAATTCCAATTGTGAATGAACTCTCGTGGTCCGAAAATGAATTGATTTCACTTACGACTCTATTTACTAACTCCTTACGCCCAAAATCCTCTGATTCAATATTAACCAATGGCTTATCATTTATCCACACTGACCTATGTTCTATTTTTTTACTCCTTGAAATAAAATCTGATATCAGTCTAAACAAGCTAAATATTCCAGGAGTTAATAGAAAATCGAAATATTTAAAATTGACAAAGGAATATGATTCAAGCTCAAATTGTATACCATTGATTTCGTATACTTCAGTACGTAAGAAGAGCCAGTACCATCCACATAAAAAAACAATTACCAAATCATTCAGAAACTTACTTCTATTTGGAAATGCGTTATTCTCAAAGGATTTAAGAATATAACAGACTAGGACTACCAGACTGAAAATGACTATCCAAAATTCTTTAGATTCATAATCATATTCTATCAATTGTGAGAGTAGAACAGTAAATTTTGAGAAAAAGAGTTGCAGAATTAATGGCCCTAAAATAATTAAAACGGATAAAACGGATAAGGTGATTGAAAATCGCTTCCAAAAATCAATTCTTGATTTTATTTTCGTTGGAGGTAAATTAGTCTTATTCATAATTAGTTAGGATTTCAGAAAGAATACATAAAAATAAAAAAATTACTTTTAAGTTGACTAATTCTTTATTTTGAATTTCAGGAATATGAGATTATACAATTCTTTAAATGAAAATATATTTTATTAAAATTAGATTTTATTGCCTTCATACTTTAGAACGGCATCAATTCGCCTCCTGTTTTTCAGGCAGATAACGCCAAAAGCGTCGCGGCATGTGCTGGCGTTGCAATTTCAGGTTTTTGCGCTCTTCAATATTTGCATGTTTAAAGTACGAGCGCCAAAGTTTTTGATAAAAATCTTCGCCCTCATGCAACAACTCCTCTTTTACCTGGCCGTTGTAGGCATTAAACTGCTTTTTCGTCAATACCACTTCTTCCACCTTTTCGCTACCGTACAGAATTCCATAGTTACGCCGCAAATCATAGATCAGCCAGCGCTGATCGGCAAAACGTTTTTGGTAATGATTAATGATTAACGGAATCACATCGTACCTGGGTTCGATGCCGCAAAAATACATCTGGTCTTTTGTGCGCTGAAACCGCACAAACTGCAGCATACGCATGGCTTCCTTTTTTACCTTTTGAGAGGTCTGTGTGAGATGCAGGACATCGGGATCGCCGTAGTCGGTCTCCAGGTTCAAGTGCCCGCTGAACATACGGCGTAAAAAACGGTAGATCTTCATTTCAATCCCTAACTCTTCCGATAAGTAGGCATAAAAAAGCAACTGCTTGTTTCTCCCCGACAGGTGCTTCTGAATACCTTTCCAAACCCGTTCTGCTTTTTTCGAATCAGTAGAAATATCAATACTCTCAACAAAAAGGTAGCGCTGCTCGCCATTACGCGAACAAATATCAACCGGAAAATCTTTTCGGTTGTAGCAATCAAAAACGCAGGTTAAAAATCCCTCAAAAGTATTATCGTAGGTATATATTTTCATAGCTGGATACTAAAAATTAGATACTGGATACTGCGACAGAAAACTGAGACTAATGAAGTGTTGGCAACACCGGCTTAAAATCGGTAAACAGTTTCAACTGCGTATCAAGCGACTTTTTGTATTTCGAATTTATTTCGCACAATAATTTGTGTTTTAACCGCTGCGGTTCCCATTCCATTTTGTAGGCAGACAACTCGTTGCAGGTAATAAAGTATTTGGCACGTTTCATCACTATTCCAAGTTTTTTCAAATGCAGTGAGTTTAGCCGGCGGTGTTTACGCGCCAGGATAATCTTTTGCGCCGACTGTACCCCAACACCTGGAATCCGAAGAATCATTTCGTAATCAGCGCGGTTAATATCCACCGGAAACAGATGCATATTTCGCAACGCAAATCCCAGTTTCGGATCAACATCCAAATCCAGAAATGGCTGATCTTCGCTTAAAATTTCTTCGGCTTTAAAATGATAAAACCGCATCAGCCAATCGCTTTGATACAAACGGTTTTCGCGCACCAACGGCGGCCGGTTAATCGCTGGCAAACGCTCATCATAACTGTTCACCGGCAGGTAGCCCGAAAAATATACACGTTTCAGGTTTTGTTTTTTGTACAATCCCGACGAGAGCAAAATAATCTGCCGGTCGGTTTCGGGAGTGGCTCCAACAATCAATTGTGTACTTTGTCCGGCCGGAGCAAAACGCGGTGCTTTTCGGTACTTTTGCCGTTCTTCCTTCGCCACAAGAATCGAATCGCGGATTTGCCCCATGGGAGTTACAATGTCAGGGTAGCTTTTTTCCGGCGCCAGCTTTTTCAGGTTTGGCTCTGTCGGGATTTCCATGTTTACACTCAACCGATCAGCCCAGATTCCGGCCTCACTAATCAACTCGCGGCTGGCTCCCGGAATTGCTTTCAAATGAATGTAGCCATTGAAGTTCTCTTCGCTGCGAAGCTTTTTAGCCACCAACACCATCCGCTCCATAGTGTAATCCGGGCTTTTTATCACGCCCGAACTCAAAAACAATCCTTCAATGTAGTTTCGGCGGTAAAAACCGATTGTAAGATCCACAATTTCCTGTGCCGTAAAAGTTGCCCGCGGACGGTCGTTTGTACGTCTATTAATACAGTAAGCACAATCGTAAATACAATTATTGGTCATCAGTATTTTAAACAGGCTTACACAGCGCCCGTCTTCGGTAAAACTATGGCAAATACCACATGCCACACCGCTGCCAATTCCTTTGCTGGTATTTGCCCGGCTACTCCCGCTCGATGCACACGACACATCATATTTTGCGGCATCGGATAATATTTTCAGTTTTTCATGTACTGCTTCATTCATAGTCTTTATTTCATAGTTCTGTTTTTAGTCAAAAATCCCCGGCAGTTATACCAGGGATTAGGAACCTCAGTTCATTTTGGGGTTAAACATTTAGGAACATTAAGGAAATATGATTATCTGAATTAACTATTTTTTTGATAATTATATTATCACACTAATCGATAATAAACTAATCATTTCTTTTTAAACTGCAAGAATATTTTTTACTTTTGAAGAAATAATTTTTCCCACATGAACTTCTTTGGAAAGAATATCAAGCTGTTACGAAAAAGAAAAAAACGTACACAAAACGAGGTGGCTATAGCGCTGAAGTTAAAACGAACTTCGGTAAATGCCCTCGAAAATGAGATTAGCCAACCTACGGTTTCACACCTTCAGACTTTTTCGAAATATTTTGGCATCGCCATCGACACACTGATTAATATTGATATGCAACAATTATCAGAAAGTCAGTTCACCGATCTGCAAAATGGATTTGATGTATTCATACGCGGCTCGAAATTGCGGGTAATTGCGACGACTGTTGATTCGGACAACAACGACAATATTGAGTTTGTAAACGAAAAAACTAAAGCCGGTTATGTAAATTGTTTTGCCGACCCGGAATACATCGGAAAACTTCCGGTTTTTCAGTTGCCGTTTTTGTCGAAAGAAAAGAAATACCGGGCTTTTACCATCGAAGGCGACTCGATGTTGCCCATCCCCGCCGGATCGATCATAATTGGCGAATTCATTCAGGACTTCTACAACATTAAAAGCAAAGAAGCTTATATTGTTGTTACGCGCGACGAAGGTATTGTTTTTAAAGTGGTTCAAAACAACATTGATTCCGAACATTCGCTGAACCTTATTTCGCTGAACAAAACATTTAAACCGTACGATATCCCAATTGGCGATGTTACCGAAGTATGGAAATTTGTGTGCTACCTAAACTCCAGTATCCCAGAGCCGGAGTCGGACATTAATGTGCTGATGAAACAAATAGACAACATGCAACAGGCCATCAAAAAGCTCGGATCAAAAATTGGACAAGACTAAAGAAACTACTCTCGCTTTCCTTTCGTAACTTTAAAAAGTTATATAATATAAGTTCCGCTTCATCTTTCGCGCTACTATCCGCAATACCAGTTAAACATACCCGCCACTCCACTAAAAGCTTTAACGAAGTTGTACGATGTGGCCAAAACACAACTAAAACATGTTTATTTGGAAAATGTTAGTAACCAGAAACGATCAACCACTTATTGTACGAATTGTAATGCGCCGTTTATTTCAAGAAACCGTTATAATACAGAAATCACAAATCTTAATGCCGAAAGGGAATGTACGAAATGTGAAACTTTCGCTCTATAATTATTTAGCAGCTAAAAGTTCGTACAACACGCCTTCGCGCAAAGCAAAATCGGTTTGTATGATCTGTTTAATTCCAATTGAAGAAATCAGCGTTTCAATCAAGATTACAGCCGGCACAATCAGGTCAACACGCATATAATCCATACCTTTCATTTGCAAACGTTCGTCGCGGGTTGATTGCAGCAATTTTTTATAAACGGCATAGAATTCCTCCAGCGAAACTATCTTTGTCACCCGTTGTTTCTCTCCCGGATTAACCTCATCAATCATATCGGCAATCGTATCAAAGGCACCCGAACAGCCGATTAAAGTAGCAACATTCTTTTCTGTACAATTCCGAATTGCCGTTTGATGTTCTGATGCAAAAAACTGCTGAAGTTTACGAACTTGTTCATCAGTAATCGGATCAGAAAGATCAAACGAGTTAATGATCCTCGACATGCCTGTTGGTCGGCTTTCTTTCCAAAGAATTGCTTCCTTGTCAGTTAATATCAGCTCGTTGCTGCCACCTCCAATGTCCAGAATTACAGAAGGAAATTCAATTTTTATGAAAGCCAGCAAAACACCTTTAAAGATAAGCTCAGCTTCGCGCTCTCCGGAAATAACTTCAACAGAACAATCGCAAATCTTTTCAATTGCGGCTACAAACTCGGCCTTATTATCGGCAGTTCGTACCGCCGATGTCGCCAATACTCTTATCTCATCAACACCAAAAGTATCCATCACCTTTTTATGCGAAATAAACGCT
Organism: uncultured Draconibacterium sp.; assembly: GCF_963677155.1. Taxonomy (NCBI): domain Bacteria; kingdom Pseudomonadati; phylum Bacteroidota; class Bacteroidia; order Marinilabiliales; family Prolixibacteraceae; genus Draconibacterium; species uncultured Draconibacterium sp. The sequence continues at coordinate 3,072,441 of NZ_OY781884.1, read as the reverse complement.
GCCTTCGTCCTAAAAGTCGCTTCATCACTAATTTGGTTATCCCTGATTTTTCCGTCACCCAGCTTTACCATTTCCTTGCTTTGGTGCAAAAGGTTGTACTCTGTACTATTTATTTCGGCAATAAGCAGGTTGCAGGTGTTTGTTCCTAAATCGATAACAGCAATGCGCATAAAATAATTTTGAAATGTTGAATGGCGACAAATTAAGACACCTTTGCCATAATATCCAAAGCTTTCTTAGTATTTCATGCGGGCTCCCCGAATAATGATCTGCACCAGCTATTTTTTAGTTCTGGTTGATTATATTATTTTGCACAACAACATTATAGTATGCTGCAGCAACTAAAACATAAAATCCAATCGCTCGGATTTCTCGACCATGCCATTCTTCCAATTTCGTTCTTGGAAGAAGAAGAACCGCGCCTGAAAGCCTGGCTCGAAAACGATATGCATGGCGAAATGGGCTACATGAACCGTAATGTCGACAAGCGTTTAAATCCGTCGTTGTTGGTTGAGAATGCCAAAACCATTATTGTTGTGCTGCTGAACTATTTCCCTGAATCAACACAGGATGATCCAACAGCGCCTGTACTTTCAAAATACGCCTACGGTACCGACTATCATTTTGTAATGAAAGACAAACTGAAGGAGCTGCTTCAATTTATTCAGCAAGAAATAACACCTTGCTCAGGGCGGCCTTTTGTTGATTCAGCGCCGGTTTTAGAGCGAGCCTGGGCACGAAAAGCAGGTCTTGGGTGGGTAGGAAAAAACAGCAACCTCATCTCGCCGGAACATGGCAGTTTCTTTTTTATTGGCGAACTGATCATCGATATTGAGCTGCCGTACGACGACCCGAAACTAGTGCGCGACCACTGCGGGCGATGCACAAAATGTATTGATGCCTGCCCCACAAAAGCCATTGTTGACGAGCGGGTAGTTGATGCCCGCAAATGTATTTCGTACCAAACCATTGAAGTGCGGGGTGAAATGGATGACAACTTGAAAGGCCAGTTTGAAAACCGGGTATTTGGCTGCGATATCTGCCAGGATGTATGTCCGTGGAATTTAAAATCGGAACCACACAACGAAGCCGGGTTGAAACCTCACCCCAAACTTTTAACACTGCAAAAACAGGATTGGGAAAATATGGAACGCCCGCTGTTTAACGAGCTTTTTAAAAACTCGGCGGTAAAACGCACCGGTTACAAAGGATTGTTGCGGAATTTGCAGTTTTTGAAAGACCTCAACTCTTAACCATTTATACAAAACAGTGATAGTCTCACTTAGAGTGTGACCATCACAACATTACGTATTTAATACGGCTTAATCGTTAACGAATATCTTTTCACATCGGGCCGCACCCGGTATTTTTGCAGTTGGCGTATGGCCGTACCACCAACTCCCGAAACTTCGTAATCAACATTCAAAATAGTGTTTGGCGCTTCCTCCAACTGATACGTATACATGGCGCGCGACAAGTTATCGGTAGTGAATTTATGCAGGCTAAAATTCAACAGTTCATTTCCTTTAATCAGCAATCCATGATCATCATTGTTATGCACTTTTAGCCAGCGCACATCGCTGCGGCTACCGTATTCCTGCGGAATAATATAAGGCACATACATGGAGTCAGCTGTTGAATGATACAACCCTATTTTAGCGCCTGTTTTGCGGTCGGGATAGTTTTCAAATGGCCCTCTTCCATAATATTGTACCTGATTAAAACTTTTTGGTAACTGAAACTGAAGCCCCACACGCTGCAACATATCGGGCATTGGTCCGTGTGGAATCACTTCCTGCTCCAACTGAATACTTCCGTCAGCAGAAAATGTCCAGGTTTGTTTTTGCTCGAATGCTGAATAAGAAAACCACTGGTCTTTTCGCCTCGATGGATCAAGGCTTGAGTTAGCAAATACATCCATTTTCAGCGTCACCTCATCGTCGCTCACCTGAAGCAACTCATAATCGTCAACTTCTGAAATTAAGTCGCGCATTCCAAGCGTACGCAATTGGTTGTCGATACTTCTTCCCATTCCCGGCGTAAAATTGCTACGACCAAAAGAATTACTTCCCCACGGATCGATATCGTTGGCAATTGGTGCACGCCAAACCAGAAATTCGGGGCCAGCCTCAAGGTACTCAATTCCCTTGTATTTTAACGACACAAAACTTCCTGTTCTTTTATTAATGGAATAGCTAAAATCGTTGCCATTTATCCGTATATAATTTTCATTGTCTGTAGCAGTAATCTTTTCGTTGTTTTCTTCTTCGTCAACAAAATAATAATCGGTTGGTACGGCAAACTGTTCCCAGGCAATTTCGTGGCCTTTTGGTGCCCAGTTTAAATCTTCTTTTAGCATAAAAGAAACCTCCAGCAGACACTCCGTGGTCGATTCAATGCGCGGCCTGCGGTAATTAATAGTTACTTCGCCTGTTTCGCCTGCCGGGATATCGCAATCAAAAAAGCCGCGCTGACTTGTTTCTCCATCCACTTTTATCTGCCAGAATCCTTCCAACTTATTCATATTTTTGAAATAATGACGATTGGTCACTTTCAGCACACCATTTTCAATATCGATAGCTTCAATTTTTACCGGTTGCCCCGATCGTTTAATTTGATTGATTTCGGGCTGAACCGTCCTGTCGGGCCACACAATTCCATAGGTTCTTCCACCCAAACCTACGGCATAAAAATCACCGTCTTTTTCATCTTCTTCAAAATTCAAGTGCAACACCAGCCCTGCTTTTTCCATCTCAATATTATTGATATTTACAGCACGATTAAACACCCGAACATCGTCGATCACCATTTTTGACAAGCGACCGGAATGCTCACCCTGATCCTGAGTCTCTGCCTCGCGACCAATACAAAGCGGAAATGGTGTAGAGCTTATATTTCCTGAAAATGAAGTGGTGGCAACACGTTTATTATCGATATAAAGCCGCAACTGTCTTCCGTTGTAAATACCCGAGATGTGATGCCAGTTTTCATAAAAATCTTCCCCCACTTTTGCTTTGGCAGAAATACGTTCGTTTCCAAACACATAAAATTCCATTGTTTCAACATCGGCCATTTGAATGCCATAACCGTGTGCTCCTTTGGCGACAAAAACATTGGGCTGCGGAATTTCGGATGGCTTCACCCAAAAATCAATAGTTAGCTGATTCCCGGTGATATCCAGACTTGGATCGCGGTAAAACTCCACCCAATCATCATGACCAGAGAATTCGAGCCCCCAACCATAAACGCCCTGCTGAAACATTGGACGTCCCATAATCTGTCCATCGTTTTTTTGTGGCGAGAGATCTGGCAAAATCCAGCGCGGTGTTTTAATCCCCGGGCTGATCCAATCCCAAATAGCACCACCTGTTAATCGAGGGTATTTCCAAATATATTCCCAATATTCGTCCATACCTCCAAGGCCATTTCCAGTTGCTGCCAGGTACTCGTCCATAAACGAGGCACGTTTATCGTTGGCAGGCAACACTTTTCCCTGTGCCAGGTTTTTATAATCAACCGGTGCCCAGTAGCGCGGCCCCACCAGATCCTCAAAAGCAATGTTAAAGGTATTTCCGCCATACATCCACACCGGGCGGCTAGGATCTATCGCCTTTCCGGTTTTAATTACCTCATTGATATTTTGTCCGCTGCCCGATTCGTTTCCGGCACTCCAAACAATCACTGCCGGGTGATTGCGGTCGCGATACACCAATTTTCGCGAACGATCTCGGTACATCTCTGTCCACTCCGGCTTTTCCGACAAATGAATGTTATTGTGCGCCTCATCTCCTACTTCATCAAAAATGTACATGCCCAATTCATCGGCCAAATCAATATATTCAGGTGTTGGCGGATAATGACAGGTTCGCACACAATTAATGTTGTACTGTTTCATCAGCAGCAAATCCTGCTTTAAAGTTTCCAGGGGCACCGCCTGCCCGTGTACGGGATGATGCATGTGGCTGTTTACGCCGTTCAGTTTTACAGGAACACCGTTTACGGTTAAAATCTTATCCTTGTATTCCACCTCGCGGAATCCGATTTTTTGAGTGAATGCTTCGGTTACTTTTCCATCGGCATTTTTTAGCTGAACAAGTAGGATAAAAAGATTGGGAAACTCAGCCGACCACTGTGGCGGATCAACAACCAAAGTAGCCAATTCTACCTTAACATTTCCCATTGAATCTACTTCAAAAATTTCGCGAATCGTTCCATCTTTTAGAATTGAACGGCCTTCTACATCATAAACATCTACTGTTATTTCACCTGACTCTGCTTCCAGCTGCTGATTATGAATGTAGGCTTCCACCGTCAGTGTTGCATCCTTATAATTTTCATCAAAATCGGTCACCACATAATAATCGTGAATAAATGTTTTTGGTTGGGCGCATAATTTGACATCGCGAAAGATGCCCGACAACCGCCACATATCCTGATTTTCGAGATACGACCCATCGGAAAAACGAATTACCTGAACCGACAAATCATTTTCTCCCTTTTTAATAAACGGCGTGATATTAAACTCTGCTGGTTCAAAACCTCCCTGGTTATAACCAACCCGCTGCCCGTTTACCCAAATATACGATGCCGATTTTACTCCTTCAAAACGTAACATTACCTCTTTTTCTTCCCAGCTTTCAGGAATAGTAAATTTCCTTTTGTAGCATCCGGTCGGGTTATAATAATCGGGAATATTGGGCGGATCGTTCTCAAAAGAAATGGCCACATTCCGGAATTTGGGATGCCCATAGCCTTCCATTTGCCAGTTCGAAGGAACTTTTATTTCATCCCATTCGCTTACATCAAAATCGGGCTGCCAAAACTCTACAGGAACCTGTTTTGGCGTTTCCACCCATTTAAATTTCCACTGGCCATTAAGCAATTGGTAATTCCTGCATTTTCGTGGTATGTTCTGAATTGCATCATTAGCCGATGCATAAGGAATATGAAATGCATGAGGTGCATTTTGTCCTTTTTCAAAAACAGCCGGATTCTGCCAATCGTTTGGAAGAAAATTAACTTGCTGCGAAAAAGTACTGAGATAAAATGTGAAAATAAAGAACAAGGTGGTCTCTCGCTTTATCATAATTGTTGTTTGTCCGATTGTTACCCTTAAAAATACTTTTACTTCTCGAAAAATACCAGAAACATCAAATCTTTAACAGAAAAAATGGAAAATTTGATAATCCTGAATCAAAGTAGAAAAGTACGATTTAATAACTTTGACTCCCAAAATATTTATCATGAAACCTATTCTTCTGTTACCAGTTCTTTCGCTTGTATTTCTGTTCGCATGCAACTCCTCTGCGAAAAAAAACACTGAAACAACACAACAAACTCCAACTATTCATACACTCTGTGATGATGGTGCCTGGTGCTGGTTCTCTGATCCGCGTGCAATTTATACCGATGCCGACAAAATCGTTACCGGTTGGGTAAAAAAAGACGGATCGATAGAAGTGGCTTCCTTAAACCCGGAAACCAAAGAAGCAAAATTTAATAACATATATCCGCAGTTTGAATTCGACGATCATGATAATCCTGCATTTACAAAACTTCCAAATGGCAACATTCTCACTATGTTCTCCTGGCACTCAACGGGTAAAGGCATTTTGAGCAATACAACTACAAACGGCACTGATATTGATAGTTTTGGTAAGAATGTGGTTTTTAAACCTACAAACGAAGAGCTGCTCAAGAAATTTCCGAGAGAAACTTTTACTTATGCCAATCCAGTTATATTAAGCCAAGAGGATAACAAACTGTTTGTTTTTGGACGCTGGATCGGATTTAAACCCAACATGATTATTTCGGATGATAATGGCAAAACATGGAACAAACAATATGTGTTAATGAGCGATGTTCCGTTTACTTCCGGTAACCGGCCTTACGTAAAATATTATTCCGATGGAAAATCAAAAATCCATATGATATTTACCGACGGGCATCCGCGCGTTGAACCCACCAACTCGGTTTATTATTGCTATTACGAGAAAGGTGCATTCTGGAAAGCTGACGGCACAAAAATTTGCGACCTCAGCGGATTGCCATTTCAGGTTAAGGATGCATCGGTAGTGTACAAAGCCGACGAAGAACATGGACGTGCCTGGATTTGCGATGTGGTGGAAAAGGATGGAACACCTTACATTTTGTACACACGTCATCCGCAGGAAACCGATCATCGTTACTATTACGCCTGGTACAATGCCGACACAAAAACATGGGAAGACCACGAAATCTGCAAAGCCGGCAAATGGTTTCCGCAAACACCCGAAGGAGAAACAGAGCGCGAACCGCACTACATGGGCAACATGACTTTAAACCCGAATAAACCCAACGAGATTTACCTGTCGCGCGAGATAAACGGAGTTTTTGAAATTGAAAAGCGTACCACTACAAACGGAGGAAATTCCTGGAATATTGAACCAATTACGCAAAATTCAACACTCGATAACGTTCGTCCATACATACCCCGTTATCAACCAAAAGATTCGAAAACAGTAGTTTTATGGATGGAAAACAATAAATATATTCATTACACCAATTACGATTGCAGCATAAAATACTACGTTGAGCCTTAAGTGCTGATTGATTCAAGATTGATGAAAATTGATATTGGTCGCGGATGATGTGAATGCTTTTTCTTTTACAACTTCTTTTTGCCCATTTGCTTTCGAAACACAATTAAAAGTATAATTTTGCGTGTACCCAACGGAAATCTAATAACTAATACAAATACTTCATGAAATACCTATCAACTGTGGCTGCAACACTGGCAATTCTATTTTCTGCCTGCACCGGGGGCAGTCAAAAATCAACCGACTCTGAAAAGGAGAGAAACACGTTTACAGGTGCAAAAGGAGAAGTAAAAATCATGACTCTCGACCCGGGACATTTTCATGCTGCATTGGTACAAAAATCGATGTACGACCAGGTCGATCCGGTTGTAAATGTTTATGCTCCTGATGGTGTAGATGTAGAGGATCATCTGAAACGAATTGAAAGCTATAATACTCGCGAAGAAAACCCAACATCGTGGGTGGAAAAAGTTTATACAGGTGAGGATTACCTGGAAAAAATGTTGGCAGAAAAACCCGGAAACGTGATGGTTACAGCCGGAAACAACGGCAAAAAAACCGATTACATTTTAAAAACCGTTGAAGCCGGAATTAACGTACTGGCCGACAAACCAATGGTAATTTCGCCCGAGGAATTTCCGAAGCTGGAAAAAGCGTTTCAAGTGGCCGAAGAAAATGGAGTTTTGCTATATGATATTATGACCGAGCGCCATGAAATTACAACCATGTTACAACGCGAATTATCGCAATTACCCGAGGTTTTTGGAACACTTCAGAAAGGAACTACCGAAAATCCGGCAATTACCAAGGAAAGTGTACACCACTTTTTCAAATACGTTTCAGGGAATCCGTTAAAGCGTCCGGCATGGTATTTCGACACCCAACAACAGGGCGAAGGAATTGTGGATGTAAACACGCACCTTGTTGATTTGATTCAATGGGAAGCTTTCCCCGAGGTAGTTCTTTCGAAAGAAGATGTAGAGATTATTTCGGCCAAACACTGGACCACTAGCCTTACACCGGAGATGTTTAAAAAATCGACTTCGCTTGATGAATATCCAGAGTTCCTGAAAAAAGATGTTGAGGGAGATATTTTAAAAGTTTATTGCAACGGCGAGATCAATTACACGCTAAAAGGCGTTCATGCCAAAGCATCGGTAATCTGGAATTTTGAAGCGCCTGAAGGAGCTGGCGACACGCACTACTCCATTATGCGTGGCACTAAGTGTAACCTCGAAATTATTCAGGGTGAAGAAGAGGGGTACAAACCACAACTTTACATTGAAGCGACAGATGCTGATGCGATGGAGTTTGCAGGAAGTTTGAATAATGCCGTAACAGGTTTGGCAGAAACTTATCCCGGAATTTCAGTAAAAAAGATTGGCGACAAAAAGTGGGTGATGAATATTCCTGAAAAATATAAGGTTGGTCACGAAGCCCATTTCGGACAGGTAACAAAAAAATACCTGCAATATTTAATTGACGGGAAATTACCTGAATGGGAAGTTCCCAATATGATTGTAAAATATTACACTACTACTGAAGGATTGAAAGCTGCAAGACAATAATTCCTTGAAAATATTAAAACGAAAGCTGCTCTGTTTGGGCAGCTTTTTTTGTACGAAAAATATTGAGGGCTCCACAAAAGTGAAGCCCTCAATAAATTTCAGCGTTAATTCGCGTAATCCGCGAGAAATAACTAAATAAACAAATTCAAATTCGACTGGTCAGCTTCCTCAAGGTAAGTAGCAACACCTCCTATTTCAACACCTTCCATCAATTCTTCTTTGTCAACCCCCATTACATCCATCGACATTTGGCAGGCAATCATTTGCACACCATTTTCCATGGCCGTCTGAAGCATATCTTCCAGCGAATCCACTTTCTTGGTCAACATGCGCTTCTTCATCATTTTGGCACCCACTCCCATCATGTTCATTTTCGAAAGTTTCAGATCGCCGGCATCTTTTGCCATCATCGAACCAAACATTTTGCTCATCATGTCCTTTTCAACATGTGGCTTGTCCGACTTCTTAATCACATTCAATCCCCAGAAAGTGAAGAACAATGTTACTTTACTTCCCATGGCAGCTGCACCATTGGCAATTACCAAAGATGCCAGTGCACGATCCATATCGTCGCTAAAAACCACCATGGTTTTATTTTTGGCTGGTGCCGCACTCGTTTTGGCACTGCTTTCCTCTTGCTTTTTTCCTTTTTCAATCAGGGCTTTTACTTTACCCTTTTCAGCCGAAACGGAAACCAGCTTGTTACCGGTCATGTTACACCACGACTTCACATCGTTCATAAACCCCATATCGGTAGAAATTTGCTCCAAACGCTCGCCGGGCTTAATGTTTTCAATTTCCTGTTTCAGCTTCAAAATTGGCCCGGGACACTGCAACCCACAGGCATCAACCTGAATAGTTTTTACCGCCGCACCTTCAATTATCGCCTGCTCGCTATTCGCTTTTCCGCGATAAATATGATCGTTTTTGGTAATGTAATTGGCCTCGAAAATATCTTCGTTACTTTGTTTGCAAATGGAGTGCTCGTAGGTTTTGTAGCCGCCACTTAGGTTGTAAACTTCGCTAAAACCCGATTGAGTAAGAATACGGCATGCAATGTAGCCACGCAAACCAACACCACAATAAACAATTATTTTTTTGTCTTTTGGAAGTTCACTTAACCGCTCGCGTAAATCATCCACAGGAATATTCACCGAACCTTCAATGTTTCCCAATTCATTTTCGGCAGCCGTACGAACATCGAGCAATACAATGTTTTCCGAATGAAAGTTATGAATCTCGTCCCAGCTAACGATTTTAAGTTTGCCGCTAACGATATTTTCTGCCGCAAAACCTGCCTGGTTCACCGGATCTTTTGCCGATGAAAACGGAGGTGCGTAAGCATGCTCAATATCCTGCAGATCGTAGATGCTGCCACCTTGTTTCAATACGGTTGCAATAAGGTCGATACGTTTATCAACTCCTTCGTAACCGATCATTTGCGCACCATACAACTTCCCGTTTTCAGGATGGAAAAGAATTTTTAATGTGTATGGCAAAGCATCGGGATAATAACCGGCGTGCGACGCACCATGAATAATATTTGCCGTGTAAGGCATCATTTCACTTTTCAGTGTTTTTTCAGGAATACCTGTTGATGCCACCGTAATATCAAATACTTTGGCGATTGCTGTAGCAATAGCACCTTTGTACTTGCGCGTATTTCCGCTAACGATATTGTCGGCCACAATACGGCCTTGTTTGTTGGCCGGACCAGCCAGATAAATATTGCTCAGTTTTCCGGTTATCGGATGAGGAAATGCCATCGCATCGCCCAACACATAAATGTTTTCGTCGTTACTTAGCAAATACTCATTGGCAATAATTCCGCCATTTGGTGCAAGATCCAATCCGGCTTCACGCGCCAGTTTGTTTTCCGGCTTTACACCAATCGAGAGAATTACCAGATCAGTTTCAATTTGACGCCCTGATTGCAAGGCAACATTCAACACTCCGTTTTCACGTTTAAACGAAGTAACTCCGTCTTTTAGAAAGAACTCCACCTGTTTGGTTTTCAGGTGCTGGTGAACTACCGCCGCCATTTCGTAATCAAGCGGTGCCATTACCTGTTTGGCCATTTCCACGATTGACACTTTCATTCCTAAATGGTGCAGGTTTTCAGCCATTTCAAGGCCGATAAAACCGGCGCCAACCACCACTGCTCTTTTAGGTTGGGTTTCGTTACAATACGCCTTTACTTTATCGGTATCAGCCACATTTCGCAGCGTAAAAATCGATGAATCTTTAATCCCCGAAATCGGAGGTTTGATCGGTTCCGCTCCCGGCGACAATACCAACTTATCGTAAGTTTCGGTATACTCCTCGCCGGTTTCCAGATTGCGAATAACAACCGCCTTCTTTTCGCGATCAATTTTCACTACTTCGTTAAAAACCCGTACTTCAACATTTAAGCGGGCTTTAAAACTTTCGGGCGTTTGCAAAAGCAATTTCTCCCGCTCTTTAATAACATCTCCGATATAATAGGGCAATCCGCAGTTTGCATATGAAATATGTGCTCCGCGTTCAAAAATTATGATCTCTGCCTGCTCGTCTATACGACGCAGCCTGGCCGCCACAGTTGCACCGCCGGCAACTCCTCCGATGATTAAATATTTTGACATTTCGTATTATTATATATAAATATCTACATTCTTAGAGCACAAAAATATGTTTTTAACTTTTGCTCATTTTAAACATAGACGACAGGCAGGAAAAATTAACACAAATTTATCAGTCAAAAGTCATGATTATGATCGTACAGAACAGGGTAAAAAAACAGCTCTTTCAAAATATTTTGAAAGAGCTGTTTTTTTAGGAGAAATATTTTCTTGAATTACTGAACCGGCTTATCCACAACCAAACGGTCCTTTTGGTTAGCCAGCTTGTAAGCAACCGAAAACGCATACTGCGCAACCCGCTTCATTTTAAGGAAATCGATCTTATCTATCTCATCGGTAATCTGATGATAATCGTCGTGCAGACCAGTTGACAAACCAAGAATTGGCACTCCGTTTTTATAAAAGTGGTAATAATCGCTTCGTGTTAGGAAAGCTTTTGTTAGTTCATCGCTCGGAACAAGGCCAAGATCTTCACAAACCTCATCACTAACATTCATGAGTTCGGTGCTTTGCCGCCCCGAGATGATGTACATTCCGTTAGTACCGGCCAAACTTTTTGAACTAACCGCCACCGAATCCAGTTCCTTTTCTGCTGAGCGGCCGACCATATCGAGATTAATATCAACCAACGTATTCTCCATTGCAAATACCGGATGCTGCGAATAATAATCGGAGCCCAGCAGTCCTTTTTCTTCGCCGGTTACCCAGACAAAAACAATGCTTCGTTTAGGTTTCTTTTCCATACTTTGAAATGCCTCTGCAATTTCCAGCAAAGCTACTGTTCCCGACCCGTTATCATCGGCACCGTTGTAAATACCGCCTTTTCCGTCGGTTCCCAAATGATCGTAATGTGCAGAAAAAACAATGCACTCATTCTTCAACTCAGGATCGCTGCCTTTAACTACTGCAATAACGTTTTTTCCAACAATTAATTCAGTTGATTTTACCAAATTAACTTCTGTTTTCAGGTTCTTGACGGCAAATGATTTTGGACTTTTACTTTTATTGATCTCCTGCTGCAAACCAGCCAAAGTTTCTCCTGCTGCTTCCACTATTTTATTCCCCAGTTCTTCTGTTCCAAAAATTAACTTAATCGGAAGAATTAGCGAGCCTCTTTTTCCTTTTAATGAGAGATTTCCACCGGTTGCATATTTTCGTATACTTTCAATGTATTCGGTATTCGGATTCATCGGATCGTTCACCAGAATCACCGCTTTAGCTCCTCCCATCAAGGCTCTCACCATTTTTCTCATTTCGGTATCCATGTCAGGACTTTTACCTTCTTTTACCTGTTCGAGGGTACGGGTCATCACCAACACAATTTTACCTTTCAAATCCAGATCTTTGGTGTCGTTGTATTTTGTCTCCTCGTTATACCAGCCATAACCGGCAAACACCACTTCGCCCGATATGGTATCGCTTTTAGGAGGCCCTCCCAACGAAAAAATATTTTTGGTCTCGTAGCTAACATTTCCGTTGGCGTCTATTAATCGAAAAATAGTCTGATCCATATCCGGTTTTACAGCCTGCATCTCAACATTTTGGAAATAACCTTCAACTCCGGGAGCTAACCCCATTTTTAAACATTGCGACTTGAGGTAATCGGCAGCAAGATCGAGGCCCGGAACTTCGGTAAAAAAATCGCGCCCGCGCATATTGTCACTGGCAATAAATTCAAGGTGCGCTCTCAAATCATTTTCGGTAATCGTTTGCAATTCCTTTTTTTGAGCAACAGCCGCAACTGAAACTGCAACGCAAAAAAACGTAAAAAGTAATTTGGTGTTCATATTTTTAGGTTTGAAAAGATTATTGCTAAAACTCAATATCTTCCTTATTAGCCAAATCAAAACCAACCAGGAAACAGAGATCGGCAACACGTTTTATTTTTTCAAAGTTAATTTTTTCCACTTCATCGCCAACTTTGTGGTAATCGGCATGATAACCAGTGGAATAATTCAAAATGGGCACACCTTTTTTATGAAAATGGTAATGATCGCTGGCTCGCAAAAAACGCTCTTTCGGCAAACTGGTGTCTGGCACTAATCCCAATTCGGCACAGTGTATTGCATTTATTTCGGCTAACTCGGGCCACACATCGTTCGACAGGGTATACAACCCATCAAAGTCTTTCACTTTTTTGGGCGATTCTTTCCAAACATCGTCGCGCGGGCCGTCATATACACGGCCTACCATATCCAGATTTATGGAAGCCACTGTTTTATCCAGCGGAAACACCGGATGATCGCAATAATAACTTGATCCAAAATGTCCCTTCTCTTCGCAGGTTACCCACAGAAAAACAATACTTCGTTTTGGTTTTTCTTTTAGCGAAACAAAAGCTTCGGCCACTTCCATAATGGCTACTGTTCCCGAGCCATTGTCGTCGGCACCGTTGTACACATCGCCATTTGTCCCCACTCCCAAATGATCGTAATGCGCCATAAAAACAATGTACTCATTTTTTAAAACCGGATCCGATCCCTCAATGTAAGCAATTACATTTTTTTCCTGTAGCACTTCCGGTTCCGAACCAATTTTCACGCTAAGCGTTCCTGAAATTTCTTTAGCGACTTCTGATTCGTCAACAAGATTCTTGAGGTATTTTTCGTATCGACCTCTCTTCCCCAGTAAGGCATCGGCTACTTTTGAGGTTGCCAATAAAACAGCTGGTCGCTCCGATACTTCGTCTTTTTTTACGCTGTATCCCGGACGCCTCAACCACCCCTTCAATTGTTGAAAGTTTATATTTTTCTTGTCTTTCGGATTAGCAATAATCAATAAAGCTTTGGGCTGCTTTTCCATTATAGCGTTAATTTTTGCACGCTCCACTCGATTTTGCCATTTATATACCTCATTGCGGGTAAAGGATTCGGCATTTCCCTGTGCTACCACAACAAGCTTGTCTTTTAAATTATACAAATCAATATTTTCGCCAAAGCCAATAAAAAAAACAGGCTCCTCGTTGAGACGATAAACGCCTTCTGATTGGTTAAGTTTTACTAGCTCATCCGACCGATAAACCGACTTTCCCTTCTCATTCTTTACTTCAATAAAATCATCTGTACTTAGTGTGGTGTGTAAAATTGGTACCGTTTGAAAATAGTCTTCCACAGCTGGTTTCAGCCCAATTTCTTTTGCATAATCGGCCAGATAGTTTGCCGCTATCTCCAAACCATCCACTTCGGTAGCCAGTTCGCGTCCCTGTAATTCGTCGGAAGCAATAAATGTAAGGTATTCCTTTAAATCAGAAATATCGATTTTCGACAGTGCTTCGTTCTGGGCATTACTTGAAAACAGAAACACCAACAGGCTAAAATAAATAAGTACCGTTTTACGTATTAACATGTGGGTGATTTTAAAAATAAAGTAAATAGTATCTTTGTGTAAAGGCGAATTTAACAATTAAGCCAATACAGACAAGTTATAAGCATTCTGATACGAATAAATGTGGATTCTTAACCAATTTCAAAAATTCAGAAAAAATGAGAACAATTAAAACACTCTCGGTAATTCTTTTAACCGTTTCGTTAGCGCTGCTGATACCGTCGTGTGCTGTAAACCCCGTTACCGGGAAGAGACAACTGGTACTAATGACCGAAGAACAGGAGATTGCTATGGGAACACAATACGACCCAACGGTTATTTCAACATTTGGATTGTACGAAGATGAAGAACTGCTAAACTTTATTACAGAAAAAGGTACAGAAATAGGCAAAATCTCGCATCGCCCGAACTTACAATTCCATTTCAGAATATTGGATTCGCCCGTAGTAAATGCTTTTGCGGTGCCGGGCGGATATGTTTATTTCACACGAGGAATACTGGCCCAGTTTAATAACGAGGCCGAACTAATGGGTGTATTAGGGCACGAAATTGGTCATGTTACGGCACGCCATTCGGTTCAGCAACAAACACGACAGCAACTTAGCCAGTTGGCACTTGCTGCCGGAATGATTGCCGTACCCGAAGTTGCACAATTTGCGGGTGAAGCTTCCGCGGCTATGCAACTGTTGTTTTTAAGCTTTAGCCGTGCCAACGAACGCGAGGCCGACCGGTTGGGCGTTGAATATGCATCGAAAGTTGGTTACGATGCTCATCAAATGGCCGAATTTTTCGATGTACTGAATAAAATGCAAATGGCGAGCAGCCACGAAGGCGTTCCCTCCTGGATGTCGACACACCCCGATCCGGGCCAGCGGAATATTACAGTAAATCAAATTACTGAAGAGTGGCAGGCAAAACTACCGACTCAATCGTTTGCCGTTAATACCAAAGAATATCTTAAGATGATTGACGGAATTGTATATGGAGAAAATCCACGTCAGGGATTTGTTGAGAATAACATGTTTTATCACCCCGATCTGGCCTTTCAATTTCCCATTCCTGAAAACTGGACTCTGGTTAACTCGCCAATGCAGGTACAAATTGTTCCTGCAAGTAAGGATGCTGCAATGATTTTTAAGCTTTCGCAGGAAAAAGGGGCCGATGCCGTTGCGCAAAAAACAATTTCCGATTTGCAACTAAACCTAATCGATAAAAGCACTGTTAAACTAAACGGGTTAAATACAGTGGTTACTATTTCGGAGCAGGTTTCGCAAAACGATGCAGGGCAGGAACAGGTACTTAAAATTCTGTCGTATTTTATCGAAAAAGATGGAGTGGTTTATACCTTTCACGGGCTTTGTTTAGATGCGAATTTTAATGGTTACAAGCCCGCATTTGAGTCGACAATGAAAAATTTTGCCCGACTAACCAACGCCTCGAAACTTAATATCCAGCCTGATCGGATAAAAGTAATTTCAATCAATAGTGCATCGGTTTCGTTAAAAGATGCATTTGCTTATTACAAAGTTCCGCAGGACAGATTTGAAGAAATGGCTTTACTAAATAATAGAGAATTGACAGACGAGCTAAAAAGAGGAGACTTGATTAAAATTTTAGGTAAATAATTATAGAAACAGAAAACGTAAAAAACATGAAAAGGAGATTACAAAAAATTGTATTGACAGTGGTATTGGCATTTGCCGGAATGTTTATTGGAAATGCTCAGGAATTAGGGGTGCGTTTTGGCGATGTTTCGGCCGGAAATGTGGCCATAGATGGAATTTTCTCAACCGGGGAATTTAATCGCCTGCATGCCGACCTCTCGTTTGGCGATGGCGTAGCAGCCGACCTGCTTTGGGATTTCCTGTACCGCCCGCTGGGCGACGAAGCATTTAACTGGTATATGGGCGTTGGACCTTATCTGGCCATTTTAGATGAAACGGTGTATAAGGCAGGCGTAAAAGACAGCAAAACGAATTTTAGCCTGGGTGCCGCTTTTGAAATCGGACTTGAATACCGCTTTGTTGATATCCCCGTAGCATTAGGACTTGATTACCGCCCATCGTTGGAGGTTATCGACGAAACCACTTTTCACTGGGATGGTTTTGGATTAAATGTCCGCTACGTGTTTGAATAAAACCAGTAACGCAAAATAAAATAAGAAGGCTGTCTCAAAAGAGATGGCCTTTTTTGATTTTCAGCGAACAGGAGATAAAATAATGAAAACCGGTAAAGCGAAAAACCGGGCAGCCAACCAAGTGCAAAATATTAGGCACAAAAAAGACCTCACAAAATTGTGAAGCCTTTTAACGAGCGAGAAACGGGACTCGAACCCGCGACCCCGACCTTGGCAAGGTCGTGCTCTACCAACTGAGCTATTCTCGCAAATGGTACCCGAGGCGGGACTTGAACCCGCACGATCATAATGATCATTGGATTTTAAGTCCAACGTGTCTACCAATTCCACCACCCGGGCATCCTTTGCATTATCGTGAATGAGCGAGAAACGGGACTCGAACCCGCGACCCCGACCTTGGCAAGGTCGTGCTCTACCAACTGAGCTATTCTCGCGTATTTTAATGAACTTGCTTTTTCAAAAGCGATGCAAATATATTGCTATTTTTTTATCTGGCAAAAATTATTGAAGCCCATTAAGAAATTCCTGTCAATTTCTTTATTTCATTTAGCTTGTTCAGGGCTTCTATTGGCGTAAGGTTATTCACATCCAGTCCGGCTATCTCATCTCTAATTTGCTTTAGCACAGGATCATCCAATTGGAAAAAACTCAACTGCATACCCTCGCGGTTTTCGCCAATCTCCTCTAAAGGTTTACTTAAACTTTCCTTTTCTTTTCCGCCTTCCAGTTTCGATAATATCTGCTCGGCACGTTGAATTACCGATTTTGGCATTCCGGCCATGCCCGCTACATGGATACCAAAACTGTGGTTGCTTCCTCCACGAACCAGCTTACGCAAGAAGATAACTTTGTTACCCACCTCCTTTATGGAAACGTTAAAGTTTTTTACCCTCGGGAAAGCTCCTTCCATTTCGTTGAGCTCGTGATAGTGGGTGGCAAACAGTGTTTTTGCTTTGGTAAAAGCATGTTCGTGCAAATGCTCCACAATCGACCAGGCGATGGAAATACCGTCGTAAGTTGAGGTTCCTCGCCCCAGCTCATCGAAAAGAATCAGACTGCGGTCGGAAACATTATTCAAGATGCTGGCCGCTTCGTTCATCTCCACCATAAACGTTGATTCGCCCAACGAAATATTGTCCGATGCTCCAACACGGGTGAAAATTTTATCCACAAAACCAATTTTAGCCACTTCTGCAGGGACAAACGATCCCATTTGCGCCATCAGCACAATTAATGCTGTTTGACGCAACAGTGCCGATTTACCGGCCATGTTTGGCCCCGTGATAATAATGATCTGTTGATCTTCCTGATCCAACTTCACATCATTGGCAATGTACGACTCCCCAATTGGTAATTGATGCTCGATAACCGGATGTCTCCCCTCTTTTATCTCAATTGAAGTGGCATCGTTCACCTCAGGGCGGAAATATTTATAAGATGTTGCACACGTAGCGTACGACAATAAACAATCGATTTGAGCCAGAATATGCGAGTTCAACTGAATAGCCGAAATGTATTCCGATAAGGCAAAGATCAGCTCGCCAAAGAGCTTGCTTTCCAACACCTGTATCTTTTCTTCAGCACCAAGAATTTTTTGTTCGTATTCCTTTAGCTCCTCTGTAATGTAACGTTCGGCACTAACCAGCGTTTGTTTACGAATCCAATCGGCCGGCACCTTATCTTTATGCGTGTTCCGCACCTCAATATAGTAACCAAAAACATTGTTAAAGCTGATCTTCAGCGATGGGATGCCATGTTTTTCGCTTTCGCGTTTTTGAATTTGCGCCAGGTAATCTTTTCCCGAATAAGCGATTTTACGCAGATCATCCAACTCCTCGGAAACACCTTCGGCAATCACTTTCCCTTTATTTACGGCAGTTGGCGGATCGGCAACAATCTGCTGCTCAATTCTCTCCCGAATCAGATCACAAGGATTTAACTGCTCCGCAAAACGATTTAATGCAGAATTCTCAACATCGGAACAAGCAGCTTTTATCGGAACAATTGCCGCCAGCGCATTTTTCACTTGCATCACTTCGCGCGGGTTGATCCGTCCTACCGCAACTTTTGAGATCAGTCGCTCCAAGTCGCCCATCTGACGAAGATGTTCTTCCAGGTTTTCTTTTGTCTCCGGATCTTTCAGGAAAAGCTCCACCACTTCCAGTCGCTCATTTATCGGATCGATATCTTTTAAAGGCAGTGCCATCCAGCGTTTCAGCAAACGCGATCCCATTGGTGTAATGGTTTTATCAATCACATTAATGAGTGCTTTTCCACTCTCGTGAAGCGGAGCAAACAACTCCAGGTTACGAATGGTAAACCGGTCGAGCCAAACATAGTGTTCTTCCTCAATCCGGCTTAAACCAGAGATATGACTTAATTTTTGATGTTGAGTAATATCAAGGTAATGCATAATTGCTCCGGCGGCAATAATGCCCAACTGCATGTTATGCACACCAAATCCCTTTAACGAACTGGTTTCGAAATGCCGCGTCAAGCGATCGTTTGCAGCATCGTCGGTGTACACCCAGTCTTCCAGGTTGAAGGTGTAAAATTTTGTTCCGAAAAGATCGTTGAACTCCTTCCCTCTTCCGCGCTGAAACAACACTTCTTTGGGCTGAAAGGAATTCAATAATTTATCGATGTATTCAAAACTTCCTTCGGCGGCCAGAAACTCTCCGGTTGAAATATCGAGAAAGCCAATACCTGCCCGCTTTTTATCGAAATGAACCGATGCAAGGAAGTTATTTTCACGGTTCTCAAGAATATTATCGTTGATGGAAACACCGGGAGTTACCAGCTCGGTAATCCCACGTTTCACGATCTTCTTCGTCATTTTCGGATCTTCCAGCTGTTCGCAAATCGCCACTCGCTGTCCGGCCCGTACCAACTTAGGGAGATAGGTATCCAGCGCATGGTACGGGAAACCTGCCAATTCCACATAACTGGCAGAACCATTTGCCCGGCGCGTTAATGTAATTCCCAGGATTTCCGCCGCCTTTATGGCATCCTCTCCAAACGTTTCATAAAAATCGCCCACACGAAAAAGCAAAACCGCATCAGGATGTTTGTCCTTGATCGCATAATATTGCTTCATAAGTGGTGTTTCTACATATTTCTTTTCCTTTTTTGCCATAGTTGAGCAAAGATAATTGTTTCAATACATGGAGAAAATTCAGGACAAATTTGTTCATCCAAACTTTTCAACAATTCGCATGAATGGTTATTTGCGGGAACCTTTTAATGACCTTAGAATTAGCAGCGAATGTGCCAATGCGCGGATAAAAAATGTGGCTGCCATGATGAAAAATACCGGATGAAATTTCTGTGGAATAAAGGGCGATGAAACAAAAAACACGATCATCCATACAGCAAAAACAAGATGATAATAACGCACTGCCGGACGCCACTTTTTTCGTAAGTAAACAATTGCAAATGGCAGACTCAGCGGAACCAGCCACATGAGGTTATAATTGGGACTCATTGCCGGATGTTCGGAATAAATGGTAAACCAGGTAAGCAATAAACCACCGAGTCCGTTTATACCATAAAGCAAAACATCAAGTGCTGGCTTCATTTCACCGTTTTTAAACTGTTTCCAGGTAAAAAAAGCTACCACCAACAATAACAACGAAAATACAACCAGCGGACTCCAGAGCCACGTCAGTGACAAAGTTTGCTCTGGTGCCTGATAAAGCACTTGCACCGATTGGGCAATATTCTGCCCATTATCATTTCTTTTTGCCGTAGAAAAATGCTGCATTACATAATCGGGCAAAAACATTTCTTCTTCGAGCGTTGCCTCACGGTCTGATTCAGCAGCGACCAAAAAATCGATACCAAAATTCAGCCATCTTATTTTTTGGTGACAATCTTTTATCAGCGTTCGCAGCGTTTTATGGCTGGCACTGTCGGTATAAGTTATTCCTCCATTTACGTTATCAGCAATTACATCGCGTACCCGTGTGGCACAATTATCAAAGAAAAAATTATAGCGATATACCCGGTTTTCGGGCTGGGCATTCCATTGTAAAAAATCGAATATTTTTTGTTTTTCCTGTGCTGAAAGGTTCAGTTCCTGCTCAAAAACACTGCGTTTATCGTGTCGGTATTCATTCAAAAAGGTCTCAAAACGATAGGCGCCAAGCAGATAATCGGTTTGCCCGGCACAAAAACGATACAAAAAATTGGGGCTGCTAAAATCGAAAATACCGTAGTTAAAAACCACATCAAAATTCAAGCGCGGATCTTTTACCCGAATTGCCGAATGCCCATAAACTGAATACATTTCGTTTCCCGGGCTACAGGTAATTATGCTAACCGTGGCCTTGTCTGACAATTGAAAAGCCAGCCCATTAAAAGTTAGGGCTACAAATATTACAACTAAAAGCCGCTTTAAGAGATTCATGAGTGTTTTCTGCCTTATTTAATTTCCAATAAAGGAACAAAAAAGCTCGATTCGCGCATAAATAAAACACAATATTTTAATTTAGACTTGTTCCAGATTAGAAAAATCAATTCTTTTTTCCAATCTTTGCATGGAATTATTTAATTGGGGTGTGAACTAACCTTGCGAAACTAGTGCAAGACAAAAGCCACACTTCATACAGAAAGCAGAGAGGATTATATGAGTTGTAATGGATGTTCGTTCAATAATTCAACAAGTAGCATAACACAAGGATACGACTGGCTAAGTGATTTGCCAGACACCACCGATAAATCAGATATTGTTGAAGTTAAGTTTAAGTCGACCCGCAAAGAATACTATAAAAATGTTGAAAATCTCCCGCTAAAACGCGGAGATAAAATTGTTGTTGCCACCTCGCCGGGGCACGATGTTGGCGAGGTAACTTTAACCGGCTACCTGGCCGAAAAACAATTTAAACTGCGGATTAAAAATCCGTCGCGCTATAACCTGAATGTGGTTTACCGCAAAGCCAGCGATGCCGATATTCAGAAACTGAATGAAGCACGCAGCCGCGAAAAAGCCACCATGATTAGAGCACGACAGGCAGCTCTGGAGTTGGGCTTAGACATGAAAATTGGCGATGTTGAATATAGAGGCGACAATAAAAAAGCGATTTTTTACTACCTGGCCGAAGGGCGTGTAGATTTCAGGGAACTAATAAAAGTGTATGCCCGCGAGTTTCGCATAAAAGTGGAGATGAAACAAATTGGCGCCCGTCAGGAAGCCGGTTTGATCGGTGGTATTGGCTCATGCGGTCGCGAGTTGTGCTGCTCAAGCTGGCGAACCGATTTTTCAAGCATCTCGTCGGACGCGGCGCTGAAACAAGGTTTATCGCCATCAGCACAGAAAATGGCTGGTGCCTGCGGAAAACTAAAATGCTGCCTGTTATACGAACTTGACGCCTACATTGAGGCAGGAAACGAATTCCCGCGCGAATTACTCGACCTTGAACTGGCATCGGGAATTGCCAAGCCTTTTAAAACCGATTACCTGAAGAAAGAGATTTGGTACGGATTGGCAGGAAGCATGGGAACTACTTTTAACCTGTCGCTAAAACAGGTGCGCGATATCATTCAGAAAAACAAACGAGGCATAAAACCCGAAGTTCAGACATTCAGCGCTCAACCAAAAGAGCAAAATAGTATGGAAGTTACGCTTGACGAAAGCCTGGATCGTTTTGACAAAAAGACACCTTCGCGTAACAAAAAACGACGCAACAAAAAGGGAGGCCGGAATTTCGAAAACAAGAGCAACAATCCGCAAAACAAACAATCCGCTGCGGAAAACGGAGAGAAGAGTAATAGACCAAACAAACGGAGAAATAATAATCCAAACAGAAAACGGAAGCAGGGTTTTAAAGCAAAAAAGGGACAGCCAGCGTCAGGGAATAATAATGCCAACTAGGGAATTGACTTAAGCGAAATTATAGATCGATAAATTGCGCGGCCAAAAGAGGACTTACCTCTGATCTGGTAATGAAATTATTTTCGTGTACTGTTACAGGAAGACAATTGTGAGTTATTTCTTACGAATAACAGTCATTCCATCGCGCAGTGGCAGAATTACCTTCTCCACGCGATCGTCATTTTTAACCAACTTGTTGAATTCAAGAATCCCAATAGTCTGCCGATCATCGTGGCGAGGCTTGTCGAGTACTTTACC
The DNA here is from genome assembly GCF_963677155.1 of uncultured Draconibacterium sp. Lineage (NCBI taxonomy): Bacteria > Pseudomonadati > Bacteroidota > Bacteroidia > Marinilabiliales > Prolixibacteraceae > Draconibacterium > uncultured Draconibacterium sp. Next base: position 3,050,086 of record NZ_OY781884.1, on the reverse strand, counting down.
GCTCCACAGCGTATTATCGGCAACCAGGTACGCTCCTGCTTGCATTTTCTCTATTAACAGTTGGTAATACTCTACATACTCGCGTTTATCTGCATCAATAAAAACCAAGTCGAACGATTGATCGAGCGAAGGGATCAACTCTGTAGCAGCCCCGATTTTTTGTTCAATTAAATGTGCCACACCAGCTTTTTCGAAATAATTAGCAGCCAACGACTCCAGTTCATCGTCAACCTCAACAGTAATCAGCTTACCATCTTCCGGTAACCCTTTCGCCAGGCAAATAGCCGAATAACCGGTAAATGTTCCCAATTCAAGAATGGATTTGGGGCGAATCATCTTTGTCAGCATCGTTAACACCTGCCCCTGTAAATGCCCCGATATCATGCGGGCACCTAATACTTTCAGGTTAGTTTCGCGATCAAGTTCAGTTAACACAGGATCTTCCTCATCGATATGATCCAAAATATATTGATGTAATGCCTTCTGCCTATCCATTCCTTCTATTTATAAATCAACGTACTCATCTGGTTCTTGTCCAATATAATATTGGCTACTTCCTGAATATCCTCGGCACTAATGGCTTCAATTTTTTTGAAGATCACCCGTAACGGGTCAACCTTATCAAATAGCATAAAACTTTTTCCGATAGTGAGCATCATATCTTCGCGAGTTTCGGTTGAGATGGCAATCTGACCAATCAACTGTTTTTTTGCACGACTTAACTGAACGGCTCCCATTTTTTTGTCGCGCAACAAGTCAAACTCTTTATGCACCAATGCCACCGCTTTGTTCAGGTTCTCTTTATCGGTGCCGAAATACACATTAAATAAACCAGTATCGGAATACGCCGTGTATGCCGACTCCACGTTATAAGCCATTCCACGACGTTCGCGCATGGCTAGGTTTAAGCGCGAGTTTAGCGCTTGTCCGCCCAGTACATTGTTCAGCAAAACCATGGCAATACGCTTTGGATTTTTAAAATCGAAAGCCACATTCCCCATTACGCAATGTGCCTGAAAAGTATCTTTTATTACCGTTTTTGATTGCGGTTGATAATTCACAAACTGCTCTCTTTTCAACTGTCGCAAACTTTGCTCCACCTCTCCAAAATACTTCTCCAGCATTTTTAGCAAAGTAGTAAAACTGATATTACCCACCGAACTAATCACCATTTGATCGGTATGGTAATTATTGGCAATAAAATTAAAAATCTTGTCGCGGTTAAAAGAACGCAACTTTTCTTTTGTGCCTAAAATATTGCGGGCAATGGGATGACCATCAAAAACCTGCTCTTCAAATTCATCAAAGATCAACTCCGACGGTGTATCGTAATACGAGTTTATTTCCTCGACCACCACCTCTTTTTCGAGCTTGAGCTCCTTTTCGGGGTAGGTGCTGTTAAAAAGAATATCGCTCAATAATTCGGCTGTGCGCTCGTAATGCTCACTTAAAAAAGTAGCATACAGCACGGTTTCTTCTTTTGTGGTATAAGCATTCAACTCGCCACCAACACCTTCAATACGGCTAAGCACATGAAACGACTTACGCTTTTTTGTACCTTTAAAAACCGAGTGCTCGATAAAGTGTGCCAGGCCATGTTCATCTTCCTTTTCATCGCGCGATCCGGTATTTATTAAAACCCCAAGATGCCCCACCGGCGAGTCGGTTTGCTGATGAATTATTCGAATGCCGTTATTTAATGTATGTGTCAGATAATCAGTATCAACCATTGTCTATTAAACTAATCGTGCAAAAGTATAAAAAGTATTGGATTGCAGACTCATGCGGCGTATAAAACGCATGAAAGGATTCAATGTAAAATTGTAACCATTAATAATAGTCCAAAATTATCCGAATAATAATTACTGATTTTTTCTGGCCCGGAGCTTTCAAATAAAAAGGGACAACCCTTCTTTGGCGAATTTGGGGTACAAGTAATTCTGTTTCAATTAAACATGAGGGAAAAACGATCAATCACGTACAACTGCTGTGAATTTCCGAAGCTGAAAAAATTGATTTTTTTTGCTTTTTTTTCGTATTGAACTTTGTGATTTTAAAAAAATGTATACTTTTGCAACACCAAAATAAAGGGGGTGCTACTTAAAGCTCAACTTTAGAAAGGTGCCATAGCTCAGTTGGTAGAGCAACGGACTGAAAATCCGTGTGTCCCTGGTTCGATTCCAGGTGGCACCACAAAAGGGAAAAACGCTGTTTTCCCTTTTGTTTTTTATATACACTTGCGGATATGCGGCCGAAATCGCCTCACCTTTAAATCTGGTGAACTCAACTTTTTCAGGCATCGATTTTAGCTACTCTAAAAAGGAAGTATTTAATGTAGCCCTGAAAGCTTTCAATTTTGCATTAAAAGATTCAGAAGAAGCATTGATGCTTCGCCGATCAAAAAAGTTAAATATTTCTCTGTAATGAGCATGAATTTAGCCGATATTGTGTTAAACGACCGCAAGGAAGGCTGAACCTGCAATTTTATTATACGGCTGACTCATCATTGTCAATGACTATTAAAAATAAACTAGAGAAGCGGAATGCTTTATGCATAAAGCCGTTGTATTTTATATCTGTTGAAGCTAAGCTACAGGAAACTATTTGACTACAGAATTTATAGAGTTACAAATCTATTCTCCTGTCCACTAAGCATCTTTTGTTGATAATGTCTTTTAACTTCACTTAAGGATCTTTCATAAATAAAGAAAGGGCTGCCTGCATATGCAGACAGCCTCTTCAGTAGTATAATCTTAATGATAAGTCTTCTTGTCTCTTATTACTGTACGGTTACCATATCCACATAGTAACCATGCCCTACGCAAAGAAATCCGCTTTCATCCTGAATTTTATTTAGGATCTCTTGTGTTAGCTCTATCTCTTTCACACCGGCTTCCGAGAACTCGATTACAGCAGTACCTGGTAAATCATTCCACCAGCCGGTAACGGTGCGTAACTGGTGATATTCTGCTTCAGTGGCTACTGAATAATGAATACTCAAGACAGCACCAGCTTTTAACGTAGCAAACACATCACTGCCAATCAAGTTGAAAGTTTTGTTAGGACTATCGTCCGGCAAATCCCACGATACGTAATGGTGTCCTTGCCAGAGCACAGTGGTTGAAGAAACGGTGACTGTCTGTTCTGTAACGACGTTTTTATCTTTATAGAATTCCAAGTCTGTTCCGCTTTTTGTACTACCTGTCAGTTTGTATTCCCCGTCTTCCAATTGAGGGCAGGTAAGTGCGATTTCAGTGGCCGACTGCCGTGTAAACTCAGTGATAGTTTGTCCTGCGAATGTTAGTGAAGCAATCTGGTCGAGATTGATCCCGGTCATTACCCATTCTCTATTCGCATTGGTTCGGTCGGCTCCTGAAGTGATAAGCGCCGTATATGTAACTTTGACGATATTACCACCGTACTCGTTGTTATCATTATCTACCAGTACCACACGATGCTCACCTTCAGCCAGATCGGCAGGAACTTCATACTCGATATAGTCATTGTCTTCTGAATCAACGTAAACAATATTGGTGATGGTTGTTCCATCGATAATAATGCTTTTTACGTTGTTAAGATTGTTGCCATAAAGACGTGCGTTTATTCCCGGGGCGATGATACGCTCAAAGCCTGTTTCCGTTGCCCACGGATCATCCTGCAAAGGATTTACTTGTACGATACCCTCGCGATAGGTCGATTTACCGGCTTCGGTTGAAACGGTTACTTTAAACGGATAGGTTCCTGCTTTAAGATTGATGTCGAGCGTTGTTCCGGTTTGTACTTCCGTTCCGTCTATCTGCCATGAAACGGTGGTATAATCGGCCGGAGTAACTGTCAACTCCATTGTGAGGTTGGCATCTCTGCTTATATTGGCGATTACAGGCAGTTCTCCGTTTTCGCGGTCCGGGAAAATCGGGTCGAGTATCCGCGGATCATCACCAGCTGTAGCTGTTGAGAACGGATCTTCATCGTTGCATGCTGTAAATGAAAAACTCACAGCAAGTACAGCAAATAGTATAAAATATATCGTTTTCATATTTCTTCAATTTACTTCTTTATTGTTATTCCGTAATTATTTTATTCCACCATACGCGTGTGTGCCAGCTATCATCACCTCCCATTCGGGTCAATGCGTCATCATAACTTGCTTTGTTATATGATGATTCGAGTACCGGATAAGAAAGGCGTACCGGAATTTCATTACCTCCGGTTAGGAACTGGCCGAAGCCGTAATCGGCAGGAGATTTAAGCGCGGGATAGCCTGATCGGCGAACGTTGGCCCAGCACTCGGCCGGATTGGTCAGATGAAGAATCCAAGCTTGCGTGTTAATCGCTTTCTTTTTCTGCTCGTTGGTGTAGCCTATGTTAATATTCGGGATGAACGTATTGAATTCCTCGTCGGATACAGCTTCACAATTATAATTATCAGTCAGAAAATCCATAGCTTCCCGTACTCCTTGAATATACAGGTCGTTAACAGAGGTACCTCCAACATTCCATCCTTTTAATTTGGCTTCTGCTAACAGAAACTTCACTTCTGCCGAAGTTATCACGACACCGGGATTATCTCCTCTGAGAAAATTATTGGCCAGTTTGGGTTCAGTTTCGCGAGCAACACTAGTTTCGACTGAAGGATTGGTTTTGGCAAGCTCTTTCAATATATCGCTGTCGTAACCAGTAGGCCAGGGGTTATAAGAGAAAGCTCCCGGATCACGAGGGTGAGTTTCAACACCTTTGGCGATGATCTCATCAGTTAAGTCAATACGGTTGTCAGGACTTGTGGAACTCATAAGCCCATCGTAATAGAAGCGAGCGATCCTGAAAGTACGGGGGTCGTCGGTATCATAAAGCTGATTATAAAAGGTAGAACAAAGGTAGCTAGGATTATTGGCTGGGTCATTACCGAAGAGTAACTGCGACAAGGCATTACCCCGATAATCGGAATAAGCTTCCTGCCCAAAGCTGAACGAAATATTCATGTATTTGATAAGTGCATCGTCACTGGCATTCTCCAGAATACCGCCATCAGCTTGTAGTGCTTTTTCAAACTCTTCCTGAGCTTTTTGCGGTGCTACATCGGAGATTCGCATAGCAAAGCGCAGACGAAGAGAATTACCTAACTTCTTCCATTCTGCAATGTCTCCTTTATAAATAACATCGCCTGTAATTCGATCTTTACTGGCATCAAAGCTGGCAACAGCACTACTTAACTCCAAAAAGAAATCATTGTATATTTCTTCCTGTGTGTCATAACAGGGGGTAAACTTTCCTTCGAGAAACCCCTTACCCGCTTCGCTGTAAGGTACATCACCATAAATGTCTGTGATAACAGACATGAGATAGACTTTGTATATACGCAAGGCCGAATTAATATTTACCTTAAGGGAGTCGTTAGCAGTCCGGGATTCTGCATCTGTGATGTCTTTGATGGCCTTTGGATAAAACGATGTCCAGACACGGCTCATCTCACTATTATCCTGTGTGTGACGTCCTCCAAAATTTGTAGTATTCCAACATCCCATTAGATGTTGATTGAATGCGTAAAGATAGTTGCGATAGATCTCAACCATACCCAGGTCACCGTACGTTTGCAATTGTGCAGTAGTCAGTTGGGCATTGGGGTCAACAGAGTCAGCCTTCGAAGGATCGGTGTTCATATCTTCCATGTACTTATCACTGCAAGCGGTAAAGAACAGCAAAGAGGTCACCAATATTATTGCAATATAAGATAGATTGTATTTCATTGTATTATATTCTTTGTGAATGAATTAAACTTGAAATTCGTTTAGAATTTAACATTTACGTTGAACCCATAATTTCGGCGCGATGGTAATGAGCCATACTCCATGCCCATACCAGTAGTGTTGTTATAATTGGAATCCGGATCGATGTTCGGAATGTTTTTCCATATAATAAATGGGTTACGAGCAACAAATGAGAGATTGAGACCTTTTACAACGTTTCCTAACAGAGATTTTGGAACATTGTAACTCAGCGTTAGTTCGCGTAATTTCACATACGAGTTATCAAATACAAACATCGACGGCGCATTACGGCTTACACTCATCCAGTAATCCTCAGGATTGATGTAAATGTCATTGGGACGATAAGTGCCGTCGCCATTATCGATTACGCCGGGAGCGATATACCCTCCAGTTGGAGTCCAAGAAGATCCTTTGGCAATGCCGGCAGCTTGACGTTGCTCCTCTGATCGGTACCATCCTTCACGTCCGACAAGTGTTTCTTTGCTCTTTCCCGATTCATAAGCAGCACGGGCAGACATGGAGTAAAGATCAGCTCCCACTTTTATATCAAAGATGGCAGAAAGCGACAGCCTTTTGTAAGTTAAAGTAGTGGTTGCACCTCCGGTCCAATCCCAGGATGCATTTCCCAGCACATGATTACTCTTGTCATATTGTGGCAAACCAGTCTGTGGATCGATGAGGACATCTCCATTTTCATTGTATTTAAAGTCTGGTCCTACAATCGAACCGAAATCCTCGCCCACTTTGGCTGCTACCTGAACATCAAGCCAGGCAGCTTTTTCCAATTCAAACATATCCATATCGTCGACAAGTGTTTTTACCTTGTTGCTATTCTTCGAGAAGTTCAGATTTAAATCCCAGGAAAAGTCTTTCGTTTCAATGGGACGTGTATTAAGAGCTACTTCTATACCTTTATTCTCAATTTCGCCGGCATTGATCAGTCGGTAGTTGTAGCCAGATGTCCAGGAGTTGGCCATTCCCATAATCTGATTTTTACTAGTCTGCGTATAGTAGGTAAAATCTACGCCAACCCGATTATTTAGAAACTTTGTATCCAAACCTATCTCGAAAGAGTTTGTCTTTGTAGGTTTTAAATCCTTGTTTGGAATTGTGTTGTTGTCGATATAGCCGATGGTGTAGCCGGGATAAGTAAATTTAGACTTAGTATATACCAGCCCTAACTGGTAAGGGTCAGTATCGCTACCTACCTGGGCCCACGACATACGAAGCTTTCCGTAAGGTATGATTTCCTTTAACTGAGCGAGTTCGGAAAACACAAAACTGCCAGAGAAAGAAGGATAGACATAGATGTTGTTACTGGTAGGCAGAGTCGACGACTGGTCTCCGCGTAGCGTGGCATCAAAATAAAGCATGTGTTTCCACCCCAAATTAGCAGCACCATAGACCGAGTTGATTTGCTTGCGGTAACTACTTGGCTCTACGCTTATTTCATTAAAACTCATCAATGCCACTACATCGCGAATTTGCATATCCTGAGCAGTGGTTACAGTGGTTTTGTTATCCACCTTGTACACATTACCTCCGAGAGTACCATTAAAGTCGAAGTCTCCCCAGCTATTGTTATAAAGAGCAAGTAGCTCAAAATTATACATCCGGTTTTGAAATGAACTGTTTTGAAGGCGTCCTGCTTCAAACCCGGGAGTAGTGGGAGCTTTATAGTCTTCGAAAACAAACCAGTTGAGTTCGGCACCCGCTGTTCCCTGGAACTTCAGGTGTTTATTAACATTCCAAATAGCTTTTCCGCTGAATCGGAATTGATCTTTCTTTGAGTCGTTGTTGTTTTTATAGACATCCCAATAAGGATTCACATTGTAGGGATCCATACCATTCCAGTTGGCGTATTCGCCACTTGCATCCTGGTACGTTTTTAGCCAGCGTTGGTCGTAGGTGGTGGCCAAAGTCATCAGGTTTTTACCAATATTCGATTTGCTATCTCCTAAAGCAGGACGATTTTTTACATCTTCACGCGTATAGTTAACACTGAAATCAAAATCCACTTTCCCCATAGAAGTATTGGCACGCAGGTTAAAGATGTTACGGCTCATATGGGTTTCCGGCACAATGTCTTTGTTACGCATGTCGGAATAAGTGAAGCGTACCCCTCCATTACCACTGCTTGAACTGATGATGGCAGTATTGCTGGAAGTAAGACCTGTGCGGAAAAAGCCAGAGGTATTATCGGGCATGATGAAGTATGGTCGTTCTACGCCGTCAAAGTATTTCAGCGAGTTGCTTCCGTCAGCTTTCGCACCCCAACTTTTATTGGTATTAGATACCGCATCAATGCTATAAGTACCGTTGCTGCCCATGCCATAAACCTGTTGAATGTCGTTCCATTTGGCAAGCTGTGTGTCGAAAGTAAGGGTTCCGTTGTATTCCACATCGAAACTTTTCTTTCCGTCTGCTTTTTTGGTGGTAATCAGGATAACACCATGGCTGGCACGACTACCGTAAAGAGCAGAAGCAGCAGGACCTTTAAGTACCGACATATTTTCGATATCATCGGGGTTGATGCCTGAAATACCATCGCCAAGGTCGAAACCACCAGATGTACCGGCACTACCATAATTGGTATTGTCGAGTGGAATACCATCGATTACATACAGTGGCTGGTTATTCCCGGTCATTTCGGTGCTACCACGCAAGAGAACACGGGTAGATCCGGATGGCCCGGCAGCGGTTTGACTAACTACCAGCCCAGGTACGCGGCCAGCCATTGAATTAATGACATTGGTTTCCTTGGCTTTTGTAAAGGCATCGCCCTTTACTTCGGCCACATTATAACCCAGTGCCTTACGTTCCCTTTTAATCCCCAGGGCAGTAACCACCACATCGTCAACCATTTTGCTGTCTTCTTCTAAAACAATGTCCAGCGGAGCCTCACTAGCTACGAGCTCCTGGGTTTTATAACCAATATAGCTAATAATAATAATGGCTCCCGGATGCACATCCAGACTGAACTTTCCTTCTTCATTGGTTATGGTTCCATTGCTGAGATTTCCTTTCTCAACAACAGTTGCTCCAATGATGGTACCAAGAGCATCCCTTACCACTCCTGTAACTTTGAGTTCTTGTTGTTCTACAGCGGAATCATTTACCCCTACCGCTTTCACTTGGAATACACTTCCAAACAGACAGGCCGATAGTAGTCCGCAATACAAAATGTATTTGTAAGCTTTTACGTTCATAGAATTTATGTTAAGATTAATAGATTTTTACCCAATCAATATACATGTTCGCCTTTTCGCCTTCTTTTAAAGCCGTAATTTCGTTTATGTCGGAGATCCCGGTAAAAGAACCACCTACAGCAAGATTAAACAGAATGAAGAAGTTATCGTGGAAATACACAGAGCGACCGCTGGTTTTACTAATATCGAATGAATAAAATTCGATATTATCAACCGATACTGTCAGCCGATCTTCGTTCCAGTCCAGACTATAAGTATGATATTTGCCATCCTGTAGGCTATGAGAGAAGTTTGCCGCATGAAATTCCTGCTCATGTCCGGAACCGGCATCAGTCCCGTAGTGAATCGCTGTGTTCAGAAATGTTTCGGTTGTAGCTTCAGTAATTCCATTACGTTCGCCCATCTCCAAAATGTCTATTTCTCCGCATTGCGGCCAGGACTTTCCGTTGTCTCCCATCATCCAGAAAGCCGGCCAAAGTCCGTTAGCGGTTTTAGGAAGCTTAATGCTTGCCTCTATCTTTCTGAATTTGAAGTTCTTTTTCCCCTCGGTATTTACACGTCCGGAGTAGATTTTATTGCCTTTGCGTTCGGCAGTTAAAATCAACACCGATTTCCCTTCGTCAGTACCCACCGAAACATGGGCTGCATCGTAAGCCTGCAATTCCTGGTTTACCCATCCGGCCTCATGCACTTCTTTGGTCCAGATATCGTCATTAAAAGATTCAAAGTCGTCTTTGAAAAAGAAATCCCCGTGTTCTTCTGTATCTCCATCACTGTTTGATGAACAAGATTGCTGCATCAAACACACTAAGAGTAGTAACACTGCTACTGCTGTTTTATTCATATTACAATTATTTAGGCAAAACTTGTTTCCTTGGCTTTTTTGAGTAAGGCCGCGATTAAAATCTCCCGTACGCACATCCGGAATATTTTCCTTTTGGCTTGCCTTTTATTCAAAATAGCAACGCAAAAATGCGAATAGGAGACAAAAACAATGGGTTGATAGCTGACAAATAAGGTTCGATTCCTGACAATTTTTCGATCACGCCCTGTTCAAGGGGCTTCCAGTCGTCTTTTCATTGCCTATAGGTGAAGCTGTAGAATCGGACTATTTGTGAATTAAGAAGCGCCAATAACATTAAATTGTCATCAATCTAACAGAAAAGAACCCGATCCTAAATTCGTTATGGCGCTGAATCGGCTTGATTGTATTTGCTAGGTTGTATGCCAAATTGTTTTTTAAACAACGAACTAAAGTATTTTGGATTTACAAATCCGGTGTCTGCGGCAACTTCGGTCACGCTTCTACCGTCTTTCAATAGTTCCGCTGCTTTCTGAAGTCGGATGATACGCATAAACTCTTGGGGCCCTTTTCCTGTCAGTGATTTTAGACGGCTGTAAAAAAGAGTCCGGCTCATGGCCATTTCCTGACAAAGGGTATTGATGTTAAAATCAGCATTACTCATGTTTGCGATGACAAGTTGAGTCGCCCGTATGATAAACTGACGATCACTTTCTGATAGCATGTCCAAATCCGGTTCATCCGTTTTATTGTTGTGAGCTTTTGCGGTTATTCCCTGATTCTCATCATTATTCAGGTGTCCTTTTTCTGCTTCAACTTGTAAAAGAGCTTGCCGCATGAAAAAATCCCGCTGTCTGTTTCTGTTAGTAATCAGGCTCTGTACTTTCAGCTTCAGAATCTCAGTACTGAATGGTTTGGGAATATAATCGTCCGCACCTTTCTTTAATCCTTCAACAGTGGCATCATGATTGACTTTTGCAGTAAGCAGGATAAAGGGTATGCCCGAAGTGTCCGGATTTTCTTTGACCAGCCTGCAAAGCTCATCTCCTTGTATGCCCGGCATCATTACGTCGGACAGGATCAGGTCAGGGTATTCGTCTGAGAGGTATGTGAGCGCTTCCTGCCCGTCAGCAACGTCAACCACCCGGTAGTCGTTCTCGAAAGTTTTCCGCAGATAATAACGAAGGGCTTCGTGATCTTCTACGATAAGCAGCGTATCTTTTCCTCTTTGCCGGCTTATGCGGCCTGTCTTACTTACTTTTTGACCGGCAGCATCTGTCGTTTTCGGGAACATGAGTTCTTTTGGGGTAACAGCTTGCTTAGAGTCGAAGTTAGGAACAGCATACGTTCTCGGCAGCGTTACTGTAAAGGTACTGCCTTTGTTCTCTTCGGATTGAAAAGTAATCTTTCCGCGTAGTATTTTTATTATCCGGCGTGCCTGTAAGAGCCCAAAGCCTGTTCCACCTTCGTTCAATTTCTGTGTATTTTCGGCTCTGTAAACATCAGCAAACAAGTGTTTCTTTGCCTTTTTCGGAATGCCTATGCCACTATCTTTGATCTCTATAATGGCTTTTCGTTTTGTGTAATTTAAACTTATGCGAACATCACCTTGCGGCATCGTATACTTAATGGCATTGGAAACGAGATTGTCCAGCAGTATCTCAACAATATGCAAATCTGCCATAACGTAAACGTCTTCATCGGGCAACGAGAGACTTAAATGCAATTGTTTCTTGTCGCACAATGGCTGGAAACCGGCAATCTCTTCGGCAAGGATATCATTGAAATTTAAAGGGGTTAATACAGTGTGCTGCTTGTGGGTGTCTGCTTTTTCAAATTCGAGCAGCTGAGTGATCAGTTTATAAAGCTTATTCGTATTGTTGTGGGCCAGTTCCAGGAGGTAAAGGGCTTTGTCCGAGAGCCCCTTTTCCTTACGCAGGTCGTCCAAAGGAGCCATAACTAGTGTTACAGGTGTCCTGATGTCGTGTGCAGTATCAATGAAGAACCTTATTTTGTCTTCATCGTACCGTTTCTGAAGTTGATTGCTCTTGTAACGCCAAATAAAAGACAAGACAATACCCACCACGCAAATGTAAAGCATCCATGCCCACCACGAATTCCACCAGGGTTGAGCGACTTTTACAACAAGTGTTTGTTCAGATATTGTTTTCCCATTATTTCGGCGCAAGCTGCGTACTTTAAGGAGATAAGAGCCCGGAGACACATTCGTGTACCTCACCATACCATTGGACGACAGGCTACTCCATGATTTCTCGTATCCTTCCAGAATATACTGGTATGCAATGTCACGCTGAAAGCGGTAATTGATCGACTCAAAGGATACTGAGAATGAGTTGTGTTTGTAGTCAAGTTCAACCATGCCTTTCTTCAGCATGTCGTAGATTGCAGGCCGCAAACGCTTTTCTTCATCGGCGGTCAAATAATCTATTGTCAAGCCGGTAAATTTTAATTGGGCCTGATAGTTTGTCATAGTTATCGAGTCGGGCGTAACTAAGACAGCGCCATTCGTACTGCCATAGGCAAATTTCCCGTCCGTAAGCCGTACAAAAGAAGATTTGTTATATTCTTTGTCGATGTCACCCAAATAATTAAGGTTCGACACCTGGAAATTCTCGATGAGCGCAAGTCCTTTTCCCGTACTTACCCACAGACGTCCTCTGGCATCTCGTTGCAGACTGTATACGTCGTTAGACGGAAGCCCGTCCTGCATGGTGAATATTCTTGACTCCCGGGTTCGCATATCATAAAGATTTAGCCCTCCTCCCTCGGTTCCCAGCCATACAGTGCTGTCGGCATTAAAAAGCATTGATATAATATAGGCGCTGACATTTTGTTCGTGATGTTCTTGTGAAGTGGCGTAGCGTTGTATATCTCCGGTACGCTTATTTACCAGGCAGAACCCATTCACTGTGGCTGCAGCTATTTGATCATCATTCACCTCCTCTATGGAATGTATCCACTTAATATCGAATGTTCGCTCCGGGCGTCCCTGTTTATCCATCATCAACAGTTGTCCATCCAGGCCTCCCACCCATAAGTTCCCGTCTGTATCTTGTTTGAGCGAAAAAACATAGTTTGTTGTTAGCCCTCCCTGTTGTTTGGTAAGATGACGAACAACCTGTTTCCCGCTGTTCAGAAGGTATATGCCGTCTCCGTAAGTTCCTGCCCATACCGATCCATTCTCCCCTTTGCTCAAGGCGACAACAACAGCACCCTTTAACCAGTGACTCCACAAATGCGAGGATTTATCTCGAACACTGATTCCAATGTCAGTGCCAAACCATAGGTTTCCATTGGCATCTTCTTCAACATCATTGACATTGTTATTCGCTAATGATTGCGGATTTCCCCTTTGATGGGTTAATATCGTAATCGGGTATTTCAATAAAATAGCAACAGATACTCCCCCGGTGTAACTTCCTATCCAAATGTTTCCCTGGTTATCTTTGGTGACGGCATAGATTCCGTTGCTTGGTAAGAAAATATCGGTGCTATCCTCCGTACTCATAAGCAGATGACACTTTTTCGAATCCCGATTAACTGCGTAAACTCCTCCTCCATCTATTCCTACCAGCAATGTTTCCGTGTTATAGCTTGTAATCGCTCTTATCGGGTTCAGAAATCCTGAGCTTTGTTCTTCCAGGCGGAGCAGATCAGAAGTGTTTAGATTCTTCACCCACAAGCCATTATTAAAAGTACCTACCCAAAGTTCATTACTCGTTACGTCGTGAAAGAGCGTCTGTACATCTTTTCCTTTTAGCAGCCAATCCGCTTTGTCTAATTGCGCGTACGAAAGCTGTAGCACCCCTGTGGATGTACCAATAAAAAGCGATTCGCCTGTAGATATAATGTCATTTACATATTGTCCGCTAATGACCGGAGTGATCGTTTTTTCAGCTTCTTTCTTATATAGCCCTATGCTAAGTCCCAACCATAATGTTCCGTTTTGATCCAGCGACAACTTGTTTAAAATAATTTCTTTGTTGATGAATTGGGCCAAGTACATATATTGTTCGAAACGGTCATCCTGTATTGAATAACGATAGATTCTCCCGGTATTGTCGTACGCCCATAGTCCGTACTGCTTGTCGTACAGCAAGCGAAGTGTACGCCCGCCCATGTCTCCGTAGTAAAAGTTACCTGATAATGTATAGCTTTTTATGGTATTGCCGTTATAGCGATCTATTCCTGCTTTTGTGGCAATCCACATTGCGCTGTTCTGATCTTCAACAATCGAAAATACACGTTGACTGCTGAGACCTTCCGAATAGCCGATATGCCTGATGTCGAATATGTTATTGGTCAATTCAGCCTTTGCAGCAATGACTACTATCGACAATAAAATAGTAATGATATATCTCAACAATATTCTCATAATACAAACTCCACAAATATTTGATAATGAATAATGAGGCTAAGAAGTTTCGCTGTCTTTCATATCCTACAAATACTTAAGTTATATATGCTAAATCATATTGTAAAAATAATTAATTCACATTAGAACCCACTGTTATGTAGTAGTTCTTTTAAATCTGATAAAAGGAAGCACTCCCATGTACCGGATACCGAGAATGTGAATAGATTTAGAAAAGGGACAGAAAACTGGTTCGATTAATAGTCGTTTAAAAGATTGATGTCATTATCGATCTGGGTCACAACCAGGGCACGGTTGAAAATCCGCGTCAGCAGAGGAAGTTATCTTCTGAAAAATCTTCTATGCTATAGGTTCATCGTTTAAATTGGAGAGCGTTCCTGTCCGAGAGAACTGAACGGCGATGCGAGAATCCGCGAATGGCACACCACCAGACCCCGCTATGCAATATGCACTGAACTTTTATTTCTTTTCGTTTTTCGTATTCCATATATTATAAATCCAACCCCAATGATTATATAGGGAATACTCAATAATTGTCCCATGTCGAGTTTCATGCTTTCTTCAAGATCTACTTGTCTTTCTTTAATAAACTCGATGAAAAATCTAGCTGTAAATATCAAGGCTAATGTTAATCCAAAAAAGAAACCATTTTTTAAGTATTCTCTTTTTGTCCTGTAAAGCGTTATTGTTATTCCCGCAATCAAGAAGTAGGTGAGCGCTTCATATAGTTGGGCAGGATGTCTTGGAATATTATCGACTCTCTCAAATATAAACCCCCACGGTTTTGATGTTTGCATTCCAATAATTTCCGAATTCATTAAGTTTGCAAGTCGAATAAATCCGCCTCCAATTCCCGCAACTACTGCAATCAAATCAAGAGTGTCAATTATTGCATGTTTTGTTTTTTTGGAGTAAAAAATAAGTGCAATTATCAGTCCTAATGCTCCTCCATGACTAGCCAATCCCTGATAGCCTGTAAATTTAACTCCTCCATTTATGAATTTAACAGGTAAAATCATTTCTAGAGGATGTGCAAAGTAATAGCCTGGTTCGTAGAAAAGGCAATGTCCTAATCTCGCTCCTGCAAGGATTCCAATCATTCCATAAATTGAAAGTTTTTCCAGATTCGCGGGAGGAATATTCTCATTTTTAAAAATCCAGCCAAGAATATAAAGACAAATAATCAGTCCTGTTACAAACAATAGTCCGTAGTAACGGATTGAGATTCCAAAAACATTTATAATCTCAGGGTCGGGATTCCAGTGAATATAATTTAATACCATAATTTTATCTCAATCTTGTCTCATTTTTGGTTTTTTCAGCTTTCCAACTAACGGCTCGAATATGCGTAGTGCGGGATTTCAAGGCACTTCACTATCATACCGCTAAGTGTTTTATTAAATGTTTTAATGTTCAAATTTACCAAATCGCCCCGCATTACGTATATTTATTGTTGTGCATAGTTTTTATTCTTCAGGTTTTATCCAATCAGCTCCATCCACATAAAAAAGATATTGAATATAGTCAGTCGTCACTCTATTCTCATTTATTGGGATTCCTCCAAATAATTTAATCAGGCTAAAGTTATCTAATCCTCTATTTGATAGATTGTACGGTGAATTTGCGCCATCAAGCTTAAATAAATTAATTGAGTTCTTAGCCGATACACGTTTAAAATCCTCAATACCTTTTATATATCCCAAAAATATATTGCCATTGCTGTAGGGTAATCTGGTATAAATATTATCATCAGCTAAACAAGCAGGTAATCCTTGACTTGGCACTGTAAGATGAGAATGATTATAAAGAGCAATCAACGAAACCATATTTCCACTTAAAAAGGAATTTGTCTTAATTCTTCCACCTAAGGTATTATCAATACCCTGCAAAGAATGATATAAACCAAAACAGCCATATATTTTTTTAGATTCCCAATCATTTTGTTCATAATACCTATGGAAATTATCATACATAAATTCATCTCTGGATTTAATTTTATCAAGATTCGAACAGTTAAATTCAATATTTGATAATAGTAAACTATCCTGCTTTGAGAAGGACGCAGTCCTTAATATTTGAGGAATATTAGACGAAACCCAATTAATTAAATAATCTTTACTTTCAGGGATTTCGGTAGAATAAGTTAGAGGCAATTTTTCTTTTAAAAGTCTATTTAATAAATTAAAATCATTAAGTCTATTTAAACCATAAACTTCAAATTTCTTTGTATCATCCAATTGTTGGTAATATTTTTTGAGGTTCCCCCATTTTTTGTATCTGTATTCGGTACTTACAGTGCCAATATAGACAACCCATTCATTAAGTATTTTTTCAAGACTTAAATCAGTGGAATCCTTTAGATATCTGTTGATATAATAGGATTGTGGAATATCCATTTCTACAATATAAGTTGTAATATTATTTTGCTGATTGAGATATTTAAAAGTTGACACATCAATAATAGGTGAAGTTCCCACTTCGTGTATTTCTCCAACTAAAAACAATTGATTGTCAGAAAAAGTATTGTCGAATTTTAGCGGAATAGAATCATTAATCTGAGTCGATATTAATTTATGTTTCTTTAAGTAATCCACATACTTATTCCCTGCTAAATACTCATTTATCCAAAATCCTAAATAAACTATTCCTATCAGTCCAATTATCAATAAAACAATTTTTCCTATTATTTTCACTATTTTCTTCATTTGCAATGTTTTTCCTAAATTCTGACTAACGGTAAAACTAGTCTATTTCCGTCTCTATCTCTTTATTTATAATCCTTTTCCACAAATTAAGCTGCTTAAAAAGCTGCAAATTTTATCGTTAGCAACCGAATTTAATAAGAACTGTATGAATAGATAAATTGGTTCAAATCTATTCGGGAGGTTCTTATGTGGGGAATTATGCACAACGTAAGTATAAACATACAATTACACTTATATCCCTATTAGTAACTACATATACCCGCCTGAATTGGGCGTGTATATGTAGTTTTTGTGGACATCCTATATTCAGGGCACGAATTCAACGGTTTAAATTTTAGTGGTTTAAATGTAGTTATCTTATGTTTAAAATACAAGACAAATTGAAATCAGGAGGATTAGATTACTTGCTCGTCCTCCTTTTTTAAAACTACCCTTTATACACATCTTTTAAGAACTTCATTGCGACAAGGTATCCCTCATATTTAGTATTAAAGGTATCAAGTCCATTTTTCATTGATATGTAGCCTGGTGGGCCATGAGACTTATATCCGCTCCAGCCACTAAGCCGGGCTATTGCCCATGCACACCATGCTAAACTTCTGGAGGGATATGGGTTTTGTTGTTTTTTCGTTTTTCCTTCTATTTCATTTTTTAGTAATAACTCTATAAACTCTATTTGCTGTTGGTTAAATATCAGTTCAGCGTTTAATGCTTCTTTCTTGTTGAGCGATAATTTAAGCACCATTATTGTTAATGCAACCTGAAGTGCCATAACAACCTGTTTCTTTAATGCAGCACCGGTTTCAAGCTGTGAGGCTTCAAGCTCAAAGCCTTTACTTTTCATTATTCTGAAGAGTTCTTCAATAAACCACCTGTTACCGTACCACTCCAAACATTTCATTGCATGGTCAACCTCTGTTATTGGGTGCGTAGTCAATAACCTCCAAACTATTGGAGATTCTGCTCTGGGCACTGTCTTTGGCTGTTCACGGGCTTCAATAGCCCATAATTCAACATATTCAGGAAGATTCTTATCATGTAGTTTTTCTGGCCTTTTTATTTTAAGCTTTACATATTTTAAGGACATTTTTGCTGTCCGGGCTTTTCGTTTTTTATTTCCTTTAATTTCTAAATCGTAAACAGCTTTTTGTTCCTGTTGCGATAACTTTTCATAAAGTTTCACATCCTCTCCTGCCAATTTTCGGTTTATTCTTGAACGCACGAGCAAGTGTGTGCGTTCTTCTGGGATAAGGACAAACTCACTAAAAATATCAGACTCCCTGTCTCCGATAACAGTTAACATTGGTGCTTTGTCTAAAACAGATTTTGTTTTTCGGGCGCTTTCAATCCAGCGGTATGATTCCTTTTCTGTGATATCTTGTTTCCAATAACTTCGTTCAAATTTATCTTGTTTGTCCCAGTTGCGGTTCCACAAATCAATGCTTGACAAGCCGATAGGCAGTTTATCCTTTTCGTTTATCACCAACATCGGATGGCAAAAGAAACCTGCATTATCATTTTTTGTTACCGGACCAATATCCTTGTCCTTTTTCCCAATCCGTTGTAGGTGGCTGGTAAAGTTAAACTCTGTTGTATCCTGGATACAAAGAAGATGAGTAGAACCTTGGTTGGCTTTACAATTAGAAACTACACCTTCTGTTAATTCAAAATGGCTGAAACTATTATTCCCAAACATACGATATGCTCCTATCTTTTCGGTATTCGTTGTACAAAATTTATTGACAGTAACTTTACCGAAGGTAAGCATATCTGACATAATTTTATTGGCTCGTTTTTCGATTCGGATATCTGGGAGAAATCCATCGAAGAACCTCTTAAACTCTCTGACTATCACGACTTTAAGATAGTGATAATTGTCAGAGCCTGCAAGATTAAAGCACTGTATTACTGATAGTTAGGCAATGTTTTATCAACAATAAAATGTTAGCTCAACAATAAATCAAAGAACGTATATTTGTGTATAAAGGGTAGTTTTTAAAAGGAGGTGCCCGTCGGTAGGCGGACGGAGGATTCGACTGGCTATGAGATTGTTACATTTGATCAGACATTAGGTTAAGATATGATTGTTATAAAATTGTATCTTAGAATTATGAGTAGAGAAAGACGAACATTTACACGAGAGTTTAAGCTCTCCGCACTTGGAGAGAACCATTTTTGTTTACAAATGCGGCCCTCCAACTGCAGCGGCATACATTTCTGCACAATAATTCGGTAGTTTGTATTCACCAAGAGCAGGCAAAAACACGCTGAATGGGCATATATAAAATTGGCAAAATGCACTTGTGTTGTTTTGGGTGAACAAAAGTTACGAAAAATAATGTTAGGGTTCAATAAAAAGAGAACACCATATAAAACACCACCTCACTTGAGCTAATATCTCCGATCTGGAGAAATAGAATCATTACATAAAAAAGGTCTTAACAAATTTTGTTAAGACCCTTTTAGTTCCCTTAGCGAGAGTAAACTATTCTTTATCGCATGGCTTGTAAATTGCTCCTGTAGCAAAGTCAATAATTGCTCCTGGCCAAAACAATAAAATATCAGCAACTAAAGCGCCACCTCGTACTTCTCGAGAAGGCTCGCCCTCCTCAGGCTTAGTCCTTTGACACTCGGAAACTTCTCCTCCAAACACTGTTGCACAACTCGACATGGTAATCGCAATCATTACAACGGCTAATACATTAAAAATTTTCTTTTTCATTGAAATTAGGTTTTAAAACATTAATTATTCATAACTACAATTTATATATAGTTGTCTTCGATATCCAATCATGCAATCCTCTAAAACCAAACAAATAGGATATTATATCAATGGGCAAAACTCTTATTATTGTTCTTATAAGTATTTGTAGAAAATAATAATCGCTGCTTTCTGCTAAGGATTTTACCTTTGTTTTGGTAATCAATTTTCCAATTGTCCGCCCAAAGAAATACTCGCTTATAAAATAATACCCCAAATAAACTGCCAGCGACATCCACTTTAAAAATTCCTGAGCAATAATGTTCTGAAATAATAGAACTACTATTATCATTCCGATAAGATAAATTGTAGTATCGATAATAAAATTCATAAAACGCAGAACATATTTATTCATGTTATAGATGTTATTTAAATATAAAATACGATCAGTATAATAAGTACACAATCAAAGGTGGCTATATTTTCAGCGTATGTTCGCATAATAACGGTTATTCCTAGCACAACAAACTTAACAAAATCATTAATATGGGAAACACAAAAATGATATGTTTTCGATCAATACTACATAATTCATACCATAAATGCATCTTTATTATCTACTCTTTTATCTTTCTGTGCGATAAAATTAAACAGGTGGTAGAACCAAATGAGGATATTACAAAAAATCCAGGGCTTTCAATCGGTCCAGTTCTCTGAGAATGAAAACAAAATCTTTCAATGCGGCTAATATTGTAGTTCTGCCAGTAATCGAACACCATTAAAACCACATGAAATTATAGAAATAAGTCTTGGTGCAATCATACGATTACACCGTGTTATTCTTGCTCACAAAACCTATTTGTAATTACCATTTTTGTTTACAAATGCGGCCCTCCAACTGCAGCGGCATACATTTTTGCACAATAATTCGGTAGTTTGTATTCACCAAGAGCAGGCAAAAACACGCTGAATGGGCATATATAAAATTGGCAAAATGCACTTGTGTTATTTTTGGTGAACAAAAGTTACGAAAAATAATGTTAGGGTTCAATAGTTTGTAAGAATTGTAAATCCCACCTTTAATTCCCTCCGGGGTTAAACCAATAAAATAAGCTCCGATTATACAACAGACAACAAAACAGGAGATTTATCACCTACGCGCAATCATTTTTGCCGACAAAATACGCACATCATCGATGGGTTTGTCTGCCGGGTCAGTAGCAACACCTGCAATGCTGTCAACCACATCCATTCCGCTTATCACCTGCCCAAAAACGGTGTAGTTCTGATCGAGGTGAGCAGCGCCGCCTTCTGTTTTATAAATTTCGCGATGCGCTTCCGGGAAACGGTAAGGGTTCATTGTTGTCAATTCTATTTCGGCCAACGAATCGAATCGGATTTTCAAGGTGTTTACATCAACTTCTAACGCGCTAATCAATAAGCTGTCGGGAGAATCATTTTTGCTGTAAATAGCATCCATTTTATCCAACAGCTCCTTAAGTTTTTCATGCTCGGGTTTGTTTTCGGGTTTGTTAATCACCTTATTATAGGCCAGCCAGCTGTTAATTCTTTTTTCAACAACATCAAGTATACTATCGTTGTATATGCGGCCCTGAATAATGGTAAACTGCGTGCCATCAGAAGCTTGTTCCGGGTTTTGGTCATCACCCATTCGGGCAGCATTTACAGCACCTCTTTTATGCAACAAATCGGGTCTGAATTCAGCATCTATCATATAATACCAGTCGGCACTATCTCTTTTACTTCCCAGCCCGGCAGGTTTTGTGGCCATGTCGCCGGTTTGAATAAGAAAGTTTTCGATAACACGATGAAACGATACACTGTCGTAAGCCCCCTCGTTCACCAGTTTTATAAAATTATTGCGGTGTATAGGCGTTTCGTCCGATAAGCGTAAAACTACGGTTCCAAAATCAGTAACTAACTGAACATCTTTTGATAAATCACTTTTCCACACTCCTTTTTCAACCTCCCTGTCGCATGCTGCGCAAAAGAGCATAATACTCCCCAAGAGTATATGTGTTAGTTTTCTCATCACTTAATTATTAATTGATTTGAGCAATACACGACTGGTTTTAGACTGAACATTATAAGTTGCAGGCATGCTATTTCTTTAATCACGAAAAATGGTTCACAATAACTTTTAAAAGCTCAGCTTTACGAATGGGTTTGCTCACGTAGTCATTAAAACCACTTCCATTTACTGATGCCTTCTGTGTTTCGGGAGAAAAAGCCGATAAGGCAAATATTTTTACCTCCTTATCCGTTTCTCTGATATTTTTCACAGCCTCGTAGCCATCCATTTCAGGCATTTTTAAATCCATTAAAATTAAATCGATATCAGAATGCTCTTTATACAGATTAATGGCCTCTAAACCTGTTGAAGCAATTATTAGTTCTTCTACAATATCGTTTAACATGTAGGTAAATAGTTTTTGATTAATCTGATCATCTTCAGCCAGTAAAATTCTTAGCTTTTTTATGACAGGTGCACTGTCCGGGTTATTTGTTTCCATAGGGTTTATTCGTTTATATGAATCTTTTACATGCAGTAAAGCTATTACTACTATTGTGCCGGGTAAAAATCCACAATTTAACTCGTCCTTAAGTTATCCTTTTTTTGTATAACACATTAAATATATGGATTTCCTTTCGATTCGCGAAACAACCGGGTTATTCATTTTGTTTATTTTTGACAACAAATAAATATATTAGAAGTATGAAGATTGTTGTTTTGGATGGCTACGCACTAAATCCCGGCGACCTAAAATGGGAGAATTTGGAAGCATTGGGAGAATTAACGGTGTACGATCGCACAACTCCGGCGCAAACCCTTGAACGGGCGGCAAATGCTGATATCGTTTACACTAATAAGGTCATTCTTAACCGCGAAATCATTAGCAAGCTGCCCCGGTTAAAGTTTATTGGAGTGCTGGCAACAGGTTATAATGTTGTTGATATAACCGCAGCCAACGATGCCGGAGTTACCGTTTGTAATATTCCGGTCTACAGTACACAATCGGTAGCGCAATTGGTTTTTGCCCACATTATGCATTTTACCAATAAGGTGGGTCTGCACGCCAAATCGGTAAGTAATGGCGATTGGGCCTCAAGTAAAGACTTTGCCTACTGGCTGTCGCCGCAAACCGAGCTGGCCGGAAAAACACTGGGAATTATTGGTTTCGGACAGATTGGACAAGCCGTTGCCCGCATAGCACTTGCCTTTGGCATAAAGGTTATTTTTAACAACCGCAGCAAAAAAGCAACAGCACTCGATGCCCTACAAGTTGATATGGATACTTTACTGGCGACCAGCGACTTTATCAGCATCAACTGCCCGCTTACCAACGAAAACCAGGGCTTCATTAATAAAACAAGCATTGCCAAAATGAAACCAACGGCTTTTCTGATAAACACCGGCCGCGGACCACTTATAAATGAACAAGATCTCGCTGATGCGCTAAACAACAACAAGATTGCCGGTGCCGGCCTCGATGTATTGTCGGAGGAACCGGCACTGCCCGAAAATCCTCTGCCAAAAGCAAAGAATTGCTTTATAACGCCACATATTGCCTGGGCAACTCTTGAAGCCCGCCAACGATTAATGCAAATTGCCGCTAATAATTTAAAGGCATTTATTGATGGCAATCCTATAAATGTGGTTGGCTAACATGTTTAAATAGTTAAGAATATATAAAGCCCGTCAAAGGCTCGCAACCTTTTCAGCCCGTAATACGTTCTATCTGCACACGAAAGGGTAATTGTGTTGCTAAAAATATTACATATTATATTGCTGGCGTCGGTAAAGTATATTGTTACTCTACCTTATGCCATGATTATCGGCCTTGATTACAAGTACGCGTTGCTAGCTGTACTTACCGGGGGAATAGGCGGATTTCTGTTTTTTTACTACATCAGCAAACCCTTAAACCGTGGCTTAATGCTTTTATGGCCATGTTTGTGCAAAGCTATTCCGAATTCAATGCGCGGACGCTACCGCAATTGGTGCATCAACAGAATGAAGAAAAAGCCCAAACGAACATTTACCCGGAAAAATCGTTTCATCTCCCGCATGAAATCGAACTACGGATTTTGGGGAGTTATAATTGCCACACCGGTTATTTTAACCATTCCCATTGGCGCTTTTCTGGCCAATAAATACTACGCCAAACGACAACATACCGTTTTGTATATGATTTTATCGATAATTGGATGGGCAGGTGTTTTGTCGGGTCTGGTGCATCTATTCCCCAAGGTATTTCTTTAAACGCGTCCGGTTTTCAACCAATTGAATCAACACCTTATCAGCCTCGGCTAAATCAAGTTCGCCCAATTCGTCAATAGTCATCCACTTTACCGCCTTATGATCGTTCAATTTCATTTCCCCTGAAACCAATGAACAAACAAAAGGAATCAAACGAATGGCTTTAATTTTATAATCGTATTCAACCGGAGTTAGTGCTTCCACAACTTCAACCGTCAGGTTTAATTCTTCCTCAATTTCGCGAACAATACATTCTTTTTCTGTTTCTCCGGTTTTTACCTTCCCTCCGGGGAATTCCCATTGAAAAGCATGATCGGAACTTTCGTTGTTTTGAGCAATAAGAATTTTTTCACGATCGATTATTATGGCGCAGGCAACTTGAATCATTCGGTAAAAATAGAAACTTGAAGAATATTTTCTATCTTTTCTGCGCACTTGAAATCAACCACCGATGACTGAACAAGAAATTTTCGAACATCTCGACGCATGGGAAAACATTGAAATTGTTGCCGCATCAATACTTAACGATCCGGCACAGTTTACTACACTCATTCAACTCGCCTTAAACGACACCCGGCAAAAAAGCTGGCGTGCTGCGTACCTTGTCGATAAAATTCATGACGAAAATCCGGAGCTCTTGCAGCCTTATATTCCAATGCTGATTGGGCAACTGCGAACCGAAAAGAATGCCAGCAAACGCCGTCACTGGCTAAAGCTTATTAGTATGAATGCCCTCCCGGAAGAACACAGCGGGTTTCTGTTTGATTATTGCATTGAAATATTTACCTCGGGCAGCGAGGCTGTGGCCGTGCGCGTACATGCCATGCAAATTCTGTACAATATCTCAGAACTGGAACCCGACCTAAAACCAGAGGTTCTACAATTAATAGAGCAGGAAATGGAATTCCATCCAACTGCAGGAATTCGGTCGCGGGGAAAAAAACTGGCGACTAAATTATTTAAGCAAATCCAGAAAAGAGATCGTTAGGAAGCGGCTTTGTTCTGAAATTTATTGATTAACTCCTGCAACTTTGTATCCAGCTCAGTATTCAGTTCATCCTGCTTGTAGTTTCGCGTAAGAATTATCAGGTTTTGTAAATGTGAGATCTGACGATTTTGTTCACTTTGTACCGCAGCCGCAAAATTGTCGGGCAACGAGGCAAAATAATCAAGCATAGCAAAACAGTTGTCAGCCATTATGCGCACTTTTTCATTTCCTTTTTCGATGGCTCCGGCACCGTAATACTGGGCAGCCATTTGGAATGAACTATAATCGAGCGGAATTTTCTCATTCGGGAAAATCTCGAACATTTTATCGGCCACCTCAATGGTTTTTTCCTTTTTCCCCTCGGCGAGTAAGGCTTGCGCCAAACGCGTAAACATATAACGTGCCTGCATAATGTTTATCTGCTTGCGGTTGTATTCGTCCATGTGAATATCCGGATCGTTTACATTGCCCCAAATAAATTTATTCATCACATTATCGTAAAGAACATCGGTATCGATCCGTCCGGCAGTCACTCCTTTTTTTGGAGTTCTTATAGGCACAAACCTATATGCAAGTCCTTCAAACTGCAACCAATCGAGGAAGTGAATATTTCCGGTAAAAACCAAACTGTGGTCGATATATATCGGGCGTTCCCAGTTGTTGGCGGCAATCATATTCAGTACGGCCATTTCACTTTTAGTAATCATACTTTTTGTGATTTTAAAACTTACCTTGTCGGCAATTTGGTCTGCATCTTCAGGTTTTACAGTTCCCGAATCCAAAATTTTTTGTTTATCAACCGTAATATGAAAATCGCGCGACGGCAGATAATCATACATCTCTCCACTGGTAACTTTAACTTTGGTACGCACATCGTCGCTGCCCAGGAAATCCATGGCCTCGCTCAATTCTACCGATCCTTTTATCCGATCCTGAAAAAGCACCGCATCCATACGGCCCATGTAGTATTTGTCTTTTGTGAAAGAAAACGGCACC
The DNA here is from genome assembly GCF_963677155.1 of uncultured Draconibacterium sp. Classification (NCBI taxonomy): domain Bacteria; kingdom Pseudomonadati; phylum Bacteroidota; class Bacteroidia; order Marinilabiliales; family Prolixibacteraceae; genus Draconibacterium; species uncultured Draconibacterium sp. The sequence goes on along the minus strand of NZ_OY781884.1, from coordinate 3,024,242 downwards.
GGATCAGCTTCATAGGTTTTAAACTGTTGCTGATTAATGTACCAGTCCATTCCCAGGTAGCTGGTATTTATAATTTTAATATCCGGACGCACCCCTTCCACTTCCTGTACATACCACAGCGGAAAAGTATCGTTATCGCCATAGGTAAACAATATAGCATTGGGCGCACACGATTCCAGGTAGTCGATAGCATAATCGCGTGTCATATATTTTCCCGAGCGGTCGTGGTCGTCCCAGTTTTGAGAAGCCAGCACACCCGGCACGGCAACCACCGAAATTACAGTGGCCAGCACTGCTCCCGGTGCTCCTTTCAGCACTTTTTTTAATCCGGTATAAACGGCCAACACACCCAGCCCAATCCAAATAGCAAAGGCATAAAACGAGCCTGCATAAGCATAATCGCGCTCGCGTGGCTGATGCGGATACTGGTTAAGGTAAACCACAATTGCAATACCGGTAAGGATAAACAACAGCATAGTAACTGCAAATGTTTCTTTGCCTTTTTTGCCTTGATTGTATTGAAAGAACAAGCCCAGCAATCCTAACAAAAGTGGCAAAAAGTAGTAGACGTTTCTACTCGGATCGTTTTTCATAAAATCGGGCATGTTATCGCGTGGTCCTGTTTTTGGTTCATCGATAAATGAGATTCCGCTTACCCAATTCCCATTTTGGAAACCTCCGTGGCCTTGTAAATCGTTTTGCCGCCCCACAAAATTCCACATAAAATAGCGCATGTACATATGCCCCACCTGGTAACTAAAAAAGAAGCGCAGGTTTTCGCCAAAAGTTGGCTTTTGCAGCGTTTTTACTTCGCCACGATCGCGCACCCGTACCGGAGTTCCTTTTACTTTTCCCCATTCTTTATAAACCCGAATGTGGCTTGCCTTATCGCTGTACATTCGCGGAAAAAAAGTTTCCATTTTCGGCTCGTACACCGAACCTCCCGGCATTGTTCCGGTAATTTTATATTTCCCGTCTACTTCATTGTATTGTTCTTTTGGAGCTTTCGATCCGATACGCGGCGCATTATAATACGGTCCCTTAGCAAGCGGACGATCGCCATACTGCTCTCTATTCAGGTAACGAACCAACGCAAAGGCGTTATCCGGATCATTTTGGTTCATTGGCGGATTTGCCGACGCACGAATTACGATGAGTGCAAACGATGAATAGCCGATCAGAATTACAATAAACATGGTAAGTGCAGTATTCAGCACTACCTTATTTCTTTTTCGGGTGTAATTGATTCCCCAAACAGAGCCAGCTACCAACAGGGCACCCATAAACAATATTCCCGAGTTAAACGGCAATCCGAATGCATTAACAAAAATGCGGTCGAAAATAAAAGCAATGCGCGGCACTCCCGGAATAATTCCATACTGAATACCCAGCAAAATACACATCGAAGCTGCCAACGCATAAATCACTCCTTTCCACGAGAATTTGTATTTTTTAAAATAATAAACCATACCGATGGCAGGAATCGCCAACAGGTTCAGCAAGTGAACCCCAATTGACAAGCCCATTAAATACGCAATAAGTACCAACCAGCGGTTTGCATATTTTTCATGTGCCACATTTTCCCATTTCAAAATGGCCCAAAATACCATAGCCGTAAACAGCGACGACAGTGCATAAACTTCTCCTTCAACTGCCGAAAACCAAAATGAATCGGTAAACGTAAAAGCCAGTGCACCAACCAAACCACTACCCCACACGGCAATTTGCTCGCCGGGACTTAGTTTTTCCTCTGCGAAAAGTTTACGGGCAAGATGTACAATCGTCCAATATAAAAACATGATTGTTGCTGCACTTGCAATGGCTGATAACGAATTAACCATAACAGCGGCTTTAGTGGCATCAGGAGCAAATAGTGTAAATATCCGCCCCAAAATCATAAAGGTAGGCGCACCCGGCGGGTGTCCCACTTCCAGTTTAAAAGCACTTGTAATAAACTCTCCACAATCCCACCAGCTTACAGTGGGTTCAAGAGTAGCAAAATAAGTTATACAAGCGACTATAAAAACAAGCCAACCAAGAATATTATTGATTAATTTTGTGTGTTGCATGATCTGCATATTATTTTTGAACAAAGGCAAATATAAGCTTTTAAACAATAATGCTGCGAACATAATAATGAAATGCAGGCAAGTAAATTTTAGAAAGAGCTATTTTTTTTTTGACCAGATATTGCAGAATAAAATTTTTTTATACTTTTGCAGCGTCTTTAACAAAAAGACACATCAAGGACTGACCCATGGTGTAATTGGCAACACGTCTGGTTTTGGTCCAGAAGAGTCCAGGTTCGAGCCCTGGTGGGTCAACCAAAGCAGAATTCAAATGAATTCAAAAGCCTGTAAATCGATTGATTTACAGGCTTTTTTGATTTTTATTCAATCAATTCAAATCAAATAATTTCAAGTTTCTGGTGAGTTCTGGTGTGTGTTTTAGATATTTCCTATATTTACAGCTCACCAGAAAGGCTTAGTTCCCTGTTTTACAAATCGTTACAGGCGAAAAATTTTTCATGAAATTTGCTCACAAATGATTGAAAAACGATACCAGTAGCAACTCTCTTGTAGGTCATTTGCCTTCAAAACAAACGAAAATGAATTACTAATTAAAAACCTGAAAAGATGAGAACAAATCAATCATTTGGAATTCAATTCATTAGCAGACGGAAGGGAAAAACTACTGACAGTTTAGTCTATGCAAGAATTACAGTTAATAAAAAGAGAGTGGAGATTTCGCTTAAGAAAACTGTCAAAACCAAGCATTGGAATGCAGCTAAAGGTAAGCTTAAAAGTAACGCTCCTGGTAGTAGATCTTTCAATACCTACCTGGAATTCGTACAGTCTAAATTAGTCGAGTGCTACCAGAAACTTCAACTCAAAAGAGAATTTATTACTACTGAAACCATTAAATCACATTTTCTATGTGAAGATGAAAACGTTCATTCATTAAACAAGTTGTTTGACTACCATCACCTGACCGAATCCGGCAAGCTTTCGGCGAGCACAAATAAAAACTACAAAATAACCACCCCTTAATCCCAAATCGTAAACACCAGGACTTTCCAATTCAGGCAATTGGCAAAAGGAAGCGGAATAAATGGACTGAAAGATAGCGCTGGAGGCCAGTAAATTGGCAAATGTTTTTCCAATACTTTGATGCTAGGTCTCCTTTAGAAGTTTGAGGAAGATATCTTGGCAGCAAAGAATTCAAACGCTTCCAAAACTCTTGTCAATTTGATGGCTGCGTTTATGCCGTACGCTTTTGACGTTTGCCTGAATTGAAATCAATTTGTTGAAGGTTTGGGAAAACCTATCTATTCTACATCCTGTAACCTCTATTCTTTTTCTTTGGTGTTTTTCTTCTCTGAGATGATTCCTTTTTGCTTTGTCTTTCTTCATCCTTCTATGCCAGAAGAAGCCCGGCTTTGATTAGCTGTTGAAAGTTATAATCATCGGATGAATTCTGTATGCCTTAAAATATTCCTGCACCTTATTCTGATCCAACCGGTACTTTATTTTGGAGTAACTAAATTCTCGGTCAACTTTCGAACCATTAAATCTTAAATTGTTTTTAATAAACGAAATCCCCTGGACAACATTTGTATTCCCCCTGTATTTATAGTGGAAAATTATCCCCTCTTTTTTCAGCTTAGCTTCCAGTTCATCCATGTCTTTACATTTGGGAATAAGTTCTTTCAGGCTGTAATAAATTTCATATTTTGTTTTGTCCGGCTCCTTGAGTCTATGAACTTTTACATTTTCTTTTCCTTTTGCAAAATACAGGTCATTTTTTCGTGTAAGTTCTTTGCAGATCTTTTCACTACGGTAACGATCGTTTTTGTTAGAAATGGTTTTCCCCAGGTTGTTCACCCTGTTAAAAACAATATGTATATGGGGATGCTCCTTATCGTAGTGCCGGGCTATTATAAACCGGGTATTTACAATTCCCATTCTATTCATGTAATCATCTGCAACTTTCAGCATAAAGGTATTACTTAATTTTGCTTTATCCTGAACAGAGAAATCAAGGGAAATATGACCTACCGGTTTGCCTACCCGCAAATTAAGTTCTGTTTGAGCCGTAAAACTTTTTATAATCGAGTGAGTATTTTTCAAACGTACACCCACTCCTATAAACAATTCAGCCGCCTTCTTTGGATCAAGTATATATTCTACTTCCCCGGAAAAATCTCCACCTGTTGTAATCTTGGCAATCATAGCATCTTGTTTATGATTCGGTCAATCTTACGCGCTAAAAACAGGTATTCGCTCCGAATATGATCGTAACCAAGCGCATTGGCTTTACGTGCAATCTGATTCAGTTTATTACCCATTCCTGAAAGTTTTCTTATTTCTGCATTTAATTCAGGTGTTAAGCGTTGGACGACGGTCATACTCATTATTGACTGTCTGATAAACTCACTTTGGGTAATTCCGGCTTCTTGCGATTTGCCAATTAAGGAGTAAAATTCTACGGTCGACATTTTTACCGTTACCTTATATTTCATCTTCTCACCATCCAACTTTCGTGGACGTCCGCCTTTGTTAAATTGTACCATATTTTATTACCATTTTTTAGACCAACGGGATGCTAAACATGGGTTTTGGTCTGCCCAAAACATAAACTTGCTATCCTACCTCGAAAGGGGCTTTTTATGGAAATAAAGTTAGGTAACAGAACACAAAAAGAAAACAGCAAACAAGCTCAATATCACTAAATAAAATGAATCTGACCTTCAAAAAAACGTATATAATGAGTGATATTGAGCTGATCCGGGCCTTAGACAAAGAGTAAAACCATAAACATGTTAAATCAGCTGCCAGAAGACGATATTTTAAATCATTTGACACACCAGGTTGGGATTCCCGGGAAGGCAAGTAATCCTGTTAATTCTTTGCGATCGGTTAAGGGAAACAAGTAATTTGTAACGACGATAGATTCAACTCCACCGGCTAATCATTCCCCGTAACTTATTTATATTAAGCTACCGGGTACTACATTAGCCACAATTGTTCCTGTATTGCTTCTTGTACCAGTACCTGTCGCACTTCCTATATCAGAACTGATACAGGAGACTTTTCATACCTGGTTCGCAAGGGAGTAACACGTTTCTTTATTTTTATCATTTATACAAGAGCAGGCTAATTCTAGTTTTTGTAACAGTAGCTGTAGGATTTCATCCATGATAAGCTGTTCTTCTTCTTTTAAACAGGAGATGCCATGGAAAAACTGATTGTAGTTATCCAGTTCTCTGAAAAAGTTTTCTCCACTGCATTTTTCAAACAGGAGTTCCAGTTTTTCAAGTTCCGGTTCTGCAAACACGCACAGCTTCCAAAGAATTAATGGCGGTAATGAATGGGTTAGGTGCTACTTTTAATATAAAAACAATTAACAACTCGGTGCCGATTATAGCACAGTCTGCTAATGTTCTGAACAATGAAAAGAACAATCGCTAGTAGCCGGCTGCGTTGATTATATTGTTAAACCAGTGAAAAAAGCAGATTTGTTGGTGGTACTAAAGAAGCACATCGCAAAACAATGAAGTTTCTGTTTTGCTGTTTGATATCCCAACTATTTTTCTGGTATTCCTAACATTTGCAACTATATCTAGTCTGTACTGCTCCCCGCCGGAAAGGCCACGAAGTGAAAGTAAGGAAAACTATAATTTCAAATTAATAAGTTATCTCCTATCATCCTCACTTACCTTCTTCTAGCAGCCAGCTTATTCTGATAAGTATGCTGTCATCAATTTATTTTAAAACGGGGCAACCATATTGATTTTAAAAACCAGGAATCGTTGCCCCATTGACAAATTATTTTGCCTTCTTAGCTACTCTTATTGTATCTGGTACCAATTTGTACCATCAGATTGAAGTGTGATACTTGAAGTTGCCGGAATTTTTGTTATATCAGTATCAAAATAATTATTGAGACCATAGTAACTCGAAATGATAACTTCGTTATCTGTTCGATTTACCAATATATACACCCTTCCCGTTGCGGTTGACGCCTGTGGTAGAAGCACATTCTCGATTCCGGGTTCAAAGATTACAGTATGCATTGTTTCGTCTAAATCAATATCGGTATTTGTTTTTATGATAGGATAGCTTACTGCTCCATTAACCTCCAGTTTTGATGTTGGTGTTTTCGTACCAACACCAACATTCCCATTAGGCATTATCCGTACCTGCTCTGTCGCGGTACCAGTGGCTAAAACAAGAGGTACATCCTGCATGGTGCGAATCATCCCCATCGGAACACCATCGTTAAAGGCCGTTCCAAGACCGTCGGCCAGCAATCCGATACTTGCCCCGTTTGCGGCTGTTACATCTACAGCAGCAAAACTATTGCCGGTTGTGTTGGTATTCGATACTTTAAGCGAAGGAATTGATGAAGCCGGGCCTGTTCCGTTAAAATTTCTTTCGATATGTAGTGATGTTTCAGGTGCTGTTGTTCCAATTCCCACGTTTACGGCATTTTCACCGATGCCACCTAAAACCATGCTGTTGCTTTGGCTCACTTTGGCTTCGTAGCCAATTGCAGTTATGTTGGTAAGTGCCGTAGTATTGGGGACACTACCATCTCGGCTTGCTTGATAGCCTACAAATACTGCTTTTTCGTCAATAACAGAGGGGTGATTTTCAGCTGTGCCTCCGCCTGTACCTGCACGGACTCCAATAGCTGTGTTATAATTTCCGGTTGTATTAGCCCAAAGTGCAAATGTCCCTACAGCTGTGTTTTCTGATCCGGTTGTGTTACTAAAAAGAGTTGACCTTCCTAAAGCTGTGTTTGCCATTCCAGTTGTATTAACATAAAGCGCCGTGAATCCAAAGGCAGAGTTTCCACTACCTGTCTCATTCGTAAAAAGTGCTTTGGAACCTACGGCAGTATTTATAACTGCTGTTGTGTTGTAAGCCAATGCAGAATCCCCAATAGCCACATTCTTAGCCCCAGTTGTTGCGGGATTAAGTGCACCTGCCCCCCAGGAGGTATTATCTGCATTTAGTACCCCTGCTTGTATGCCGTTGCGTTTAAATACCACATCCACATCATCGGTGGTACCAATAAAATTGGTGCCTGCTGTGGTACCTGTATTTCCGCTCAGGCCCCAATTGGAAACTGCTGAGCTGGTCAATTCTGCCAATGTTTTGTTACCGGTTGTCGCATCGGTAAATACCAGGTTATTGGAAGCATCTTTGTAAATTCCGGTAGTGTTGTCGCCTACGGTAACAGAGTCGGCCAGGATTCTTCCAACTACTTCGAGTTTTGCGGTAGGAGCTGTTGTTCCCATACCCACGTTTACGGCATTTTCACCGGTACCACCTAAAACCATGCTGTTACTTTGGCTCACTTTAGCTTCGTAGCCAATTGCAGTTATGTTGGTAAGCGCCGTAGTATTGGGGACACTGCCATCGCGGCCTGCTTCATAGCCGACAAATAGTGCATTTTCATCAATAACAGAGTGTTCGTTTTCATTTAAATAATATCCTTTACCTGCACCGACCCCGATAGCTATATTGTTATTTCCGGTTGTACTATAATAAAGTGCACCGAACCCGATAGCTATATTGTTATTTCCGGTTGTATTAGCCCAAAGTGCAACTGTTCCTATAGCTGCGTTTTTTTCTCCGGTTGTATTGTTATAAAGAGTCCTCCATCCTGAAGCTGTGTTTCTTGCTCCAGTTGTATTATTATAAAGTGCCTCTGCTCCAAAGGCAGAGTTTTTTCCAGTTGTATTATTATAAAGCGCTGTGAATCCAAAGGCAGAGTTTCCACTACCTGTCTCATTCATTGTAAGTGCTTTCGAACCTATGGCAGTATTTGCGAATCCCGTTGTGTTGTAGGCCAATGCCGAATCCCCAATAGCCACAATATCACCCCCGGTTGTTGCCGCATTTAATGCAGCTACACCCCAGGAGGTATTAACGGTATCAAGTAACCCTGCTTGTATGCCGTTGCGTTTAAATACCACATCCACATCATCGGTGGTACCAATAAAGTTGGTGCCTGCTGTGGTACCTGTATTTCCGCTCAGGCTCCAGTTAGAAGCTGCTGAGCTGGTCAATTCTGCCAATGTTTTGTTACCGGTTGTCGCATCGGTAAATACCAGATTGTTGGAAGCATCTTTGTAAATTCCGGTAGTGTTGTCGCCTACGGTAACAGAGTCGGCCAGTATTCTTCCAACTACTTCGAGTTTTGCGGAAGGAGCTGTTGTTCCGATACCCACGTTTACGGCATTTTCACCGGTACCACCTAAAACCATGCTGTTGCTTTGGCTTACTTTGGCTTTGTAACCAATAGCAGTTATGTTGGTCAATGCCGTGGTGTTGGACACCCCGTCGCGGCTTGCTTCATAGCCTATGAATACTGCATTTTCGTCAATAACAGAACTCTGGGTTTCAGCATTTGAAAGATCGCCTTTACCTGCAAAGGCTCCAATAGCTGTGTTGTTATTTCCGGTTGTATTAGCCCTAAGTGCGCCTGTTCCTACAGCTGTGTTTTCGTCTCCGGTTGTGTTATTATAAAGAGCTGACCTTCCTGAAGCAGTATTTACGGCTCCAGTTGTATTATTATAAAGCGCTGTGAATCCAAAGGCAGAGTTTGAACTCCCTGTCTCATTCTTAAAAAGTGCTTTGGAACCTACGGCAGTATTTACAAGTCCCGTTGTGTTATAGGCCAATGCAGAATCCCCAACAGCCACATTACTAATCCCGGTTGTTGCCGCATTTAATGCAGCTACACCCCAGGAAGTATTAACGGTATCAAGTAACCCTGCTTGTATGCCGTTGCGTTTAAATACCACATCCACATCATCGGTTGTACCAATAAAGTTGATGCCTGCTGTGGTACCTGTATTTCCGCTCAGGCCCCAGTTAGAAGCTGCTGAGCTGGTCAATTCAGCCAATGTTTTGTTACCGGTTGTCGCATCGGTAAATACCAGGTTGTTGGAAGCATCTTTGTAAATTCCGGTAGTGTTGTCGCCTACGGTAACAGAGTCGGCCAGTATTCTTCCAACTACTTCGAGTTTTGCGGTAGGAGCTGTTGTTCCGATACCCACGTTTACGGCATTTTCACCGGTACCACCTAAAACCATGCTGTTGCTTTGGCTTACTTTGGCTTTGTAACCAATAGCAGTTATGTTAGTCAATGCCGTGGTGTTGGACACCCCGTCGCGGCTTGCTTCATAGCCTATAAATAGTGCATTTTCATCAATAACAGAGTGTTCGTTTTCATTTAAGTAATATCCTTGACCTGCTCCGATTCCAATAGCTGTGTTATAATTTCCGGTTGTATTAGCCCTAAGTGCAAATGCTCCTACAGCTATGTTTTCTGATCCGGTTGTGTTATCATAAAGAGTTCCCCTTCCTAAAACTGTGTTTTGTGCTCCGGTTGTGTTGCTATAAAGCGCCGCGAATCCAACGGCAGAGTTTCCAGTACCTGTCTCATTCTTAAAAAGTGCTTTGGAACCTACGGCAGTATTTACAAGTCCCGTTGTGTTATAGACCAATACAGAATCCCCAATAGCCACATTCTTAACCCCAGTTGTTGCGGGATTAAGTGCACCTACCCCCCAGGAGGTATTATCTGGATTTAGCCCCCCTGCTTGTATGCCGTTGCGTTTAAATACCACATCCACATCATCGGTTGTACCAATAAAGTTGGTGCCTGCTGTGGTACCTGTATTTCCGCTCAGGCTCCAGTTAGAAGCTGCTGAGCTGGTCAATTCTGCCAATGTTTTGGTTCCTGTTGTCGCATCGGTAAATACCAGGTTGTTGGAAGCATCTTTGTAAATTCCGGTAGTGTTGTCGCCTACGGTAACAGAGTCGGCCAGGATTCTTCCAACTACTTCGAGTTTTGCGGTAGGAGCTGTTGTTCCGATACCCACGTTTACGGCATTTTCACCGATGCCACCTAAAACCATACTATTACTTTGGCTTACTTTGGCTTTGTAACCAATAGCAGTTATGTTGGTCAATGCCGTGGTGTTGGACACCCCGTCGCGGCTTGCTTGATAGCCTACAAATACTGCATTTTCGTCAATAACAGAGCTCTGGGTTTCAGCATTTGAAGGATCGCCTTTACCAGCACTGAATCCGATAGCGATATTGTTGTTTCCGGTTGTATTAGCCCTAAGTGCAGCTGTTCCTATAGCTGTGTTTGCTGATCCGGTTGTGTTATCATTAAGAGCTGACCTTCCTGAAGCAGTGTTGTTCATTCCGTTTATATTATTATAAAGCGCCCAGAATCCAAAGGCAGAGTTTCCACTACCTGTCTCATTCGTTGTAAGTGCCCTGAAACCTACGGCCGTATTTATGCCTCCCGTTGTGTTGTAAGCCAATGCAGAATCCCCAATAGCCACATTACTAATCCCGGTTGTTGCGGGATTAAGTGCACCTACACCCCAGGAGGTATTAACGGTATTAAGGAATCCGGCTTGTATGCCGTTGCGTTTAAATACCACATCTACATCATCGGTGGTACCAATAAAGTTGGTGCCTGCTGTGGTACCTGTATTTCCGCTCAGGCCCCAATTGGAAACTGCTGAGCTGGTCAATTCAGCCAATGTTTTGTTACCGGTTGTCGCATCGGTAAATACCAGATTGTTGGAAGCATCTTTGTAAATTCCGGTAGTGTTGTCGCCTACGGTAACAGAGTCGGCCAGGATTCTTCCAACTACTTCGAGTTTTTCGGAAGGATTAGTCGTTCCCACACCGACATTGTTCCCATTTGAATAAACAGGACTGTCATTCAGTTCTGTAGCTGTTTTATAGGGAAGAGTTCCCGTGGTTAATCCTGCAACATCGCTCAGGTCAGTACTTGATGCCTGGCTGAAATTGCCTGCCCCGTCGGAGGAGATTGCTCCGTTTACAGCACCGGCTGCCGGGTCGGTTTCATTTGTCAGGTAATTCTGACCAGTTACAAAATTATAAACCTGACCTCCTGTGGTCAAAGCTGTCCCATGGTTTGTTACCGCATCTGTAACTACCGAAAGTTCCGGGGTGGTTGTTCCATTTATTACCGTTAACTGTTCGGTATTTGCCGTAGTTACTTCTGTAATAGTGCCTCCTACATTAATCAGGCTAAACGAAGAAGAAGCCGAGGTCAGGGTTTCTGTTTCGGCTACTCCGGTGTTCGCAATCCATAATTTTTTGGTAGCCACGTTATACACCTGACTTCCGGCACTAATATTCGAGCCAAATGCTGTTGTTGCATTTTTAATTCGTACTACTTTTACAGGAGTATTCTGCCCATAAGTAAAAAGAAAGACAAAGGATATGAGTATGGAAATTATTAACTTTTTCACTAATACTACTTTTAAATCGTTAAATCATTCTACAATAACCATATTAAAAAATACCTGTCATTTATACTAAAAATTATTTCATCCCTCAGCCCGGACTTTTATGCTTGTTCAGGCATATGTTAAATGAAAAACTCTTTGCTTTCTTTTTAAAAGTTAATGGTTGTTTTTTTAGAAGAAAGCATAATGATGCGTACTTTTATTCTAGTAGTTGTAAGTAATAAGCACGATATCGTATTGTGCTACAGGTAGATTAATTGCTATAGTTGTTGCTGTAAGTGTATAATCTGAAGGATCAAGTACTGTTCCGTTTAGTGAAACAGTACATCCGCCGGTTTGAGCTGTGTGTGCCAGCGCGTGTGTTGTCGCAGTTTCACTGGTTTCTTCAAACTTTTCAGTTATCAATGTATAATTCACCTGGGCTCCGGCTTCAACGGCATCCAGTTTGTCAAACTGGTCGGCAGTCATTAAACCTGCGTCATCTGTATTTGCAGCCACCAGTATAACATCGTCGTCATCGCCATCACTAGTAATCGCAACGGTAGTTCCTGTAACAGTTCCTGTTTCCAACTGAGTGGAAACATTTGTTTCTTTGGCGTTGTTAAGTTCAACCTCATCAAATTTTGCTTTCGACATTAAACCTGCCCGGCTGGTAGTGGCGCTCTGAAGCGTAGCTTTTGTTCCGGTACTTGACGTTATATCAACTGTTGTTTCTGTAGCATTGGCTTCGGCTAAATTTGTAGTTCCTGTTCCGTTAACAATTTTAAACGAAGAGGCTGCTGAAGTAAGGGTAGCAGTACTTACCACACCCTCTGTTGCAACCCAGAGCTCTTCAGTTGCAATATTGTAAACCTGCTTACCCACTGAAATATTTATACCGAATACTGTTTCCGCATCGGCAACCCGGTAAACAGAAGTTGGTGCAACCTGTGAGAATCCTGCCATGGTGGCAAGAATAATGCCCATTGTAATAATCAATTTTTTCACTTCTCTGATTTTTTAAAATTTATAAATTAATTAACTTTACTTTTATCGTTTTACTGTTAAATTATCGTATGATTTTGTTGCCAGATTTAAATGGATAACCGTAGAGCCAATACCTGTCCACTGGCTTTTGGAAATAGCCTGTCCGTTGTATAGCACTTGTACGTTTTCATTTAATGAAAAACCTACATCAATGTTGTTTTCACCGGTAATCAGTTCCTTTTCAAAAAGCATAGGTTGTAAGTTTTGAATTGAATCTGAAATGCTTTGAAGTGTAAAATCATAAATCTGACCACCTGTAGCCAAAGCTGTTCCATTTTCAACAATTTCGGATGTCGATTTTCCCGTTATAACATCAGTGCCATCCGCTATTCGAACCCATTTTCCATTGGTAACAGAAGTTGTTCCTGCTGGATTGCTAAAATAATAGAATCCAGGAGCAACCTCGGTAACCTGTCCCTGTCCTGACACGGTATTGCCTGTTCCTGAATTATAAACTATCATCCCGTCAAAAGCTGTTGGAAAATTGATTCCATCCACTGAACCGGTTCTAAAAGTGAAAACCGTTAAATCAGTTCGTGGAAAAACAAGGCCTTTTCCAATGTTAACACCGTCGTTAAAACTGGTGGAAGCATCAAAAAATGGATTCTCATTCGTAATGGTATAAGCTGGTTTCCCGTTAGTTTGAACCTGAGCAAAACCAACTCCAGGTAATACAAGTAAAAACAAAAGTAACAGGCAATTGAACTTTCCCTTTCTCATTCGAACAGAATAGGAGTATTTACCTACCTGAGCAATTGGAAACAATATTCTTTCATTTACATAAGAAACTTTGTTTCTATTATGTATTACCTCTTTCATACTCTCTTTATTATCTCTTTTTGATATTGTGAAAACCCTTTATAAAATATTAGCGTCCGGCGATTGTATGCCAGTTTGTTCCATCAGAAATAAACATCATTGCAGCCCCTCCAGCTAAATTCAAGGCATTTTCAGGATATGAAACCCCGTCTGCCAGTAGTGGTGCAACGGAACCTCCTGTATTGTTTCTTACGCATAATATTCTGCCCACATTTGCAGTGGGGGCTGGCAATGCGAAGCTTCCCGAAATACTGTTATTAGTCAAAATGATCACATAATCATTGGCTTGCCAATCAACATTTGTAGCTCCGGTATATGTTCTAACAGTGGCATATACAGCGCCAGCCATTTTTAACCTATCTGCACTAACTGTCCCGGTTCCTGTAAAATTCACATCATTAGCTCCCTGATTAATGGTAGTTGATGACGTCAGTGTTCCACCTAGTTTTACATCACCCGATGATGCTGTAAGACCATTTGATGCTGTGGAAATTCCTCCACCTACAGAAGATACTGCTGCGGCAACAAAGGCAGTTGTTGCGATTTGTGTATCATTTGTTCCTTCTGTGGCTGTTGGAGCTGTTGGTGTTCCTGTAAAAGCGGGAGAAGCCAGCGGCGATTTTAAATCGAGCGCTGTTTGTGTCGCGGAGCTTATTGGTTTATCTGTATCTGCCGTGTTATCCACATTTCCGAGCCCAACCTTGGATGCGCTGATTCCCGATGCGATCTTTATATCGGTAACGCTGGCATCAGCGATTTTCAAAGTGGTTACTGCATTTTCTGCAATAACAGGCGATGTGGCTGTACCTGCTAAATCACCGGTTAATTGTATTACCCCCTTAGTGTCAGCATCTGCATCCGGAGAACTAGTTCCTTTTATTGAATTTAACCATTCTACTTCTGTCCCCATAAATCCATTGTTTACTGCTACCTGGTAGGCTGATTGTCCATCGGTACCGTTGATCCCATCTTTACCAACAGCACCTTTCATTGAATTCAACCATTCCTCTTCGGTTCCGGTAAATCCTTTATTTACTGCTACCTGGTAGGCTGATTGTCCATCGGCACCGTTGATTCCATCCTTACCATCAGCACCTTTTATTGAATTCAACCATTCCTCTTCTGTTCCGGTAAATCCATTGTTTACTGCTACCTGGTAGGCTGACTGTCCATCGGTACCGTTGATTCCATCTTTACCATCAGCACCTTTTATTGAATTCAACCATTCCTCTTCGGTTCCGGTAAATCCATTGTTTACTGCTACCTGGTAGGCTGATCGTCCATCTTTACCATTGATTCCATCTTTACCGTCAGCACCTTTTATTGAATTCAACCATTCCTCTTCGGTTCCGGTAAATCCATTGTTTACTGCTACCTGGTAGGCTGATTGTCCATCGGTACCGTTGATCCCATCTTTACCATCAGCACCTTTCATTGAATTCAACCATTCCTCTTCGGTTCCGGTAAATCCATTGTTTACTGCTACCTGGTAGGCTGATTGTCCATCGGTACCGTTGATTCCATTTTCACCGTTGATTCCATTTTCACCATTGATTCCATTTTTACCGTTGATTCCATTTTTACCGTTGATTCCATTTTTACCGTCAGCACCTTTTATTGAATTCAACCATTCCTCTTCGGTTCCGGTAAATCCATTGTTTACTGCTACCTGGTAGGCTGATCGTCCATCTTTACCATTGATTCCATCTTTACCGTCAGCACCTTTTATTGAATTCAACCATTCCTCTTCGGTTCCGGTAAATCCATTGTTTACTGCTACCTGGTAGGCTGATCGTCCATCTTTACCATTGATTCCATCTTTACCGTCAGCACCTTTTATTGAATTCAACCATTCCTCTTCGGTTCCGGTAAATCCATTGTTTACTGCTACCTGGTAGGCTGATTGTCCATCGGTACCGTTGATCCCATCTTTACCATCAGCACCTTTCATTGAATTCAACCATTCCTCTTCGGTTCCGGTAAATCCTTTGTTTACTGCTACCTGGTAGGCTGATTGTCCATCGGTACCGTTGATTCCATCTTTACCATCAGCACCTTTTATTGAATTCAACCATTCCTCTTCGGTTCCGGTAAATCCTTTGTTTACTGCTACCTGATAGGCTGATTGTCCATCGGTACCGTTGATTCCATTTTTACCGTCAGCACCTTTTATTGAATTCAACCATTCCTCTTCTGTTCCGGTAAATCCTTTGTTTACTGCTACCTCATAGGCTGATCGTCCATCTTTACCATTGATTCCATCTTTACCGTCAGCACCTTTTATTGAATTCAACCATTCCTCTTCGGTCCCGGTAAATCCATTGTTTACTGCTACCTGGTAGGCTGATTGTCCATCGGTACCGTTGACCCCATCTTTACCATCAGCACCTTTCATTGAATTCAACCATTCCTCTTCGGTCCCGGTAAATCCATTGTTTACTGCTACCTGGTAAGCTGATTGTCCATCGGTACCGTTGATTCCATCTTTACCGTCAGCACCTTTTATTGAATTCAACCATTCCTCTTCGGTCCCGGCAAATCCATTGTTTACTGCTATCTGGTAGGCTGATTGCCCATTAACCTGAGGAAGGATCACGCTATTGCCACCAGAAATTTGTAAGGTAGTCCCCTTAATTGACAAAGAGGGTTTATTGGACAAATCATTATAGTCACCACTGATTGCTACAGAAGCTAAACTGAATGATAGGGAGTCAGCTACCGCTGCCTTTTGTGCAAAACAAGCTTTAGGAACCGAAGTTATTTCATTACTTCCTTGCAAGTCAGCGATTCCGTCTCCATCTGTGTCAATTTCAACATCAAATTCAAGTTGCCCAGACCAATTAATGCCCTCAAAAGCCCCGGTAATTACCTGCCCATTTCCAACAGAAACATTAATGACTCCATATACATCAGTTGAAAGATTTTGCTCTTCCATGTAGTAAATTGTTTCATCATTGCTTTTAAGAGTGAATTTCACATTAATCTGTTCGTTCTTTACAATAGTTCCGTCAGATTTTCTTATGACGGCCTGATAATTAAATGGTTCAGATTGTTGTGCATAGGTTTGGCAAAAAAGCAACAATCCGGCACTTAGTATTATTAATTTAGGGTACAATTTTTTCATAGAATTTATTTCATAATCATTAATTTATTCCTGCTAATGGTAGTTTCTAATTTTGTGTTTTCAACAATTAAAAGATAAAATGCGGGTACTAATTCAGATACACTTACTTGTGTTTCCTGTCCGGTTAGCAAACCAGTCTTAATTAATTCTCCCTTTTCGGAAAATAAAGAGTACCGCAGCCTGTCATAATCTTCAGAGGGGTACCCGATATTTATAAAATCGCTTGCAGGATTTGGATATATATTTATTGATATGGGAGCCAAACCCGTAAATGGAATGCTAGTAGAAATGGCTGTTCCCAGTGTTTTATAAACAAACCCCTGTAGGTAATGTAATTCACCATTATTCAACATGCCAATAACCGGCTCTCCAGTACTTGATACAAGTTTGCTTTCCTGAAATGCTGAAGTTCCGTAACTATTAAAAAAACCATCAACCTTAACTTCCTGAGCCTGTGCCCCGAGAAAAGCAAATACTACCCAAAAAGCAGCCAAGATATTCAGTCTGTAAACTTTTTTCATTTTTTTCTTTTTAATTTATACTTCAAGAAACGAACTGATTAAATTGAAAGGTGGTCCTCGGTGTGAATATTTTTACTTTCAATATTTCAGTTCAATTTTCGGAGCAAATGTTCAGTTTGTGGGCAAATATATTAGGCTCAATTGTAAGGTCTCCTGATTTTTTACTGATTTACGACTGCTCGATTACTGATTTTACAAATCAAAAAACTCCAAAAATACTTATTTACCAGTAAGCATTTCTGAAGTCGACTACTTATAATCCTGGATGAATGAATATTTAAGGTAAAATCTTAGGTAAAGAACTTTATATTATTGAACCCAGAACTAAAAAATCAAGCACGAAATCACACTGGCTACTTTTTTCATCGTTCTAAAACTGCACCTGTTAACCAGCACCAACGATAAACTTCACCGCGAAGAAATGCAGTACTTTAACATGAGCGATCTCCTGACATTTAGCTACCTCACCGTGCGGCTAGGCACCGGGGTTCTGGCATTCTTGATAAAACTAAATTTTGGCTATTCGGTTGATTCCAACGCTTTGTATTGCTCTTGCATTTCTATTTACTCCGATTTCTTGTTATTGTTTTCGCTTTTCACACTAAATTCTTTCGAATATTTTTGTGGACAACAATTATTTACATGATTTTCAAATTGCCGAAACAAAAAACAGAAAGCGTGGTATAGTGCATTTTAGAAAGATGGCAAAAGCTAAAAAATTAGATACAATTCCAGTTTCAAGAGAATATGAAGAAATCATATTTGACTTGCCAGAACTGTGGAGAGGACAATCCTGGAATTTTGTAAAATTTACTTTATCAGACGAGACAAATTAGCACGAACAATTTAGAGAAAAAGACAAAGGGAATTTTCACATTGCAGTTATGCCTAACAGAGGAATTGCCTGTGTTGTCTCAGGTGGTCAACCACGAAAGCCTGTAGTTTTACTGCAGGCTTTTTTTATGAGTGAAAAAATCACACAAAATAAACCAGTCAAATTAATGTCCACTATAAAAACAAAAAGCTCCGACCAATGGCCGGAGCTTTTCTATTATCGAGATAAAGTATTCTAATTCTACTCTTTGTATTCGTCCCAACTCACCACTTTAATATCCTCGAGGCTGTATTTGCAAATTCCGTAAAGGAATGCACTTGCAACACGAGCATTGGTAATTAGCGGGATGTTATAGTCAATTGCACTACGGCGAATCGTATAACCATTTTTCAACTCACGATTAGTATGGTTTTTCGGAATATTAACCACCAGATCAATCTTTTTATTCTTGATCATCTCAATAGTATTTGGCGACTGATCTTCTTCGTCGGGCCAGTGCACCAGGGTATTTTCAATACCGTTATCCCGGAAAAATTTATGTGTTCCCTCAGTGGCAAAAATATTATAACCTTTTTCAACCAACAATCGGGTGCTGTTCAGCAACTCCAGCTTGCCCCGCGATGGACCAGATGAAATCAAAATATTCTTTTTAGGATAACTATACCCAACAGACATCATCGCTTTTATAATTGCTTCGTAGTAGGTCTCTCCAATACAACCAACCTCGCCGGTCGACGACATGTCAACACCCAAAACAGGATCGGCTTTCAGCAATCGCGCAAATGAGAACTGAGGAGCTTTAACCCCCACATAATCCAGCTCGAACAACGACTTGTCTGGTTTCGGCACATCAATTCCCAACATCACTTTCGTGGCAATTTCAATCAGGTTAAGCTTCATTACCTTCGAAACAAACGGGAAACTTCGCGACGCACGCAGGTTACATTCAATAACTTTAATGTCGTTATCTTTTGCCAGAAACTGCATATTAAAAGGTCCGGTAATTTCCAGTCCTTTTGCAATCTGACGAGCAATTTTCTTCACCCTGCGAATGGTTTCAACATATAGTTTCTGCGGCGGGAAAACGATGGTAGCATCACCCGAATGAACTCCGGCAAACTCCACGTGCTCCGAAATGGCATAAGCAACCATCTCACCTTTATTGGCCACTGCGTCAAGCTCAATTTCTTTGGCCTGCTCGATAAACTCAGTAACAACCACCGGATGCTCTTTCGACACATTAGCTGCCATCTGAAGGAAGTGCTCCAGCTGATCGGGATTGGAAACCACATTCATGGCAGCACCCGAAAGTACGTACGATGGACGGATTAACACAGGATAACCCACCTCATCAACAAACTTGTGAATTTCTTCTATTGTAGAAAGGCGTGCCCAGCGCGGTTGGTCAACCCCCAGATCATCAAGCAGTGACGAAAATTTCTCACGATCCTCAGCATTGTCAATCTTTTTGGCCGATGTACCAAGAATCGGAACATTTTGCCCATCTAGTTTCATCGCCAGGTTATTCGGGATCTGACCTCCCATCGAAACCACAACTCCGTGCGGATTCTCCAGATCGTAAACATCCATTACGCGCTCAAAAGTCAGCTCATCAAAATAAAGCCTGTCGCAGGTATCGTAATCCGTACTCACCGTCTCCGGGTTATAGTTGATCATTACCGAACGGTAGCCCTGCTCTTTAATCGTTTTAATGGTATTTACGCTACACCAGTCAAACTCAACCGAACTACCAATTCTATAAGCTCCGGATCCGAGCACAACAACTGACTTGTGATCTCCCAGATACTCAACATCATTCTCGGTGCCGTTATGTGTAAGATACAGATAATTGGTTTGCGCAGGATATTCTCCTGCCAGTGTATCAATTTGTTTAACTACCGGGACAATACCGTTAGCCTTACGGAAAGCCCTAACTTTCAGAATATCTTCATTAATATTAACATTCTTACTCCTCAGCACCAAACGTGCTATTTGGAAATCGGAATAACCGGCCTGTTTTGATACTTTTAACAGCGGAATTGGCAATTTCTCCAATTCGTTAAATTTCTTCAGTTCCAGCTTTATCTTGTAAATATTATTCAGCTTTTGGAGGAACCATCGATCAATTTTTGTTTTCTCGTGAATCTGATCGATAGAATAACCTTTATTAAATGCCTCGGCAATCGCAAATATCCGTCGGTCAGTAGGATTTGACAATTCTTCTTCAATTCCCTCAATTGTAATCTCCTCGTTGTTGGCCACAAAACCGTGCATACCAAGCCCAACCATTCGAATACCTTTCTGAATAGCCTCTTCAAAAGTTCGACCAATGGCCATGATCTCGCCAACCGATTTCATCGAACTTCCAATGGTTTTCGAAACCCCTACGAATTTGCTCAAATCCCAGCGAGGAATCTTTACCACACAGTAGTCGAGTGCAGGTTCGAAACAAGCAGTTGTTACTTTAGTTACCGAGTTTTTAAGTTGGTGCAAACCATAACCCAATCCCAATTTTGCGGCTACAAATGCCAGCGGATAACCGGTAGCTTTCGACGCCAGTGCCGACGAACGAGATAAACGCGCATTTACCTCAATTACTCGGTAATCTTCCGAGTACGGATCGAGCGCAAACTGCACGTTACACTCGCCAATTACACCGACCCGGCGAATAATTTTTATCGAGATTTCGCGTAGTTTATGATATTCTGAATTCGACAGTGTTTGCGATGGAGCCACAACAATACTCTCGCCGGTATGAATTCCAAGCGGGTCGAAGTTCTCCATGTTACAAACAGTAATACAGTTATCGTATTTATCGCGAACTACTTCGTACTCCACTTCTTTCCATCCTTTAATCGATTCTTCAACCAGGATTTGAGGCGAATAAGAGAATGCGCTTCCGGCCAGTTTTTCCAGCTCCTCTTCGTTTTCGCAGAACCCAGAACCTAATCCACCGAGCGTGTATGCCGCGCGAATGATTATTGGGAAGCCAACTTCCTTAGCCGCCGCTTTTGCTTCGGCCATATTTGAAGCAGCAATACTTTTTGGCGTTTTTACACCGATTTCGGCCAGCATATTGGCAAAAATGTCGCGGTCTTCCGTATCAATAATCGACTGAACTGGCGTACCAACTACTTCAACATTATATTTTTCGAGAACTCCCGATTCGTATAGTGCAACTCCGCAGTTCAGCGCAGTTTGTCCACCGAATGCAAGAAGTATTCCCTGTGGTTTTTCTTTTTTGATTACCTCTTCAACAAAATGAGGTGTAACAGGCAAAAAATAAATTTTGTCTGCAATGTCTTCAGATGTTTGAATGGTTGCAATGTTCGGATTGATAAGAACCGTTTCAACACCTTCCTCTTTCAACGCCTTAAGCGCCTGCGAACCGGAATAATCGAACTCACCGGCCTCTCCAATTTTAAGTGCTCCTGAACCAAGAACAATTGCTTTTTTAATATGTGTTTCTATCATGATATTTTTTTGAATTTCGAATAATGATTAACGAATTAAGATTTTAGATTTACCATTCTATTGTTACTTTTTATTATTCTTTTTGACAGTTTCAATACTTTTCACGAAGATCGATATCAGTTCGTCATTCTCGACATAACAATCTTCAAGCATATTCAGATTTTTAACAAGACCTGATTGTTTTATAATTTTAATAGCAACAAAAGTTTCTCTTAATTCTTTTAAACAAACACTCATTTTATGGATAAAGTCGTTTTTACTTTCAGCACCTTGTGCTTCTCCATAGTTGAGTGCAGGCGAAGTTCCAGATCTAACGATTTGACCTTTCATATGATTGCCGATTGGAGTTTTCGGAAGCAATTCTGCAAGCCTGATAATATTGGCCGCGAATCTAATTAATCTATCTTCCAAATCATACTTGTTCATATCTGCAATCATAAATCGTTAATCGTCATTCTGCGGTTCAATTTTATTTTTTGCTCTCTTCGATATTTTTAATGAATTCATCAAATAAAAACTCAGTATCTACCGGACCACTTGATGCTTCCGGATGAAACTGCGTTGAGAAGAAGGGCTTTGTTTTATGCCTGATTCCTTCGTTAGTTCCATCATTTACATTGGTAAACAATGGTTCCCATTCGTCAGATAATGTTTCGGTTGCTACCGCAAACCCATGGTTTTGCGAAGTGATGTAACATTTGTTTGTTCCTTCTAACAACACAGGTTGGTTGTGGCTTCGGTGCCCAAATTTCAATTTATAGGTTTCGGCACCGGCAGCACGTGCCAGCAGTTGGTTGCCCAGGCAAATTCCCATAATTGGCTTTTCAACCCCGATTACGTTTTTAATATATTCAACGGTTGCATCGCAATTGGCCGGATCGCCTGGTCCGTTAGAAATAAACAATCCGTCAAAGTCTTCTTTTGTATAATCGTAATCCCAAGGTACACGAATAACAGTTGCTCCCCGCTTAAGTAAACAACGAATAATATTGTTTTTCACGCCGCAGTCAACCAGTACAACTTTGTGTTCTCCATCCCCGTAAACCTCGCGTTCGGTACAACTTGCAACAGCCACAAGGTTTTCTTTATTCGGATCGTAAAAATCAATTTCCTCCTCAAATTCAATCTTACCCAACATCGAACCTTTCTCACGTAAAATTTTTGTTAAGGCTCTCGTGTCAATATCAAACAAGCCCGGCACCTCGTATTCTTTTAGCCAGTCGCTCAAACTTTTTTCTGCATTCCAGTGGCTAAATTCAAATGAATAATCTGAGATTATAAGACCGGAAATGTGCAATTTGTGCGATTCGTAATACTTGTGAATACCGTTCTCTTTTTTGTTAAAAGGAACGCCATAGTTTCCAATCATTGGGTAGGTCGACACCAGGATTTGTCCGGTGTAAGACGGGTCAGTCAAACTCTCCGGATACCCCGTCATTGCTGTATAAAAAACGACCTCTCCGGCCACCGACTTTTCGCTTCCGAAGGATTTTCCCATAAAAACCGTCCCGTCTTCAAGCGTTAATTTTGCCTGTTTTACTTTGTACATATTCCGATTTAATAATTAAAAAAAATGCGCTTGCCCTAAAATAGTTCAAACGCATTTCAGTTATTCTTTATACTTATTTTCAAATACACTTTCTCAGCCATAATGTTAAGAACATGATATTAAAATCATTTTCCGATGCAAAAATAGAAAATATTCTGAAATTCTTACCTGCTTTTTTATAAAAATGTATATTTTTGCATTACAAATGAATATTTATTCAATGAAGAATAAAGCACAACGACAACGAGAAATCCGAAAAATAATACAGAGAGGTAGTGTACACAGCCAGGATGAATTATTGGTTGAACTAAAACGCCGCGGATACGAACTGACACAAGCTACACTATCGCGCGATTTAAAAGTATTGCAGGTAGCCAAAGTGCCACATCCGGCCAAAGGATATGTTTATACGATTCCTGAAAACGGACAATCTGAAAGACAAAATTCAGAACATGTTAACCGCATAAATTACCTTGCCGACGGATTTAAGGACATACAGTTTTCGGGCAATCTGGCCGTTATACGTACGATTCCCGGTTACGCCAACAGCATTGCAGCCGTAATTGATTCGGCTAGTCCGTGGGAAATTTTAGGAACCGTTGCCGGAGACGATACGATATTAATAATACAAAGAGAAGGAATATCGAAAAATGATTTGACTGAGGCATTAATAAAAATTCTGCCGAAGCTAAACGACAAATTGTAGTTCGAAAAGATGAAGCGATTAAAAGACATAGAAGTAACTATAGCCAGCGAAAAACACCTGAAATTTATCGATGCCATTAACGACGCTATCGACAGTGCATCGCAACAAAGAGGAACAGGTATTGCTCGTCGGACTTATGAATACCTTTCTTCAAAAATGAAGGAGGGAAAAGCAATTATAGCCCTGGATGAAGAAAACTTTGCAGGCTTTTGCTACATAGAAACCTGGCAGGAAAAAGGTTTTGTTGCCAACTCGGGTTTAATTGTTGCTGAAGGATATAGGGGGCTTGGACTTGCTAAGGCCATTAAGAAAAAAGCATTTGAGCTTTCGCGTAAAAAATATCCAAACT
Source organism: uncultured Draconibacterium sp. (assembly GCF_963677155.1). Taxonomy (NCBI): domain Bacteria; kingdom Pseudomonadati; phylum Bacteroidota; class Bacteroidia; order Marinilabiliales; family Prolixibacteraceae; genus Draconibacterium; species uncultured Draconibacterium sp. The sequence continues at coordinate 3,000,522 of NZ_OY781884.1, read as the reverse complement.
CAAAAATATTTGGTTTAACAACCGGGTTGGCGGTTATGAAAATTAACCACGAACTGGGGTATCGGCCGGTTACATTTTCGGAATTGACTTTAGATGACCAATTCTGGAAAGGCTGCCAGGGCTGTATAAACCACGATATTTTGGAGCGTACCGGCCGAACAAAATGCCTGTGCACCGGAATGTTGTACGATCCGGCATGGGAAAAACCAACCTACGCCAACGGAAACGGGATTCGGAAACGCAGCCTGCTCGATCTTCTTCCAAAACGTTTTGTGGGAGTTGCAAAAAAGAAAAATAAAATAACAGATAATAAAAAGTAGAGCGACGGCTCGCTATTCGGCGGACAGCTACAGACTTAAGTTGAATAACAAACGCCGTCACTCTTTTAAAGATATTGAGACATGAGTAAAAAATTGGTACTGGCATTTAGCGGAGGTTTAGACACATCGTTTTGTGTAAAATACCTGAAAGAAGAAAAAGGTTATGATGTTTATACAGCGATTGCCAACACAGGCGGATTCAATGACGAAGAGTTAAAAGCCATTGAAGAACGTGCACTGGCACTGGGTGCGGTTGAACATATTACCCTCGACGTAACCAACGAGTATTACGAAAAATGTATTCGTTACATGGTTTTTGGGAATGTGTTGCGTAATAACACCTACCCTATTTCGGTAAGCTCCGAAAGAGCATTTCAGGCCATTGCTATTATTGAGTACGCCAAAGAAATTGGGGCAAAATACATTGCTCATGGTAGTACCGGTGCTGGAAACGATCAAATCCGTTTCGACCTTACTTTCCAGGTATTAGCGCCCGAGATTGAGATCATCACGCCAACGCGCGATATGTTACTTACGCGTCAGTACGAAATTGATTACCTGAAAAAATATGGTTTCGAAGCCGATTTCACAAAAATGGAATATTCCATTAACCAGGGACTTTGGGGAACTAGCGTTGGCGGAAAAGAAACGTTAACCACCAACAAAAATCTTCCTGAAGAGGCCTATCCAAGTCAACTGGAAGCCACCGAAACAAAAACCATTGAGCTTGGTTTTGAAAAAGGGGAACTGGTTTCGCTGGACGGTGAATTTTACGAAAACGGCCCCGATGTGATTCGTGCGCTGGAAGATGTTGCATCGAAATATGCCATTGGCCGCGACACCCATGTTGGCGATACTATTATTGGAATTAAAGGCCGCGTTGGCTTTGAGGCTGCCGCACCGCTGATTACCATAAAAGCACACCACCTGCTGGAAAAACATACGCTTACCAAATGGCAATCGTACTGGAAAGAACAGTTGGGCAACTGGTATGGAATGTTTTTGCACGAAGCCATGTACCAGGAGCCGGTTATGCGTAACATCGAAGATTTCCTGGAATCAACTCAGGAAAACGTAACCGGAAAAGTGATTGTAAAACTGAGACCTTACAATTTCGAGTTGGTAGGAATTGAATCAGAGCACGACTTAATGAACTCAGGATTTGGCGAGTATGGCGAAACCGTTGAAGAATGGACAGCCGACGATGTAAAAGGTTTTACCAAAATCTTATCGAACTCACTAAAAATCTACAATAAAGTAAACGGAAATTTATAGGATGATTAAAGTTGGAATTATAGGAGGAGCCGGATACACCGCCGGAGAGCTGTTGAGAATTTTATTAAATCATCCGCAAGCAGAAATTGGTTTTGTACAAAGCACCAGCAATGCGGGCAATTTGATTTCGGATGTTCACATTGATTTGCTGGGTGAAACCGATATCAAATTTACCGACCAAATGCCTTTTGACGAAGTGGATGTTATTTTCCTTTGTATGGGGCACGGCAAGTCGGTTGAATTTGTGAAGAAAAATACTTTCCCACAATATTTGAAAATTATCGACTTAAGCCACGACTTTAGATTGAAAAGAGACGGCAACGACTTTGTTTACGGCTTACCTGAATTAAACCGCGAAGAAATTGAGTCATCAGAACGGATTGCCAACCCGGGTTGTTTTGCAACCGGAATTCAGCTGGCACTGTTGCCATTGGCAGCCAACGATTTGTTGCAGGATGAAATTCATGTTCAGGCAATAACCGGATCAACCGGAGCGGGGCAAAAACCAACAGCAACATCGCATTTTAGCTGGAGAAGCAGCAATGTTTCGGCGTACAAAATTTTTGAGCATCAGCACGAAGGAGAGATCATCCAAAGCCTTACGCAATTACAGCCGGAATTTGAAAAGGATTTCAATTTTGTACCCATTCGCGGAAACCATACGCGGGGTATATTTGTAGCTTGTTATACAAAATTTGATGGCTCACTTGAAGAAGCCAACGAGATTTACAAGGATTACTACGCCGATCACCCCTTTATTTTTGTAACCGACAAAAACCCGGGCGTAAAACAGGTAGTAAATACCAACAAAGGCGTAATATACTTGGAAAAACACGGTAACAAACTGGTAATAATCAGCTTAACCGACAATTTAATAAAAGGCGCATCCGGACAGGCAGTTCAGAATATGAACCTGATGTTTGGCCTGGATGAGAAAACCGGACTGAATTTAAAACCGGTAGCATTTTAAAACGAACGCGGATAACACGGATTTTGCAGATTCTCGCTGAAAAAAATCAGTGCTCATCTTCTAAACCAGAGTCATCAACGTTACAATCAATAAAGAATGGAACTATTTAACGTATATCCACTTTTCGACATCGCTCCCGTAAAGGCAGAAGGCTGCTATGTTTGGGATGAGAACGGAAAGAAATACCTCGATCTTTACGGGGGGCACGCGGTAATTTCAATTGGGCACAGTCACCCAACTTATGTTGAAAAGATAAGCAATCAACTTCAGCAAATCGGATTTTATTCCAATTCAGTACAAAATCCTTTACAAAAGGAGCTGGCTGAAAAATTGGGCAGACAATCAGGCTGTGAAGATTATCAGCTTTTTCTTTGTAACTCGGGTGCCGAGGCCAATGAGAATGCACTGAAACTGGCTTCTTTTATAACCGGTAAAAAGAAAATTATCAGTTATAAAAAGGGTTTCCACGGACGTACTTCTGCTGCTGTGGCCATTACCGATAATCCGAAAATTATAGCTCCTGTTAACGAAACAGACAATGCATTAATTCTACCGTTTAACGACATAGACGCAACGGAAGAAGCATTAAAAAAAGGCGACGTGGCTGCGGTAATTGTTGAAGGAATTCAGGGAATTGGAGGAATTTACGTACCCAACACCGAATTCCTGAACAAGCTAAAACAACTGACCGAAAAATATGTGGCCGTTCTAATCCTGGATGAAATTCAGTCGGGTTACGGACGAAGCGGAAAATTCTTCGCCTACCAGCATACGGATATAAAACCCGACATTGTTACCATGGCCAAAGGAATGGGTAACGGATTCCCGATTGGAGGCGTACTGATTCAACCGGAAATTGAGCCCTGGTTTGGCATGCTCGGAACCACATTTGGTGGTAACCACCTGGCTTGTGCTGCTGCAATTGCAGTTCTGGATGTAATGAAAGAAGAAAACCTGGTGGAGAATGCCGAAAAAGTTGGAAATTACCTGATGGATAAACTGGCGACAATTGATGCAGAGTTTGAGATCAGGGGAGAAGGATTGATGATCGGCTTGGAATTCAAGAAACCAATTGCCGAAATTCGCAAGAAACTGCTTTTCGATTACGGTATTTTTACCGGCGTATCGGGGCAAAATATTATCAGGCTGTTGCCACCGCTCAACCTTACAACCGAACAAGCCGACACCTTTTTAGCAGCATTTGCAAAAGTACTTGGTTCGTTCGCTGAATAAAAAATGATTTGAACACGACATTTTCTAAATTAGACAAAATGGAAAATAAAAAAATAGCAATAATCGGGGTAGGAAACATGGGAGGCGCCATTGCACTTGGCCTTTTAAAATCGGGCTCAGTTAAAGCAAGTAACATCTCCGTTTCCGACAGAAAAGAAGCGACACTCAAAAAGATGAGTGACCTGGGAATTGATGCTTTCGACAACAACATCGACGCAGCAAAAGATGCTGACGTGATCATTGTTGCCGTAAAACCCTATCATATTGAGGGAGTAATTAATACCCTGAAACCCATTTTGTCGCCGGAGAAGATTTTCATTTCCATTGTTGCAGGAGTTGGTATCGATGATCTGGGAAAAATGGCCGGAAACGACGTCCCTATTTTCCGGGTAATGCCAAACACTGCTATTGCGTTACAGGAATCGTTAACCTGTATTTCGGCAAACGGCAACACCGAACCTTACCGCGAGTATGTAGTTGAGCTATTTGATAAGCTGGGGAAAACCATCGAGATTCCGGAAGAATTAATGGCAGCTGCAACTGTACTTTCCTCGTGTGGTATTGCTTATGCGCTACGTTATATTCGTGCAGCCATGCAAGGTGGTATCGAAATTGGTTTTAGCGCCGAAATGGCACAGCTAATCACCGCACAAACAGTAAAAGGTGCAACCGAATTGTTGCTGCAATCCGAACATCACCCCGAAAGAGAAATCGACAAAGTAACCACTCCGATGGGTGTTACCATAACCGGCCTAAACGAAATGGAACACAAAGGCTTTAGCTCTTCATTAATTCAGGGAGTTCTGGCCTCGTACAAAAAAATAAAAGACAACTAAAAAATTGTGCAGACCCGCTATAAAAAAATAACAGTAAAAGTAGGCAGCAATGTGTTAGCCAAAGCCGACGGAACACTCAACGTGGCGCGCATTGCCCACCTGGTAGACCAAATTGCTCATTTGCAGAAAAATGGCGTTGAGGTGGTTTTGGTATCATCGGGGGCAGTTGCTGCAGGCCGTGCTGTAATGAAAAAAACAAAAAAGTCGGACGCCGTATCGCAACGACAGTTATGGGCTGCACTGGGTCAGGTAAAATTAATTTCGCGTTATTCTGATTTTTTCCACGAAGAGGGGCTTACCTGCGCACAAGTGCTCACCACAAAGGAAAATTTTTCAAGCCGTGCACATTACCTGAACATGAAAAACTGTATCACCACTTTGCTTGAAAACAAGGTGATCCCGATTGTAAACGAGAACGACACCATTTCGGTAACCGAGTTAATGTTTACCGATAATGATGAACTGTCTGGATTAATTGCATCGATGGTTGATTCTGAAGCACTGATAATCCTCAGCAATATAGATGGTGTTTACACTGCTCACCCCGATAGTGAAGGAGCCAAACTAATTGAGCGTATTCAGGTAACAGACAAAGGCCCGCAGGATGCAATTTCGTCGGAACGATCAGATTTTGGCCGCGGCGGAATGCTCACCAAATTCAGAATTGCGAAAAAAGTGGCCAGCGACGGGATTGGTGTTCATGTTGCAAACGGAACGCGCACAAATATTCTTGTTGATTTATTAGATAAATCGAAAAACCTAAAACACACTTTTTTCGTACCGAACAAGAAACCATCAAGCGGAGTAAAAAAGTGGATCGGTTATTCTGATGGTTTTGCAAAGGGACAGATACAAATCAACAATGGAGCAAAAAAGGCATTGTTTTCAGACAAGGCCGTAAGCTTGCTACCGGTGGGAATTGAAAAAATTGAAAGCGAATTCAAAAAAGGAGATTTAATAAAAATAACAGGCATAAACGGCGAGTTTGTTGGCATGGGCAAAGCCTCGTACGGCTCGGAAAGAATTGAAAAGGAAAAACAATCCGACAAGCAAAAACCAGTAATACATTACGATTATTTGTACGTAGAATATAAAACGAACGAAACATTAACATAGAATATAAAAATAGCTCAGAGTAACCTTTAACTAAGTTTGTCACCCACGACAAACTACTCTTACTCCCTTTTTTTGATGCCTTAATTTAAACATATTCTGAGCTCCCTCTCCCTCCCCCGGGAGAGGGTTTTTCGTTGAAAGACCATTGATTATGAAAATAGAACAACAGCTTAAAAAAACGCTTGATGCATCACGCAAATTAAACCTGGTGAATGACGACCAGGTTAAACAATTGTTGCTGGAGCTGGCTAACGAAGCAAGGGCAAAATCCGATTTTATTCTTTCGGAGAACCAAAAAGACCTGGATCGGATGGATCCGCAAGATCCAAAATTCGACCGTCTTAAATTATCAAAAGAAAGACTTGAAGGAATCGCTTCAGACATGGAAAACGTTGCCCGCCTTGAAAGTCCGGTTGGGAAAACATTAAAAGAAACGGTTCGCGAAAATGGGCTGAAAATCAAAAAAGTCACCGTGCCGTTTGGTGTAATCGGGATAATTTATGAAGCCCGCCCAAACGTTACTTTTGATGTTTTTGCTTTGTGTTTAAAGTCTGGAAACGCTTGTGTTTTAAAAGGTGGCAGCGATGCCATTTACTCCAACCAGGCCATTGTTTCTATCATACGCGATGTGCTAAAGAAATTCGATTTCGACGAAAATACAGTAACATTACTTCCTGCCGGGCGCGAGGAAACCAACGAAATGTTGCGCGCTCGCGGATATATCGATTTGATTATTCCACGCGGAAGCCAGGGGCTAATAAATTTTGTACGCGAAAATGCCACCATTCCGGTAATTGAAACCGGTGCAGGAATATGCCATACTTATTTCGATGAATTTGGCGATGCCAAAAAAGGCCGCGAAATTATATTTAATGCCAAAACCCGCCGTGTTTCGGTTTGTAACGCGTTGGACTGTTTGGTAATTCACGAAAACCGATTGAATGAACTGAACGATTTTGCTCAAAAACTATCGGAAGAACAGGTGGTAATTTATGCCGATGAAAAAGCTTACAAACAAATAGAACCTATTTACCCCAAAGAGCTGTTATTCGAGGCCACAGAAGAATCATTCGGAACAGAATTCTTATCAATGAAAATGTCGATTAAAACTGTTGGGTCTTTCAACGAAGCTTTGGACCATATTAATACACATTCATCAAAACACAGCGAGGCGATTATTACTGAAAACCAGGAGCGAATTGAAACATTCTGCAAAATGGTTGATGCATCTTCTGTGTATTCAAATGCATCAACCGCTTATACCGATGGTGCACAATTTGGACTTGGAGCTGAAATTGGCATCAGCACACAAAAATTACACGCCCGCGGGCCAATGGCACTGGAAGAATTGACCAGCTACAAATGGATAATTAAAGGAAACGGACAAGTACGACCTAAATAAAAATCAAATCTAGTTTGAAGTTGAGGCTTTGTGCTTCCAACTTCTGACTTTCAACTTTTTAAACATGAAAAAATTTACATCAGTAAAAGATATTCCCAGTATTGAAAAAGCGCTGGCAACTGCATTCGAAGTAAAAAATAACAAATTTGGATTTCAACACCTGGGAAAAAACAAAACCATGGTTCTGGTATTTTTCAACTCAAGTCTGCGCACACGTCTCAGCACCCAAAAAGCTGCCATGAACATGGGCATGAACACAATGGTGATGAACGTGAACGAAGACAGCTGGCAACTGGAATCGGAAATGGGCGTGGTTATGGATGGCAAAAATGCCGAACACCTACGCGAAGCCATCCCTGTTATTGGTAAATATTGTGATGTAATTGGCGTACGGGCTTTTGCCAAATTTGAAAAACGTGAAGACGATTATGCAGAAAAAATACTGAGCCAGTTTGTTGAATATGCCGGCGTTCCGGTGGTAAGCATGGAAGCTGCAACTCGTCACCCTTTGCAAAGTTTTGCCGACCTGGTAACCATTGAAGAACACAAAAAGGTAGAAAAGCCAAAAGTAGTTCTTACATGGGCACCGCATCCGCGTGCTTTACCACAAGCCGTTGCCAACTCGTTTGTTGAGTGGATGCGTGAAACCGATTACGAATTGGTTGTTACCCACCCGAAAGGTTACGAACTGGCTCCGGAATTTATGGGCGATATAAAAGTGGAGTACGATCAGAAAAAAGCATTTGAAGGTGCTGATTTTATTTACGCTAAAAACTGGGCTTCGTACACCGAATATGGGCAAATCCTTTCGAAAGATATGAGCTGGACGGTTGATGAAGCAAAAATGGCATTAACCAACGATGCCAAATTTATGCACTGCCTTCCCGTGCGCCGTAACATGGTCGTTACCGATAGTGTGATCGACAGCCCGAACTCAATTGTGGTTGAAGAAGCTTACAACCGCGAAGTTACTACACAGGCAGTATTGAAAATGATTCTTGAAAATGCTTAATTCTGCTACCTTTGTGGCCTCGCGGATTGAGAGAAATTAAAAACATGATAAAAAAAATAGAGATAATTCCTGCGATTGATCTGATTGACGCCAAATGCGTGCGACTTTCTCAGGGAGATTATAACCAAAAAACGATTTACAATGAGAATCCGCTGGAGGTGGCTAAAATGTTTGAAGATGCAGGAATCACGCGTTTGCACCTTGTTGATTTGGACGGGGCAAAAGCCAAGCATATTGTAAATTACAAAGTACTTGAAACAATCGCCGGAAAAACCAATTTGGTAATTGACTTTGGTGGCGGATTAAAATCGGATAAAGATCTGGAAATTGCATTTAACTCAGGTGCAGCAATGGTTACCGGAGGAAGTATCGCGGTAAAAGAAAAAGATACTTTTCTGAGCTGGCTGGAGAAATTTGGCAGCGAAAAAATCATTCTGGGTGCCGATGCTAAAGACGGCAATATTGCTGTAAGCGGTTGGCTGGAAACCACAGAATTAGGTGTTATCGATTTTATTTCAGAATTCCACAAACAGGGAATCAGCAAAGTAATTTCAACGGATATCAGCCGCGACGGAATGTTAAGCGGCCCTTCTTTTGAACTGTACGCTGACATTATGAAAAAGCTTCCCGAAGTGGAAATAATTTCCAGTGGCGGAATTGCCACCATGGACGACATATTAAAATTAGATGAAATGGGCGTTCCGGGTGTGATCACCGGAAAAGCCATTTATGAAAATCGCATAACTTTGAAAGAAATTGAGAAGTTCATTTCATAACAATGATACTGTCATTTCGAATACTGATGAACGAAGCTGAGAAATCTACCTCATATTAACAGATTTCTCCTCGCCTACTCGTCGAAATGACCAAACTGATAAGAAAATGCTTGCAAAACGAATAATACCATGCCTCGATATCCGAAACGGACAAACCGTTAAGGGAATCAATTTTGTCGACATAAAAGAAGTGGGCGACCCGGTAGAACTGGGGGCAAAATATGCAGCCGACGGCGCCGACGAACTGTGTTTTCTGGATATTACAGCAACACACGAAGGCCGCAAAACTTTTGTTGAACTGGTAAAACGAATTGCAGCGCACATAAACATCCCCTTTACTGTTGGAGGTGGCATTAGCGAATTGAGCGATGCAGAAAAGCTTTTGGCTGCAGGCGCCGATAAAATTTCAATTAACTCATCGGCGGTTCGTAATCCAAAACTAATTGATGATCTGGCACTGAATTTTGGAAGCCAGTTTGTAGTTGTTGCCATAGATGCACGGGGCGATGAGAACGAACACTGGACGGTTACGGTAAACGGAGGTCGCATTCCGACCGACAAAGAACTTTTTTCGTGGGCCAAAGAAGCCGAAGATCGTGGTGCCGGAGAAATCCTTTTTACATCGATGAACCACGACGGAACAAAAAATGGATTCGCCAATAAAGAGCTTTCGAAAATGGCCGATATGCTGAAGATTCCGATCATTGCATCGGGTGGCGCAGGCACTAAAGAACATTTTGTTGATGTTTTTACAAAGGGCAAAGCCGACGCCGGACTGGCAGCCAGCATCTTCCATTACAACGAAATTCCAATTCCGGTTCTTAAGAAATACTTAAAAGAAAAAGGCATTGTTGTCCGATAGCCAATCAAAATACTAACTTCGCAGCACAATTACAGAATTATAAATTGCTCCGGGCTTCAGGCTTCGGACTTTTGACTAAAGATTATGAGACAGCTAACAGATATTTCAAAAATCGATTTTAATAAAATGGACGGACTAATTCCGGCAATCATTCAGGATGCGGAAACGCAAAATGTTTTGATGCTTGGTTTTATGAACGAAGATGCGCTTGCCAAAACACAGAAAATTGGTAAAGTAACGTTTTTCAGCCGCACCAAAAACCGCTTGTGGACCAAAGGCGAGGAATCGGGAAATTTTCTTAATGTTGTTTCAATGGCAATTGATTGCGACGATGATACGCTTCTAATCAAGGTAAATCCTGTTGGGCCGGTTTGCCACAAAGGCGATGACACTTGCTTTAAAGAATCAAATACTGGCAACGATATTCAATTCTTGAGCTACCTACAGGATTTTATCGACAAGCGGAAAGCCGAAATGCCAGAGGGTTCATACACCACTTCACTTTTCCAAAAGGGAACACGAAAAATCACACAAAAAGTTGGCGAAGAAGCTGTTGAAACTATTATTGGTGCAATGGCAAACGATGACGAAAACTTTATGTACGAAGCCGGAGATTTACTTTATCACCTCGTTGTGTTGCTTACTCATAAAGGTTACCGCATTGAAGACGTGGTTCGCGAGCTTAAAAAACGCCACAAGTAAACACTTCTATTTTAACTACTTAGACAAGTCACCCCACTCGTGTCAGCAGATTTTCAGTACTCCTGACATTGAAAAACATATTATAAAACACAGTTATGAAACATAGCTCCACAACATAGTTATAAAACATTGTATATTAATACTTTGCAATTTGGTATATTCCAGCAGTACTCCGTAGCTTTGTTATATCTTCTAACTTCTAAAAACCGCTTGTATGGAAACATTAACCGTTTGTCCTACCAGTACCGCAACCATCTTAGCTTGTCAGCAAATTGCAAAAACCTTTAAAGAAAACATCTACGAGTTATCTATTCTTCGAAAAGAATGGGATCCGGAATTCGCTACATCGCTAATGGTGTGGATTGACGACACCATTGATAAACATTATGCCGACAGCCTCGACTCACTCCAAGACGAGCGCTATCGCGAGTGGCACGACATCATGATTGAAGGTCTTCAGCATTTGAAAGTCTTAAGAGCATCAATGAAAGTTGATTTCAAAAACAACAAGGTCTTTTTAAAAGAATTCTTTCAAAATACCGGATATACCGATTATTTCAGCGATGCCAAAAACGGCGACCACATTAGCCTGTTCAAATTTCTGAAAACATTTGCCGCCAATTTAAACGAAAGCTTAAGGCAAAACATTAGTGAAAAGGGAACTCCTGATGCCTTATTTGATAAGATTCTTGTTTGTGCCAACCGCATCAGCCAGTTTGAAGATTGCTTTATTGCTTTAGAAGGAGATACCGAGCTGGATAATTACGGCAAAAAAGAAGTAGCAAAGATTTACGAAACAATACAGGACATTTGCCGGATTGCAATTGCTTACTACCAATTCGATCCGAAAATGCGTTGTAAATTCAACTACTACAAAGTAATGGTAAACCTATAACGATTTTTCGTCAACTACTTAAAAGCAGTCTGCCTGTACATTACTTACAGGCGGACTGTTTTTTTTCTATTCCTCCGTTTTTTCTTCGGCGGAGTCGTCTATTTCTTCGTGATTTTCATCAACTTCAAGCTCCTCTTCCGATGATGGAGCCGCTTCCGACTCATCTTCGGCATAAGGATTTACGCCATCAGTAAATATCGGATTCTTCTGTTCGTCTTCGTTATTTTCTACCGGAACATAACCATCGGGAATTTGTGCTTCCTCAGGATTATAAGGAAAAACATCTACAATCGGACTAACCGCCAAAGAAGTAACGACAAATGGAATCACCAGGTATTCCAAACTTTCGTCTAATCGGGTAAGTGCCTCTTTAATGTCGTCGGCCATTATCAGGTAATTTGTTTTTATTTTCTTCTCCTTACCTGCTTCCTCGTCAATTGTAACCAGATTAATGGCTGCTTTAAACCACCATTCACCATTTTCAAATGGAAAAACTTCGGCAATACGCGATTTTTTAATGTCAACAATCTGAAACTCTCCACCTCTAACTATTTGCTGCATTTGGCGAATAATCCGCGTTTCGGCATCGGTGTACGATACGGCATCCAGCAAAAAGTTTTCAGTTACCATCGATTCGCTTCCGCTCTCGGAAACTTTCATATATTTTACTTTACTCTCGAACCAAGTCTGCATCATAATTTCTACATTTTTTAGAAGAGACAAAAATACATAAGCCTCAAATACTTTCACTCAAAAGCCTGCATTTTTATCAACAAAAAACCGACTACATATTGCAGTCGGTCTCCGATTCTTTTAATCTAACTAAACTAACTAATAACTACCCTTGACCTTAATTTAATGTAAAACGAAATATATTATGCAGTTAATGTTCTAATCTTTTTTCAAGTTATGTAGTTGAAAAGAAAAATGGCCCCGCCCAACGACGGGGCCACAAACAGACAGCTACAGACTTAAAAGCTGAAGAAGATTATTAATTATAGGCACTCTCACCATGTTCGTAAACATCGAGGCCCTCTTCTTCAATGCGCTTAGAAACGCGCAGTATATTTGCTTTCTTCAGGATGAAGAATAATACCAAACCTAAACCAAATGCCCAAGCAAAGAATGCTGCTACACCAACAGCCTGGATACCCAGTAATTTTGCTCCACCACCGTAGAATAAACCTTCAGAAGTAGAGAATAAACCTACTGCCAGTGTACCCAAAGCACCACTAACACCGTGTACTGAAATAGCACCTACAGGGTCGTCAACTTTTAACACTTTATCAATAAATTCAACAGCGAATGGCAGAATGAAACCAGCAATAATACCGATGAATAATGCTCCCATAGGATTAACAGCATCACAACCAGCAGTAATGGCAACTAAACCAGCCAATGCACCGTTCAATGAAATTGAAAGTGATGGACGTTTGTAACGGAACCATGCAACCATCATTGCAGTAACAGCACCAGCTGCAGCAGCCAGGTTAGTTGTAACAGCGATGTGACCAATTGCAACAGCGTTATCAGTACCGGCAGCTGCTAATTGAGATCCGGGGTTAAATCCGAACCATCCGAACCACAGGATGAATACACCAAGTGCACCGTAAGCCAGGTTGTGACCAGGAATTGCAGTCGGAGTTCCGTCTTTTTTGTATTTTCCGATACGAGGTCCAATAATAGACGCACCTGCTAAACCAACCCATGCACCAACAGAGTGTACAATAGATGAACCGGCAAAATCGTGGAATCCAAGTTGGCTCAACCAACCACCACCCCATGTCCAGTGACCGGAAATTGGGTAAATAATTACAGTAATAACAATACTAAAAATTAAGTATGCTTTAAATTCAGTTCTTTCAGCCATTGCTCCCGAAACAATAGTTGCAGCAGTTGCAGCAAATACAGTTTGGAAAAAAAGGTCGGCATAATCTGAATAATTACTTCCAAAACCATCGCTCATAAAGAACAGGTCAGGTGTTCCGATGAATCCTCCGATTGAGTCTCCATACATAATGGTAAAACCGATAGCCCAATATAATATCGAACCGATAGAAAAGTCCATCAGGTTTTTCATTAAAATGTTCGCGGTGTTCTTTGATCGTGTAAAACCTGCCTCCACCAGGGCAAATCCAGGTTGCATGAACATTACCAGAAATGCAGCAACCAATAACCACATATTATCTATACCTATTTGTAGGCCTTGCAAAGTTTCTTCCATGATAATTTAATCTTTTTCAGTTACTACTCTTCTTTACCTTTAATAAATAGTGACTCATCGCCATGCTCTCCGGTTCTTATTCGATATGATTCTTCGATAGGAAGAACGAATACTTTACCGTCGCCGATCTCACCTGTTCTGGCTGATCCTAAAATGGCTTGAACTGTTTTATCAATATTTTTATCGCGAACAATAATGGATAATTTTATTCTTTCAATAGTACTGGTATCGTAAACTACACCACGGTACGAGCGGCCTTCGCGAGCCTGTCCAACTCCTCTCACATCCCAGAAAGAGAAGAATTCGATGCCTGCTTCATACAGCGCATCTTTTACCTCATCAAACTTTGATTTGCGAATTATTGCTTCAATTTTTTTCATCTTATTTATATTGTTTGTTTTTTAAAGTATAAGATGTAACGAGCCTTTTCCAGACTCGTTTCATATCAAAATATCTTCTCTGTTACAGTGAAATACCAACTGCAATGTGGAATCCTCCGGTTGATGGGTTCAGCATAACTGTTCCTGAAACCGGTAGAGTAAAGCTTTCAGTAATCTGTACTTCTTTTGAGGTTCCAATCATGATGTTACAGATGTTGAAATCGCCATCAGTATACTGTCCGTCACCAGCACCAAGTGCAATATCTACAGCACCTGCTGAAACAGCTGCTTCGAAGTAAACATCACTATTTGTATTCGATCCGTCAATTGCCGGATCATCTTCGCCTAAACCTTCCATATAAGCGGCAGTAAAAGTAAAAGCACCTACACCCAAGCTAACCATTGGCTCAATAGAGTGTGATTCTGCCTCTGTCCAGTCTGATGATCCCGGGAAAAAATAATCTGTTACTGTGAAGCTTAATGAAGCATCTTCACCCAAATCGAAACCATATCCCATGTAAAGATCGGCCTCAGCATCTTCTACGCCGCCTGTGCTGTACGATCCCCATGCACCTATAGAGAAATCACCTGCGCTAAACTCAACCGAAGGTTGAAAAGCTGCTCCTGTTCCGAACTTAGAACCACGCCACAAATAACTACTATAAATGTCTAAACCGGTACTCCATTCCTGAGCTTTTACATTCGTTGTTGATACAACTAAAAGTAATAACATACTTACTGTAATCAGTAGTGTCTTTTTCATAATCATAAATTTTAAAAGTTAAACTGCTATTTTTAATTTTAAATCTTGACTGCCCTATTATAATAGAGGTGTTCTTCTTTTTTTGTGATATTTTTCACCCTACACCCTCTTTTTTTTATTTGTTAATTCAAAGAAATGCACTTTTTTCATTCATCCCCCCATTCTCATCACACATATCAATCCACTTAACAAATTATTAATATTTGAGGTCCTATTCTGTCTTTTTGGCATATTCCATTCATTTACATATCATTTCTACACCGAAATACCACATTGCAATTACAAAACACTAAACGACTAGCACTTTTATTGTTCTTAGACCAAAAAATAATTAAAGGACAATAGGTCTCCCCCAATAGAAAACGCGGATTATCATCACATTGAAGCATGGCTGTTCAATATTTATTAATCTGAGTTCGGCTTTAAAACAACTCACTGCTTTAGCTATTTTTAGGCAGAAACACCGGTCTTCGAGGCACTACTTTCTTGCCTAATGCAAGAGAAACAGAATAATACAAGAAAATTTGGGGAAGTTTATGACAAAAAGAGCAAAGCCTAATAGGAAAGTATTTTAGAATCGAACTCAGATTAATAAATATTAAACACCGAGATATAAAACCAACACCAGGGAATCATTTTTACTTCAAATGTGCAAACGACTAAAGAACAGACCATTCGATTTTACTTTCTGCATAAGGGGAAATCTTTTGTTTTGATTTACTTATCTTAATTCTAAAAGATACATCGTATTAAATCTGCTCGCCCTGTTTTTCGGAATTAAAAATACAACTGTCTGAGATGTCAGCTGTTTGTGCTCTGTAAATTTTTTAACCACATTCATATTCACTCCCATTGCGAGCATATCACTATACCCCGCTTCCGAGGTATATATCCACGCCCCCGGCTTAGGTAAAAAAGCCTCTAAATCTTCTTTTTCAACAAGATATTTGCCCGGAGATTTTGAATACAGAAACAAATTCCAAAGCCTGGCATTCTCAGTATAAATACTCAGTGTTGAGTTTTCAGGAGCTTTTTCGTTAAAAATTTCAGCAGCCTCAATCGATGTATGAAACTTCAGCATATTTGGCAACATGTTTACATTAACAGTAAATAGCATTATTGCAATAGCAAAGGTTAGCATTACAATCTGCCTCTGCAAACTAATCTTTTTTACAACCATCACCATCACCCCGCCATAAAGAATCCCGTATATCCCCCAAAACCACAGGCGTTTTTCAGGGAATGCCACAACGGGCAACAGTAATAGTGCTATAGGACCAACAGTTGCAATTCCTTTATTTATTACTGCAATTATATTTCGGATTTTTGATTTATTTTCATCCGAAAATAAAAGCACAGTCCATTTTGCAGTTATTATATACATAAAAGGAACTGCTGAAAGCATATAATGTGGATTTTGCTGTTGGGCAATCGACAAGATCCCCAGATAAACCACAACGGCTAAAATGTTTACAAACTCAAAACATTCAGTTGTTTCTTTTCGAAAACGCTTCAGACTTTTGAATTCTTCAACAAAAGCATAAACCATAAATATGGTCCATGGTAATAATATATATAACGATGTATGCAGGTAATAAGAGTAATCAACACCACTTCCTTTATATGAACCGGTAACCCGGCCAACATTGTTGGTCCAGAAATAGAATTTGATTCCTTCTAATCCAAACTGATCGAGCAATCCTAACATTGCAGGCAAAATCATTATACCTACAATTACCAGAGCAACCAGCCAACGGTAACTGAAAATTTCTTTCCACTGTTTATGAATCAGCATACTCCCGACTATTGCAGCAACAGGGATTACTACTCCCACCGGGCCTTTTGCCAACATCGATAAACCGACACCAACTACACCAAGCAGAAAATTGTGCCATTTATGCCTTTTCAAATACGCCGAAAACTGCCACACTGAGAAAACCACAAAATCGGCCAATAAAGTATCAGTATGTATATCGTTGTTAAAATGCTGAAATCCCAAAGACGATATCCAAAAAAAAGCTGCCAGCAAACCGGTTTCTTTTCCGTAAAAAAGCTTTCCCAACCGAAAGGTAGAATAAGCTCCGGCAAATGAAAACATCAAAACCGCCAGCTTGTAGGCAGGAATTGACAAGCCAAACATCTTAAAAGTAACTGCAGCAATCCAAAACAAAAGCGGCGGTTTCTGCCCGTAAGCATCGCCTCCAATAGTTAGATTTATCCAATCATGATTAGAAAGTATCTCGCGACCAATTTCAGCATACTTTGCTGCGTTTACAACCAAGGGAATCGGCAACGCTGACACTATTATCAATAGAACAGGGATAAGGATTGTAAAGCCAAAACGCTGGTTGTTCATTTGCGATAAATTAATCGAAAAATATAAAAAAGTTATTTCCTCCGGTCTCAATCAAGATAATAACCAATGAGGAAAAATTGTTCATTAATTACAACTATTTACTATTCCTGCTTATGCTTTTCCACTATGGCTTTTGCCGATTATGAAAAATCACAAAAAGCATTTTCCAATAATATAAATTCATTTATCAAAATGAAACATTCTCCGTTTTACATCCAACAAATAAATTAGTCCTCCTTCTTTCCAGGATCAAGTTTAATCAGATAAGTCTCCGTCAATGATTCTTCACGGGTTTTAGGATTTAAAAAGTGCGGACTTATACTTGTCATCCCCCGATGCGGAAGCGTATCAATCCGACTAACCAATCCATCATAATTTGACAATATTGTATCCTTGCCCAATCCTGTCGTATAAATCCACGATGCCGCATTCTTATCAGGACTAAACTCATCCCAGGAACTCAAATATACTGCATTATCCTTACTATAAAAATACACCTCAAACTGATGATAAAGATAATTATACATTTTCTCACCTTCCAACGCCTCATTATTATATATCCGACTAGCTCTTGTCGAACCCTGATAGCTAAAAGCCTTAGGAATAGCATATGCGTTAAGAAACGCAATAAATACAGACATGAGAAACACCGATGGAAGGATTAATCTATAAACAGAAAAAGGAATATAAAAATATAGAGAAATACCTAAAAGTATTACCAGAACCAGTAATCCCACAATAAAAATTGAATTTTGAACCGGAAACACATAAAACAAAATTACTACCAACAAGAACAGCAACAGAATGGGTATAATAATTTGCAAGTTCAATAACCTTTTAATCGTTTTAATTTTATTTTCAGCAAAACTGACACTTACCCACCTGGCAACAACAATAAAGATCATTGGAACCACAGGAAAGACATAATGAGGTGCTTTACCTTTTGCTATACTTATAATCAAAAAGAACAACCAAATCCCCCCCACTGTATAATACTCCCGATGTTGAGTTGAAGCAGTAAAATAATCCTTAATCTCATAATAAAATGCAAATAACAGCAAGAAGGTCCAGGGGAGCAAAAGATAGAACAGAGTATGAATATAAAAGAAGTAGTCAGTATTGCTGCCAACATAAGAACCAGTTATCCTTCCAATATTATTGGTAAAAAAGAAAAATTGAATCCCCTTCAGTCCGAATTGATTATACAGCCCTACAAATGCGGGAATACAAACAATACCGGAAATACTTATCCCAATCAGCCATTTCGGGCTAAACAACTCCCGTATTTTACCTGTTACAAGCAAATGTACTACTAAAGCAAAAGCAGGAATTGCAGCTCCAACTGGCCCTTTTGTCAGCATCGCAAGCCCAACACCAACAAAAGCCAAAATAAAGTTTAATCGTCTTCTTATCCTTTCATACTCTACCAGTTGCCAAATAGCAAAAGTAACATTGGCAGTTAAAATCAGGTCAGTATGCACATCCATCGAGAACATAAAATACACCCAGGAAGTAACCAACATTATTGCTGCCAAAACTCCAACATTTCGGTTATATAAAGATTTGCCCAGCTGAAAAGTGAACCAGCCCCCTGTAAAACCATACAACACCGGCAGTATTTTAAACGACCAGTTATGCATACCAAACAACTTAAAACTTACTGCTGAAAGCCAAAATATCAATGGAGGTTTTTGGTCATATGGCTCATTATGAATTTTTAGATTAATCCAATCCCCGCTTTCAACAATATGCCGGGAAATAGCAGCATACTTTCCGGCATCACCGGTTAAATCAACAAAAAGCCCAAAACAATAGGCCAGCAAAACAATGATGCCAATCAATATTACACCGATATTTTGAATCTTCATCTTTTTCATAATTTCCCGTCCTCCAACACACGGTAATGATTACAAACAACCTCAAAAACAATACATAAGCACCTCAAACTAATGTCAAGTATTAAACATTGAGGATTTCATCCCGCACTTGTTTTCGGAATCGTTATCGTATAAAATATGCTGAAATAAACCTAACATAACAAAACTCGAGGGTCAACTTAATACTAGCCAGATATTAATTCTTCTTTACGATTATAACAATCAAGAAAAACCATCAATAATGTGGCAACAAAAATAGCCTCCCACAATTCCCATATTCGCCTTTCCGGAATAACCAACACAACACCTGTACATACCAATATAAGAATAGAGTATTTAATTTTCGGCACAGGAATCCCCCATTTATCGATTGTACGTGTGAAAAAAGGCCACTTTTTATAGAGCAAAAGTGTTAAAGCAAAATAAGTTCCGAAAACCACTACCAGCCCGGTAGAAAAAATCAGCTTATTCAGGTTCACACCTCCTATCTCCAGATTATGCAGGTTGGTTTCACCCTGATAATTATGCTGCGCAAAAAAACCGGTGGTCTTAACCGAAAATATTCTTTGCCCCCATGAAATCTCTTCGCCAAAACCAAAAAATGTGCCGACAATAATTATCAAACTTAAAGCAACCCAGAGTTTGTTCCGATCCGGATACTGCTTGAATAAACGAATAGTAAACAATACAGAAATTAGCAATAAACCCAACGCTGTTAGATTCTCAAGCGGACCATCTTCGGCCACCATTATGTGGCAAAAATCATAATTAAAATAAAAACTTGCTGCCGAATATAAAGCCACAGCAATAATCAGGTAACATATAATCAATAATACTTTCTTCATTCTTTAAAATTTTCTGGCAACACCTCCAACAACAGTGCCATCAGAGATGCCAATAACGAAGTGCAAATCTAATAATATTAAGCCAGAAAAATCTCTTTCAAATTAGCTTATCTACAGTCAATTTTCACTGCATAGTTCCTAGTCTCTGTTTCGCATGTTATTAATAAGCTTTAGTTCCTATAAATCGAAAGAAGCTTTCATTTGAAATTTTATCTTTGCACTTATTAATAATAGAGGCGCCAGCGTTGCATTCTGGTTTTCTTTCCGCAATCTGCATGACGCCTTCCAACTATCTTAAAATGAAACTCTGGGATAAAGGTACACCTGTTAACAAAGCAATTGAAGAATTTACTGTTGGTAAAGACCGCGAACTGGATCTCTTCTTGGCAACACACGACATTTTGGGTTCGATGGCGCACGTAACTATGCTCGAATCGGTTGGACTCATCGAAAAGGATGAGCTTCCCATACTTCTGTCTGAGCTGAAAAGCCTTTATGCTATTGCCGAAAAAGGCGAATTCACGATTGAAGAAGGAGTTGAAGATGTACACTCTCAGGTTGAATTTATGCTTACCGAGAAACTCGGCACCCTTGGTAAAAAAATTCACAGCGGACGTTCGCGCAACGATCAGGTTCTGCTCGACTTAAAACTGTTTACCCGCGGTGCCATCAAAGAGATCGCCGAAACAACTTCGAACCTTATCGACACTTTGTTAAAACGTGCCGATGAAACAAAAGATATTTTAATGCCGGGCTACACCCACTTGCAGGTGGCCATGCCATCGTCGTTCGGACTGTGGTTTAGCGCTTATGCCGAAAGTTTATCCGACGATTTGGAATTGCTTTTGTCGGCCTTCAATATCACCAATCAAAATCCGCTTGGCTCAGCTGCCGGTTATGGTTCTTCATTTCCGCTTAACCGCCAAATGACGACGGATTTATTGGGTTTTGCAACCATGAATTACAACGTGGTTTATGCGCAAATGGGAAGAGGAAAAGTTGAAAAAATTGTTTCGTTTGCCATTGCGAATATTGCAGGCACACTCTCAAAATTAGCTTACGATGTTTGTTTATTCATGAGCCAGAACTTCAATTTTGTGAGCCTGCCTACCGAATTTACAACAGGTTCGAGTATTATGCCACACAAAAAAAATCCTGATGTTTTTGAACTCACCCGCGCACGTTGCAACAAACTGCAAGGTGTTCCGCCCCAAATCAGCTTAATCATCAACAATTTGCCCAGCGGCTATTTCCGCGATTTGCAAATGGTAAAAGAAGTATTTCTGCCATCGTTTAAGGAAATGAACGACTGTTTGAATATTGTCAGCCTGGCTATTGATAAAATGTCGGTAAACAGCGAAATATTAAACGACAACAAATACGATTACCTCTTTAGTGTTGAAGAAGTCAATAAACTTGTGCTACAAGGAATTCCATTCCGCGAAGCCTACAAACAAGTTGGCGCTCAAATTGAAAACGGAAACTTTACGCCCGAAAAATCCGTAGACCATAGCCACGAAGGGAGTATCGGAAATTTATGCCTGGATAGTATTTCGAATAAGAAAGAGGAAATCATTAGAAAATTTCTATTTAACAAAATAGAAGAAGCAAAAAACAACTTACTCAAATAGAGCTTCAAGTTCCTGTAAACGTGACAAATGTCACGCTTACAAAAAATACAGACAAAGGATTATAGTTTTTTATGATATTTCTCAAGGTTAATTGTATGTTATTAAACACAATTTACACCATTTAAGATTGCAAATACACACCTCTTTGTTTATTTTTGGTTTCACTTCGTAAGTAAAAACATGATTTTAACTTACAATCTTGCAGCAATGCGGTATTGACAGCGCCTGTTGTTGCGCTAGTGCGAATTTTAAAGAGAAAGGAAATAATGATGCAGACAAAAGAACCTGTAGCTAAGGGATTGTACCGCCCTGAATTTGAACATGGGAGTTGTGGTATCGGGTTTGTAGCAAACCTAAAGGGCAGAAAGAAACACAATGTGATTTCGGATGCTTTGTCGATGCTGGCGCGTATGGAACATCGAGGGGGTACCGGGTTTGATATTAAAAGCGGTGACGGTGCAGGGATATTATTACAAATTCCACATGAACTTTTTATGGAAGAATGTCCGAAACAGGACATTAAACTTCCTCAGTTTGGAGAATATGGCGTGGCCATGATTTTCTTCCCAAAAGAGGACCGAAAACGTTCAGAGTGTAAAGATATTATCGGACGAAATCTGAAGAAGTTTGGATTGCCTTATTTAGGCTATCGTAAAGTTCCGGTTGACAATTCCGACCTGGGACGCGATTCTCTGGCTTCAGAACCTTATGTACAACAACTATTCATAGGGAAACCCGATGGTATGTCGGTAGAAGAGTTCGACCGCAAACTTTTTGTCTTCAGAAAATACACTGAGAAACTGGTTCGCGAGTCAGTTGCCGGAATTGGTTACAACGGAATGAATATCATTTCATGCTCATATAAAACCATCATTTATAAAGGGCAGTTAACAACCGAACAGGTTTCGTTATATTTTAAAGACCTTACAAATCCGTTGGCAGTGAGTGCCATTTCTCTGGTACACTCGCGTTTTTCAACCAACACTTTCCCATCTTGGAAACTGTCGCAGCCTTTCCGCTATATTGCGCACAACGGCGAGATCAATACAAACAAAGGGAACATCAACTGGATGCGTGCCCGCGAAGTACTTTTGGAGTGCTCGGCATTTACAAAAGAGGAATTGGAGATGATCTTCCCTATCTGCGATTTGAGAGATTCGGACAGTGCTAACCTCGATATGGCCATTGAAATGCTTGTGTTAAGCGGCAGATCATTGCCACATGTAATGATGATGCTTATTCCTGAAGCATGGCAAAACAATCCGGATATGGATCCGAAAAAGAAAGAATTCTACGAATTCTATTCTGCAATGATGGAGCCATGGGATGGCCCGGCATCGGTATGTTTTACTGATGGCGTATTGGTTGGTGCAACACTCGACCGTAATGGTTTGCGTCCGTCGCGTTATTGCTTAACCGACGACGATACATTAATAATGTCATCAGAAACCGGAGCAATTGATGTTCCTCACGATCAGGTGAAGATCAGAGGTCGTTTGCAACCCGGAAAAATGTTTGTTGCCGATCTGGAACAAGGCCGTATTATTTCTGATGAAGAAGTTAAAGCTGAAATTTGCTCAAGCCAACCTTATGGCGAATGGGTAAAAGAAAATATGACTTATCTGGATGAACTTCCTTTTATTCCCGACCTGGAATTAAAAGAACCGGATAAGAAAACCGTATTTAAAAGACAAAAAGCTTTTGGATTCACTCATGAAGATATTGAGGTGATACTGAAACCGATGGCGACAAATGGTGGCGAAGCACTTGGCTCGATGGGAGCCGATAACCCGCTGGCCGTTCTTTCTGATCGTCCGGTGCATTTATCACACTACTTTAAACAATTATTCGCCCAGGTAACCAATCCTCCGATCGACCCAATAAGGGAGCGCATCGTAATGGACTTGAGAACATACGTGGGTGGTTTTAAAAATATTCTTACGGAATCTGCTGAGCATTGCCGACGCATTGCCATTCACCAGCCTGTATTAACCAACGAGCAGTTGATTAAACTGGCATACGTGGATCACACGCATTTCCAAACCAAAAAGATCAGCATTGTTTTCCACGCCGACGAAAAAGAAGGTACATTGGAAACCAAACTAGAGCGTTTGTGTCAGTACGTTGAAGATGCGATTGATGAAGCTTATTCAATCATTTTATTGTCTGACTTTGCAATTAGCACCGACCATGCCCCGATTCCTTCGCTACTGGCAGCATCGGCTGTTCACCACCACCTTATCCGTGTTGGAAAACGTGGTAAAGCAGATATCATTATGGAAGCCGGAGATGTGCGCGAAGTTCATCATTTTGCCACATTGTTAGGCTATGGTGTTTCTGCCGTAAATCCGTATATGGCCATCGATACCATTAAAGATTTGGTAAATCAAGGCGCATTGGGAGATATTACCAAAGAGCAAGCCATTAAAAACTACGTAAAAGCTATTGGTGGCGGTCTGTTGAAAGTATTCTCAAAAATGGGTATTTCAACTTTGGCGTCGTACCAGGGGGCGCAAATTTTTGAAGCTGTTGGATTAAAGCAGGAAGTGGTTGACAAATACTTTACCGGTACAGTTAGCCGCGTTGAAGGATTAAGCCTTGATGATATTGCCAAAGAAGCAATGATGCGCCACCGCAAAGGATTCCCGACGCGCCAGGGCGGAGCAAAAGTACTGGAGCCCGGTGGCGAGTACCACTGGCGTAAAGATGGCGAACGTCACTTATTGAGTCCTGAAGCTATTCAATTGATTCAGGAAGCAACACGAAAGAAAGATTACGAGAAATATAAAAAATATTGTACGGTTGTTGACGATCAGGCAGAAGCCGCATGTACCTTACGTGGATTGATGGATTTCACTTCCGACCGGAAGTCAATTCCGCTCGACGAAGTTGAATCGGCAAAAAGCATTCTTACCCGTTTTGCTACGGGAGCAATGTCGTTTGGTTCTATCTCGTGGGAAGCACACACTACATTGGCCATTGCCATGAACCGCATTGGCTCTAAATCAAACTCAGGAGAAGGCGGTGAAGACCCAATTCGTTACACCAAGTTGCCAAATGGCGACGATATGTGCTCTGCAACCAAGCAGATTGCATCAGGACGTTTTGGAGTGAACAGCTACTACCTGAGCATGGCAAAAGAGCTACAGATTAAAATGGCACAGGGAGCTAAACCAGGTGAAGGTGGTCACCTTCCGGGTCATAAAGTAAATGGCTGGATCGGACGCACACGTAACTCAACTCCTGGTGTAGGATTGATTTCTCCTCCACCACACCACGATATCTATTCTATCGAGGATTTGGCACAGCTAATCTTCGACCTAAAAAACAGTAACCGCGATGCACGTATTAACGTGAAACTGGTTTCAGAAACCGGCGTAGGTACTGTTGCTGCAGGAGTTTGCAAAGCCAAAGCCGATGCCGTTCTGATCTCAGGATACGACGGAGGAACAGGAGCATCGCCACTTAGTTCGATCAAACATGCAGGATTGCCGTGGGAACTTGGATTGTCGGAAACACACCAAACACTGGTTCGCAACCGCTTGCGTAACCGTATTGTTGTTCAGTCGGATGGTCAGATGAAAACATCGCGCGACCTGGCTATTGCAACACTGCTTGGTGCCGAAGAATGGGGAGTTGCTACAATGGCACTGGTTGTTGAAGGCTGTATAATGATGCGTAAATGCCACAGCAATACTTGTCCTGTAGGTGTAGCAACACAAAACGAAAGATTACGTGGTAAATTTAAAGGTAATCCCGATCATGTTGTAAACTACTTCGAATTCCTTGTTGAAGGTCTTCGTGAGATTATGGCAGAATTAGGCTTCCGTACAATTACTGAAATGGTAGGTCAGTCGCAATGCCTGAAATTTAAAGACGACATTGATCATTGGAAATATAAAGGACTCGACTTAAGCCCTATTCTTTACAAAGAAGAAATTGGACAGGAAGAAGGACTTTACTGCAGCAAAAAACAAGATCACCAGTTGGAAGAAATCCTCGACTGGAAATTGGTTGAAGCTGCACAAAAGGCTATAAAAGACGGTGAAAAAGTGTCTGCAGAGTTCGAGATAAAGAATATCAACCGAAGCGTTGGTACCGTTCTTTCGCACGAAGTAACCAAGGTATATAAAGGAGACGGTTTGCCCGACGGAACCATCCATTATAAAATGACTGGTTCTGCAGGACAATCATTCGGTGCTTTTGTTTGCAAAGGTATTGAACTGGAAGTTGAAGGAGATGCAAACGACTATTTCGGAAAAGGATTATCCGGCGGTCATTTGTCCATCTACCCGGCTAAAAATGTACAGTTCATACCGGAACAAAACATTATTGTAGGTAACGTTTGTTTTTACGGAGCAACAGGCGGCGAAGCTTATATCCGCGGTGTTGCCGGCGAGCGTTTCTGTGTTCGTAACTCGGGGGCACAAGTTGTTGTTGAAGGTATTGGCGACCACGGTTGCGAATACATGACGGGAGGAAAAACTGTTATTCTTGGAAAAACAGGACGAAACTTTGGAGCAGGAATGTCGGGTGGCGTTGCTTATGTTCTCGATATTAACGGGACGTTCCCAAGTCTTTGTAACAAGGGAATGATTCAACTGGAAAGAGTTGAGGATAAAGCAGAGCAGGAAGAACTGAAAGCAATGATCCAGAGACACATGGACAAAACCGAATCAACGGTGGCTGAATATGTTCTATCTGACTGGGAAGAGACAATAGGCAAGTTTGTAAAAGTAATTCCTACCGATTACAAACGAATGCTGACCTACATTGAAAAGGCCCGCAAATCGGGTAAATACGAAAAAGAGTCGGATGTTATTGATGCTGCATTTGATATGCATTTGGCCAATTTGTAATTTTTATAGACGCTAAGACATGGGAAAGCCAACAGGATTTATAGAATATAAAAGAGTTTCCAATCCAACACGAAAAATTGAGGAACGCCTTAAAGATTGGAACGAGGTATACATATTACGCGATAAAGAAACGTGTGAAACACAGGGTGCACGCTGCATGGACTGCGGTGTTCCATTCTGCCATCGCGGAGCCTTATTACACAACGGAGCTTCAGGATGTCCGGTTTACAACCTGATTCCGGAGTGGAACGATTTGATTTACAAAGGACAGTGGAAAGATGCACTGGAACGCCTTCACCATACCAATAACTTTCCTGAATTTACAGGAAGAGTTTGCCCGGCACCGTGCGAGGCAGGATGTGTATTGGGAATTAACGAACCGGCTGTTACCATTCACGACAACGAACGTACCATTATCGACAATGGTTTCGAACAAGGATGGGTAGTTCCTGAGCCACCGGAATCGCGCACAGGAAAAACAGTTGCTGTAGTAGGATCAGGTCCGGCAGGGCTGGCATGTGCAGCTCAGTTAAACAAAGCCGGTCATACCGTTACTGTTTTCGAACGCGACGATCGTATCGGAGGTTTGCTGATGTACGGAATTCCGAACATGAAACTGGATAAAGATGTGGTACAGCGTCGTGTTGATATTCTGGAAGCTGAAGGTATTATTTTTGAAACCAATACCGAAGTTGGAAAAGATATTCGCAGCAAAAAGTTGCTCGACGACTTTGATGCCGTTGTTTTAACCACCGGTGCTACAAAACCACGCGACCTGAATGTTGAAGGCCGTGAGCTGGATGGCGTACACTTCGCCATGGAGTTCCTGAAAGCCAACACAAAAAGTTTGCTCGACAGTAAACTGGAAGATGGAAATTATATTTCGGCAAAAGATAAAAATGTAATTGTAATTGGTGGTGGCGATACTGGTACCGACTGTGTAGCCACATCGCTGCGTCATGGTTGCAAGAGCGTAACTCAGTTAGAGATTATGCCTCAACCACCAAAAGAACGTAATGGCGAAGTTAATCCATGGCCCGAATGGCCCGGAAACGAAAAAACCGATTACGGCCAGCATGAAGCTATTTTGGCAAAAGGAAAAGATCCGCGAAAATATTCGATTATGACCACTAAAATTGAAGGTGAAAATGGCAAAGTAAAAGCTTTGCACACCGTTCAGGTAGAGTGGGTAAAAACCGATAATGGTGGTAGAATGCCTCAGGCAGTACCAGGAACAGAAAGATACATCAAAGCCGACCTTGTATTGTTAGCGATGGGCTTTTTGGGGCCTGAGGATAAAATTGCCGAGGAAATGGATATGGAACGTGATCAGCGGTCGAATTACAAAGCAGAATACGGCAAATTTAAAACCAGTATTAAAAAGGTTTTTGCTGCCGGTGATTCGCGCCGCGGACAATCGTTGGTGGTTTGGGCGATTAACGAAGGACGCGCTGCTGCCCGCGAAGTAGATACCTACTTAATGGGCGACACTGTTTTGCCCTAACAAGGCAAATAGTTCTATAACAAGAGCGATTGAATTCGCTCATATTAAATCTGAGAATTAGCATATGTCGTAGTGGACTATGCAATTTTATAGTGCAGTTTTTTCAGGAGATCCGGCCGGAAGAGGAAATTTATTTATCCGAAACGAAATCACTTTCCCTTGACCAGAATGTGAAACGCCGGTT